>JAWLGI010000059.1:0-14337 GCA_041685125.1 Marivita sp. | reverse complement strand
ATGCCCGACATATTTCGAATAGGCATAGGCCTGCACCACCGGAACAAGCGTGCCGTCTTCCTGGCTGACGAAGGTCGGATAGGCGCCGTCGCGGTCCGGATCGGTCGCTGACAGGTAGGTGTGGCTGTGCCCGCCGACCACGGCGTCGATGCCGGAAACGGCCGCCGCGATGTCAAGGTCCATCGGCAAACCGACATGGTTCAGCGCGATGATCTTGGTCACGCCCTCGTCGGTCAGCGTAGCCACATCGGCGGCAAGGCTGTCGATCTCGTTCTGAAAGATCACCGCATCCGACGGCGACGAGGTTTCCACGGTGGTCGTGGCCAGAGCCGAAATGATGCCGATCCTTTCGCCTCCGACCTCGAGCACGACATGGTTCTGCACCTTCTCGGCCAGGATGTTGGACTGGCTCACGTCAAGGTTTCCGGAAACCACCGGGAAGGACACGTTTTCGATCAGCTTGAGCAAGCCTTCGTCGCCATCGTCGAATTCATGGTTACCGACGGCCATCACGTCGAAGCCGATCTTCTCCATCATCTCGGCTTCGACATCGCCCTTGTAGGTCGTGTACATCAGCGAGCCCTGGTACTGGTCGCCCGCATCCAGGACGATCACGTTTTCGCCGTCCAGCTCAGTACGCAACTGGTCGATCATCGTCTTGACCCGCGCCACGCCGCCGAAACATTTGCCATCGGCATTGTCCTCGGCGGAACAGGTCGAATCGAAGCGATTGATCGGCTCGATCCGGCTGTGCAGATCGTTGATATGGATCACGTGAAGCGTGTAGTCGGCCTGCGCCACACCGGCGCTCAGCGCCAGCGCAGCAGTCCCTGCAAGAAGTCGGTAAGACATGTGAACCCTCTGTGTCGGATTGTTATGCAGCAATCGTGCATCGCGCCGCGAAGGGAGTCAAAACTTACCCGGGCGTGGCGTGCGACACACTTATCGGTCGCTTGGACAACAGGCAGATGACACAGCTTGACGCGACTTGACGCGACCGCCCGCACACGGCACATCCCGGACATGATATACAAAATTCTCCGCTCCGATGAATGGGCCGCGCTGCAGGCCGAAGGTGAAATCGCTGGTGCACCGATCGACGTGGCAGATGGCTATGTGCATTTCTCCACTGCCGAGCAGGCGCGCGAAACCGCTGCGAAACATTTCGCCGGTGCGGACGGGCTGATGCTGCTGGCCTTCGACGAGGCCACGATCACCGGCGACCTGCGATGGGAGCCATCCCGTGGCGGCGCGCTGTTCCCGCATCTCTACGGGCTGCTTCGCCTCACTGACATGGTCTGGGCCGAACCGATCCCGCGCGACGGCGACACCCATCGCTTTCCGGACAAGATGGCATGAGCCTGCTCGAACGGGCCGGTCTGCACCTGCTGCACCGGTTCGATCCCGAAACCGCCCATGGGCTTGCCCTGCGCGCGCTGCAACTGGGTCTCACGCCCCGCGCGGGCACCCTCACCAGCCCCGGCTTGCGCACCGATCTGGCTGGCCTCACCCTGCCCAACCCGGTCGGCCTCGCCGCCGGTTTCGACAAGAACGCGGTCGCGCTGCGCCCATTGTCGCGCGCGGGCTTCGGCTTTATCGAGGTTGGAGGCGCCACGCCACGCCCCCAGCCGGGCAACCCCAGGCCGCGCCTGTTCCGCCTGACCGAGGATCGCGCCGTCATCAATCGCTTCGGATTCAACAATGACGGGATGGAAGCCATCGTGGCGCGCCTGCGCGACCGCCCGCGCGACGCGATCATCGGCCTCAACCTCGGGGCCAACAAGGACAGCGAAAACCGCGCCGCCGATTTCGCCACCGTATTGGCCAGCTGCGGCGCGCATGTCGATTTCGCCACCGTCAATGTCAGCTCGCCCAACACCGAAAAACTGCGCGACCTGCAAGGCAAGGACGCGCTGTCGGCGCTGCTGGCGGGTGTGATGGAGACCCGCAAGGCGCTGGATCGCCGGGTCCCGATCTTCCTCAAGATCGCGCCGGACCTGTCCGAGGCCGAGATCGCCGACGTGGCCGAGGTCGCGCTGGGGTCGGGCATCGACGGGCTGATCGCCACCAACACGACGCTGGACCGTGACGGCCTGAGATCGTCCCATCGCAGCGAAACCGGTGGCCTTTCAGGACAACCCTTGTTCGAGAGATCCACCCGCGTGCTGGGACAGCTCTACCAAGCCACCGAGGGCAAGCTGCCGATCATTGGCGTCGGCGGCATCGCCTCGGCCGAAGACGCCTATGCCAAGATCAAGGCCGGCGCGTCCGCGGTTCAGCTCTACTCCGCCCTGATCTATCGCGGCCTGGGACTTGTTCCCGAGATCGCCCAGGGGCTCGATGCCTTGTTGAAACGCGACGGACACGCCAATGTCGCAGAGGCCGTTGGCACGGCGCACTGACCCCGCATCTTCTCTGGTTCAAAAATATCCCGGGGGTCTGGGGGCAGCGCCCCCAGGTTTTCCGTTAACGGAAAATCCATGGCTCCGGGACGCTATCGCATCGCTTCTGCGCGGCACGCCTGAACGAAATCGCGGATCCGGTCTGCGTCCTTGATGCCAGCCGCGCTCTCCACGCCCGACGACACATCCACCTGCCGGGTCCCGGTCAGCGCAACGGCCTCGGCCACATTGAGCGGTGTCAGGCCACCGGCCAGAAGCCACGGCTTTGCCCACTGTCGCTGCGCGATCAGCCGCCAGTCGAACGCGACGCCATTGCCACCCGGCAGCACGGCGTTTTTCGGCGGCTTGGCATCAACAAGGATCTGGTCCGCAACCTCGGAATAGATGTCCAGGGACGGCAGGTCATCGGCATCCGCCACGCCCAGCGCCTTGATCACCGGCAAGCCATAGCGCTGCCTTACCTCGGCCACGCGGTCCGGGCTTTCGCTGCCATGCAACTGAAGAAAGTCCAGGGGCACCCGCGCCATCAGATCGTCGAGAAAGGCGTCGTCGGCATTCACCACCAGCCCCACCTTGGCAAGGCCGATCGGGGCCTCGACCGCAAGCTCGCGCGCGACGTCGAAGGACAGAAAGCGCGGGCTTTTGGGGTAGAAGTTCAACCCGATATAGGTCGCCCCCGCGCGTGCGCAGGCGGCCACGTCCTCGGGCCGGGTCAGCCCGCAGATCTTGGTTCGAATTCCGGATGTCATGAAAGCCGCTCAGCCCGCCTCGTCCAGAAGCGCCAGAACCTCGTCCTTGTCCTTGTCCCGCTCTGCCTTGGTTCGGCGCAATTCGCGTTCCAGCTTCTTGACCTCGGCCTCCTTGCGCGACGCCTGCGCCCGGTACTTGTGCTCGCGCAGCCACTCCCAGATGAACCCGATCAGCAGCCCTGCGATGATCCCGCCGAAGATCACGACGAACATCGGCAACTCGATGGATCGGTTCATGCCGGCAAGATCGGCCAGTCCGCTCGGTAACAGCGAAAGCTGCACCATCCCCCGGTTTGCCAAGGCGACTGACACCAGCACGATGGCCAGCGTCGCAAGAAATGCATAGCGAATGTATCGCATCAGAGTTTACTTCCCATTTAACCTGTCTCGCAGCAGTTTGCCGGTCTTGAAGAACGGCACATGCTTCTCTTCCACTTCCACCGACTCGCCCGTGCGCGGGTTGCGACCGACCCGGGCATCCCGTTTCTTGACGGAAAACGCACCGAAGCCACGCAGCTCGACACGGTCCCCTCGGGCCATCGCATCGATAATTTCTTCAAAAATCGTGTTCACTATGCGCTCAACGTCGCGCTGGTACAAATGCGGATTGTCATCGGCAATCTTTTGAATCAATTCGGACCGTATCATCGTCTCGCATCCCCTTGGTCGCACGCCGGTTTCGCGCGTGTCCTGGCACTGGAGTATACGCACCACATGGCAAAACGGAAACCACGGGGTTTGCCAGAATGGCAAAAAGTTCAGCCCAATGAGGTGGTTCACGGCCATGCCGGACGAAAATCGCGCATTGTTCGTGGGCAAATGCCGTGTCCGGCCACGGCGCGGGGACATCACGATTCGGCTGGCCAACACCCTTCTCCGGCTTTCCGGACACGGCCAAGGGCCGCAGTTTTCCGCGGCCCTGTCCAATGTCAGCCCCGATGGCCGACACACGGCCCGATGCGGAGCAGCGGGCCAAAAAAGGGTAATCGGCGTGACCTACCCGAACAATCCCTGAAACTCGCGCCATTCCCCCTTGGACATGCCGGAATTTTCCTGCGTCACACTCTCGCCCTTCAGCATCCGCCGCACACACTCCAGCCCGGTTGCGGACAGGTTCGCGCCCCCCATGCGGTAATCCTCGAAGGCGCGGTAGGCGAAGGGGACCCAATCGGCGACGACTTTGCAAATCTCGTCGGCGTAAACCCTTATTTCATACTGCGCGTGCGAATCTGCGCGCAACCGGAGGAAATGGAGCAGGTTGTGCAGATCGACCTTCCAGTACCATTGCGTGTAGATATTCGCGGGCAGGTTCATCCGCGCCAATTCGCGCGCCAGGCCCTGCTGGCCGTCCTGGTTGATCATCTCTTCATAGTGATCATAGCAGCGCATCGCGTCCTCGCGCAGGTAGCGCAGCACGCGGTCCGCTTCCTCGCCCTCGAGCGCGTCGCCACGCCCTTGGTTGTTCACCACCGATTGCGCATTCAGCTGCTCCGGCGCGGGAATGTAGAATTCGCGGTCGAGGATCGAATACCGGGCCGAATATTCGTTCACATTGGCCGTGCGATGCCGGATCCACTGCCGCGCGACAAAGACCGGCAGCTTGACGTGCAGCTTGATCTCGCACATTTCGAACGGCGTCGAATGCCAATGCCGCATCAGGTAGCGGATCAACCCTTCGTCATTCTGCACCGACTTCGTGCCCTTGCCGTAGGACACCCGCGCCGCCTGGCAGATCGCGGCGTCGTCGCCCATGTAATCCACCACCCGGATGAACCCGTGGTCCAGCACCGGGTAGGCGGTATAAAGATGCGCCTCCATGCCTTCGCTGACCGCGCGCAGCGTCTGCTGCGGCGCGCTGCGCTGCTCGGTGATTTCGGCTGTCTGTTCCGGCGACAGGGGCATGGCGATTCCTTTCCCACTAGCATGAGTCGATGGCCACTATATCTCGCGGAAGACGCAGTAGAAACCACCAAGACTGGTATCATGCAACTGCGCCGCAGTGGCAGGGATTTTCGGTGGGGGCCGTGTACTATGCGTTGACTTTGCGGTGCTTCTGCCGGATTTTCTGACAGAGGTCGGCAAAAAGACCAAGGCTATCCGGGGCAGTATATTTGATGACGCGCATTCTTTTCCTCTTGCTGTGTTTTGGTTTCGTATCCGCCTGCGACAGCGGCGGCGGCGACGTGTTGCAGGCGCCACCTGACCAAGACGGGTCAGACAACGACGGCGGTGCGGGCGAAGGCGGTGATGATGGAACGCCGATAGATAGTGATCGTGAACTGCCCCCCGGGACAGAGGCGCCCACCCGGGACGACTCCATTTTCCGACGTGAGTCTTTTGACGAGGAAGTCGGCAACGGTTACGTCAGGTCTGTGAGCTACAACGCCGAGGATGATACATTTTTTGTTGATGGCCTTGGATTTGACGGAAATCAGGTAGAAGGTGATCGCTTCGAACGTGCCACGCCGGGTACGCTCGGCGGTCGGTTTGATCTTCCCGGTGCGCGCTACAGCGTCTACGAAGCACCGGCCACATTCGACGACCCCCTCACGGCAACTCCGATCGGCCAATTTCGGCACCGTGCAATCTACGGCGTAGGCGATAGTGGAGAGACCGAGTTCGCAATCGTCCGGACAGGTGATTACGTGAATTACGGTTTTGGGGGCTTCATTTATCAGCGAAATGGCGACGTCGTGATCCCGGCGGAAGGGCAGGCAACCTATGAGGGAGCTTATGCAGCGCTTCGCGACTTTGACGGTGGGTCTGGCCTGGAATATGCAGACGGCAGGGCCGAGATCGATATCGACTTCAGCGGATTTCGAGGCAACTGCGCTGAGGCCGAATGCGACAACGCCGTGAGAGGACTCATATCCGAACGCAGGTTGTTCGACTTGGAGGGCAACGACATCACACGAGAATATCTCGATGCGCTCAGTGCAGCTAACGGGGATGTCGCGCTGAGTGAAATGCCGGTCATCTCTTTTCGGATCGGCCCAAATGTCGGCGACCTGAACGGAGAGTTGGTCGGGACGGTCTTTTCCGCGAGTGGTGAAGCTCCATTAACAGACTCGATCGAGGACGAGGGACAGTTTTTCGCTGTCATGTCCGGAGACCACACGTCGGAGCCCGGGGGCGAAATCGCGGGCGTTGTGGTGATCGAAAACGATGATCCACGTTTTGAGGATGTTACGGTACGAGAAACCGGTGGTTTTATCGCGGTTCGCCGCTAACCGTGCCGTGGCACTCCTCATGACGCATGCCGTTCGTATTCTTGTTGCAAAGGCATTCGTGCTTGGACTGTTTGTCTCGCAAGCATCTGCTCAGGCCTCACTGAACCCCGCCGAAATGCGCGAACTTGCTGGCCAAGCCGCGCTTCGCGGGCAGGCGAATTTGGCCTATGACCTGTCGAGGGCACTGATCAGTCGAGACGACACCGACCTCAACGCGCATCTGATCCGGTCACGGGCGGCGCGGGATTTGGGCCGGAATGGGGATGCCTTGATGCATGCCAGACGCGCATGGTCGCTGGCGGGTGACGCGCAAACGAAATACGCGGCGGCGCTTGCCACGGCGCAAGCATTGTCTTCCGATGGGCGGCGGACCTCGGCACAATTCTGGTTGCGGCGCGCGATAGAGCTGGCGCCCAACGAGGCGCTGAAACAGCGTGCGGCTGAGGATTTTGTCTATGTCCGCCGGCGGAACCCTTGGTCGACGCAGCTACGGTTTTCTGTCGCGCCCAGTTCGAACATCAATAACGGCAGCCGCAATGACTCCTCAGAGCTGTTTGGGCTGCCGTTTGAATTCGGACTGGAAGGCGAAGCACAGGCGCTGTCTGGGGTCGAGATTTCGACCGGATTCAGCACCCGCTATCGGCTGACCGAGAATGACCGCAAGCGAAGCGATCTGACTTTCGGGGTGTCACATCGCACCTATGTCCTATCGGAGGACGCAAAGGATATCGCCCCCGATGCGCAGGGGGCCGATTTTGCCACCAGTTCCGCGTATGTCGCGCTCGGGGAAAGCTATGCCCTGTCTGGCGGCAAGGCCCGACTGGGGTGGGACGCGCAGCTTGGACGGACATGGTACGCTGGCGACCCGTTGCTTGACTACACCCGGATCGGCGTCAACTACCGCCGCGCGGCTGGCAAACGCGGGCTGGTCAGCGCCGCGATCAGCCGTGATGCGCAAGATGGTGCCGGCAGCCGGGACGACGCGGCGATCTTGCGGGCCAGTCTCGGCTACGGCATGGCGTTGAAAAATGGGGATCAGTTTTCGCTGAGCACGCGTGTCGTGCAATCGACAAGCGAGGCTGGCTACCTTGACTACGACCAGCGCGCCCTGTCTGCCAGCTATAGGATGGCGAAACCCGTGGGGCCGGCGCAGCTGGAATTCGGGTTGACCGTTTCTGAAAAACATCATGATGCATCCAGCCTGACCCCCGACGGGCGGGATGAGCGGACCGTCGAGGCGCGCGTCACCGCGGCCCTGCCCGAGATGGATTTCTACGGGTTCATGCCGACGGTCACACTGAATGCCGAAAGGACGGATGCGAATATCGACCTCTACGAGACAGAAACTTACGGCATTCAACTCGGCGTGCGCTCCGCGTTCTGAATGCGCATTCGCTCTCGACATCTCGGCTTTATGGCTTAGCCTCTGGCAAAACTAACCTATGAGGACAAGATGCCCCTTCGATATCTCCACACCATGGTGCGCGTGAAAGACCTTGACGCGTCGATGAAATTCTACAGCCTGCTGGGTCTGAAAGAGACCAAGCGGATGGACAATGAAAAGGGCCGCTTCACCCTGGTCTTCATGGCCCCCGACGGACAGGAAGAATGCCCGGTCGAGTTGACCTATAACTGGGACGGCGATGACGGCTTGCCGTCCGACAGCCGCCATTTCGGCCACCTCGCCTACAGCGTGGACGACATTTATGCGATGTGCCAACATCTTATGGACAATGGTGTGACCATCAACCGCCCGCCGCGGGATGGGCATATGGCCTTTGTGCGTTCCCCCGACAACATCTCGATCGAGCTGCTGCAGGCCGGTGACGCGTTGCCCCCACAGGAGCCCTGGGCGAGCATGGAAAACACCGGGCACTGGTAAACGGATGCGATCCTGGCTGGCAGGGATAGCGGTGGCATCGGCAACCTGGAGTGCCACCGTATCCGGCGTTCATGCGCAGGTCGATTGCCGGCTGGCGCTGGTTCTGGCGTTGGATGTGTCCTCGTCGGTCGATGCGGCGGAGTATGTTCTGCAACGCGACGGTCTTGCCGCGGCACTGGATGACCCGGGCATCCGGTCCGCCATTCTGGACGGTGACGGCCATGTGGCGATGGCGATCTATGAATGGAGCGGGCGCCGCCAAAGCGAACTGGTCAGCGACTGGACCCGGTTGCATGACGATGCCGCAATCGACCAAGTGATCCAGACGCTGCGCAACACGCCGCGCAGCTATTCCCGGTTTCCCACCGCGATGGGCTACGCCCTGGGCTATGGGGCAACCCTGCTCACGCGCGGGCCGGATTGCGATCGGCGGGTGATCGATCTGTCCGGGGATGGTGAAAACAATGACGGGTTTTCGCCAAGCCTTGCCTACAGGAATTTTCCGTTCCGCAATGTCACGGTGAACGGTCTTGCCGTTCTTGGCGGGACCGAGGATGTGGTGGAGTATTTTGACCGCGAGGTGCGCTTTGGCGCCGGGGCTTTCGTCGAAACCTCGGACGGCTACGAGGGATATCGCGAGGCGATGACCCGCAAACTGTTCCGCGAACTGAACGACATGATCCTCGGCGCGCTGCCCGCCGACCAGTCGCGAGCTCATCAATAGATATAGCGGATTTGATCGGTCCAGTAGCGTTCCATCCGGCGCAGGGTCTCGCTCATGTCGCCAAGCGTGTCGTGATCGATCACGTTCTTGTCGATCAGCCCATCCGCGTGACGCGCGAAGAGTGCCGAAATCAGATCGCGTATTTCACGCCCCCGCGAGGTCAGCCGCACGCGCACCGACCGGCGGTCGATCTCGCAGCGCTGGTGATGCATATACCCCATATCGACCAGCTTTTTCAGGTTATAACTGACATTGCTGCCCTGGTAATATCCACGCGTTTTCAGCTCTCCCGCAGTGACCTCGTGATCGCCGATATTGAACAGCAGCAGCGCCTGAACCGCATTGATTTCTATGATGCCAACACGTTCGAATTCGTCCTTGATCACGTCCAGAAGCAACCGGTGAAGCCGCTCCACCAGCGCGAGCGCTTCCAGATAGCCATCAAGGACACCGTTCCCGCCGCCCTGGTCAACAGATGCATGTATGCTCATTCAAATCTCCGCCTAACCTGTCGAGACGGAGACTGCGCGATAAAACCGAATAATCGGTTAAAGCGAAAAATGCTTGCGATTCAGCGCTGGAACGCCACTTCGGAGATATCCGTGATCAGGTCGCGAAGCCCGGCGGGCGGCGGTTTCTGGCCGCTTACCCATTGGTAGAGATCCTGGTCATTTTCCGACAGAAGCGCATCGTAACGGTCCAGTGCAGCATCATCAAAACCCTGTAGCCGCTGCTGCGCATAGCGCGACAGGATGATGTCCATCTCCTTGATTCCGCGCCGCATGGAGCGCATGGACAGACGCTTCAGCCGGTGCTCTCGGGATTCGGTCAAGACTGCGGCCCCATGATGGTGCGCAGCCGCTTTTCCAGCCGCGCCAGTTGTTCTGCCTTGCGGTGCATGTCGGCTTTCATCGCGCGAATCTCGTGAATGATCTCGGTCATGTCAGACGGCATTGTTTCGGCTTCGGGACCATCGATGCCTTCCCCTTCGCCATTGATGAGCCACATCATGGAGACATTGAGCAGCCCTGCGAGCATGGACAGCCGGTTCGCCCGCGGTTCGGCCAGATCGTTTTCCCAGCTACGCAGGGTTGTCTTCTTGACGCCGATCCGCTTGGCCAGCGCGTCTTGCGTCATGCCGGCTGCTTCACGCGCGGCTGTCATACGGTCACCGAACGTGGCGATTTCCGGGGCGTACCAGTTCTCATCGACTTCGGTCATCAAGTCTCCTTTCACGATCCTTGCTTGATCGTTGTTCGAGCGCACCCTAAGACAGACAGGTCAAAATAACAAACAAGAGCCAGCCATGCCGTTCCTGTCCGACACACTCGCCCGTGTCAGCCCCTCTCCTACCGTGGCAGTGTCGCAAAAGGCGATGGAGCTGAAAGCCGCAGGTCATGATGTGATCGGTCTTGGTGCCGGTGAACCTGATTTTGACACGCCGGACAACATCAAGGCCGCTGCGATTGCGGCAATCGAGGCGGGAAAAACGAAATACACGGCTGTCGACGGGATTCCCGAGGTCAAGCAGGCGATCTGCGCCAAGTTCAAGCGCGAGAACGGGCTGGATTACACGCCGTCACAGGTTGCCGTGTCCACCGGCGGCAAGCAGGTTCTTTACAACGCTCTGATGGCGACGCTCAACCCCGGCGATGAGGTGATCATCCCCGCTCCCTACTGGGTCAGCTATCCCGACATCGTGCGGCTGGGCGGGGGCACGCCGGTGATCGTGGAAACAACGCTGGACGACGGGTTTCGGCTGACGCCAGACGCTCTGGACGCGGCGATCACGCCCAACACCAAATGGTTCATCTTCAACTCGCCATCGAACCCGACCGGCGCAGGGTATACCCATGACCAGTTGAAAGCCTTGACCGATGTCCTGATGCGGCACCCCCATGTCTGGGTCATGACCGACGACATGTATGAACACCTGGCCTATGACGGGTTCCGGTTCTGCACCCCCGCTCAGGTCGAGCCGGGGCTTTATGACCGCACCCTGACCGTCAACGGCGTGTCAAAGGCCTATGCCATGACCGGCTGGCGGATCGGCTATGCCGCGGGGCCCGAACATTTGATCGCGGCGATGCGCAAGCTGCAATCGCAATCCACGACGAATCCCTGCTCGATCAGCCAATGGGCCACGGTCGAGGCTTTGACCGGGTCTCAGGATTTTCTTGCCGAGCGCTGCGCGGCGTTCCGCGCGCGCCGCGACCTGGTGGTTGCCGGGTTGAACGCGGCAGAGGGGGTCACCTGTCCGGTGCCCGATGGCGCGTTCTACGTCTATCCGTCCATCGCCGGCTGTATCGGCAAGACAAGCGCGGGCGGCACATTCCTGGACACGGACGAGGCGTTCGCCACCGCGCTCCTGGAAGAGCAGGGCGTTGCCGTGGTCTTTGGTGCGGCGTTCGGCCTGAGCCCTCATTTCCGGGTGAGCTATGCCACCTCGGAAGAGGCCCTGACCGAGGCGTGCCGCCGCATTCAGACCTTCTGTGCCGGGCTGACGTAACCCGCCCTGCCCCAAGGTTGGACTGTGCGCACCGCAACACGTCCAGCGCCTGTTTGACAATTCTGCCCATGCGGCTGGTTTGAATCGAATTTGATTGTTAGCGTGGGTGTGTTGCCCGCGAGGTTTCAACGTGGATGCAGAGGTGAGTATGACCGGCACCCTTCCAGAGTATTATTTCAGGGTCCGCGAAAACGGCGCGATCGTGTTCCAGGTCGACACCGAGAATCGCCAAAAGCGCATCGAGATGCAGCAGATCGCCGTGGTGAATATCCGCAATGGCGAGATCAAGCCGCATCTCAACCGCCCTCTGAACGACCAGGATATCCGCGTCATTCAGGACTGGATGGCCAACCGCAAGGTGGTCCTCGCCGAACGCGATGTCGATGATATCCTGCGCACCGTGGATCACCTCAACCTGACGACACAATGGGCACAATCGCGGGCGACCGACGACCAACTGGACCTGGTGACGGATTCCCTGCTGCTGGCGATGCACGACCTGCGCGGGGTGCTCGTGCGGCGCAAGGCGGATCGGATGATCAAGGCAGAGAAGACCGGCTGAGGCGCGACAGGCGCTTCCACCCTGCCCCGCGCTCTGTCATACTGGCGCAAATCAACAAACACAGAGCAGCAGCCATGGCCGAAGACCTCCTCTCCGGGCAAGAACCGACCGACTACGATGCCGCCTCGATCGAGATCCTCGAAGGGCTCGAACCGGTCCGAAAACGGCCGGGCATGTATATCGGCGGCACCGATGAACGCGCGTTGCACCACCTCGTGGCCGAGGTTCTGGACAACTCCATGGACGAGGCCGTGGCCGGACACGCCAACCGGATCGAGGTGGAACTGCACGCCGATTACGCCGTCACGATCCGCGACAACGGGCGCGGCATCCCGATTGATCCGCATCCGAAGTTTCCGGAGAAATCCGCGCTCGAGGTGATCCTGTGCACGCTGCACTCGGGCGGCAAGTTTTCCGGAAAATCCTACGAAACCTCTGGCGGCCTGCACGGGGTGGGCGCGTCGGTGGTCAACGCGCTGTCGGATTCGATGGTGGTGCAGGTCGCGCGCAACAAGGAACTGTTCGAACAGCGCTTCGCACGTGGTGTGCCGCAGGGCCCGGTGTCGAAGATCGGCCAGGCGCCGAACCGGCGCGGCACCACCGTGACCTTTCACCCCGACGAAGAGATCTTTGGCTCGCACCGGTTCAAACCGGCGCGCATGCTCAAGATGGTGCGGTCAAAGGCCTACCTGTTCTCCGGCGTCGAGATCCGGTGGAAATCGGCGATCGACGATGGCGAAACGCCGTCCGAGGCGACGTTCCATTTCCCCGGCGGTCTGGCGGATTACCTGATCGAAACGCTGGGCAGCGCCTCTACCTATGCCGCGCGTCCCTTTGCCGGATCGGTCGATTTTCGCGACAAGTTCAACGCAGCTGGCAAGGTCGAGTGGGCGATCAACTGGACCCCGGCGCGCGACGGGTTCATCCAGTCCTACTGCAACACCGTCCCAACCCCCGAGGGCGGCACGCACGAGGCCGGGTTCTGGGCCGCGATCCTCAAGGGCATCCGCAGCTATGGCGAGCTGTCGAACAACAAGAAGGCGGCGCAGATCAACAAGGATGACCTGATCACGGGGGGCTGTGCGCTCGTCTCCTGCTTTATCCGGGAACCGGAATTCGTCGGCCAGACCAAGGACCGGCTGGCCACGACCGAAGCGCAGCGCATGGTCGAGGGCGCGGTGCGCGACCATTTCGACAACTGGCTGGCCGCGGATACCAAATCCGCCGGGGCCATCCTCGATTTCCTGATCCTGCGCGCCGAGGAACGGCTGCGGCGGCGGCAGGAAAAAGAGACCCAGCGCAAATCGGCAACCAAGAAGCTGCGCCTGCCCGGCAAGCTGGTGGATTGCACGTCGAACGCGCGCGACGGAACAGAGCTGTTCATCGTCGAGGGCGACTCGGCCGGTGGCTCGGCCAAGATGGGACGCGACCGCAAGACGCAAGCCCTGCTGCCCCTGCGCGGGAAGATCCTGAACGTGCTGGGGGCCGCGTCGTCAAAACTGGGCACCAATGCCGAGATCAGCGACCTGACGCAGGCCTTGGGCGTGGGCCTTGGGACAAAGTTCAACGTCGATGATCTGCGCTATGACAAGATCATCATCATGACGGATGCCGACGTGGACGGCGCCCATATCGCGGCGCTCTTGATGACATTCTTCTTCACCCAGATGCGGCCGATGATCGACGCGGGCCATTTGTACCTGGCCTGCCCGCCCTTGTACCGCCTGACGCAGGGGGCCAAGCGGCTCTACGTGGCCGACGATGCCGAGAAGGACGAGATGATGGAAAAGGGCCTTGGCGGCAAAGGCAAGATCGACGTCCAGCGCTTCAAGGGCCTGGGCGAGATGGACGCGAAGGACCTCAAGGAAACCACGATGGACCCGGCATCCCGCAAACTGATCCGGGTGACCATCGACGAGGACGAGCCGGGAGAGACGGGCGACCTGGTGGAACGGCTGATGGGCAAAAAACCCGAGCTGCGGTTCCAGTACATCCAGGAAAACGCCCGGTTTGTTGAGGAGTTGGATGTTTAACGATGACGCGCGGCATCGCAACCTTTGCCGCTGCACGACCAGACACTCGTAATAGCTGGTCAGAACGCACCCCACGGCACTGTAGTTTGAGGTCCTCGGGATAATCATCAAGGATGACAGCTGGGCTGAGCGATTTTTCTCACCCGTAAAACGAAAAAGCCCCGCCACTCGGGCGGGGCCGCAATCATGCCATAGCGGCGCGGCGCTTAGTCTTCGTCGGCCATTTCCATGGCGTCGAGGCGGGCC
>JAWLGI010000017.1:46264-48887 GCA_041685125.1 Marivita sp. | reverse complement strand
CCCAATCTCTCTAATGCGAATATTCTTACCCTGTCGGTAGAAGATTTCGCAAAACGTGTATTGATAGGCGGGGTCATGTAGGACGGCGGAGAGCATCCGCCGTCCTTGTCTCGCTGTATCTGTATAAGTACCAACGCAAATTACACGTCAGTTACCCGTCCCGGTGCCCCCGGTGCCAGTACCCCCGGTCCCGGTGCCAGTACCCCCGGTGCCCGTACCAACGCCGGTTCCTGTTCCCATTCCGGTTCCCGTATCCGTTTGCGGGACAGGTGCTGATTCGCGTTCACGGAAATTGTATGCTGGCGCGTCTTCGGCCTCTTCACGGGTGATGCCGAGCGTGATTTCATTTGCATCGTAGTTGAGTTCCAACTCCGACCAATCGACGGCAATCTCTTTGCCGCCGAAACCGAGGAACCCGCCGACAGAGACGACGGCTGCATTCACGGAGCCATCGTCGGAACTCAGGATCAGATCTTCGATGGACCCGATCGTTTCGCCTTCGGGCGTATTGACCCGAGCGCCGAGCACCCAGTCACCACGCACTTCTGCCGTATCCTGGCTTTCGACAATGACTTCTTCGGTATCCTGCGCCACTGACACCTGCATGAGAAGCGGCGTCGCGATGGCTGACATGAGTAACGTTCTAAACATTTGAAAGTCCTTCCTTGATCAGTCTTGGATCACGGATTTGACACATCATGAACAAGCGTTGACAGAAATGCACTGCGTGACCCACAAGGCGGAAACACAGGGCCTTCGCGGGCGGTTCCGGCGTGGTTTGTCGGTCAGCAGAAAGCTGCTGACCCCGCCGTGTCGCGAGCCTGTAACTTCTGCGTTTGAGTCCGCCTATGCGTATCAAATAACGACTTTGCGCGCCGTCATCCTCGTGATGCCTCACTCCCACTGGACTCCGAACAGAATTTGATCGATTTGTTGGAGCAAGACAGCGTCATGGATTGGGGTATGATTGATGGCTGACGGCACGTTCGCGGTTCTTTTGTTCGTTCTGGGCATGACCGACATGGGTGTGACCCATTGCGGAACGGCCTCGGGATGTCTCGGGTCATCGGAGGCGCAGCCACGATTTGGCCTGTCTGGCGGACAGGTGATCGAACGCGAGGCAGAGCAGGCCTCAGAGGTCTATCTGCGCTACGATCTTGCCCAGATGCGCGGCCCGTTCGGCGGTGCTGCCGGCGTTTCGGTGACCGAAAATGGAGAAGCGTGGGTTGGTTTTGGCGCGACATATTCAATGGCGCTTGGCCAGACCGGCGCCTATGCCGAATTGCACGCCATGCCCGGACTTTACTTCGACAATGGCGGTTTCGATCTGGGCGGGGCGGTGGCTTTCCGGTCCGGCTTGGAGCTGGGCTACGAGACCCGAAATGGCTGGCGCATGGCGTTGAGCTATGATCATCGCTCGAATGCGGGCCTTTACGACGAAAATCCCGGCATCGAGACGGTGCATTTCAAGGTGTCTGTGCCATTGAGATGAAGAAAAAGCCCTGCATGTTTTTTTGCAGCGGAGATGATCCGGACACGGCCACTGAACTGGATTTGCGCCAGGTTCGCAGCCGCGTGACCGATCATTTGGCCGCGCAGGGCGACATGCTCACTGATTTTGCCAGACTGAAGAAGGCTTCCTGAATGACATCTTACGCGACATTTCACGATTTCGAGGACCAGGGCATGCTGAATGCCACGCTCTTTCTGACCTCAAAGGCCAGCCGCAGGATCACCGGCCATGCGGTGGCGGCATGACGGATTGGCTGGCGGTCGATTGGGGCACGTCCCACCTGCGGGTCTGGGGCATGTCGAAGGGCGACACGGTCGAGGCGCGCAAAACCGGCGATGCCGGGATGGGCAGCCTGACGCGCGACGGGTTCGAGCCGGCCTTGCTGGACCTTGCCGGCGATATGCTGGGCGCTGGCAAAACCCCGGTGATCGTCTGCGGCATGGCCGGCTCGCGGCAGGGTTGGGCCGAGGCGGACTATGTGGCCACCCCCTGCACCCCGCCGGGCATCGACCGCGCAACCCTCGTGTCGACGAACGATCCGCGCCTGTCCGTCCATATCCTGCCAGGTGTCAAGCAGATCAACCCGGCCGACGTGATGCGCGGCGAGGAAACCCAGATCGCGGGCTTTCTTGCGCTCAACCCGAAATTCGATGGCGTGATCTGCCTGCCCGGCACGCATAGCAAATGGGTTCACATCAGCGCGGGCGAAATCGTCAGCTTCCGCACTTTCATGACCGGAGAGATGTTCGCCTGGCTGGCGACGCAATCGATCCTGCGTCACTCCGTGGCCGACCACGGCTGGGATGCGGAGGCGTTTGCCCGGGCGGTTGCCGATACGCTGTCCCGCCCGGCCGACATGGCGGCAAAGCTATTTTCCCTGCGGGCGGAAGGATTGTTGAACGATCTTGATCCAAAGGCCGCCCGCGCGCGCCTGTCGGGCCTCGTGATCGGCGCAGAGCTTGGGGCTGCGCGACCCTATTGGCTGGGTCAGCATGTCGCCCTGATCGGGGAAGACTCGGTCTGCAAACCTTATGCAGATGCACTGTCCGCCCAGGGGTTGCCGGTGGAGCGCACGGATACAGAGCGCATGACGCTGGAAGGCCTGAAGGC
>JAWLGI010000017.1:9105-46164 GCA_041685125.1 Marivita sp. | reverse complement strand
GCAAATTTCGCCGACTGGTTCGCGGCGGGTGTGGACGGGTTCGGCATCGGGTCGGCGCTTTACAAACCGGGCGCCACGGTCGAGGACATCACGGCCCGCGCGAAAGACATCGTCGCGGCCTATGACGAAGGATATTCCTGATGGCCAAGATCTTCAGTTCGACAAAATGCACATTGGGCGAGGGGCCGCTCTGGCACCCCGAGGAACAGGTGCTCTACTGGTTCGACATCATCGGCAAGCGGCTCTATCGCAGCGACGGGACAAATGAGCAAAGCTGGGATTTTGATGAACACGTCTCAGCCGCAGGCTGGATCGACACCGGCCAGCTTCTGATCGCCAGCGAAACCGCGCTCTCGATGTTTGACACCGCCACGGGCGAAAGCAGCTTTGTGCATCCGCTCGAACTCGACAATCCGGTGACCCGGTCCAATGATGGCCGCGCCGACCCGTGGGGCGGGTTCTGGATCGGGACGATGGGCAAGACCGCCGAACCGGGGGCAGGGGCGATCTATCGCTATTATGACGGCGCGTTGACCAAGCTTTTTGACAAGATCACCATTTCCAACGCGATCTGCTTTGCCCCGGACCACCGGCACGCGTTCTATACCGACACGGTCAAGCGCAAGATCCTGCGCGTGGCGCTGGACGATGACGGGTTCCCGGCCGGCAAGCCTGCGCTTTTCACCGATCTGAGCGCCGAAGGGTTGAACCCCGATGGCGCGGTGGTGGATGCGGATGGCAACCTCTGGGTCGCGCAATGGGGGGCGTCGCGGGTGGCCTGCTACGGCCCCGACGGAGGTTTCCTGCGCGCCATTGACGTACCGGGGGTGCAGGCCAGCTGCCCGGCATTCGGTGGGCCTGATCTGTCGATGCTTTACATCACCACCGCGGCGGAAGGGCTTGATCCCGCTGGGGAAAGTGACGGCATGACCTTTGCCGCACCGTCCGGCACCACGGGACAGAAAGAGCATCGCGTCGTTCTGTGAAACGCACGCTCGGCACCTGGTGCTCTCCCGAACGCTGGCCCCGCAAGATTTGGGAAGAGGCCGCCCTCCACATGGCCGCACTTGGCCTGACATGGGTCCGTATCGGCGACTTCGCGTGGGGCCGGACCCTAGCCGATCAGCTCTTGCAAATGCGCGGCAGAGCCCGACAAGGCGGCGTAGTCGTCTTCGACCAAGTGGACCGGGAACTGGTCCATGAACTCCGAAAACCGACCCTTGTCCTGAAACGCGGCGCGGAAGCCCAACCGGTCCAGATGCGGTGCAAAATGTCGGGCCACGCCGCCACACAGGTAGATGCCACCAAAGGGCAAATGCACCAGCGTCAGGTTCCCCGCAGCGCGGCCAAGCATTCGGATGAATACGCGCGCCGCGTCTTCGGCGACCTGGCTGGTGCCGTTGTTGATCGCCTGCATGATCCCGCCGGCATCCAGTGGGGCCTCCACATCGGCCGCGTCGCACAGCCATTCATAGACACGTTCGAAGCCGCGTCCGGACAGCACGTCCTCGAACCCGGGTGTGCCATGTTTGCGCGCGATCCACTCCAGCAGGCGCAGCTCATCCTCGGTTTGCGCGGGCAGTGACACATGCCCCGCTTCCGAGGGGGGCACCAGCGTGCGGTCGCCCAGCCGGTAAACTGCCGCCGCGTTCATCCCGGTGCCGATCCCGATGACCAGTCGCGCGGCCCGTGCGCCCGCCGGTTGGCCGGGCAGAACCGTCCGGATCACGTCGGGTCGCAGCACGTCGAGCGCGTGTCCCTGGGCTTGCAGATCGTTGAGAACCGCCACCGTCGCGGCCCCTGTCGCCGCGGCAACCGAGGCGCGGTCGATGGTCCAGTTGAGATTTGTCAATTCGCCCACCCCGTCGCGCACCGGCCCTGCCATTGCGACACAGGCGGCATCCGGCACCACGTCGAAATCGGCCAGGTAGCTCTGCAGCACCGATACAAGATCGGGGTGTTCCGCATTTCGAAAGCGCCGGATCGTGTCGCTACGCACAGCGGCCCCCTCGGTCAGGGCGACACGGGTATTGGTGCCGCCGAGATCGGCGACCAGGGCAGTCAGGGTGGAGGATGTGGTCATGTCAGGTCCCGGTCAGCGCGGAGGTGAGCGCGTGATACGAGGATTTGGGAGTGCGGTCCAGCGTGTCGAAATCCACGTGCACCAGCCCGAAGCGCTTGTCATAGCCAAGCGCCCATTCGTAATTGTCCATCAGCGACCAGATGAAATAGCCTTTGACCGGCGCACCCTTGGCCATCGCGCGCTGTACCGCGGCGACATGGCTGTTGAGATAGTCGATCCGGTGCGGATCCGGCACGGTACCGTTTTCGATCACGTCCGGGGCCGCCATGCCGTTTTCGGTCACGTAGAGCGGCAGGTCGCCGGTGTAGTCACGCGCCGTGCGGGTCAGGAAATCACACAGGCCCTCAGGATAAATCTCCCATCCCATGTAGGTTTTGGGCAATGGGCCTTCGACCTCTTCATGGCTGGGCCAGGGGCCGTCATTCGGCGCGATGATCTTGCGGGTGTAGTAATTGATCCCGCACCAGTCGAGCGGGCTCTGGATCACGCCGAAATCGTCCTGCCAGCCCTTGGGCATATGTGGTTCCAACCCCTCCATGACATTTTCGGGGTATTGGCCCTTGAACACGCCTGACAGGAAGAAATGGTTGTAATACCCGTCATAGAGCGCCGCCGCCTCTTGCGCCGCGGTGCTGTCATCGACGGGTGTCGCCCATTCCATGTTGAACACGCCGCCCAGGTTGGTCATGCCCAACCCGCGCATCGCCTGGATCGCGGTCCCGTGGGCCTTCAAAACATGATGCATCGCATGCGCCGTCGCTCGGATGTCGCGCAATCCGGGTGCGTGATGGCCCAGGAAATGCGACAGCCAACCGACGCACCACGGTTCGTTGATCGGCGCGACGCTGTGCATACGGTCGCCGATCCGGCCCATGATGACCTCGGTGAACTCGGCGAACCATTCGGGCATGTCAGGATTGCGCCAGCCGCCCAGATCGGCCAGCGCCACCGGTAGTTCCCAGTGGTAAAGCGTGGCGGAGGGTTTCAGCCCGCGTTCCAGCATCGCGTCGGTCAGCCGGTCGTAGAAATCCAGACCTTCGGCATTGGGTGTGCCGCGCCCTTCGGGCAGCACCCGCGCCCAGCTTGTGGAAAAGCGGTAGGCGTCCAGCCCGGCCGCCTGGACAAGGTCGAGGTCTTCCTCGAACCGGTGGTAGTGATCGCAGGCCCGGTCGCCGTTGTCGGCCCGCACCACGTTGCCAGGGGTGGCGGCGAACGTGTCCCAGTGGGTCCGGCCGGCACCGCCGAACGCGTGGCCTTCGATCTGGTAGCTGGACGTGGCGGTGCCAAAGATGAAGTCGTCAGGAAAGTCCTGCCGTGAGAAGGTCAACATTGCAATGTCCTTTAGGTTGCAGCGGGGCCGGTCGAGCGCCCGATGATCAGTTCCGCCTCCAGAAGGCGGGTCCTTGGTCCTGATTGCGGGGCAGCGATGAGCGACAGCAGCATGTCCGCCGCAAGCGACCCGGCCGAGCGCACGGATGAGCGCAGCGCGGTGAAAATCGGCACGTCATCGCCGTTTTCGAGGTAACTCAAGGCGTCGTCATGGGTGACGATCGACACGTCCCGTGCCATCGTCAGGCCGGAATCATGTACCGCGCGGCGCACCCCCATCGCGGTGATGATCGAGGAACACACGAACGCCGTGGGTCTGTCTGTGCGTTCCAGCATGTCCCGGGCGCTGCGATAGCCGAAAATCTCGGTCATTTCTTCGCTGCGCATCAGGTCCGGCTCTACCGGCAGGGCGTTGTTGCGCAGGGCGTTTTCATATCCCTTGCGGCGCCGGAATGCGAAATCCATATGCTCCAACCCGTTCAGAAGCGCGATCCGGCGGTGCCCCAGTTCGATCAGGAATTGCGTGCCGCGTTCGAACGCGCCGCGATTGTTCACGTCGATCCAGGAATAGGGCTGGTTCACATCCGTCGAGCGCCCATGCACCACGAAGGGCAGGCCAATCCGCGACAGCAGCGAAATGCGCGGGTCGTTGATGACCGGTCCGTGAACGATGATGCCGTCCACGTTCCCGCGCGCCTTTATGTCGTGATAGACCCGCGAAACCTCATCGTCGGGCACGCGGGTCAGGATCATGTCATAACCTGCGCGCGCATAGCTGTCGCCCGCACCGGCGATAAAATCGCCGAAGACCGGGTTGACCATCTCGTGCTGGTTGGAAACCGGTATGACATGGCCGATGGCAAGCGCACGTCCCGTGGCCAGCCCCTTGGCCCGGATGTTCGGGCGATAATTCAGGTCCTGCGCGGCCTTCAGGATCCTGTTTCGGGTGTGTTCGCTGACCTCTGGATACCCGTTCAACGCACGGCTGACCGTGGTCTGGGACAATTTCAGATGCTCCGAGAGTTGTTTGAGATTCATTGTTGTCCACCCAAAGCGCTTTGAATTTAGGCTGTCAATTAGACATAAAATCTTGATCAGTAAAAGCCCTTTTGCGCGCATGATTTTGCTGCAAAGCAGCATAAAAATTGGAAATAACCGCGTATATGGAGGATTGACAGGTCCGGGCAAATCGGGGAGCGTGACGCATCCAAAGCGCTTTGGGATGATTCTGGGGCACTGGATGATTTGAGCGCAGACATGCGCAACTCGGGAGGTTATTCATGAAACAGACACTCACGTCGGGGGTCGCCATTGCAGCAGTGTTTGCCGGTGCCGCCAGCGCCGAAGACCTGACAGTGTTCGGCCCTTGGCTTGGCCCGGACCAGGAACTGGTCGAGGCGGTCTTGTCCGATTTCGCCGAAAAATCGGGGCACAATGTCAGCTATGTCGGGTCCGACAGTTTTGAGCAGCAGATCGTGGTCGATGCCGAGGCAGGCTCTGCCCCAAATATCGCGGTCTTTCCGCAGCCGGGCCTCGCAGCCGATCTTGCATCGCGCGGGTTTCTGACGCCGCTTGCGGACGGTACGGGCGACTGGATCAAAGAAAATTATGCCGCCGGCCAGTCCTGGGTCGATCTGGGCACCTATGCCGGCCCCGACGGTGACCAGGACCTCTACGGGTTTTTCTACAAGGTCGATGTGAAATCGCTTGTCTGGTATTCGCCTGAAAATTTCGAGGACTCGGGCTATGACGTGCCCGAGACGATGGAAGAGCTCAAGGCGCTCACGGACCAGATGGTGGCCGATGGCGAAACGCCGTGGTGCATCGGTCTGGGCTCGGGGGGCGCAACCGGCTGGCCTGCCACCGATTGGGTCGAAGAAATGATGCTGCGCACGCAGCCACCCGAGATCTACGACCAATGGGTGTCCAACGAGATCCCGTTCGACGACCCGCGTGTTGTCGCCGCGATCGAGGAGTTCGGGCATTTCGCGCGCAACGACGATTACGTTGCCGGCGGGTCGGGGGCCGTTGCCTCGACCGATTTCCGCGACAGCCCGAAGGGGCTCTTCGATGCTCCCCCGCAATGCTACTTGCACCGTCAGGCGTCATTCATCCCGGCCTTTTTCCCGGACGGCACCGAAGTCGGTTTTGACGCCGATTTCTTTTATTTCCCGGCCTATGAGGAAAAAGACCTTGGCCAGCCGGTGCTGGGGGCCGGTACGCTCTGGGCCATCACCAACGAAAATGACGCGGCACATGACTTGATCGCTTATTTGCAGACGCCGGTGGCGCACGAGATCTGGATGGCGAATGGCGGTTTCCTGACGCCGCACACGGGCGTGGATCTGTCGGAATTCTCGACCGAGGCGGCAGCGAACATGAACCGGATCCTTCTGGACGCCACCACCTTCCGCTTCGACGCCTCCGACCTGATGCCGGGCGGCGTGGGCGCTGGCAGCTTCTGGACCGGCATGGTCGACTATTCCGGCGGCAAGGACGCGTCCGACGTGGCCAGCGACATCCAGGACAGCTGGGACGCGACCAAGTAGACGCACATCCTAACAGAACAGGACCGTGCGGGCGATCGCGCGGTCCAGACGGTTCAAGCTGCGGGGCCGGGCCGGTCAAGCGGCGCGCCAGTGGCCGTCACTGGACCAGCAAACATTTTGGGAGGGACAGATGAATCCCGCAATTCAAGGTCTGTTGACCATCGCCATCGGCGTCGGCGGATGTCTGAGTTATTTCTATTTCTCGAACCAGTTTCTGGACAAGGTCCTGTTTCCCGCCAAGGGTCCGAACGCGGGCCGCAACATCAACCGCGCCAACCTTGTGCGCCCGTGGCTTTTCCTGCTGCCGGCCATTCTCGCGCTGGGGCTTTACCTGGCCTACCCGGTGGTCGAGACGATCCGCCTGTCCCTGACCGAACGGCAAACGCTGCCCAGTGGCGAAACGGTCTACAATTTTGTCGGCCTGGCCAATTACGCGCAGATGTCGGCGGACCCGAAATTCTGGGAAGCGCTGATCAACAACATGCTCTGGCTCATCGTCGTGCCCGCGATGTCCACGGCGTTCGGCCTTCTGGCCGCACAGCTGACCGACCGGATCAGCTGGGGCAATATCGCCAAATCGCTGATTTTCATGCCGATGGCGATTTCCTTTGTCGGCGCCGCCGTGATCTGGAAGCTTGTCTATGACGCCCGCCCACCCGGTGCGGAACAGATCGGCGTGCTGAACGCGGTCTATGTCTGGCTGACCGGCAATGACCCGCAGCAATGGCTGACGACCCCGTTCTGGAACAGCTTCCTGCTGATGATCGTGCTGATCTGGATCCAGACAGGCTTTGCCATGGTGATCCTGTCCGCCGCGCTTCGCGGCATTCCCGAAGAAACCATCGAGGCGGCCATCGTCGACGGGGCCAACCCGTTCCAGATCTTCTTCAAGATCAAGATGCCGCAGATCGCGGGCACCATCGTGGTGGTCTGGACGACGATCACGCTGGTCGTTCTCAAGATTTTCGACATCGTCTTCGCGATGACAAACGGACAATGGGGCACCCAGGTTCTGGCCAATTACATGTTTGGCCAGCTTTTCGTGGCCCGTGACTGGGGTGTCGGCTCGGCCAGCGCGATCGTCATCATGTTGCTGGTCACGCCGATCCTTGTCTGGAACGTGCGCAATGCGCGCAAGGAAATGCGCTGAGGGAGATGGATCATGGATAATATCGCAGGAACCAAATCCTCCCTCACATGGGCGGTGCATATCTCGGTCTTTTTGCTGGTGGTGCTGTGGCTGTTCCCGACCGTCGGGTTGTTCGTATCGTCGTTCCGCACGGCGGACCAGATTTCCAGTTCGGGCTGGTGGAACGCCTTGTTCCCGACCGAACAGAGCCTCGTGATGCGCACCAAGGCGCCGGAGGATCAGGCATTGATCGATGGTGTCTACGTGATCGAGGGCAACCTCTACACCGGCGAAGACCTGTCCGACGAGATCGACATGTCGGCATGGGGCACCTCGTCGCGTGATGTAGGGGCCTATGCGCCCGGTGACACTGCCGAACTGCGCGACGGTGAACGGATCACGGTGCTGCAGAACGGCGACTACCGGCTGGAAAGCCCCACAGAGATGGAAGGGGGCCGTGGGCAGCGTGTCTTCGTGACCGCCGAATTGCCGCCGGATTTCACGCTCGAGAACTATCAACAGGTTCTGTTTTCGGGCGATCGGACCGACAGCATGGCCAAGGCCTTTTTCAACACGCTCACGGTAACGATTCCGGCCACGATCATTCCGATCGTCGTGGCGGCCTTCGCGGCCTATGCGCTGGCGTGGATGAATTTCGCGGGCAGGGCGATGTTGATCGCCATCGTGGTGGGCCTTCTGGTGGTGCCTCTGCAACTGGCGCTGATCCCGCTGCTCAAGCTGCATCTCGGCATCGGCATCGGAAAAGGATACCTGGGCACATGGTTGGCCCATACCGGGTTCGGCTTACCGCTGGCGATCTATCTCTTGCGCAATTACATGGTCGGCCTGCCGCGCGACATCATCGAAAACGCCCGCGTCGACGGGGCGACGGAATTCCAGATCTTCACAAAGATCATCCTGCCGCTGTCCTTCCCGGCACTGGCAAGCTTTGCCATCTTCCAGTTCCTGTGGACATGGAACGACCTGCTGGTGGCCAAGGTGTTCCTGATCGATGCAACGGGCCAGACCACGGTGATGACCAACCAGATCGTCGAGCTTCTGGGCACGCGGGGCGGCAATTGGGAAATTCTTGCCACCGCCGCTTTCGTGTCGATCTCGGTGCCGCTCTTGGTGTTCTTTGCGATGCAGAAATACCTCGTGCGCGGTCTTCTGGCAGGATCCGTGAAATGAAATGGCGCCCCGTCCATCTTGGCGGGGCCAAACCAACAACCGCATTGCAGAATGCCGACGCAAGGAACGAACCATCATGACCGTGGCAAACACTTTGGCCGCTGAAAGCCCCGCCATAGACACTGAATGGTGGCGTGGGGCGGTGATCTACCAGATCTACCCGCGCAGCTTTCAGGACAGCAACGGCGACGGCATTGGCGACCTTCTGGGGATCGCGCACAGGTTGCCATACGTGGCGTCCCTGGGCGTCGATGCGATCTGGATCAGCCCCTTCTTCACCTCCCCGATGAAGGATTTCGGCTATGACGTCAGCGATTATTGTGACGTAGACCCGATGTTCGGCGCGTTGGCCGATTTCGACGTGCTGGTCCAGACAGCGCATCGCCTCGGCATCCGCGTGATGATCGACCTGGTACTGTCGCACAGCTCGGACCAGCACCCCTGGTTCATCGAAAGCCGCGCCGACCGGACCAACCCCAAAGCGGATTGGTATGTCTGGTCCGATCCCCGGCCGGATGGCACGCCGCCGAACAACTGGCTGTCGATCTTTGGCGGCCCGGCCTGGCACTGGGATGCGCGGCGCGAACAGTATTACCTGCACAATTTCCTTGTGTCCCAGCCCGATCTCAACTTCCACAACCCCGATGTGCAGAACGCGCTTCTGGAGGTGACGCGGTTCTGGCTGGATCGCGGTGTCGACGGGTTCCGGCTCGACACGATCAACTTCTATTTCCATGACAAGGAGCTGCGCAACAATCCCGCGTTGCCGAAGGACCTGCGCAATGCCAATATCGCCCCCTCGGTGAACCCGTATAATCACCAGGAGCACCTTTATTCGAAAAACCAGCCCGAGAACCTCGATTTTCTCGAACGGTTCCGCGCGCTTCTGGATGAATATAACGGCACCACCTCGGTGGGCGAAGTGGGCGACGCGCAGCGCGGCCTCGAGATCATGGGCGACTACACCCGCGGCGAAAACCGCGTTCACATGTGCTATGCCTTCGAATTCCTGTCCGGGGTCGAACCCACCGCAGAGCGTTTCGTCGATGTGCTTGCAAAGGTGGACGAGGTCGCCTCGGACGGTTGGGCCTGCTGGGCATTTTCGAACCATGACGTAGCCCGTCACGCCACGCGCTGGAACCTGTCACCTGCGGCACAGCGCCTGTTTGCCACTCTGATGATATGCCTGCGCGGATCGGTCTGCCTGTACCAGGGCGAAGAGCTGGGCCTGCCCGAGGCAGAGGTCGGCTTTGACGACCTTCAGGACCCCTATGGCATCGAATTCTGGCCCGAATTCAAGGGACGCGACGGGTGCCGCACGCCGATGGTCTGGGAGCCGTCGAACCAGAACGGTGATTTCACCACCGGCCAGCCGTGGTTGCCGGTCAGCCACGATCATCTGTCCCGGACAGTTGGCCAGCAAGAGGCCGACCCGGCGGCGATCCTGCACCACTACCGACGCGCCATCGCCTTTCGCCATGCGCATCCCGCATTGGCCAAGGGCGATCACGGCCGCGTCGCAAACACCGGCACCATTCTGCACTTCACCCGCAGCTTTGAAGGCACCACGATCTTTTGTGCCTTCAACCTCAGCGATCAGCCCGCGACCATGGCCCTGCCTGACGGCCACTGGAGCCAGATCGGGTTGGAGCTGGGAAGCGCCGGACCGCAGGCGGACGGCAGATTGCATCTGGGCCCGTGGCAGCCATGCCTCGCGCTTGAAACGAAGTCCTGACACGCAGGAAAAGGGAGGGACAGACATGGCCAATTTGAAGCTGACGGATGTCGAAAAGACCTATGCTGGCGCGGTCAACGTGCTCAACAACATCAACCTCGATATCCAGCAGGGCGAGCTGGTTGTCTTCGTCGGCCCCTCGGGCTGCGGGAAATCGACCTTGCTGCGCATGATCGCGGGGCTTGAACAGATCACCGGCGGCACGCTCGAGATTGACGGGCAGGTGGTCAACGACATGCCCCCCGCGATGCGCGGCATCGCCATGGTGTTCCAGTCCTACGCGCTCTATCCGCACATGACCGTGCGCGAGAACATGCAGTTCGCGCTCAAGATCGCCAAGAAACCGCAGGCCGAAATCGACTCGGCCGTCGATCGGGCGGCCAAGATGCTCCAGCTTGACCCTTATCTCGACCGTCTGCCCAAGGCGCTCTCGGGCGGTCAGCGGCAGCGGGTGGCCATCGGCCGCTCCATTGTCCGCGATCCCAAGGTCTACCTGTTCGATGAACCGCTCTCGAATCTCGACGCCGCACTGCGCGTCGCCACGCGGATCGAGATCGCGCAACTCAAGGAACAGATGCCGGATTCGACGATGGTCTACGTCACCCACGACCAGGTCGAGGCGATGACACTGGCCTCGCGCATCGTGGTTCTGGCCAACAAGGGGATCGCCCAGGTGGGCGCGCCGCTCGAATTGTACGAACGGCCCAACAGCGAATTCGTCGCGCAGTTCATCGGCTCTCCGGCGATGAACCTGCTCCCCGGAGAGGTGATCGGAACCGGGACGCAAACCACCGTGCGGATGGCAAGCGGCGGCACCGCGGTGTCGGATTACCCGACCACGGACGCGGATATGGGGATCAAGGTCAATGTCGGCATACGCCCCGAGGATTTCCTCGAAACCGATGGCGATTACATCTTCGAAGGCAAGGTTGAAATCACCGAAGCGCTGGGCGAGGTGACGCTGCTTTACTTCGAACGCCAGGGGGACGCGGAACAGGTCATCGGCAAGCTGCCGGGCATCCATGCCGACCTGCGGGGCAATTCGGTCAAACTCGGCGCGACCCCCGACAAGGTGCACATATTCCACGAGGGAACATCGCTGCTCTATCGGTAGGCACGCCCGTCATTTCGTTGCACGGTCCCGGACACGATCCGGCGCTGGGGGTGTATTTTCTGAGGAGGATTTGACGCCGTTCAATCTTTGTTCTCATATTGGGATTGGAGAAACCCTGGCCATCCCCTATGTATCAAAGTAGCGTATCGGGGGACTGCATGGCCGAGCTGAAGAACATCGAAGTGCGCGGCGCGCGCGAGCATAATCTCAAGAGCATCGACGTGGACATCCCGCGCGATCGGCTTGTGGTGATCACCGGATTGTCGGGGTCCGGCAAGTCCTCCCTGGCGTTCGACACGATCTATGCCGAGGGCCAGCGCCGCTACGTGGAATCGCTGTCGGCCTATGCGCGGCAATTCCTCGACATGATGGAAAAGCCGGATGTGGATCACATCTCCGGCCTGTCGCCCGCCATCTCCATCGAACAGAAAACCACGTCGAAGAACCCGCGCTCCACCGTCGGCACCGTGACCGAGATCTACGATTACATGCGTCTTCTCTTCGCGCGGGTCGGCACGCCCTACAGCCCCGCCACCGGCCAGCCCATCGAGGCGCAGCAGGTGCAGGACATGGTCGACCGCGTCATGACCATGGAGGAGGGCACGCGCGCCTACCTGCTCGCCCCGATCGTGCGCGACCGCAAGGGCGAGTACCGCAAGGAATTTCTCGAACTGCGCAAACAGGGCTTCCAGCGCGTCAAGGTGGACGGGCAGTTCTACGAACTGGACGAACCGCCGACGCTCGACAAGAAGTTTCGCCATGACATCGACGTCGTGGTAGACCGCCTGGTGGTCAAGGACGGCCTCGAAACCCGGCTCGCGGACAGCTTCCGCACCGCGCTTGATCTGGCCGACGGCATTGCGATCCTCGAAACCGCCCCGAGCGAGGGTGAACCGGAGCGGCATACCTTTTCCGAGAAATTTGCCTGCCCCGTCAGTGGCTTCACCATCCCGGAAATCGAACCGCGCCTGTTTTCGTTCAACGCGCCCTTCGGGGCCTGCCCGGATTGTGACGGTCTCGGGGTGGAGCTGTTCTTTGATCCCAACCTTGTCGTCCCCGACACCACGCTGAAAATTTCCGACGGGGCGCTGGCCCCGTGGCGCAAAGGAAAATCGCCGTATTTCCTGCAAACCATCGAAGCGATCGCGAAACATTACGAGTTCAACAAGTCGGCCCGCTGGAAAGACCTCGATGCGCATGTGCAGCAAGTGTTCCTCTACGGATCTGGCGACGAGGAAATCCCGTTCCGCTATGACGAGGGCGGGCGCGTCTATTCCGTGACACGCACCTTTGAAGGCGTCATCCCGAACATGGAGCGGCGCTACCGCGAAACCGACAGCAACTGGATTCGCGAGGAATTCGAGCGCTTTCAGAACAACCGCTCCTGCGGCACCTGTGGCGGCTACCGCTTGCGCGAAGAGGCGCTGGCGGTCAAGATCGGCGCGCGGGACAATCTGCGCCATGTCGGGCAGGTCGTGCAAATGTCAATCAAGGACGCGTTCGACTGGTGCAACACGGTGCCCGAGCACCTGACAAACCAGAAAAACGAGATTGCCAAGGCCATTCTCAAGGAAATCCGCGAACGGCTCGGCTTTCTCAACAATGTGGGCCTCGAATACCTCACGCTCTCGCGCAACGCCGGTACGCTCTCGGGCGGCGAAAGCCAGCGCATCCGCCTTGCCTCCCAGATCGGGTCCGGGCTGACCGGCGTGCTCTATGTTCTTGATGAACCCTCCATCGGTCTGCACCAGCGCGACAATGACCGGCTCCTTGGCACGCTCAAGAACCTGCGCGATCAGGGCAACACGGTGATCGTGGTCGAACATGACGAGGAAGCGATCCGCGAGGCGGATTATGTCTTCGACATCGGGCCCGGGGCCGGTGTGCATGGCGGTCAGGTCGTGTCCAAGGGCACCCCGCAAGAAGTGGCCGACGATGCGGGCTCGCTCACGGGGCAGTATCTCAGCGGCGCACGCGAGATTCCCGTGCCCAGCGAACGGCGCAAGGGCAAGAAGGGCAAATCGCTCAAGGTGGTCAAGGCCACGGGCAACAACCTGCAAAACATCGACGCGGAGTTTCCACTGGGAAAATTTGTCTGCGTCACGGGTGTGTCGGGCGGCGGCAAGTCCACGCTCACCATCGAGACGCTGTTCAAGACCGCCTCGATGCGCCTCAACGGGGCCCGCCAGACACCCGCGCCCTGCGAGACGATCAAGGGGCTGGAGCATCTGGACAAGGTGATCGATATCGACCAGCGTCCCATCGGCCGCACGCCGCGGTCCAACCCGGCCACCTATACCGGCGCCTTTACCCCGATCCGCGACTGGTTCGCCGGTCTGCCCGAAGCCAAGGCGCGCGGCTACAAACCGGGACGCTTCAGCTTCAACGTCAAGGGGGGCCGCTGCGAGGCGTGTCAGGGCGATGGTGTCATCAAGATCGAGATGCATTTCCTGCCGGATGTCTATGTCACCTGCGAAACCTGCAAAGGCGCGCGCTACAATCGCGAAACCCTGGAAATAAAGTTCAAAGGCAAAAGCATAGCAGACGTTCTTGATATGACGGTTGAAGATGCGCAGGAGTTCTTCAAGGCCGTGCCATCGATCCGCGAAAAGATGGATGCGCTCTGTCGTGTGGGTCTTGACTACGTCAAGGTGGGACAGCAGGCGACCACCCTTTCAGGCGGCGAGGCGCAGCGCGTGAAACTGTCGAAAGAGCTTGCGAAACGCTCCACGGGACGCACGCTCTATATCCTGGATGAACCGACAACCGGCTTGCATTTCGATGATGTCCGCAAGCTTCTTGAAGTTTTGCATGAACTTGTCGAACACGGCAACTCGGTTATTGTCATCGAGCATAATCTCGACGTGATCAAGACCGCTGACTGGATCATAGATATCGGACCCGAAGGTGGTGATGGTGGCGGGGAAATCGTCGCGACAGGCACGCCGGAACAGGTGGCCGATGTCGAGGCTTCGCATACCGGGCGGTACCTGAAATCAATGCTGAGCGCGCGCAAACAGGTCGCGGCGGAATGAATGTCAGGCGGCGCGCGCTTGCAGGGCGCGCGCCTCGAAGGTTTTCAGGATCGGCCGCGCCGCTGTCCACCCGCATGAGGAAATATCCTCAAGCTCCGGGAAAAGCGCGATGATTTCTGCCTGCGTGTCGGGGTCGAAACTGGCCGACATCATCGGCCCTGGCAGATAGCTTTCGGAGGCAAGACCAGAGCTTTCGAGGATCTGGTGCCGATCAAGAAGCAGGTGAACATAGGTCACCGTTTTGCGCTGCGTCACCTGCCGCACGCCGGTTCCGTCCACCAGATCCTTGGCCTTCACAAGAACCTCTGCTTCGCCAAACAGCAGTTCCGCCCACACATCCCGTATCAACACGCGATGTTGCGGCGACAGCAGCACATCGGTCCGCGCACCGTAATGTCCTGCCGAAATGAGGATGGGCGCGAACCGGCCCTGCGCCTCAACGGTGCGTTGGCCTGCCCAGCGGACCGGCTGCGGCCCGTCATCCCGCGTCAGCACCAGATCGCCCGCGCGCAACGTCTCGATGTCTTTCGGTCCGTCCGGTGTCTCGATCAGGGTGCCGGCGACGAAACAGGGCATCTGGTTGACCTGCACGATCGCCGTATCGGATTGGCCGAGCCCGTTCTCGACCGTGTAGGTGAAATAGGCCGTTTCCTCGTCGCCGTCCGACTGCACGGTCAGCGTCCCGTCGGCGTTCAACGTCACAGTCTGGCCTGATGTGAGCGTGACATTGCTGCCCGCCGACACCGCATTGCCATTGATATGGGTGATCGTCATCGTCCCGCCGGTCGTGCTGTCATTGTCCAGCACGTCGAGGGTCTTGCTGCTGTTCAAGCCGATATTGGCCTGATCGTCGGTCGCCACCAAGGCGGACTGGGCCGATCCGCCGGCGATCAGCAGGTTTGTGTCATAGCTCGAATCCGCGACATCCGCCACGCCGATCTTGATCGTGTTCTCGACGCCCGGATTGACCGGAGCCGACACGCTGAGGGTGACGGTGAACCCGTCCATTTCCGTGTTGAACTGGTCGCTGGTATTGTCGTTATAAAGGTTACTGGCCGTATCGCCGTTGATATTGCCGACCGACGCGGTGCCATTTCCGACCCCGACCGTCGCCTGGGTGCCATTGATCCAGATACCGACTGTGTCAAGAAACTCGGAATTTATGTATTCCGGGTATTCTTCGGACCCGATGACGAATTCAAGTGTAAGCTGGTCGCCGTCCGGTGTGAAGCTGACCTCGAGGAATGACGCATCGAAGGTATTGTTTCCCCCCGAAATCGCGCTGAAATCAGCGTCCCCCGGCTGGCCGTTATTGGTGGTGCGTCCGGTTTCCGTGTTGGTGTTCGTTGTCCCGTTGTTGTTCGTGACACCTGTGGCCTGGCCGGTGGACAGGATCACGCCGGTATCACCGGGCGTCAATTCGGGTGAGATCGTATCGCCGTTCGAATAGATCCCAGATGCGCTGCCAGCCCCGGTATAGCTGGCACTGTTGACCGTTACACCCGCGCCGAAAATGGTGTTGGCCATTTGTGTCGCGTTTGCCGCGGTGTTGATCGGCAGGGCCTGTGCGATGGGCATGGGGTGTGCGCCTTGTCGTTAACCAGTTTCAGCACTGGTTTTGCCCGGACAAGGCGGCGCTTGTTTGCACGAATTTAGTTAACTTTTAGGTACTGTGCTCAACATTGCTTCGGATTTTACGGTGATTGTGGCAAGGTCCCGCAAGTGTCAGGACCGTCCTCGAGCCTCGAACCGGGGCAGCATGGCCGAGAAGTCGCGCCCGGTGCCGTCCTCCTCCTCGACGAAGTCGCGGTACAGTTCCATCGCCGCCTGTCCCAGGGGGGTGTCGGCGTCGCAGGCCGTGGCGGCCTGCTGGCTCAGCCGCAAATCCTTGAGCATCAATTCCGCTGCAAATCCGGGGGTATAGTCATTGTCCGAGGGGCTGTTCGGACCGATCCCCGGTGCGGGGCAATAGGTGCTCATCGACCAGCTGTTTCCCGATGACGTGCTGACCACGTCGAACATGGCCTGCCGGTCCAGTCCCAGCTTGTCGGCCAGGGAGAACGCTTCGCAGGTGACGATCATGGTCGCCCCGAGGATCATGTTGTTGCAGATTTTCGCCGCTTGACCGTTCCCGGAAGGACCGCAAAGGACAGATTTCTGACCCATTGTTTCAAAAAGGGGCAGGGCGATCCTGTAGGCCTCTTCGCTCCCGCCCACCATGAAGGTCAGCGTTCCGCCGGCAGCCCCGCCGATCCCGCCCGAGACCGGCGCATCCAGCGCCAGCAAACCCGCCGCCACCGCGTCGTCGGCCACCGTGCGGGCGCTGTCGACATCCACGGTCGAGCAATCCAGCAAGACCGCCCCGCTTTGCATCGCCGGGATCACCTGCGCGGCCACGGCGCGCAGGATATCACCATTGGGCAGCATCGTGATGACCACCTCCGCGCCGTCACAGACCTCGGATGCCGTGCGCGCGGTGGACACGCCATTCACCGTCACCGTCGCCATGTCGTAGCCGGTCACGTGATGCCCTGCCTTGGCGAGGGTCTCCGCCATGGGCGCGCCCATGTTGCCCAGCCCGATAAATCCGATCTTCATGTCCTGCTCCTCCGTTCAAATGACAGCGGCTCCCCGGAAACGGGGGCCAGCATGCGCGCGATATCCGCGTCCGGCACCGCCTCCAGATCATGCGTCCAGCTGGGCGATTTGTCCTTGTCGATGATGGCTGCGCGAATGCCTTCGAGAAAATCACCATGCTCCATCGAGCGTGACGTGAAGCGGTACTCCAGATCAAGAGCCGCGCGAATGTCGCGCGCGCCACCCTTCAGCCGGTGAAGCACCTCCAGCGTGCAACCGAGCGACAGCGGCGCATTGCGCGACATCCGCTCCAGCGCATCCATGGCGAAACTGCCGCCATCGGCCCGAAGGGTCGCCACGACGTCGTTCAGCGCGCGCCCGGCAAACAGCCTGTCGATCTCGGGCTTCAACGCGGCCAGCCGTGCCTCGGGCGCGGGTTTAGATGCCGCACGCACTGCGCTGACGTCTCCGTCCGCACAGATCGCGGCCTTGATGCTTTCCCACGCGTCTTCGGGGACAAACACATCGGCAAACCCGGCAAGAATCGCATCGCCCGGATCCATCCTGTCGCTGGTCAGCCCAAGATACGCCCCCAGATGTCCCGGCGCATGGGCCAGCAGGAAGGATCCGCCCACATCCGGGATCAGGCCGATCCCGCATTCCGGCATGGCGATGCGACTGCTCTCGCCGACGATCCGGTGGGCGCCGTGACAGCCGATGCCGACCCCGCCGCCCATCGTGTAGCCCTGCAGGAAGCTGACCACCGGCTTGGGGTATTCCGCGATCAGGGCGTTCATCCGGTACTCGTCGCGCCAGAACCGTTGGCCATAAGCATAATCCCCCTGCGTGCCCGTGGCGTACATCTCTGCAATGTCGCCGCCGGCGCAGAACGCCTTGTCACCGGCCGCGTCGATCAGGATCAGCTTGACTGTCGGATCGGACCGCCAGGTCCACAACGCGTCCTCGAGGGCGAGGCACATGTCATGGGTTAGCGCATTGAGCGCAGCGGGCCTGTTCAGCGTGATACGTCCGGCATGGCCGTCCTTGCGAATGTGAATATCAGTCATGTCTGTGTCTGCCTGTGCGTGTTGGGGCGTCGGGCAGGGGCGCTGCCCCCTTGGGTCCTGCGGGCCTCACCCTTGAGGTATTCGGGGCCCGTCGACGCCCGGGCGGGGTTTATCTGGCAATCATCTGTCGCGCCACGATCAGGCGCATGATCTCGTTCGTGCCTTCGAGGATCTGATGCACGCGCAAGTCACGGACAAGCTTCTCGATGCCATAATCGGCAAGGTAGCCGTAGCCGCCATGCAGTTGCAGGCATTGATCAACAACCTGTGATCCGGTTTCGGTCACGAATTTCTTGGCCATGGCGCAGAACCGGGTCGCGTCAGGCGCGCCGGCATCGAGTTTCCATGCGGCCTGCCGCAAGAAGGTGCGCGCGGCCTGCAATTCGATCTCCATGTCGGCCAGTCGGAATTGTAGCGCCTGGTACTGGTCGATGGTTTTGCCGAAGGCCTTTCGCTCGCCCATGTAGGCCAGTGTCGCGTCCAGCCCGGCCTGCGCGGCGCCAAGAGAGCAGGCCGCGATGTTCAGACGCCCGCCATCAAGCCCGGCCATCGCGTAGGAAAAGCCCTGGCCTTCCACGCCCAGCAGGTTGCTGGCAGGCACCTTGCAGTCATCGAACTGCACCTGCCGGGTCGGTTGGCTGCGCCAGCCCATCTTGTCCTCCAGCCCGCCAAAGCTCAGTCCCGGGCTGCCATCTTCGACCAGCAGGGCGGAGACGCCCTTGGGCCCGTCTTCGCCGGTGCGCACCATGGCGATATAGGCATCCGAATAGCCGCCCCCCGAGATGAACGCCTTTGTCCCGTTCAGCGTGTAGCCTTCGTTGGTCCGCGCGGCGCGGGTTTTCAGCGCGGCGGCGTCCGACCCGCTGCCCGGTTCGGTCAGGCAATAGCTCAGCACCGTTTTCATCGCCAGCGCATCGGGAAGCACGCGCGCCTTCATCTCGTCCGAGCCATAGGCGTCGATCATCCGCGCGCACATGTTGTGGATCGACAGGAAGGCCGCAACCGAAGGGCAGGCCATCGACAGCGCCTCGAAGACCAGCGTCGCGTCGAGCCGGCTCAGCCCGGTGCCGCCGCTGTCTTCGGAGACATAGATCCCGGCCAGCCCGAGCGCCCCAACCTCGGGCCAAAGCTCTTTGGGGATGGTGCCCTGCGCCTCCCAATCCCGCGCATGCGGGGCGATATGGTCCTGCCCAAAGGCATGGGCCATGTCGAAAATCGCCGATTGTTCGTCTGTCAGGGCAAAATCCATCGCGCCATTCCTCCCGTTGATGCGTGAATTGAACACTTGTTTAATTGACGAGTGTTTCAGGACTTTTGCAAAAGGTCAAAGCCCCTCGTGGAACGACTCGACCAGGTGCCGGACAACCGCCCGCATCTGTGCGTCGCCATCCTGACCCGCGTCCCTGGCCCGGGCCGGGACTGCGCGCTTTGCCATGAAACGCAAAAGGGCCGCGCGCGGCGACCCTTCTTTTTGGCGTCTGATCGGTTCAGTCCATTGCCTTGAAGTTGAACTCGCCGCCTTCCTTGATCCCCGAGGGCCAGCGCGACGTCACCGTCTTGGTCCGGGTATAGAACTTGAAGGCATCCGGCCCGTGCTGGTTCAGGTCGCCAAAGACCGATTTCTTCCAGCCGCCGAAGGTGTGATAGGCCAATGGGACGGGGATCGGCACGTTGACGCCGACCATGCCGATATTGATCCGGTTGGCGAAATCGCGCGCCGCGTCGCCGTCGCGGGTGAAGATCGCGGTGCCGTTGCCCATCTCGTGATCCATGGCAAGGCCAAGCGCCTCTTCATAGGATTTGGCGCGCACGGTGGACAGGACCGGGCCGAAGATCTCTTTCGTGTAGATGTCCATGTCCGGCGTGACCTTGTCGAACAGGTGCGGGCCGACAAAGAATCCGTCCTCGTAGCCCTGCAATTTGAAGTCGCGCCCGTCGACCACCAGCTCCGCGCCCTGATCGACGCCGGACTGGATCAGGCCAAGGATGTTTTCCTTGGCGGCGGCTGTGACAACGGGGCCGTAATCCACGTCATCGCCCGCAGTGTAGGGGCCGACCTTGAGCTTCTCGATCCGCGGCACCAGCTTTTCGATCAGCCGATCCGCCGTTTCATCGCCCACCGGGACAGCAACCGAGATGGCCATGCAGCGCTCACCCGCCGCGCCGTAGCCCGCGCCGATCAGCGCATCCGCCGCCTGGTCCATGTCCGCATCCGGCATCACGATCATGTGGTTCTTGGCGCCGCCGAAACACTGCACGCGCTTGCCGTGTGAACAGCCCTTGCCATAGATATATTCCGCGATCGGCGTGGATCCGACAAAGCCGATGCTCTGCACCACCGGATGCTCGAGAAGCGCATCCACGGCCTCCTTGTCGCCGTTCACGACCTGCAAAATCCCTTTCGGCAGCCCGGCTTCCTCCATCAGCTCGGCCAGCATCAGCGGCACCGACGGATCCCGTTCGGACGGTTTGAGGATGAACGCGTTGCCGCAGGCGATGGCGGGCGCGAACATCCACATCGGGATCATGGCGGGAAAGTTGAACGGTGTGATCCCCGCCGACACGCCGAGGGGCTGCTTCATCGAATACATGTCGATCCCCGGACCGGCGCTGTCGGTGTATTCCCCCTTGAGCAATTGCGGCGCGCCGATGCAATACTCGACCACCTCGAGCCCGCGCTGCACATCGCCCTTGGCGTCCGGGACGGTCTTGCCATGCTCGCGGCTCAGCGTCTCGGCCAGCTTGTCCATGTCGCGGTTCAGAAGATCGACGAATTTCATCATCACCCGCGCGCGGCGCTGTGGGTTGGTTGCGGCCCAGGCGGGTTGCGCCCTGGCGGCAATTTCGACGGCCTTGGACACTTCGTCGGTCGAAGCAAGCGGGCATTTTGCCTGCACCTCGCCGGTTGCCGGGTTGTAGACATCGGAAAATCGGCCCGACGCGCCGTTGACATGGGCGCCGTCAAGGTAATGGGTCAAGTCTTGCATAGAATCCTCCTGAGGTGATTGCCCGCAGCTTAGTCTTGCAAAAATGCGGATCAAAGAGGCAATGTCCCAAAGACGTTTTGCAAAAATGCAAAGGAGGCGCCGTGCAAAGCTGGGATGACCTGCGGATTTTCCTGTCCGTCGCGCGCAGTGAAACCTTGTCCGGTGCCGGAAAAGCGCTGCGCATGGACCCGGCCACCGTGGGGCGCCGCATCGCCCGCCTCGAAGAGGCGATGGGCCAGCCGCTTTTCGTCAAAAGCCCGCAAGGCTATGCCCTGACCGAGGCAGGCACTCGCCTGACCGACCACGCCGAACGCGCCGAACAGGCGATGCAAGGCGCGGGATCGGTGCTGTCGCAGGATGCAGAAGGGCTCAGCGGGCAGATTCGCGTCGGTGCGCCGGATGGCTGTGCCAATTTCGTCCTGCCGCGGGTGTTTGCCGATCTGTCCAAGGCGCATCCGGATCTTGATCTGCAAATCGTGGCGCTGCCGCGCGTCGTCAACCTGTCCCGGCGCGAGGCGGACATGGCGATCACGGTCAGCCCACCCACCGCCACGCGGCTGTCCTACCAGCGGATCACCGATTACCGGCTGCACCTCGCCGCCAGCCAGACCTACCTTGCCACGCGCCCGCCGCTGACCAGCGTCGCGGACCTGCACCAACACCGCATCGTCGGCTACATCCCCGACATGATCTTCGACAAGGAACTGGATTACCTCAGCGATCTGGCGGTTGACCGTGTGGCGCTGGCGTCGAACTCGGCCTCGGTTCAACTCAACCTGTTGCGGCAGCATGGCGGTGTTGGCGTTGCGCATGATTTCGCGCTCCCCTCCGCCCCCGACGTGACCCGCGTGTTGACCGACGCGCTGTCCTTCACCCGCAGCTTTTACCTCGTGCGCCACGCCGAAGACCGCCGGCTGGACCGGATCACGCGGGTCGCCTCGGCTTTGGCCAAGGGGGTGCGGGCCGAGGTTGCCCGCCTCGAAGCGATGCTGGGCTGAGGCCACGCCCCGCGCGGCGCGACCAAACAACCCGACACCCAACAAACTACCTGAAACACTTGACAGAACATGGGTCTGTGAGGACGCTACCGGGATTACCGATGGAGGAACGGACCATGCAAGTGCACCACATCCTGAAAAGCAAGGTGACCGACGCAGTTGTCACCGTCGCCCCCGGAACACCCATTTCCGATGTGGCCAAGGTCCTCGCCGAAAAGCGCATCGGGACGGTCGTGGTGTCGAACGATGGCGAAACCACGATCGGCGTGCTGTCCGAACGCGATATCGTGCGCGAGCTGGCCGAGCGGGGGGCCGGCTGCCTGAGCGAGACCGTCGATACCTACATGACCAGCGATGTCGTCACCTGCTCGCGCCACGACGAGGCTGATGTCGTCCTGACAAAGATGACCGAGGGCCGCTTTCGCCACATGCCCGTGGTCGAAGACGGCAAACTGGTGGGCCTCATCACGCTTGGTGACGTGGTCAAGGCGCGGCTCAACGAGCTTGCGATGGAGAAATCGGCGCTTGAAGGCATGATCATGGGCCATTGACGCGGATCTCCGCTTTGACTTGATCTTCCACGCAATTCAGTGCCAGACGGGGCCGGATTGACGAAACCCGGAGACAGCCCATGCGCATCGGTCTTTACCCCGGCACATTTGACCCGATCACGATGGGCCATATCGACATAATCCGCCGGGCGGCGATCCTTGTGGACCGGCTGGTGATCGGCGTTGCGATCAACCGCGAAAAGGGACCGCTGTTTTCGCTCGACGAACGCGTCGGCATGATCGAGGCGGAATGCGTGTCCCTGTCGGAGCAGACCGGCATCGAGATCATCGTGCATCCGTTCGAAAACCTCCTGATCGACTGCGCCAATGATGTCGGTGCCGAACTGATCATCCGCGGCCTGCGCGCGGTGTCGGATTTCGAATACGAATTCCAGATGGTCGGCATGAACCGGGCACTGGATGACAGCATCGAGACCGTGTTTCTCATGGCCGAGGCGCGGCATCAGGCGATTGCATCCAAGCTGGTCAAGGAAATCGCGCGGCTGGACGGCGATGTGAGCAAATTCGTCTCTGCCCCGGTGCGCCGCGCCCTGATCGACAAGTTCAACCGGGCAAACTCGTAGCGCACTGCTCGGGCACGACGACGATGTTCGCGACCCGCGAAACGAAAAGAGCCGTGCATGCCCTGCACGGCCCTGATCCCGGTTCGGCGTCGCGCAGGATTGTCAGCTGCCGTAGATCGTCCGCTGGGCGATTTTTTCTGCGTCGCCGCGGTAAATATCGAGGTCAAGCGCAACATCCAGCGGCATATCGCGGATTTCACGGATCGTGCGGTGATAGGCGACCCGCTTGCGAAGGCGATCCCGCACGGAAGACATAAGATGAGTCATTGTCAGTCCTTTCCTGGGGCAATGCTTTGGTACAGCGCGCTGTTTGCGCTACCAGCTTCTTCAAGACACATAAGGATGCTGCACCGCAGAACAACTGACAGAACGGAAGGCCCGCCTTGCGTTCTGTGCAAGGGTCGCGTCCGCGCGGGATTACGGCCCGGTCACAGGAGCGGTTCCGGCCAGATCGTGCCGGGCCTTGCAAGACATTCAATCCAGATGGGCTGTGCGCTTCAGCAGATTTTCCAGCTCGGCGCGCATCGCGATCAGCTCCACCTCCTGAGGGGCGCTGCAATTGGCCTCGGCCTCGCGAAACGCCGCGAGAACATGATCTTCGCCGCGACGCACCTGGCCCATGACATCCTCGTCGATCTCGTCGAAAAACGCGCGCAGCGACACCACCGCCTTGTTCACCGTGGCCATCAGGGATCCGTCGGGTTCGACATTGCCATGCAACATGGTGGCGATCCTTTCGGCATGGGCGGCGTGCATGTCGCGGAATGACACCGCCACGTCCCGAAACGCCGGTTCGGCCTTGTCCACCATCACGTCGAACCCGGCCTTCGCATCGATGATCCGTGTATGGAGATCGCGCAGATGATCGTTCGGCGTGTACGGTCCGGCCTCGAAATCGTCGGGGTCAAGATGCGGTGCGGCGGGATTGAGGGAAGTGTTGGTCATGTCGCCTCCTTTGCCATCGGGGGCGCGTGTGCCCCCATTGGCTTGGAAACGTCTGACACGCCCCGCGCGGTTCCCCGCGCGCAGACGTCCCATGCCCGGATCGGCACCTTTCCGCCATCTGGCGGGCACAGGGCGCAGGCTTGGCGCGTGTCGCGCTCATTGGCTGTCACGCGCCCCCTGTCACCTTTTGGCTAAGTACGCCTCAGACGAGCTCCAGAGCCCTAGATCAACCGGCCCATCGCCACGGCCGTGTCCGCCATGCGGCTGGAGAAGCCCCACTCGTTGTCATACCAGCTCAGGATCCGCACCATGTTGCCATCCATCACCTTGGTCTGGTCGGTATGGAACACCGAGGAATGCGGGTCGTGGTTGAAATCGCTGCTCACCAGCTGGCGGTCGGTATATCCGAGGATGCCCTTGAGCGGCCCATCCGCGGCCTTGCGCACGGCGGCGTTGATCTCGTCGGCATCTGTGGCGCGCGACGCGGTGAAGGTCAGGTCCACCACCGACACGTTCGGCGTCGGCACCCGGATCGCCACACCGTCCAGCTTGCCGTTCAACTCCGGCAGAACAAGCCCCACGGCCTTGGCCGCGCCGGTCGAGGTGGGGATCATGCTCAGCCCGGCTGCGCGGGCGCGATACAGATCCTTGTGCATCGTATCCAGCGTTGGCTGATCGCCGGTATAGCTGTGGATCGTCGTCATGAAGCCGCGCTCGATCCCGATGGCGTTGTTCAGGACATAGGCCACCGGCGCCAGGCAATTGGTCGTGCAGGACGCGTTGGACACCACGATGTCCTCGGCCGTCAGGCTGTCATGGTTCACACCATACACGATGGTCTTGTCCGCATCCTTGCCGGGGGCGGAAATCAGCACCCGGCTGCTGCCATTGTCCAGATGCGCCTGGCAGGCCTCCTTGCTGGTGAAGATGCCGGTGCATTCCAGCACCACATCCACGTCGGACCACGGCAGATCGGCGGGCGACTTGATCGCCGTGACCCGGATCGGCCCGCGGCCCACATCGATGCTGTCCTCTGTGCTCTTGACCTCTACGGGAAAGCGCCCGTGCACGCTGTCGAATTGCAGCAAATGCGCGTTGGTCTCGACCGGACCCAGATCATTGATCGCCACCACCTCGATATCGGTGCGGCCGGATTCGATGATCGCGCGCAGGATGTTGCGGCCGATCCGGCCAAATCCGTTGATCGCTACTTTGGTGCTCATAAGAGGCTCCTCGCTCGTTCAGACTGGTCCGCGGCCATGATGGATGCGGCTTTGTTACCGCTAACAACCAGAGGACATACGCCAAGTCAACCAACGCTTAGCGCCAGAACGCGATCCATTCGATCAGGTCCAGCAGCTTTTGCGACAGAAATGTCAGCCCGTCGCTGCCTGTCAGGAACGCGTCGATGGCGATCCCGCCAAGGATCAGCACACCCAAACCGATGGCGATTGAATTGGTCATCGCGGCTTGTCCCTCCGGTACATATCCCCAACATGCCAGAGGGCAGGGGCGGTGTCACCCGCTCGCCGCCTCCGCCTCGGCCTCCGCCTCGCGCTCCAGCTCGCCCTGTTCGGCCGACCATGTGCCCGCCGCTTCAAGCGCCAGGGGCGATGCGGTGGGCAGAACACCAAGATAGCTGTCGGTGTCCTCGACCGGCGATGCCGCCCGCCGCGTCATCCGGTAGGCCGAATACATGGCGGTCAACGCGAATGTCGCCGACATGAAGAGCCAGAACGCCGCCGGGCCGAACCGCTCCATGGCGGCCCCGGCGGCCAGCGGCCCAAGGATCGCACCGATCCCGAAGGTCATGACAAGCCCCCCCGACGCCGCGGGCATATCCTCGGGCGACAGCGAATCGTTGGTATAGGCCAGCAGGAGCGAATAAACCGGTGCCGTCACACCTCCGGCCAGAAACGCCGTTCCCATGAGCAAAACGACATCGCCGCCACTGACCCAACCCGTGGCGCAGAAGACGGCCCCCAGCAGGGTGCAGTAAAAGATCAGCTTGCGCCGGTCTACCCGGTCGGACACCCAGCCGATCGGGTATTGCATCACCAGTGCGCCGCCGAACAGCATCGCGATGAAGAGCGAAATCTGCCCCGCCGTCAGCCCAAGCTCGGACCCGTACACCGCGCCCATGCCCGTTTGAGTGGCATAGATCGTGCCCAGCAGGAAAATCCCCACGGTGCCCAGCGGGGAGCCTTTGAACAGCTCCCGCAGCGGCATGGGCCGGGTCGCCTCGACCGCCGGGGTGGGCGACACCGTCAGCAGGATCGGCCCGAACGAGATCGACACCAGGATCGACGCCCCGATGAACAGCACCGCCGACGCCGCATCCCCCAGGGTAAGCAAGCCCTGCGCCCCGATGATCCCCAGCGTCTGGGCGATCATGTAGGCCGACAATATCTTGCCGCGCGTCTCGTTTGTCGCCGCCGCGTTCAGCCAGCTTTCAGCGGTCACGTAAATGCCCGAGATGCAAAAGCCGATCAGCACCCGCAGCAACGTCCAGGAAATCGGATCGGTGAACAGCGGAAACGCGATCAGCGCAGCCGACATGAAGCTGCCCAGCGCGGCAAAGACTCGCACATGGCCGACCCGTCGGATCATCTCGGGACTGACCTTCGCGCCCGACAGGAAGCCCAGGAAATAGCCAGATGCCACGATCGCCAGGGCCGCCGCCGAGAACCCCTCGATCCCGCCGCGCACACCGATCAGCGTGAAATGCATGCCGTTGCCCAGCATGATGAACACGATCCCGATCAACAGGGCCCAAATCCCCGAAAAAACACTCATCCCGGCGCTCTCCACTGGCTGGACAAAGGGTAGGTTTGTTATCCCATGATACAACCATACCGTGGAGCCGAAATTGCTGCAGCGCCGCATCACGTGCCGGGGGCGACCTTTTGCAGGTGCAGAAACGGGCAACACCCCTTGATCGCGGCCAACCGCTTTCGACATCTGCGCCCGGCGCAGGCGGGGAACCAACAGGCTGACCGACGTGTTTCCGGACAAACGGAGGATGATAGAATGACATTCTTCCACAGTTTGTCCGTCGCCGGTTTCGCGGCCACCGCCATCAGTTTCGGGCCCGGACGCATGGGGTTCGGCCTGTTCGTGCCCGAATTCAAAACGGCGTTCTCGATGTCCTCCTCGACGGTCGGGTTTGTTTCGGGTCTCGGCTTCACCGGCTTTTTTATCGGCCTCCTGATGGCGCAATTCTTGCTGAACCGAAAAGGTCCCGAATTCCCGGTCCTCACCGGATTGACCGCCGCCACGCTGGGCACTGGGATTGTTGCGCTCGCGCCCGGCGTCTCGGTTCTGGCGGTCGGTATCTTCCTCGCGGGCTCAAGCGCCGGATTCGCCTGGACACCGTTCAACGACGCGGTTCACCGCAAGATAAGGGACGTGGATCGGCCCACCGCGCTGTCGCAAATCAGTACCGGCACCAGCGCGGGTATCGCGCTCGCGGGCGTCGTCGCCCTTGCGATGGTCCACATGGAGTATGATTGGCGGGCCTGCTGGGCCGTGTTCGCCGGGGCCAGCGCATTGGCGCTCCTTGGCAACTGGGCCGCACTGCGCCAGGTTGAAAAATCGCCCGAATCCGGCACGCGGGAAAGTTGGCACGATTTGCTCCATTTCGCGGCAATGCCGCTTTTCGGGATCGCCTTCGTGCACGGCATCACCTCGGCAATCTACATTTCTTTTGCCGCCGACCGCTTTGCCCATGCGGGCCTATCCGAAGGTCTTGACGGCGCAATCCCGGCCCTCGTCTTTATTTTCTACGGCATCTTCGGCCTGTTCGGTCTCTTCACGAACAGGCTGCGCGATGCGCTTGGTCTGAACTGGATCCTTCGGGCGGTCCTCCTCGCTTCGACCGCCTCGCTGGCTTTTGCGGCCGTCCTGCCCGGCAGCTGGGTGGGGCTGGCCTCATCCGCGGGGCTGCAAGGGATCACCGTCATGATGACAAGCGCAATATTGGCCTTCTGGTCCGAGCGTCTGTTCTCGTCATTGCCATCGCTGGGCTTCACGGTCACTCTTCTGGCCACGGCTGCGGGCAGCGTGATCGGTCCCGTTCTGGCAGGGCTGGTTTTCGATGCCATCGGCCCGGCAGCGATGTTCGTCGGGACCGCTTCCATACCGCTCTGCGCTGCCGCGATCCTGCAAACCAGGGTCCTGGTGGACAGGCCGGTTGACATGTCGACCGCGTCAGAGCGCGGCTCGACTCAACGGCGGAGGTTCCTCACCCGCATCCGAGAGTCTTCGTAGCGCCGACACATCGAGCAACCCCGCGCAACCGCGCAGCCGACAGGGTGCCCAATGTGACCCTCAGCGACCTGCGCGCGCCCCAAGGCAACAAGACCGCGCGGGTCTCTGGCGTTTTTGTCCCGAGGTTAGGGCAAAACTTAACAAAGGGTGAACACGTCTCTGTAACCCCTTGATTTCACGTCGCCTCAGGCCCGTCCCAGCCATGGGACGCCTCAGTGAAGCAATCGTCCCATCGCGCCGGCCACGTCGGCCATCCGGGCCGAAAAGCCCCATTCATTGTCGTACCAGGCCAGCACCCGCACCATCCGGCGGCCCACGACCTTGGTCTGGTCAGGCGCAAAGATCGAGGACTGCGTGGTGTGATTGAAATCAATCGACACCTTGGGCTCGGGATCATAGGCCAGCACCGTTCCCATATGGGTCGCCGCCGCCTCCTGGACCACCTCGTTCACGTCCTCGACGGTCACATCCTTGCCCGCATAGAAGGTCAGATCCACCGCCGACACGTTCGGGGTCGGCACCCGCACCGCCGATCCGTCCAGCTTGCCCTTGAGATTGGGAAGAACCTCTCCCAGCGCCTTGGCCGCGCCGGTCGAGGTCGGGATCATCGCCATCGCCGCTGCCCGCGCGCGATAGAGGTCAGCATGCCGGCGATCCAGTGTCGGCTGATCGCCGGTATAGGAATGGATCGTCGTCATGATGCCGCTCTCGATCCCGATCGTCTGGTCCAGAACCTGGGCCAGCGGCGCCAGACAATTCGTGGTGCAGGACCCGTTCGAGATCATCGTGTCACCATGCTCGAGCCCACGATGGTTCACGCCGTAGACAACGGTTTTCTGCACGTTCTTCGCAGGCGCCGAGATCAGCACCGATTTCGCCCCGCGCTCCATGTGGACACCCGCCTTGCCCCCGTCATTGAAATTGCCAGTGCATTCCAGAACAACGTCACAGCCCGACCAGTCCAGCTCCTGCGGATCATAGGTTGAATACACCTCCATCGGCCCGCGCCCGAGATCCATCGTATTGCCCTCGATCCTGACGTCCCCGGCAAACCGGCCATGCACGCTGTCATAGCGCAGCAGATGGGCGCTTGTCTCGATCGGGCCGGTCGCGTTGATCTTGACCACCTGGACGTCATTGCGCGAACTTTCCGCGATATGCGCCAGCGTGCAGCGGCCGATCCGACCGAAACCGTTGATTCCAAGCGTGACGGTCATGAGCATGTCTCCTGCGCAGTGCGATTGTTATTCGTATACGAGCGCATGCCGCCTGCGAAAAGAAAAAAATTGATTTTTGCCAGCATGTTAGCGCAAAAGGTAAGTGGGGTGCACATGTTGGCGCTAACGCATCGGAACAGTTTGCGGTAACAGGCGGGGCATGTTTCGAACCCGGAAAATACGGTGCGCGGGATGACCGGCGCGGTTCTGTTGGGCAGATGCCTGATCGCCGGATTGTTTCTTGCGGGCGCGGGGCAGAAGGCGCTTGACCCGGTGCCCACCATGGACCTGCTTGTGGCGCGGGGATTGCCCGGCGCTCTGGTCTGGGTGGCCCTGGCGTTCAATGCCGTCATGGGTCTGGCCCTTGTGCTGGGCTGGGCGGTGCGGCCAGTGGCGCTGGCGCTTGCGGCGTATTGCGGGGTGACCAGCGTGTTTCACTTCATCCCAGACGATCCGTGGCAGATGAGCATCTTTGTCAAGAACTGGGCCATTGCCGGGGGGTGTTTGGTATTGGCGGCACATGGACCGGGACGCTATGTCTTGCCGCGACCGGATACAGGAGCGAAGCGATGAGTGGATTGTTGGCCCTTCTCGATGACGTTGCGGCTATTGCCAAGGTGGCGGCCGCATCTGTCGACGACATCGGCGCTGCCGCAGCCAAGGCCGGCTCCAAGACCGCGGGTGTCCTGATCGACGACGCTGCGGTAACGCCCAAATACCTGCACGGCTTCGAGCCCGCGCGTGAATTGCCGATCATCTGGCGTATCGCGCGTGGATCGCTGATCAACAAGCTGGTGATCCTGTTGCCCGCCGCCTTGCTGATGTCGAGCTTTTTCCCGTGGATGATCCCGCCGCTCCTGATCCTCGGGGGCAGCTATCTTTGCTTTGAAGGGGCAGAAAAGATCGCGCATGTCGTTCTGCCGCATGATGCGCATTCCGGTGGACCCGATGGCAGCCACAGCGTCAAGGATCCGTTGCACCTTGAAGAGGAGAAGATAAAGGGCGCGATCAAGACAGACTTCATATTGTCGGCAGAGGTCATGACAATCGCGCTCTCGGTGATAGACGCCGGCAATGTCTGGATGCAGGGCATGACGCTGGCACTGGTCGGTGTGATGGTCACACTGGCGGTCTACGGCGCGGTCGCGGTGATCGTGAAGATGGACGATGTGGGCCTGTGGCTCAGCAAGGCGGGCAATTTTGCTGCGACCCGGTCGGTGGGACGCGGGATCGTGATGTTCATGCCATGGCTGCTCAAGGGGCTGACCGTGGTGGGCACGGCGGCGATGCTCTGGGTCGGTGGATCGATCATCGTGCATTCCGTGGCGCAGATGGGATGGCATGTGCCCGAGGACACGATCTACCAGATCGCCTCCGCCACGAGCGGCGGGGTCCCGTTCCTGAACTGGGCGATCACGGCCGGCATCGACTTCGTGCTTGGCCTGATCTGGGGCCTGATCCTGATCCCCTTCGGGGTCAAGGTGGTGGCGCCGGTCTGGATAGCCGTCATGCCCAAGGGACTTTGACGAATTAAGCTTGCCTTAACCCAGCATCCGCTATGGGTCGCGGTATGACAAAGCCGACATATCTCGAATCCGAAAACTGGCTCCGCAACGTCTTTTCCGCCAAATCGGTGGGGCGCGGCGGTGTGATCCATCGCGCGGCGCGCGACGTTGACCGATACGCGGGGCGCGAGGCATTCTTGAATGAAGTGCGGCGTCGCGGCTTCACGCTGGTGGAAAACGGCGACCAACTCGTGGTGTTTTGCAACCGCGATCCCGTGCGTCTTCTTGTCAATCGCGATCCGCCCAAGCTGTCGCGGCGCGCATGGCCGATGACGCGCCCGCAGCCTGAGACGGATAGCTCCGCTACCCGCGATCGGGTTTGAACGGGGGCAGGGCGGTCAGGGTGCCTTTCGGCTCCAGCGATGGCCAAGGCGTGTTCTCGCGGTGACGAGCGGGTGCGGTGCATGGTTGTCGCTCTGCAGTGCCGTCTTCTGTTCCGAGGCGGGTCTGAACGCGTTGACGCGTTCATGCGATGCATGATGCATCGCCCGCCCGGCGGCACAGGAAGCCTCTATGGGCCGCCGACGGGGTTTGCCCCAACAACGTGCTCAACGCCCCGAAATCAGGTCGCGCACCTTTTGAGCGACCGCGTCAGCCGTGATGCCGAACTGATGGTAAAGCGTCTCTGCCGGTGCAGACGCGCCAAAGCCATGCATTCCGACAAACCCGGCTTTCTCACGCTTGCCGCGCTCGCCATAGAGCCAGCGGTCCCAGCCGAACCGGATACCCGCCTCGACCGCGACGCGCACCGGTCCGCCTGGCAGAACGCGCTTGCGGTAACGCTCGTCCTGGTCTTCGAAGAGCTCCCAGCAGGGCATGGACACGACGCGCGTGCCAATACCCTCGCTGTGCAGAATATCCCGCGCGGCCATCGCGATCTCGACCTCGGAGCCGGTGGCCATCAGGATCGCCTGGCGTTTGCCCTCGGCATCGGCCAGGACATAGGCGCCTTGCGCGACAAGGTTCTTGGTCTTGTGTTCGGTCCGCACCGTCGACACGCCTTGACGGGTCAGCGACAGGACAGAGGGCGTGTCCGTCTGCGTCAGTGCAATCTCCCAGGCTTCGGCCGTTTCCACGGTATCGGCGGGGCGGAACACGAGCGTGTTCGGCGTTGCCCGGCTGATTGCCAGATGTTCGATGGGCTGGTGCGTCGGACCATCCTCGCCCAGACCGATTGAATCATGTGTCATCACATAGACAGTCGGCACGCGCATCAGCGCCGATAGCCGCATCGCGGGGCGGGCGTAATCGGTGAAACACATGAACGTGCCGCCATAGGGCCGGATGCCGCCATGCAACGCCATGCCATTCATCGCCGACGCCATGCCGTGTTCGCGGATGCCCCAGTAGACGTATCGCCCGCCGCGCTGGCCGATATCGAACGCCTCGAGATCGCCGGTTTTGGTGTTGTTCGAGCCCGTCAAATCGGCCGACCCGCCGATGGTTTCAGGCAGGATCGGGTTCACCACTTCCAGCACCATTTCAGAGCTTTTCCGCGTGGCCAGTTTGGGCGCGGTTTCGCTGATCTGCTTTTTCAGCGCCTTGATGGTCACGGACAGCTTTTTCGGCGCATCCCCCGCCATCGTGCGGGCGAACTCGGCCTGGCGCGACGCGGACAGGGCGGACAGCCGCTGCTCCCAGGCTTCGCGTTCGGCGGCGCCGCGGCTGCCGATCGCTTCCCAGGTCGATTTGACGTCAGACGGGATCTCGAACGGGCCATGCGTCCATCCCCAGGCCTCGCGGGCCTCGGCATTCTGGTCGGCATTCGTCAGCGCGCCATGGCCCTTGGACGTGTCCTGAGCGGCATGCCCCAGCGCGATATGCGTCTTGCATGCGATCATCGAGGGGCGCTTGTCTTTCTTGGCGTTGATGATAGCCGCGTCGATTTCGGATGGATCATGCCCATCGATTTCCTGGACATGCCAGCCGGCCGCAGTAAAACGTCCCACCTGGTCGGTACGGTCCGACAAATCGACGGTTCCGTCGATCGTGATATTGTTGTTGTCCCAGAACATGATGAGCCGTGACAGCTCTTGCCGCCCGGCAATCCCGATGGCTTCGTGGCTGACGCCTTCCATCAGGCAGCCGTCGCCCGCGATCACATAGGTATGGTGGTCGATCAGTTTCTTGCCAAAGCGCGCGCGCAGCGCTTCCTCTGCGATGGCAAAGCCCACCGAATTTGCAAGACCCTGGCCCAAAGGCCCGGTCGTCGTCTCGATCGCCTGAGCGAGAAAGTTCTCGGGGTGTCCTGCGGTCTTGGACCCCCACTGGCGGAAATTCTTGATCTGATCCAGCGTGATCTCTGCATCGCCGACAAGGTAGAGCAGCGCGTAGAGCAGCATCGACCCGTGCCCGGCCGACAGGATGAAACGGTCCCGATCATGCCAGTCAGGGCGGCCCGCGTCGAATTTCAGATGGCTCTCGAACAGCACAGTGGCCACGTCCGCCATGCCGATCGGCATGCCCGAATGGCCGGAATTCGCCGCCGCGACGGCATCCAGCGCCAGCGCGCGGATCGCGGTGGCCTTGTTCCAATGGTCGGGGTTCTGGGCTTTGAGTGTGTCGATATCCACGGACGTCTATTCCTTGTCATGGCCGTCATGCGGTCTTTGGGAGCGCTCTTAGCAGTGTTGCAGCAGAGTTCAAGCGGCACACACCGGCCGGGTGCGGATAAGGGGGCGCATTTTTTACCGCGGATTGTTAAACTTTCACATTAAGAGGACGGAGCGATTCGTTTCGAGAGCAAGGAAAAAACCACCTGGCGCCCATAGTTTCGGGGCGTACGGACAACAAACGGGGATCAGGCAAATGACCCAGATTGACGAGTTGCAACATCGGATCACGGCCGCGCTGGACCGCGTGGCGCAGGGTGTGGCCCGGATGGAGGAGAAGACCACTGCGGCTGTTACTGTGCCTGTTCCGGATGCGGCGCCGGCGGACGACCCCGAGGAGGTGGCCCGCCTGAAAGACGCGTTGGACGAGGAACGCCTTGCCAATGCGCAACTGGAGGAGCGCGTGCGTAAACTCCACGAGGCGCATGCTGCCGAACTCGAAGCCGCGAAAGCCGCCGCGGCAGCGCCCGATGCCGGTTCTGTGCCGGATATCGACGTCTCCGCGCTCGACCAGGAATTGCAACGTCTGCGTCAGGCAAATCAAATGCTGCGCGCCACCAACGAGGAAATGCGCGGCGCCTTGGCTGACAATGTCGGCGAGCCGCATCTGATCAACAAGGCGATGCTGGCCGAGCTGGAAGGCCTGCGCGCCGACCGCGCGGCAGAGCAAGCCGAAACCCAGACCATCCTTGCGGCGCTGGCCCCGCTGCTGGACGCGGCCGAGCAGACCGAGCAGACCGAGGAGGCGACCTGATGCCGGAAGTAGAAATCACCATCGGCGGTCGCACCTTCGAGGTCGCCTGCCAGGAAGGCGAGGAAAAGTACCTGCATTCCGCCGCCAAGATGCTGGATACCGAAGCGCAGGTCCTGGCGCAGCAGGTGGGCCGTATCCCCGAAGCGCGGATGCTGTTGATGGCCGGGCTCATGCTGGCGGACAAGACAGCGGGCCTGGAAGACAAGTTGCGCGAATCCGAGGATCGCGCTGCGGGTTATCTGTCGGAGCTGCGGATGCTGAAGGATGCGCCGCCGCCGGAGCCGGAACGGGTCGAGGTTCCGGTGGTGCCGACCGACGTGACCGAGTCGCTCCAGGAAATCGCTGCCCGCGCAGAAGCCTTGGCGCGCGATGTGGAGGACAAGGTCGGCGACGAAAGCTGATCGCTGCCCCCGCCATGAGGCTGTGCCGCGTGGATTGGCATCCACGCGGCCCGCGCTAACCTTTTGATCTACTACCTCCGAGGTGCGCGAGACCGGTTCGCAGTTTTTGTACGGTTTGCACAAAAAAACGGCGCCCTGAAAGACGGCGCCGTTTTTGGTTCAACCGTTGGAAAAGTCCAAATCAGGCGTTGGCCTGACGGATTTTTTCGGCTGCATCCTTGTCGTATGGCACGCCATTTTCCGAAAAGAGCTGGTCCAGCTCGCCCGAGAGGGTCATTTCCGTAATGATGTCGCAGCCGCCAACGAATTCGCCCTTGACGTAAAGCTGCGGGATTGTCGGCCAGTCGGAATAATCCTTGATCCCCTGACGGATGTTTTCGTCATCGAGGACGTTCACATCCTTGAAGTCGATGGCCATGTAATTCAGCACACCCGCAACCCGGCTGGAAAAGCCGCATTGGGGCATCGTCTTGTTGCCCTTCATGTACAGCACAACATCATTGGCTTTTACGGTTTCTTCGATCTGCTGTTTCGCGTCAGTCATTGTCTTGCTCCATCTGTTCGCGGCGTTTCCTGTCTTTGCGGATATAGGGCATTGTCGCGCCGACCGTGATCACTGCCACAAGGCCAATCGCGGCAAAGAATGGCCATGTGTTCGCGATAAAACCCATCATGATTGTCCGGCTGCGTCGGCTTGGTGGGGACGGGGCGTTTTCCAGACGAAAAAGGCAAACGGCCCGATCAGCAGGATCATCAGGATGTTCCAGGTGCGTGTCGGCATCAGTCGGGCGCTTTCGTGGTCAACGCCAAAGCGTGCAATTCTCCCTGGGATCCGTCCATCTTGCCCTTGAGCGCGGCATAAACCGCGCGCTGCTGCTGGACCCGGTTCTTGCCCTTGAAGCTCGGATCGATCACCTCGGCTGCGTAGTGGTTCCCGTCTCCGGCCAGGTCGGTGATTGTGATCTGGGCATCGGGGAATTCGCCGCGGATCAGGTCTTCGATTTCCTGCGCTTGTATGGCCATTGCGCTATTCTCCGGTTGTGGACGCTATCCAAGATGTATGACGCAGGCCAGCCCTGCGCAAGGCGTTGAAAGCTCAGGAGTCGAGCGTGACCCATACCGGAACGTGATCGGAGGGTTTTTCGCCGCCTCGCACGGCGCTTTCGATCCAGCAGTCGGTCAGCATATCGGCACATTGCGGGCTGAGCAGGACATGGTCGATACGAATCCCGTTGTTCCGCTGCCAGGCCCCGGCCTGATAGTCCCAAAATGAATAATGCCCGCCGCCATGCGTCCGGGCGCGGAATGCCTCGGTAAAGCCGAGATTGACGATCCGCCGGAACGCGGCGCGGGTTGGCGGCAGGAACAGAGCATCGTCTTTCCACGCCTCCGGCTTCGCCGCATCCTCGGCCTGTGGAATCACGTTGTAATCGCCCGCCATCAGCGCGGGCATTTCGGCATCGAGCAGATCGCGGGCGCGCGCCTCCATCCGTTCCATCCACGCCAGCTTGTAATCGTATTTCGGACCAGGGGCCGGGTTGCCGTTGGGAAGGTAAAGCCCGCACAGCCGAACCGCCTCATTGTCGCCGATCACTGTCGCCTCGATCCAGCGGGCCTGTGCGTCGCCCTCATCTCCGGGAAGACCGCGTGTCACGTCCTCGAGCGGGAGCCTGGACAGGATCGCAACGCCGTTGAAACCCTTTTGACCATGCGTTTCCACGGTGTAGCCCAAATCCTCGATCACATCGCGCGGGAAAGCGTCGTCCATAGACTTGATTTCCTGCAGCAGCGCCACGTCCGGCGCGCTGTCGCGCAGCCAATCGGTCAGGGCAGGCAGGCGTGCCTTGATCCCGTTGATGTTGTATGTGGCGATTTTCATGTGCGGTCTCCCGGATCGCGGCCTCTATCCCAAGAAGAGGCCGTACTGACAAGTGGCGATCGCCACGAATCGCGGGGCCGGGATTTACGACAAGGGATCGATTCCAATACCGTGAACGCCCGGCGTTTCGTTCGCGATTAGGTTGTGGGAAAAGTTATCCCCAGAAATTTGCGACCTGTTGATAACTCCAGGAAGCATTCTCCGAAAACAATCTATGGGCGACTCTTTATGTGGATAACCCTGCAAGACACATCTTTAGCGATAATTTATATTTCCAAAACAACCTTTGCGTGCCAGCGTTGGACCTGTTCAACCCGCCAACAGGAGGCCACCATGACCGCAGTTCGTAAATTCCAGATTACCGAAAACTTCGTTGAAGATCAGAACAATACCGCAGGTGCCGGCAATATTTTCTGTGGTGACGACGTCGAGGCCATCATGTCTGCCTCAACGCCTGCCCGGTCGGACACAATGACGGGTGATAGCGT
>JAWLGI010000017.1:0-9005 GCA_041685125.1 Marivita sp. | reverse complement strand
TACCGCAGGTGCCGGCAATATTTTCTGTGGTGACGACGTCGAGGCCATCATGTCTGCCTCAACGCCTGCCCGGTCGGACACAATGACGGGTGATAGCGTTGAGGCGATCATGTCCGCCTCAACCCGCATGGCGTCCGACACGCGCAATGGTGACGCCGTGGAAGCGATCATGTCGGCCTCCATGCCGACGACGTCGGATGCCCGCAGCGGTGACGCGGTTGAAGCGATCATGTCTGCCAGCACGCCGGCAACGTCTGCCGCCAGCACCGGGGATGCCGTGGAAGCCATTATGTCGGCCTCCACGCCGACAACGTCGGATGCCGGCGCCGGGGATGCTGTCGAAGCGATCATGTCGGCCTCGACCCCGACCAGCTCCGATGCCCGCAGCGGTGACGCTGTCGAGGCGATCATGTCGGCCTCCACACCACGCAGAGCGTAAACTGCACCCGACGAGGGTGGCGCGCCCGAAGACCCGGGCGCGCCCTCACCACATTGAACCGGGACAAAGACCCTGTCCTGTGACCGCCAAGGAGGCCTGGATCGTGACAAATGTCATTCAACTCACCCCCCCGTCCCGGATCAATCCACAAGAGGCGCGCCTCGGTGCGCTTCTGAGCTGCTTTGCCGAGCACCGTCGCTATGGGGACGATGTGTTCTGGCTCAAGGAAAACGCCGAAATACTGAATATCCTTGAATGCTCTGGCATCGCCCCCGGCGAGGCTGCGCTGGAAACCTACGCGCCTTTTTACGAAAGCCTCGAAAAGCGGCTGCGCTTCTTTCCCCAATATTATCGTTTCTTCCTTTCGATGGCACTTGATCTCGAAGACCTCGGGATGCCGGGGACCGAAGGAGAAAAGCTCGTTCAATGGGTCCGCGACCAGGATCTTGCTGGCGCTGAATTGTCCGATCTTCAACGGATGGAAGCCCGCCGCATGATGGCGCGGCGCGGGAGTGCGCCCAAAGCGGCCGATGCGGCGCTTGACGCCCGCGCGCGGCGCTTCATGGCGCGTTCAGAGACCTTCACGCTGCCCAACAAGAAGGCCGCGTACGAGCTGACACACCTGGTGTTTTACCTGAGCGAATATGGTCGTCGCGACCCGGATCTGGATGCGGACGCCAAGCGCAGTCTGCATTTTGCCGGACTCCTGGCGTTTATCGAACAGAATGCCGATCTGCTCTCGGAGATTTGTATCTCGATGATCTATGCGGGCGAAACGCCGCCGGCGCTCTGGACCGATTGGCTCAAACGCGAAACGGCGGTGTTTTCAGTCACCGATGGTGCCGATGTCAGCGTGCAGGACGACTACCACGAATTCCTCGTGTGCAACTGGCATCAGGCGGTGATCGGCGACACCGCCTTTGCCAAGGGGTTCGTCAAAGACCGGATGCGGTTTGACCGCAGCCCGGCGCGGGCCATGCCCATGCGCGAGATGTCACAGGCAATGTTCAACCTCGACACGGCGCGCAGCGGCGACTGGATGACGATGCGCCTTCACATGGAGGATGCCCTGTCGACCGAAGCGATGACCGTGCTGGATCAGGCCGAGACATCCTCGCGCCATTTCGAAGCGTTTTTCCATGGCTTTGCCCGCGCCGCGCCTGCGACCCAGATACACTGACGCGCGGCGATCCTACATCGAGAAACTGGTGCCGCATCCGCAAGAGGATGTGGCATTCGGGTTCTGGATCACGAACCGCGCGCCGATCAATTCCTCGGAAAAGTCGATCACAGCATCGGCCAGAAACGGCAACGACACCGAATCCACGACAACGCGTTCGCCATTGTTTTCAAGAACCAGATCGTCGTCATCCGGCTCATCGAGCTTGATCTCGTACTGGAACCCGGAACATCCGCCGCCCTCGACGGCCACGCGCAGGGCCTTGCCTTCGGTGCTGGCGCCGATTTCCGACAAACGCTCGAACGCCCGGTCAGTCACTTTTGGTGGAAGCTGCATCTTGCCCTCGGGTTTGCTTTAACTTGTGTCCTGTTCCCAATATAGGGGGAGACGGGACAGGGAACAAGAACAGGCGGTGCTGCAATGACAGCCCAGTATGCGTGTGAGCCGGGCAAATCGCGCGGCAGACGATACTCGGAAGAGGAAAGCGAATTTCGCTCGTGCTTTCAGCGCGACAGGGACCGCATCATCCATGCGTCCGCATTTCGCAGACTGAAACACAAAACGCAGGTCTTCATCGAACATGAGGGCGATTATTTTCGCACGCGCCTGACCCATTCGATCGAGGTCGGGCAGGTGGCCCGGACCATTGCCAAGGTGCTGGGTCTGGATCTGGAATTGACCGAAGCGGTGGCGCTTGCGCATGATCTTGGTCACACGCCGTTCGGTCATACGGGCGAGGAAGCGTTGAACGCGCTGATGCAGCCCTATGGCGGGTTCGACCACAATGCCCAGGCGATCCGCATCGTGACATCCCTTGAGCGGCACTATGCCGATTTCGACGGGTTGAACCTGACCTGGGAGACCCTGGAAGGGATTGCCAAACATAATGGTCCGGTGGGTGCGCCAATCCCCTATGCGCTGGCGGATTACAACGCGGCGCATGATCTGGAATTGCACACACATGCCAGTGCTGAGGCACAGGTGGCGGCCTTGTCGGACGACATCGCCTATAACCACCACGATCTGCATGACGGGCTGCGGGCCGAGCTGTTTTCAACCGATGAGTTGGCCGAGCTTCCCATCGTAAGCGATTGTTTTTCCGAGGTGGATCGCAAATATCCAGGGTTGAATTACTACCGCCGCCGCCACGAGGCCTTGCGCCGGTTTTTCGGTATCCTCGTACAGGATGTCATGGCGGTCACACGGGCGAACATCAGCGACCTCGCGCCGGACAGCCCGGCGGAGATTCGCAATGCCGGCCGCATGATGGTGCAGTTTTCTCCGGGCCTGTGGTCCGAGCTCAAGCAAATCCGCACGTTCCTGTTCTACCGCATGTACCGTGCACCGGACGTGGTCGAGATGCGGGCAAAGGTGACACAGGTCATCAACGAGCTGTTTCCGCTTTTCATGTCGGACCCGTCGCTCCTGCCCAAGCAGTGGCGCAAGGACGTGGCCGAGGTGCGGTCGTCCGAAACGCAGCTTGCGCGCATCGTTGCAGATTATATCGCCGGGATGACTGACCGGTTTGCCTTGCAGGAACATGCGCGGCTGACAGGGTCGGACGTGATCGCATCGCGGGCGTGAGAGGTGTGACAGTTACGAGTAAGGGAGTCGGCAATGGCGACGTCAACAGGAACGGGGCTTGATCCGGTCACGGCCTTCGCGCTGGTGGGCGCGTTGGGTGTGGGCGCGCAATGGATCGCATGGCGGCTGAACCTGCCTGCCATCGTGCTGATGCTGGTGGCGGGCCTGCTGGTGGGGCCGGTTTTCGGGATTCTCGATCCCTCCGCTGCGATGGGGGATCTGCTACAGCCGATCGTCGCCATCGCGGTGGCGATCATCCTGTTCGAAGGCGGCCTGACGCTCAATTTCAAATCGCTGACCGATGCCGCGGTGGGTGTGAAACGGCTGGTCCTTGTCGGTGCGCCGGTGGGGTGGCTGCTGTCCGCGTCGGTGTTGCACTATGTCGGCGGGCTGAGTTGGGCCACGTCTTGGGTATTTGGCGGTATCATGATCGTCACCGGCCCGACGGTGATCGCGCCATTGCTGCGGCAGGCGCGGCTGAAACGGCGCCCGGCCGCGCTTTTGCAGTGGGAAGCCATCGTGAACGACCCGGCCGGGGCGTTGGCCGCCGTTCTTGCCTTCGAGGTGGTGCTGGTCTGGCAGACCGCCACAACCGTGGAGGAGGTGATCTGGACCGTCTCTGTCGGCATCGTCGTGGCGACGATTGTCGGCATCGTCGCGGGATGGGGCATCGCCAAGTCCTTTTCTCGGGGCTGGGTGCCCGAATACATGAAAGTGCCGGCGCTCTTTGTCAGCGTTCTGATCGTCTTCGCGGCTTCGGACGCGCTGCTGCACGAAAGCGGGCTGCTGGCGGTGACGATCATGGGTGTCTGGATCGCCAACGCGCACCTGCCAAGCTATTCGGAAATGCACCGCTTCAAGGAACACGCGACGATTCTCCTGGTTTCCGGTGTGTTCATCCTTCTGGCCGCCAACATGACGCGCGAGACGTTGCTGAGCATGAACTGGCAGACCCTGGCGACCGTGGTCGCGGTGATCCTGATCGCCCGCCCGCTGACGGTTCTGACCTCGCTGGCCTTTTCCAACGTGCCATGGGCCGAGCGTGTCCTGGTGGCATTTACTGGCCCGCGCGGCGTGGTGCTCGTCGCTGTAGCGGGGCTGTTCGGGGATCGTCTCGTGCAGGCCGGGATCGAGGATGCGGCGCAGATCTCATCGCTGGCGTTCGCGCTGGTCGCGGGCACGGTGGTCCTGCATGGCTTCACGCTCAAACCGGTCGCGCGGATGCTTGGCCTGACCGCGGCCACGACGCCGGGTGTGCTGATCGTTGGCGGCAACCGCTGGTCGGTCGAGCTTGGCCGCGTGTTGGACAAACTGGAGCTTCCGGTGATGATCTCGGATCCCAACCGCAGCCATCTGCGGGATGCCCGCGATGCCGGATTGCGAATCTATACCGGCGACATCCTGTCCGAAGGTGCAGAGCACCGTCTGGATCTCATGGCATATGAGACCGTGGTCGCCGCGACGGACAACGATTCCTACAACACCCTTGTGGCGACGGACCTGGCGCCGGAATTTGGCCGTGAAAACGTCTACCAGCTCAATCGCGACACGTCCGACTCGTCGCGCTACGCGCTGCCCCCCAAGCTGGGCGGCCGGCCTGTCGGGGCAGGCGAGACATATTGGGAGGTGCAGCGCCGCATGTGGGACGGCTGGGAGTTCCGATCGACAACCTTGTCCGAAGAATTCACGCTGCAAGACTGGTATGACACAAATCCCGAGGGCATTCCCGTGGCCGATATCGGCCCACGCGGCACGTTGCGCATTCTTGGCCCCGAGGACGCACCCAAGGAGGCCGAGGGCACGCAGCTGATTGCCATGCTCCCGATGAAAGAGCATCGCGCCCGGGCCAATGGGCAAGCCTGAGCGCGCGAACATTTGACGCCACCCGACAAGGTGGTAGAGGACATGCCGAACAAAGGACGTGTGACATGAACCTCTTTTCCGATATCCGGACGCTCGTGATCGACAGCCTGAACGCGATGGTGGCCGATGGCACCCTGCCGGGTGATCTTGATTTCGCCAACGTCACGGTGGAACCGCCGCGTGATCCGCTGCATGGCGATATGGCGACCAATGCCGCGATGGTGCTGGCCAAACCCGCGGGTCAAAAGCCGCGCGATATCGCCCAAGTGCTTGCCGCCCGGCTGACGGGCGATCCGCGTGTGGCCACGGCAGAAGTCGCCGGGCCGGGATTTCTTAACCTGCGGCTGGACAATTCGGTCTGGCAGCGCTTGCCACAGGTCATCCTGTCCTCCGGCGGCGGCTACGGCAAATCCGGCATCGGGCAGGGGCACAAGGTCAATGTCGAATATGTCTCGGCCAATCCGACCGGACCGCTGCATGTGGGCCATACACGCGGCGCGGTCTTCGGGGACGCTTTGGCCTCCCTGCTGGATTACGCAGGCTATGATGTCACGCGCGAATACTACATCAATGATGGCGGCGCGCAGGTCGATGTGCTGGCGCGGTCGGTCTACCTGCGGTACCTCGAAGCGCACGGGCAGGACGTGGCCTTCGAGGACGGAACCTATCCCGGCGAATACCTGATCGAGGTGGGCGAGGCGCTCAAGGACAAGGTCGGCGATGCCTATATCGGCCAACCCGAGGCGGTCTGGCTGGAAGACGTGCGGGAGTTTTCCACCGATGCCATGATGATGCTGATCAAGGCCGATCTTGGTGCTCTTGGTGTGGAGATGGACAAGTTCTTCAGCGAAAAGTCTCTGTACGGCACGGGCCTGATCGAAACGGCCATCAAGGATCTGGACGCCAAGGGCCTGATCTATCGCGGCACCCTGGAGCCGCCCAAGGGCAAGACGCCCGAGGATTGGGAGCCGCGCATACAGACCCTGTTCAAGTCCACCGAACACGGCGACGATGTGGACCGGCCGATCATGAAATCGGACGGGTCCTGGACCTATTTCGCGCCCGATATCGCCTATCACTTCGACAAGGTGCAGCGCGGATATGACCTGTTGATCGATGTGTTCGGCGCGGATCACGGCGGATATGTCAAACGCATGAAAGCCGCCGTAAGCGCGTTGTCAGACGGCAAGACGCCCCTCGACATCAAGCTGACGCAGCTTGTGAGGCTCTACAAGAACGGCGAGCCGTTCAAGATGTCCAAGCGGGCCGGAACCTTCGTCACCCTGCGCGACGTTGTGGACCAGGTGGGTCCGGACGTGACGCGTTTTGTCATGCTCACGCGCAAGAACGACGCGCCGCTGGATTTCGATTTCGACAAGGTGCTGGAGCAATCCAAGGACAACCCGGTGTTCTATGTGCAATATGCCAATGCGCGGGTGCATTCCGTTTTGCGCAAGGCCCGAGAGGCCGGGATCGACGTGTCCGATGCCACGCTGTCCGGCATCGACCTGTCCGGCATGACCCATGAAAGCGAATTGGCCGTGGCGCGGAAACTCGCGGCCTGGCCGCGCCTCGTTGAGATCGCGGCGCGCACGAACGAACCGCACCGGGTCGCGTTCTACCTCTACGAATTGGCCTCGGATCTGCACGCACTTTACAACAAGGGCAATGATGTGCCTGACCTTCGCTTTTTGCAGGAAGGCAACACCACGGTCTCACAGGCGAAAATCGCCCTCGCGCGGGCCGTCTCTGTTGTTATTTCCGCAGGCCTTGGTATCTTGGGCGTTACACCGGTTGAAGAAATGCGCTGACAAAAGCGCCGTCACCGGCTGAGGCAAAGGCAAGAAACCACCGGCGGCAAGGACCGCCGGACAAAGAGGCAGACATGGCAGACATGCATATGACGGACTCCGCACGCGGGGAAGGTGCGTCAGGCAATTTGGCCACGGCAGCCAACTGGCTGGGCGCGGCCATGTCGCTGGCGTTGATTGTAGGTGTCGCGGTTTGGGGATATCGGCTCATCGTGCGGGACGTCTCCGGCGTGCCGGTCGTGCAGGCCCTGGAAGGCCCGATGCGCGTCGCACCGGACAATCCCGGAGGCAAGATCGCGCGCCACGAGGGGCTGGCGGTCAACAACATCGCCGGCACGGGCACCTCCGCCCCGCCGCCCGAGAAGATCGTTCTCGCGCCGCAACCGCTTGACGTGACACAAGAGGATCAAGTGGTGGCCCGGCGCGAACCGGCGCAAGACACCCGTGACCCGAGCGGGGCTGAAGATCTTGCACGCGTTTCCTTTGAAGAGGAGCCGGACGGCGACGCCGACGCTCAGCCAACCACGTCGGATGGGTCCGGGGACGATGAAGACCCGATCGCGGCGCTGGCCAACCAGATCGCCGCAGACGCCACGCCTTTGGCGGCGCTTGATCCGGCTCCGGACACCGGCATGTTCGATGACGCCGAAGAGGACCAGCAGCCCAGTCCTGCAGCAAACATCATCCCGTCCTCGGTTCCTGGTGTCGCGCGCTCCCTGCGTCCGGCAAAGCGGCCTTCGAATCTCCAGCTCGCCTCGCTTTCCACGCCGGTGCAAACCGTATCCTCATCGGGCTCCGCACAGGTCTCCGATATAGACCCCGACGAGATCCCGACCGGCACGCGGCTTGTGCAATTCGGCGCGTATGACAGCCCCGACGTGGCACGCGAGCAATGGGCCAAACTCGAGTCGCGGTTTGACGACTACCTGTCCGGCAAGGACCGTGTCATTGAACAGGCCAGTTCGGGCGGGCGCGTGTTTTACCGCCTGCGCGCGCATGGCTTCAGTGATCTCAGCGACTCGCGCCGTTTCTGTGCCGCGATCGTGGCCGAAGGGGCCGATTGCATTCCAGTGGTCAGCCGGTGACACACCGCCCGTTCGGTGCGGCCATCTTTGGCTGTGACGGTCCACGCCTGTCAGCAGACGAGCGGGCGTTTTTCGCCGATGCCAACCCGTTTGGTTTCATCCTGTTCGATCGCAATCTGGTCGACGCCGATCAGATCCGCGCCCTGACAGCCGATCTGCGGGAGACCGTGGGCTGGAGCGCGCCGATCCTCATCGATCAGGAAGGGGGGCGCGTGCAACGTCTGCGCGCCCCGCTTGCGACCGACTGGCTGCCGCCGCTCGATCATGTCGAAAAGCTCGGCAAGCACGCGATCCAGGGCATGCGCCTGCGCTACCACATCATCGCAAATGAACTGCGATCTCTGGGCATCGACGCCAACTGTGCCCCGATGCTCGATATCGCCCGACCGCAAACCCACAGTTTCCTGCGCAACAGGTGCTACGGATCAGACCTTGATGCGGTGATAAAGATCGGCCGCGCCGTGGTCGAAGGTCACATGTCCGGCGGTGTCTTTCCGGTGATCAAACACATCCCCGGCCACGGCCTTGCGCAAATGGATAGCCATCTTGACCTGCCACGCATCGATGCACCGGCGGATGTGTTGGCGGGTGCGGACTTCGCAGCCTTCCGCCCATTCACCGACTGCGCGATGGGAATGACCGCGCATGTGGTGTATACGGCCTTCCAAGAAACCGGCCCTGCAACAACTTCAGCCGCCATGATCCGGCGCATCCGAGAGGATATCGGCTTTCAAGGCTTGCTCATGACCGACGATATTTCCATGCAGGCCCTGACGGGCACCGTGCCGGACCGGGCCGAGGCATCGATTCTGGCGGGGTGTGACGTGGTCTTGCATTGCAATGGTGATCTGCAGGACCGGATCGCCGTGATGGACCGGATCGGCGCCATGCCTACCGCCAGCCAGAGCCGCGCCGAAGCCGCCATCGCATGTCGTCCACCGGTTGAGGATGTTGACATTGCCACCCTCAGGGCCATGCTTGCGCAACTCGAGCAAGGGCGCGGTGCATGAACGACGCGGCAAAAGACGGATTCGACTCCTCGG
>JAWLGI010000058.1:9881-14429 GCA_041685125.1 Marivita sp. | reverse complement strand
TTTCTGAATCCGTCCCTGTAACCCATTGATTTTTCGTGGGCAGGCCTCCGTCCCACGGGTGGGACATGAAAAAGCCCGGCACGGGGGCCGGGCGATTTCCATGGCTTTGCGGGCCGGTCACTCCGCCGGGACGGCCTGGTCCTCGATGCCAAGGGGGTGGCTGATCTTGTTCAGCATCTCCTTGGGGCAGACCTGCACGAAATGGGCCAGCTCGATATCCCAGTGCTGCAGGATATCCTGTCCCTTGCGGCTCATCGTCTCCTCGACATGCCGCTCGATCAGGCCTTTCAACTCGGCCTCCCAATGCGCGGTCGAGACCGGGCAGGTCACAAGGCTCTCCATGTTCATGAGCGTCTGCCCCTTGCCCTCGGGATCGTAGACATAGGCCATGCCGCCGGTCATCCCGGCCCCGAAATTCGCGCCGATCTCGCCCAGGATCACCGCAACCCCGCCGGTCATGTATTCGCAGCCGTTCGACCCACAGCCCTCCACGACCACCTGCGCCCCGGAATTCCGCACCGCGAACCGCTCCCCGGCGCGGCCGGCCGCGAACAGGACACCCCCGGTCGCCCCGTAAAGCACGGTATTGCCGACAATCGTGTTCTCCGCCGCTTTCAGCGGGCTGACCTGCGGCGGCCGCACGACGATGGTGCCCCCCGACAGGCCCTTGCCGACATAATCGTTGGCATCGCCCGACACCTCGAGTTTCAGCCCCGGAGCCGCGAAGGCGCCAAGCGACTGGCCCGCCGAGCCGGTCAGCTTCACCGTCAGATGGTTCGGCTGCAGCGCATTGTTCATGCCAAAGGACTTCACGATATGGCTCGACGTGCGGGTACCGACGGTCCGGTCCGTGTTTTGCACCGCATAGGACAGCTGCATCTTCTCGCCATCCTCGAGGAACCGCGCCGCATCGCGCACGATTTCCGCATCCAGCGTGTCCGGCACCGGATTGCGCGGGCGGGTGCGGTCGTAAACGATGTCATCCGACCCGTCGACCCGGATCAGTAGCGGGTTGAGGTCAAGATCATCGAGATGGTCCGATCCCCGGCTGACCTGGCTCAGCAGGTCGGCGCGGCCGATCACCTCGTCCAGCGACTTCGCCCCGATCGAGGCCAGCACTTCCCGCACCTCCTGCGCATAGAAGGTGATCAGGTTCACCACCTTGTCGGCGTTGCCGGTAAACTTGTCCCGCAGGTCTTCGTCCTGCGTGCAGACACCCACCGGACAGGTGTTCGACTGGCACTGGCGCACCATGATGCAGCCCATCGCGATCAGCGCCGCGGTGCCGATGCCGTATTCCTCGGCCCCCAGCATCGCGGCCATGACGATGTCGCGCCCCGTGCGCAAACCACCATCGGTCCGCAGGGTCACGCGATCGCGCAGCTTGTTCATCGACAGGACCTGATGTGCCTCGGTCAGACCCATTTCCCACGGAAGACCGGCATATTTGATCGAGGTCGCGGGCGATGCACCGGTGCCGCCATTGTGGCCCGAGATCAGGATCACATCCGCCTTGGCCTTGGCCACACCGGCCGCAATCGTGCCAACGCCCGACGACGCCACCAGCTTGACCGTCACCTTGCAGCGCGGGTTGATCTGCTTGAGGTCGTAGATCAGCTGCGCGAGGTCTTCGATCGAATAGATGTCATGGTGCGGCGGCGGCGAAATCAGGGTCACACCCTTGGTCGAATGGCGCAGGCGGGCGATCAGGTCGGTGACCTTCATCCCCGGAAGCTGACCACCCTCACCGGGCTTGGCGCCTTGGGCCACCTTGATCTCAAGCTCTTCACACTGGTTCAGGTATTCGGCGGTCACACCAAAGCGGCCCGACGCCACCTGCTTGATCTTGGCAGACGGATTATCGCCATTGGGTTCCGGCACGAAATGCGCCGGGTCTTCGCCACCTTCGCCACTATCGGACTTGGCACCGATCCGGTTCATCGCCACGTTCAGCGTCTTGTGCGCCTCGGGCGACAGCGCGCCCAGCGACATGCCCGGCGTCACGAACCGTTTGCGGATCGAGGTGATGGATTCCACCCGCTCCAACGGGATCGCGTCGCCCAGCGGCTTGATCGCCAACAGATCGCGCAGATGGATCGGCGGGTTTGCCTGCATCGCTTTGGAATAGGTCTTCCAGATCTCGTAGGACGCCTTGTTGCAGGCCATCTGCATGAGGTGCATCGTTTGCGCACCCCAGGCGTGGGTCTCGCCGGACTTGCGGGCCTTGTAAAAGCCGCCGATCGGCAGCACGTCCTGACCACCGCGAAAGGCCAGCGCGTGGATTTCTTCGGCCTTGCGCTGTAACCCGTTCAGGCCAATGCCGGAAATGCGGCTCAGCATGCCGGGGAAATATTCTGCACACATCGCGCGGCTCAGACCGACGGCCTCGAAGTTCAGACCACCGCGATAGGACGAAATGACGGAAATGCCCATCTTGGACATGATCTTGAGCAGCCCCTGATCCACTGCATCGCGGTATTTCTTCACAGCCTCTGTCAAGGACAGGTCCAGCAATCCGCGATTGATCCGGTCCGCAAGCGAATCTTCCGCCAGATAGGCGTTGACCACGGTTGCGCCCGCGCCGATCAGAACGGCAAAATAATGCGGGTCAATGCATTCAGCCGACCGCACGTTCAGCGAACAGAAGGTTCGCAAACCTTTGCGCGTCAAGTGGCTGTGCACCGCGCTGGTGGCAAGGATCATCGGCATCGCGACCTTGTCTTCACCGCAATACTCATCCGTCAGGATGATATGACCCGCGCCCGAGCGCACAGCATCTTCGGCCTCTGACCGGACACGTTCCAGTGCCGCTTTCAATGCGCCTTGGCTGCCGCCCGCCGGGAAGGTGCAATCGATCTCGCACAGGCCCGCGTTGAAATGGTTGGCCAGGTCCTTGAATTGCGCGTTGCCCACGAACGGGCTGTCCAGAACGAGGATCTCGGTCTGCGCGCTCGACTCGTCCAACACGTTCTTGAGGTTGCCGAAGCGTGTCTTGAGGCTCATCACCCGGAATTCACGCAAGCTGTCGATCGGAGGGTTGGTCACCTGGCTGAAATTCTGGCGGAAGTAATGCGACAACGGGCGGTACTTCTTGGACAGGACCGCCGACGGGGTATCGTCCCCCATCGAGGCGACCACCTCTTTGCCGTCCTCGGCCATCGGGGCCAGAACCTGCTCCAGCTCTTCGATGCTGTAGCCCGCCGCGATCTGGCGGCGGCGCAACTCGCCCCCTTCGAACATCGCCGTTTCGGTCACCCGAGACAGCGCGCTGTCCAATTCGTTGATCTTGCCAACCCAGTCGCCAAAGGGCTGGCAGGCCGCCAGTTTATCCTTGATCTCGACATCGTGATAGAGCTTGCCTTCAGCCATATCCACAGCCAGCAGCTGACCGGGACCCAGCGCGCCCTTTTCGCGGACGGTGCTTTCGTCGATCGGGACCATGCCGGCCTCGGACCCGGCGATCAGCATCCCGTCGCCTGTCACGACATAGCGCATCGGGCGCAGCCCGTTGCGGTCCAGACCGGCACAGACCCAGCGCCCGTCGGTCATGGCCAGGGCGGCAGGGCCATCCCAGGGCTCCATCACCGAGTTGCAATAGGAATACATGTCCCGCCACGCCTGCGGCAGTTCCACGGCCTGCTTCGACCAGGATTCCGGGATCAGCATTGTCTTTGCCATCGGCGCATTGCGTCCGGCGCGGACCAATACCTCGAACACCGCATCGAGCGCCGCCGAATCGGAGGCGCCATTGGCGATGATCGGCTTGATGTCTTCGGCCATGTCACCGAATGCTGCCGACGCCATGCGAATCTCGTGGCTTTTCATCCAGTTGGTATTGCCCTTCAGCGTGTTGATCTCGCCGTTATGGGCGAGCATGCGGAAAGGCTGCGCCAGCCACCATTGCGGGAACGTGTTGGTGGAATAGCGCTGGTGATAGATCGCAAAGGCGCTCTCGAACCGCTCATCCTGAAGATCGGGATAGAACTCGGCCACTTGTTCGGCCAGCATCATGCCCTTGTAGATGATCGACCGGCAGGACAGCGACGCGATATACAGCTGACCGATGCCCGCCGCCGCAGAGGCCTTTTCGATGCGGCGACGGATCACGTAAAGTTCCCGCTCGAAGGTTTCTTCATCGACCCCCTTGGAGTTGGAGATGATGATCTGTTCGATCTCGGGCCGCGTCGCGTTCGCCTTCTCGCCCAGGCACTCGACATTCACCGGGACGTGCCGCCAGCCATAGATGTAATAGCCCATGCGCAGCACTTCGGTTTCCACGATGGTCCGGCAGGTCTCCTGCGCGCCGAAATCGGTGCGCGGCAGGAACACCTGGCCAATCGCCATCAGCTCGTCCATGCGCGGCGTGTGGCCGGTGCGTTCGATCTGGTCGTAAAAGAACGGCGCCGGGATCTGCACGTGAATGCCCGCACCGTCGCCGGTCTTGCCATCGGCGTCCACGGCGCCGCGGTGCCAGATCGCCTTGAGCGCGTCGATCCCCGCCTCGACCACCTTGCGCGACGGCTTGCCGTCAAGGGTCACCACGAGGCC
>JAWLGI010000058.1:0-9781 GCA_041685125.1 Marivita sp. | reverse complement strand
CCCAGTGCCTTGATCACCAGATCAGCCGGCTCGACATAGTCGGAATCCTCGATGATCTCGGGCATTTGGCGGCCCGTCGCATCCGGCAGACCGAGGCGCATTTTCTGCACCATGACGCCATCCACCGGATCGCCGGTAAAGCCCTTGGGCGCGGTCAGCCATTCGAACTGCACGCCCTCTTCTTCGGCATTTTTGACCTCACGTTGTGAGCCGGGCATGTTCTCCCGGTCGCGGCGATACAGACATTTCACCGATTCCGCGCCCTGGCGGATCGCCGTGCGCACGCAATCCATTGCCGTATCTCCGCCGCCGATCACGACAACTTTCTTGCCTTCGGCGTTCAATTCACCGCTTTCGAACTCGGGCACCGGGTCACCAAAGCTCTTGCGGTTCGAGGCGGTCAGGAAGTCCAGCGCGCGGACAATGCCATCAACGCCCGACCCCGGACCAACCAGGTCGCGGGACTTGTAGACCCCCGTGGCGATGATCACGGCGTCATGCTGATTGCGAATCTCTTCGAACGAAATCTCGTCGCCGACATTGCAATTCAGGACAAACCGCACACCGCCCTGTTCCAGCTGTTCGTTGCGGCGCATGACGACCGGCTTTTCCAGCTTGAAACCGGGAATGCCATAGGTCATCAGCCCGCCCGCGCGGTCATAGCGGTCATAAACCGTGACCTGCACGCCCTGGCGGCGCAGCACGTCCGCCGCGGCCAGACCGCCGGGACCGGCACCGATAATTCCAACGCTTTCACGTCGCTCCTGCGCGGGCGTGATCGGCTTGACCCAGCCTTCTTCCCACGCGGTGTCGGTGATGTATTTCTCGACCGCGCCGATGGTCACGGTGCCATGGCCCGATTTCTCGATCACGCAATTGCCTTCGCACAGGCGGTCCTGCGGGCAGATGCGGCCGCAAATCTCGGGGAATGTATTGGTGGCTTGGCTGACCTCGTAGGCCTCCTGCAACCGCCCCTCGGCGGTCAGGCGCAACCAGTCGGGAATATTGTTGTGCAGCGGGCAATGCGATTGGCAATACGGCACACCGCATTGCGAACAGCGGCTTGACTGTTCCTTGGCCTTTGCATCGGCATATTCAGCATAGATTTCATGGAAGTCGTCGCGCCGCTCATCAGCAGTGCGCTTAAGCGGCATGTCGCGTCCAACCTGGACAAACGTCAACATCGGCTGCTTTGCCATGGCTCGGGTCCTTCCTTAGCTCCGGTCGCGTCTGATTATAGAAATCATCGGCAAAAGAAAAGTCACTCGTACTGACCTATTTTGGGGAATTTTGCCAACTGAGTCAAAATTTCTTGCTGCGTCGCAGCTATTTTAGGTCCGATTCGGACATAACTTTCCTCTTTCTAATGATTTTCAGACCTTTATACCCGGCGGCGAATTTGTATTCGGATCGCCCCCAATGGCCTTGACCCACTTGCTCATACTGGCCTTGATTCAAGGGATAACCGAATTCTTGCCGATCTCGTCCTCCGGACACCTGATTCTCCTGCCGCAATTGACCGCACTGACAGACCAGGGACAGGCACTGGATGTGGCCGTGCATGTGGGCACGCTTGGCGCAGTGATCCTGTTTTTCTGGGCCGATGTGCGCGGCGTCGCAGCCGGTCTGCGCCGCCTTGTTCAAGGTCGCGTAGACACGCAAGGTGCGTTCTGGGCGCTGTGTCTGCTGGTCGCGACGGTACCGGTTGTGCTTCTCGGTCTGGCGCTCAAGCTGACAGGCCTCGGCGACCTGCTGCGCTCCACCGCCGTGATCGGATGGACCATGCTGATATTCGGCATTGTGCTCTACTGGGCCGATCAAACCGGACCAGTGGTCAAACAAACCAGCAACTGGACCCTGAAAGACGCCGTCATCATGGGTCTCTGGCAGGCGCTGGCGCTGATTCCCGGCACCTCCCGCTCTGGCATTGTCATCACGGCCGGCCGGCAGCTTGGCTATGACCGCGAAAGCGCGGCACGGCTCGCGATGCTCATGTCGATCCCGACGATCCTCGCCTCGGGCGCCCTGCTCGGCGTCGAGGTGGCACAAGAGGCGAACGCAGCCCTCTTTCGCGATGCAGCCATCGCGGCGGTGTTCGCATTCCTTGCCGCCCTGGCCGCCTTGAAGCTGATGTTCGCGCTGCTCAAATCCGTGAGCTTCACGCCATATGTCATCTACCGCGTGACACTCGGCGTGATCCTTCTGGTCATCGCGTATACCTGAGCGGCACCCAGTTTATTTGGGCTGCAAATCTCTTTGAGGGGGCTGGGGAGGCTCTGCCTCCCCAGCCTGTCGGATTGGCGCAGCCAATTCGAAACCCTAGTCCCGATGATAGGGCGTTCCGGCAATGATCGACGCCGCGCGGTACAATTGCTCGGCCATCATCACGCGGACCAGCTTGTGCGGCCAGACCATCTTGCCGAACGACAGCAGAAAATCCGCCTGTCCGCGCAATGATTGATCCAAACCGCTGGCACCTCCGATGACAAAAGTCACGTCAGACCGCCCCTGATCCGCCCAGTTCCGCATCATTTCAGAGAAGTCCGGCGAAGACAGAACGCGGCCCCGCTCGTCAAGGCAGACGGTCAAGGACCCATCCGGGATCGCCGCCTTCAGCAGCGCTGCCTCCGCAGCCTTCCCGCCGTTTTTCTTGTCCTCGACTTCGACCTCGGTGCCAAATCGCCAGCCAAGGCTGCGCCCGGTCTGACCGAACCGGGACAGATAATCATCCAGGAGAGCGCGTTCTTCTGACCGGCGGTTCAGCCGCCCCACGGCGCACAGATGCACCCGCATCTAGATGGACCGCGCTAGCTGGTCTGTGCCGCGCCCACCGGGAGCCACATCTTTTCCAACTGGTAAAATTCGCGCACCTCCGGCCGGAAGACGTGCACAACCACATCGCCGGTGTCGATCAGAACCCAATCGCCGGTTTCCTTGCCTTCGACCTTGCTCAAAACGCCGTGCTCGGACTTGAGCGTATCCACCAGCTTTTCGGCGATTGCAGTCACCTGCCGGGTCGATCGCCCGGAACACACCACCATGTAGTCGCCAATGGCCGATTTTCCGCGCAGATCGATCTGCACGACATCCTCGGCCTTGTTGTCTTGAAGATCATCAAGGATCGCCGCGAGCAACGCGTCGCTGGCTGATCCGGCTCGGGATGCACCGGTCATCGGTGCGCCCCCGTCAGCGGCCTTGGCCACATCCGATTGAAGTGACAGGACATCGTCCTCCTTTGATTATGCGCCAGTCATCGCAGGCGCCCGCATGAATGGAACGTAACACCTGCAATGTGAATTCTCAATGACCGTGGCCAAAATTGGCGATCAGGCGCCGTAAGGCACCCAAACGGTCTTGGTGTCCGTCGCCGCATCAAGAAAGACGCGCCCCTCGCCCGCGTCACCCGTCCAGTCGCGCGCGCGCCCGTCATTGACCCATGTCCGCTTGAGGTTTCCGGCAGCCCCGCGCTCGATCTCGGCGGACAGATCCGAAGAGGAGAAGGACCACACCGCCTCAACATCCAGATGGCTGGCCAGCACCGGGGCCAGATCGGCATGACGCCCGGTGAGGATGTTGACCACACCGCCCGGCACATCCGACGTGTCCAGAACCTGGTAAAAATCCGTGGCGGCCAGCGGGAACGGTTCCGACGCCACGAGCACCGTGCGGTTGCCCATCGAAATCGCCGGGGCCATCACCGACACGAGCCCCAGCAGCGGATGATCATCCGGGCAAATCCCCCCGATCACACCGCAGGGCGCGCGCATCGCGAGCGCCACGCCCCGCAAAGGGACCTGCGCCACGCGGCCGTCGAACTTGTCGGCCCAGGCGGCATAGGTGAACAGGCGGTTCACCGAAACATCGACCTCTTTCGCCCCGGATCGTCCACCCGTCATCCGGTTGATCCGTGTCGCGAACTCGTCTTTCCGCGCAGCGAGGTTCTCGGCGATGTAATACAGGATCTGCGCCCGCAGATGCCCCGTTGTCCCGGCCCAGCCCTTGGACGCCCGCGCCGCTTCGACCGCATTGCGCACATCCTTGCGATTGGCCAGGGGCGCCTGGCCGATCAACTTGCCCGCCTTGGTGAACACGTCATAGGCATAGCCGCCATCGGGCCGGGTCTGCTTGCCTCCGACATAAAGCTTTGCCGTCCGGTCCACCGCCTGCGGTTCCGTGTCCGGCCCACCGCTGAACCCGGCGATCTTGGCCAGCGCCTTTCCGGACCCCGACGGCTTGGAATAGGCCATCATTCCTTCCGGCCCGCCCTCGCGCCCGAACCCGCTTTCGCGGACCCCGCCAAAGGGGGCCGCCGCGTCGAACATGTTGGTCCCGTTGATCCAGACAACACCCGCTGCCAGCTTGGGCGCAATGTCCAGGGCCACGTTGATATTCTCGCTCCACAGCGTCGCCGCCAGCCCGTAGCGCGTGTTGTTCGCCAGATCGACCGCCTCCGACGGAGTGCGGAAGGTGGTTCCCACCAAAACCGGCCCGAAGATCTCCTCCTGCATCAGAGGATCGGCGCTGCTCAATCCGGTGATGAGCGTCGGCGGATAGAAACACCCGGTTTCCGGCATCTCGCAATTCGCGCGGTAGGTCTCGCCCGCGCTGTTGCCATCGACCAGGCGCGTGATCGCCTCCAACTGTTTGGGGTCGACAATCGCGCCGACGTCGATCGACTTGTCCAGCGGCGAGCCGACCCGCAGCTTGTCCATCCGCGCGCGCAGTTTGGCGTGGAACCGCTCCGCCACGCCTTCCTGCACCAGAAGCCGCGAGCCGGCACAGCAGACCTGACCCTGATTGAACCAGATCGCATCGACCAGCCCTTCGACGGCTGAATCCAGATCCGCGTCCTCGAACACGATATAGGGCGACTTGCCGCCCAACTCCAAGGTCAGCGCCTTGCCCGACCCTGCCGTGGCCTCGCGAATGCGCCGCCCCACGGCGGTCGACCCGGTGAACGCCACCTTGTCCACATCCGGATGCGTGACGACCATCTCGCCCACAGCGCCATCGCCGGTGACGATATTGACCACGCCCCTGGGCAACCCCGCCTGGCGGCAGATGTCGGCAAACAGAAGCGCGGTCAGCGAGGTGTATTCCGCAGGCTTCAACACCACCGTGTTGCCCGCCGCCAAGGCAGGCGCCACCTTCCAGGACAGCATCAGGAGCGGGAAGTTCCAAGGCACCACCTGCCCGCAGACACCCTGTGCCACGCGCCCGGCATATTCGCTGTCGAACAACTGCGCCTGACCGGCGTGATGGTAGAAATGCCGCTGCGCCAGCGGAATGTCGATGTCCCGGCTTTCCCGGATCGGTTTGCCATTATCCAGCGTCTCGAGCACCGCGAACAGCCGCGCATGTTTCTGCAAAAGCCGGGCGATGGCATAGATATATCGCGCGCGCGCCGCGCCGCCCAGCTTTTCCCATTTGCTCTGCGCCCGGCGCGCGGCTGCTACCGCGGCATCCACATCGCCTCGCGTCGCCTGGCTCACATGCGCCAGAACCTCCCCCGTCGCGGGATTGCGGCTCTCGAACACCGCACCGGCCTCTGTCATGGCGCCGTCGATGAAGTGGCCAAACCGGTCCCCCTGATCGACCAGCCATGCCAGGGCATCGCCCGCCGCCTCAGGTGCCGACCCGTAATCCATACTCTCGAACATCTCTCGCACGGTCATGGCTTCTTCTCTTCAAAAATATGCAAATCCGACATCAGCCAACCGCGTGCCGCCAGGATGCCGAATAGGCCCCGGTCACGTGATGCTCCAACTGCCGCTCGATATCGCCCAGAAGCGACGACGCACCGAACCGGAACAGGTCGTTCTGCACCCAGCGGTCGCCCAGCTCTTCCTTGATCAGCGCAAGATAGACCAACGCATCCTTGGCCTTGGAAATCCCGCCGGCGGGCTTGTAGCCGACCCGGTGCCCCGTCGCCTCGTGATACTCCCGGATCGCCCGGATCATCACCAGCGACACCGGCAATGTGGCATTCACGCTTTCCTTGCCGGTCGAGGTCTTGATGAAATCCGCCCCCGCCATCATGCACACAAGCGACGCGCGCGCCACGTTCTGCAACGTACCCAATTCACCCGTCGCCAGGATCGCCTTCACATGCGCATCGCCGCAAGCGTCGCGAAAGGCGCGCATCTCGTCATACAGCGCCTGCCAATTGCCCATCAGCACATGCCGCCGCGAGATCACGATGTCGATCTCGGCCGCCCCGGCCTTCACGCTTTCCTCGATCTCGGCCACCCGCAGGTGAAACGGCGACAGCCCCGCCGGGAACCCCGTGCTGACGGCCGCAACCGGTATCCCAGACCCGGCCAGCGCCTCAACGGCAGGCGCGACCATGTCGTGATAGACACAGACCGCCCCGACGGTCAGCCCCTCCATGCCCAGCGCGCCCAGCAAATCGGCCCGCACCGGCTGCCACGCCTTGGCACAAAGCCGGTTCACCCGGCCAACCGTGTCATCTCCCGCCAGCGTTGTCAGGTCGATACAGGTCACCGCACGGCACAGCCACGCCGCCTGATGATCCTTCTTCACCGACCGCCGCCCCGGCAGCGCCGCCGCGCGCCGCTCGATCGCCGACCGGTTGGCGGTGGCACGCATCACCCAGTCAAGATCCAGCGCCATCCCCGGGTTGCGCGGCTCGACCGTCTGCGGCAAATGAACCGCCTCTGTCTGCATCTGCATGGCTCTTTCACTCCTTGCAGTCCAATGCTGGCACGCGCTTTGTCCACGCACAAGCCGCTCCGCCGCGTCCACCGGACGATACGGCTCCGCCTACCGGATCAAATTCGAAAACCACCGTTTGACCGCGTTCGTCTGTGGCCGCAGGATCGGCATATGCAGGATACGCGGCTTCGGCTGGTCCGAATAAACCAGCTCTGACGCCTCGAAAACACGTTTGTTGAATTGCGGCGGCAACACGTAGAACCGCAAATCCGAATCCCAAAGCAATTCCCGGAACGTCACCTGGTCCACCCGGAATCCGGCCGCCTCGAACGCAGCCCCCCAGGCCCGAAAAAACGCATCGGTTCTGGGGGTCTTGCGATAGAGCAGGACACCGGTGTTGATCTCGGGAAACGTCTCCGGGAGCGCCTTGCGCCAGACCTTCAAGTGCCGAGGCCGGTGCCACAGCATCACATGCGCGCCGCACAGATCGAAATTCTGCAGCAAATCGAACAGCGACGACAGATCAGCCCGGACAATCGTGTCATTGTCCAGAAACAGCGTCTCCTGGAAGGGGCTGTCTTGCAGCACCGCCGTCTTGGGCCGCTTCAGACCCTCCGGGATCACCAGCTTGCGGTCAAAACCGGACGCATCATCCGCCTCGGCGCACCAGATCGCGCAGGGCAGGTCCGGGTTGTGCCGCTTGACCGATGCTGCCGATCGCCGCGCCACATCCACATGGTCCTTGCCCCACGCGACATAGACGACTCCGCGGGGCGGGGGGCTCTCCGACATGTTGACGTCTCCACGCTTGTGCCATCGCCTTACCCAAGCGCATGTCCCAAGTAAATGCACGGGCGTTTTTCCTTGACCGAAGGCGCCTGTGCGCCGATGTCAAACAGCCATGACCCAGAGCCCCCTGTCAGACCTGCAGACCCGCGCCCAAGGCTTCCTGTCGGACCTTCGGACCGAGGACAGCGGCATCCCCGACACCGTGCTCGTCACGGCTGCGTATCGCGACACCGCCTTCACGCCGGAGCTTTTCGCGGCGCTCGACATTCCCCTGCCGGACAGGCTGCACCGTGCCGTTGACAAACGCCGGGCCGAATACTTGGCCGGTCGGGCAATGACCCGGGCTGCCATGGCGCTGCTTGGCCATGCGCCCACACCGGTCTCCAACGCAGCCAGCCGCGCACCGGTCTGGCCCGCAGGGCTCACGGGGTCTATCAGCCACGCTCGTGGTCGCTGCGCCTGCCTTCTGTCACGCAACACGGAACAGACCTGTGGCATCGACACCGAAGCCATGGCTTCGGGCCGCAGCCTCGCGGCGATCCTCTCCGAAACCCTGAGCGCAGAGGAACGCGATACGATCACCAAGGGCGCGTTTTCTGTCGCAACAAACGCCACACTCGCCTTCTCCGCCAAAGAGGCGCTGTTCAAGGCGCTCTATCCCCGCGTCGACCGCCATTTCGGCTTCGACGCTGCCAAATTGCACAGCCCGCCAGACGCGCGCAACCTGACGCTGACCCTCACAACCAACCTGACCGAGGCTCTCAGGGCTGGGCAGAGCTTCACACTCAGGCACAGCCAAACCGACACCCATGTGCTCACCTGGCTGGCCGCGCCCGCGTGCTGATCTTCTTCTCTTTTTCAAATATGCCAACGCACGCCCGCTCACCGGGAAAGACGCTCGATCCGACTCGAATCACTGGAAACGGAACAAAGAAAGAACATAAAAGAGGGACATGTTCGCAGAGCTGTCGATCACCTCCAATTTCACCTTCCTCACCGGGGCGTCCCATCCCGAGGAATACATGGATCGCGCCGCCGCGCTGGGCCTCACGGCCATCGCCATTACCGACACCAACTCGGTGGCGGGCATCGTCCGCGCCTGGTCTGAGGCCAAGACCCTCCGGCGTCTGATCCGCGAACGTGCCGCGCTCGAGGCACAGAACGGCCCGATCGGCCCGCCCGTGCCGGATCACATCAACCACGCACGGTCACAGGTCCTCACCCATGTGCCGCGCCTGGTCCCCGGCGCGCGCATCGTCACCGACACCGGCTTCACCGTCACGGCGCTGGCCGCCACGCGCGAAGGCTGGGCGCAGCTCTGTCGCCTCCTCACCACCGGCCGCCGCCGCGCGCCCAAGGGCGACTGTCACCTCACGCTCGACGACCTGTTGCAGTGCTCGGGCGGCCTGCACTGGCTCCTGCACCCGCCGACACATGCTCTGACGATGACAGGCGGCGCGCGCCCTTGGCACACACAGGCGCAACGGCTGTCGCGCCGCTTTACCGGGCAGACCCATATCGTTCTCAGCCCGCTCTACGACGGGCAGGACAGGCCCCGTTTCGACCGCATCGCGCAGCTGGCCGAGGAGATGGGCCTGCCCACTCTCGCCTCCGCCTGTCCGATCATGCACCATGGCCGCCGCCGCAAGCTGGCCGATGTGGTCACCGCCATCCGCCAGGGCTGCCGCGTCGACGCGCTGGGCACAAAGGCGCTGGCCAATGGCGAACACCGCCTGCGCTCGGACCCCGAGATGCGCCGCCTGCTCGGCCCCCATGCCGAGGCCGTCAGCCGCGCCGCCGAACTGGCCGAAACCTGCCAGTTCGACCTCGGCCAGCTGCGCTACGAATACCCCAGCGAAATCACCGCACAGGAAACCGCGACCCAACGCCTTGCGCGCCTCGCACAGGAAGGCCTGAACTGGCGCTACCCGCATGGCGCGCCGGACAAGGTGAAAACCTTGCTCGCCCATGAACTCACCCTGATCGAGAAACTGAACTACGCGCCCTATTTCCTCACCGTGCGCGACATCGTCGCCTTCGCCCGCGACCGGGGCATCCTCTGCCAGGGGCGCGGCTCTGCCGCCAACTCGGTGGTCTGCTACTGCCTCGGCGTGACCTCCGTCTCGCCTGAAATCGGCACGATGGTGTTCGAACGCTTCGTCTCCGAAGCGCGCGACGAGCCGCCCGACATCGACGTCGATTTCGAACATGAACGCCGCGAAGAGGTGATCCAGCACATCTATGACCGCTACGGCCGCCACCGCGCGGGCCTCTGCGCCACCGTGATCCACTATCGCGGCAAACGCGCCATCCGCGA
>JAWLGI010000057.1:0-14517 GCA_041685125.1 Marivita sp. | reverse complement strand
ATCGTGCCGATGGGCGCCGACGAGGGCACGCGCGAGAACCACTTCCGGGTGCGTGACCACAGCGAAAAGGACCTGCGCGCGCCGGGCGAGACGGGCCTTTACGAGCTGCGCTACGTTCTGGAGGAGGGGCACCGTACGCTTGCCTCGCAGCCCATCGAGGTCCTGCCGGAGGATGCGCCGCTGGAACGTGGTGCCGTCCTCGATGCGCCCGACAGTGGCGCAGCAGGATCAACGATCACTGTCGAGTGGAGCGTGGACAGCACAAGCGCGGACCAGAGGATATCCATCGCGAGGGCCGATCAGGCGATCTTCACCTGGGTATCCGTCTTCAGTCTTGATGAAAGCTCTCCATTGGATATCGCGCTGCCGGATGAGCCGGGAGACTACGAACTGCGCCTGCTCGACGTGACCGAACAGGAGGTCTTGGCGCGCCGGATGATCCGGGTTGATTGACCCGACAGTGACCGCCAGCGTCAACCATTCTGAATGCTGGTTGATTCAAGAATGGTCGGTTCGGTGACGCTGCGATGCAGCTTCCTATCGCACCACGAGAATCTGCGATGGGCCGAAAGCACCGGGTCGCGCGTCAGGTTTACCGATGCCCTATCCAGCCGCGATCATCGGTGAAGGCGCGAGCGTCGGAGATTTGTGCAGGGCCGTAGCCGTCTGGCAAACTGTCCAGAGACCCAATCGGTCGGAGCGATGCCGCGAAAAGGATATTGGTTCGGCCCCGCGCGTTCACGCGGCCCTGAACAGCCTCGACGTGCGGATAGAGCGCACGCAGGATCGCGTGGACGCCGCGCGCCAGGGGGCCGTCGGGCGTATCCAGAAGGTTAACATAGACGGGGCCATCGACGATCTCCCGCAGGCGGGCGAAGGTCTCACGCGTGACCAGATGCGCCGGGACCGAGCCGGAAGAGAACGCATCCATCACGGCGGCGTCGAAGCGTTGATCCGTCTCATTCAGGAAGACCCGCCCGTCGGCATGCACGATGCCGAGCCGACCATCGGCAGCTTTATCTTCGGACACGTGATAACCGGTCTGCGCGATCATTTCCGTGGCCCTTGGCATGTGCGCGCGCACCACCTCTGTGACCAAAGGGTCGATCTCAACGGTCACCGCCTGTGCCTCCGGCTTTGACGCAAGAAGCTTTGTTGGCAACGTGTATCCGCCGCCGCCGACGAAAAGGACCGATGCCTCCGGCTCCAGATCGCGATCCATGCGCGCCCAAAGCCATTCGGCGTAACTCAGGACAAGCTCGACCGTGCCCTCGTCAACCTTTGCCGGCGTGATCCGCTCGGCCGCCTGCACTGTGCCATCCGAGACCAGGCTCACCTCCGGGCCGCGCTCAACGACGTGCAAGCAGGACAGACCGGATTCGTATTGACAGGCCGGGGATCCGGCCAAGCCTGCAAAGGCGACAAAACCGGCCGCCGCGATGGTCACGCCGGGATTGCCCCGCGCGCCGCTGCGCAAGAAGGGCAGGCAAAGCAAGGCCACGGCGCCGCAGGCGGCAAAGGTCGCGGTTGAGCCGATCAGGGGCAAGGTCACGAACCCGGCGAGGATCGCGCCGAAGATAGCCCCGATCGACCCCGAGGCCAGCACGAACCCCAGCGACGATCCCTCCCGGCCCGGCCGCGCCTCGATTGCAAGTTTTGCAAGCAAGGGCGACGGCAGCGTTACACAGACAGACGCCGGAAAGAACACGAGCAACACGCTGATCATCATGCCCTGTGTGCCGCGCGCGCCCCAAGCATACAGCACCCCGAGCAGCGTTGGCGACACAGCCATGAGAACCGCTGTCGCGACAAGCGCGCTGCGGACATTGCGCAAGGCGACCGCGCGCGGCTGTTCCGCCACGATCCCGCCAAGCGCGCTGCCCAGGGAAAACCCGCCCAGAACCGTCGCGATCACGGTCGTCCAGGTCAGCAACGAAGTGCCGAAGAAGGGCGCGAGCACGCGGCCCGCTGCGATCTCGTAGGTCAGCCCCACCGCGGACAGCACGAGGATGAGGGCGATGGTGACTGAAAAGCGGATGGTAGCCTCCGTGTCGTTTCGAGGGGCGTCTGAGCGGCACTGACCGTGCGTGACCCCATGCGTCAGCCGGCTTTTCAAGGAAAACATACCTTCGTTGAAAAGAGGAAGCGACAGGCTTTTGCCTGCTTGCAGATGGACATAGTGTCATCCTGCAGACTTCTGCCATGAGGGAGACACCCGCAATGGGCCGGATAAAGGTCGTGCCGCGGGCAATATTCCCCGATGGGAGTACCTGCTATACCGTTGTGACAACCTTGAACGTGCGAAAGCGGCAGAGCAGCCTCAAGTCCGCCTCCAGCACCCTCGCGGTCTCTCATGCCTGTCAATCGCAATTTTCGCCTGACCTGAACACCTTCGCTTCGCAAAAGATGCGGAAAGCCCAGTCTTGAAAAAACCCTTGGCAAAGGATTGGTTTGCGCGACTCATCCGACAATACCGTCCTTGCGCAGGCTCTGGATTTCATTCCGGGAATAGCCGAACTCGGCCAACACTTCGCCGGTTTGAGCGCCTAGGTCGGGCGTGACGTGGCGCACCTCAAGGGGCGTTTTGGACATCTTGACGGGAAAACCAGTCATTTTGACGGTACCATGGCCGGGGTGGGGGATGTCCAGCACCATGTCCTGGGCGGCGACTTGGCCGTCGGCCAGCGCCTCGATCAGGCTTTGCACCTTGCCGCAGGGCACGCCTGCACGGTTCAAGCGGTCGATCCAATGGGCCTGCGTTTCGGTCACCAGCGCGTTGTCGATCAAGCGGTTGAGTTCGACGCGGTTTTCTACCCGGCGTGTATTGTCTGCAAAGCGTGGGTCATCCAGCAGATCGGCCAACCCGATTTCTCCCAGAAACCGCGACACGAAGATATCCGTGGAAGGGGCGACGGCGATATCGCCGTCGCTGGCCCGGAAAAGGCCATAGGGTGCAACGATCGGATGGTCGTTGCCGGTTCTGACCGGGTCCTCGCCCGTGGCCAGCGCGCTGGAGGACAGATAGGCCATCATCGACATGATCGACATCATCATCGAGGCTTCGACCCGCTGCGCCGGGCCGCCTTGTTCGCGCCCGCGAAGGGCCGCCACTGCGCCGAGTGCTGCGTAGAGCCCGGCGATAAGGTCGGTCAGCGGTGGAGCGGTGCGCAGCGCTCCCGTCTCGTTGGTCCCGTTCGTGGACATATAGCCCGACATCGCCTGTGCGATGAAATCAAACGCGGGGCGATCGGCGTAGGGGCCGGTACTGCCGTAACCGTTCACGCTGGCCACGATCAGGTCGGGGTTGATTTCGCCAAGCCGTTCTTCGGTCAGGCCCATCTTGTCCAGTACGCCGGGGCGGAAGTTCTCGGTCAGGATATCGGCCTTGGCAAGCAAACGCTCCAGCACTGCCAACCCCTCCGGTGACCGCAAGTCGAGCGCGAGGGAGCGCTTGTTGCGATTGAACCCTGCGAAATACCACGACAGGCCCTCGCGGATATGTCCTTGGCCCCGCACCGGGTCGCCGCGCCCGGGGCTTTCAACCTTGATCACGTCCGCGCCCAGATCGCCGAGGATCATGGAACAAAACGGCCCCGACAAGATGCGCGTCAGGTCGATGACCCTTACGCCGGACAGCGGAAGCGCGCTCATCCCGTGGCCCTTTCCGTCATCCCGGGGTCGAAACGGCGCAGGCGCGGGCCCGATTTCATGACTTGCCCGGGCAATTCGCGCCCGAGCGCCTCTTGCGTGAGCATGGCCGCCGCGATCAGCGCGTCGAGGTCGACGCCGGTGTCGTAGCCGCTTTCGTTCAGGAGGTAGACGAGGTCCTCGGTGCAGATGTTGCCGGTTGCGCCCGCAGCAAAGGGACAGCCGCCAAGTCCCCCGACCGAAGCATCGTAATGAGTCACGCCCTCCGCCAGCCCGGTCATGACACAGGCGAGCCCGACGCCCCGCGTGTTGTGGAAATGCAGGCCGATCCCGAGGCCGGGCGCCTCGGCCCGAATTGCCTGCACCGCCGCGCGCACTGTGGCAGGGGTCGCCATGCCTGTTGTGTCGCCCAGACCCACCGACGCTGCGCCAAGCTCCTGGTAGCGCCTGGCGATCCGCGCCACCTGCTCGGGCGGCACGACCCCTTCAAAGGGGCAGCCGAACGCGGTGGCAATGCCGCCCTCCACCGCCACGCCCGCCCGGTCAAGAAGCGCAAAGGTCGCTTCGAAGTCCTTCAAGGAGGTGTCGACGCTGCGATTGACATTCTTGAGGTTGTGCGTCTCCGAAGCGGACACCACGGTGTGCACGGCATCCACACCGGCCCCGACCGCTCTTTCGGCCCCGCGAAGGTTGGGAATCAAGGCCGTGATCATCGATCCTTCGGGACGGTCGATACCCGCGAGCACCGCCTCTGCATCAGCCAGTTGCGGCACCGCGCGCGGGCTGACGAAGGAGGTTACCTGCATGTGGCGCAGCCCGGACGCGAAGAGCGCGTTTATTATCTCGATTTTCTTTTTGGTGGGGATGAAACTTGCCTCGATCTGGAACCCATCACGTGGTCCCACTTCGCAAACGGTGATCCGGGCCCCGTCGGGCACGGGGTGTTTATTGATCGCTGTAGCGGCCATGCCTTGGCATCCTTCCAAAGGGGGACTATCCCGCGCCATTCTGCCTCGGCGCAATTCAATGGTGCAAGAGGTCGTGCCATAGGCATCAAATTTCACGTTCCAGGCAACGTTTTTCATGACGTCTATGCGACTCATGTTGCATGACCCCTTGAAAAATTTTCCAATATCGCCTCCCCTCGGAATTGGGTTTTACTTGGGAGGAGAAAGCCAATGATTTTACGTACATTAACAACCGCCAAGCTTGCGGCCGCCATGGCCACGGCCGTGACGGTTACAGCAGCCCCGGTCAGCGCGAACGAGTGCATCGCACCATCAAACCCGGGCGGCGGCTGGGATTTCACCTGCCGCACGATCGGCCGCATCCTGACAGATCTCGACCTTGTGGACGGGAATGTGCAAGTGACGAACATGCCCGGCGGCGTTGGCGCTGTGACCTTCGCCATGGTTGCTTCCGAACGGCCCGCCGACGCCGAACTGATCGTCGCGACTTCGACAGTGGGCATCACGCAAATTGCGCAGGGACGTTACCCGGCGCCGCTGGGATCAATGCGCTATCTTGCCATGCTTGGGGCCGATGTGGGCGTGATCGCTGTGGATGACGAAAGCCCGATCGAAAGCCTTGAAGAGCTGAATGCGGCAATGATGGAAGACCCCACCGCGCTCGTGACCGCGGGTTCGTCCGGTGCCGGCGGTTGGGATCACATCCGCCTGCTGATGGTCGCGGACGAGGCGGGCGTCGACGATCTTAGCGCGATCCGCTGGGTTCAGTTCGATGGCGGCACCGACGCCGTGACGCAAATGATGGGCGGCCAGGTCGATGTGGTGTCGACCGACCTGGGCGAAATCGCGGGCTTCGTGGACTCCGGCGATATTCGGGTGCTCGCGGCGCTGAGCGACGACCCGATCCCGGCCTTTCCCGAAATCCCGACCGCGGCAAGTCAGGGTATCGATGTGACGGGCTATAACTGGCGCGGCCTCTACACGGGTGGCGATGTCACCGAAGAGGAATACGCGTCTTGGGTCGAACGGCTAGAAACACTCTATAACTCAGAGGCATGGCAGACTGCGGCAACCGAATCCGGACTTGTCCCGATCTGGCGTGGCGGTGACGAGTTCGAAGCCTTCGTCCGCGAACAGGCCGATGTGATGGAACAGATCTCGCGTGATATCGGCGTCATCGAATGAGCATAAGGATCTTGGGCGTCGCACTCTTCGTGATTGCGGCGCTCTACACCCGGCAGGCAGGCACCTACGCCGTCACCTTTGGTGACGTGCTCGGGCCAACGGTGTTCCCGGTCATACTGGGCATTCCCATGATGGTCCTCTCCGCCTCGTTGGTTGTGTTTCCGTCGGGGCAGGTCGAATGGCCTGCCCCGCAACGGATCGGCCGGCAGTTGGCTGCGCTCGCCGTGCTCGTCGGCTATACCATAGCGCTGGAACCGCTGGGCTTTCCGCTGGCCACCTTCTTACTGATTGCCCTGACCGGCATCATCCTTGGAGGTGAGCCTTGGCGCTCGCTTTTGCTGGGTGTGATCATGGCACCGGCGCTTTGGGCGTTATTCGATCAGGTTCTGGGCTTGCCACTCGATTTTCTGGGAGACCTCTTCGTCGTCCACTGAGCGGCGCGAAGAGAAAGGGGACTTATCATGGAAATCCTGTCGTTGCTGGGCCAAGGCTTTGTGGTCGCGCTGTCGCCGCTCAATATCGGCCTGCTGCTGATGGGCTGCTTCGTCGGAACCTTGCTGGGTGCGCTGCCGGGGCTGGGCCCGGTGAACGGTGTCGCTGTCCTGATTCCGCTGACCTTCGCCTTCGGCTTCAATCCCACATCATCCATGATCCTGCTTTCGGCGGTCTATTTCGGGTGCATGTATGGCGGGCGGATCAGTTCGATCCTGCTCAACATTCCCGGCGACGAACCGGCGATCATGACCACGCTCGACGGCTACCCGATGGCGGTGCAGGGGCAGGCCGCGAACGCGTTGGCCATCTCGGGTGTTGCCTCTTTCGTCGGGGCCACGATCGCGGTGATCGGTTTGTCCTTGTTCGCTCCAATCCTTGCACGGGCAGCGATCCACTTCGGCCCGGCGGATTACTTCGCGCTCTACATTCTCGCCTTTGCAACCATCGGCGGCATCGCGGGGGTCGACCCGCGCAAGACATTGCTTTCTGCGTTGATCGGTCTGGTGCTCGCCACTGTGGGCCTCGACCCGATATCAGGCGTGCCGCGCTATACCTTCGACAGCTTTCATCTCTATGATGGAATCGAACCGATCGTGGCCCTTGTCGGCCTTTTCGCGATCTCTGAAATCCTGATGCTTCTGGAGAAAAGCCTAAAGAACCGGCCCAAGGCCATTCCGGTGAGCAGTTGGCTACCGCAATGGGGCACGATCTGGCGGACCCGCTGGGCGATGCTGCGCGGTTCGGGCGTCGGATTCGTCGCGGGGGTTCTGCCCGGCGCGGGGGCATCGCTCGGCTCGTTCATGGCCTATGTCGCGGAAAAGCAGACATCGAACCAGAAAGGCACATTCGGCAAAGGCGATCCGCGTGGTGTGGCGGCCCCCGAAGCCGGCAACAACGCCGCTTCCGGCGGTGCGCTTATCCCGATGCTGAGCCTCGGTGTCCCGGGATCGGGCACCACGGCTGTGCTTTTGGCCATGCTGATCTCGCTCAACGTGCAGCCCGGGCCGTTGCTGTTCGAACGTCAGCCCGACCTGGTCTGGGGCCTTGTCGCGTCGCTCTACATGGCCAATATCACGCTGTTGTTTCTGAACCTGCCGATGATCGGTATCTTTACCCGTTTGATGATGACGCCGACATGGGCGCTGATGCCCATTGTCGCCGCCGTCACATTCGTCGGCGTCTACGGAATCTCCAACTCGGTCTTCGATCTCAAGATGATGGTCTTCTTCGGGCTGGTCGGCTATCTGCTACGCAAGATGGACGTAAGCCTTGTACCGCTGGTGCTGGGCCTGCTTTTGGGCGGTGACATGGAGCGCAACCTGCGCCGCGCAATGTCGATCTCGGATGGTGATTGGTCGATCCTGATTGCAAGCCCGATTTCCGTTGGCCTCTACATCGTGACCGTTGCCTTCCTGATGTTGTCGGTCTGGCTTGCCGTGCGCGACCATCGGCAGACGAAATCCGAACCCCTGACAAAAGAGTGAGTTCAGGTTACGACCTGACCTCGCTCGCCCTTTTCCGGGCCGTGGCGGAGACCGGCAGCATCGCCCATGCGGCTGCGCGGCACAGTCTTGCTCCCTCGGCCGTGTCGAAACGCATCGCCGACCTTGAGGCGCATGTCGGTGCCCCACTGCTGCGCCGGCACCGTCGCGGGGTGGATCTGACGTCGGCGGGGGCCGACCTCCTACATCATGACGAGGCGCTGCAGGATGCTCTGGCGCGCATGGCCGCAAGCATGTCTGCTCATGCATCGGGGCTTCATGGCGCGATCCGCGTGGCGGCCAATAGCAGCGCGATTTCTCAGTTTCTCCCCGAGGATTTGGCCGAGTTCGTCACCAGCCGGCCCGACCTTCGACTCCAGCTTGCTGAAATGACCAGCCCTGAAGTCCTTGACTGGGTCCGCACGGACCGAGCCGATATCGGGGTTTTCAGTGGCCTCACCCCGGCCAAGGACCTCGTCAAACTGCCATATCGGCGCGACACGCTGGTTGTCGTCATACCGGCCGATCATCGCCTGGCCGTGCGGTCGAAAATCACGCTTGGAGAGATCGCCTCCGAACCTTTCGTCGCCCTGCAGGCGGGCAGTTCCATTCAATCCTTCCTTGACCGCAAGGCAAACGAGCTCGGCACCCGGATCCACACGCAGGTCGCCGTGCAAAGTTTCGATGGCGTTCGTCGCATGGTGCAGGCGCGCCTCGGCATCGCCGTACTGCCCTTCGGTGCGGTCGAGCCCTATCTGGACGCAACACGGCTGGCTATGGTCGCACTGGATGAAACCTGGGCCACACGCGACCTGTTTATCGCAATCCGGGATCGCGCGGCGCTCAGCCCGCAAACGAGCGCGTTGATCACAAGCTTGACCGGACAACCGGTTTGACCCAGCAGAGGAGAGGACAAGATGGACACCTTTGATAAAGACCTGTTCGAAACGGGGCTGGCCCGCCGCAAGGCGACGTTGGGCGAGGCGTATGTACAGCGAAGCCTCGACAGTGCAGACGACCTCACCCGTCCTTTCCAAGAGGCGATGACGGCGTGGTGCTGGGGGTTCGGCTGGGGCGATGACGCGATCGACCCGAAGACGCGCAGCATGATGAATCTCGCCATGCTGGGCGCATTGGGCAAGATGCATGAATGGGAACTGCATTGCCGCGGTGCGATCGACAACGGCGTCAGCGTCGAGGAAATCCGCGCGATCTGCCATGTTGTGGCGATTTATTGCGGCGTTCCCCAAGCGCATGAATGCTTGCGCAGCGCCCGAACGGTTCTCGAAGAGCGCGGCCTGATCTGACCACCGCGCTGCTTGATCGGGTCACCCACCACTGCGCTCGCCATTGTCCTCGGAGCAACGGCGGACAAGGCTCGCCATCGAGACCGGCAATACTTCTTATCGTTTCGCCCAAGGCAAATCTCGCTAGAAAACCTGAACCAGAAAAAGCGAAGCCCACAGACGAGCCTGCTATATGGGGGCCGTCCGTCCTCCTTCGCTGACATGATCGCAAGGCCCAGCTTCTTCATGAACGCCCCGGAGATCATGCCGCGTGGGCTATGCGCCTTATGCCGACATCGGCATAAGGCTCACACAGCGATGGGCGCGATTGCGGGAACACTGAAAAGGAGGCTTGGCTTTACCGTACCACGGAAAAGGTCCCTGAGAGAGGAGCCGTCTACCGAATTGGCTGACGTCGAAAGGCCCTGCCGGGGCCATCTCGGCAAGCCTCCACGACGCTGCGAAACATGAGCATGCCACGGCTTTGGCGCCCAGCCGTTACAGCCGTCGCACCGCCCACACGCGCGCGCCAAGGCCGATCGCGGGCAGATGATCGCCGTCCTCGGCCAAGAGCTTCTCAACCCGGCCGTCAGAGATCGCTTGCGTCAACCGCGTCTCGAATTGCGGATCCTCGAGCGTGTGATCGTTGAGCGAGACGACAAAAATACCGCCGGGTTCAAGATGCGCCAAGGCGGCGTCGAGATACTCCACGGGCGCCGCGCCCGCGCCGATCGCGCCCACCGCCACGATGGCCTTGTATTGCCGCCCGCCGGTATCGAGAACGCCATCGGGCTCCGCGCGGACAAGGTCGCGATACGCTCCCTTGGCGCGGGCTTTTTCCAGCATGCCGTCGGAGATGTCGTGGCCGTCGATCGTCGTGAAGCCCGCCTCTTTCAGCGCCATGCCCGAGATGCCGGTGCCGCAGGCGAAATCCAGGATCGGCACGGTCTTGTCATCGAGATGCCTCGCCAAGGCCTCGGCGCAACGACCGGGCGTCCGGTAATCGTTCTCGCGCAGATCCGTGTCATAGCTGTTCGCCCAGTCGTCGTAATAACGGCGCATACTTTCGCCGCCATCGGTGTTGTAGACGTTGTCCAGAAACGAGCTCGCGCGCGCCATCTTTATCTCCTTGTCGGTTATTGGGGACGCCTGTGAATATCACCACTGGGGCAATCATTCAATAAACGACGGTTCATAGTAAAAAAGCGACGCCCCGCGACCTCCAACCGGCATTTGCTATGGAGCGACAAGCGCGGTCATCAGCACTCTGGTGATAGGCTGCGACCCTTGCTTGGAGACATGCCGTTTCCGGGCCGCGTCATTGCTGTCTCGAAGCATGCCAGAAGATTTTGGCTGATGGCCGGTCAGGCCAATCGCTCACCAAGTCTGGCATGCGCCGCTTCTGCAGCAGCAAGGGCGCCTTCCAGAAAGCCACCATCAACTGGGGAAGTCTCTGACCCAGCGAAGATCAGACGCGCTGTGGATGGGATCGCGCTATAAGCCGGATGGCCTGCTTGTGGTGTCAGGTCGGCCTGCGTGGCGGTGGCGACATCCTCGCTCCAGTCTTTGACAAAAACGTCATTTGGTGTCGCCGCATCTGGCCCAAAAAGACGCGTCAATTGCGCAACGGCCGAAGCGCGGAACCCCGATTGACGCGCGGCACCGGGAAGGGCGAACCCGAAAAGGGCGCCGACAGCTGTATCTACCGGTGACGCGTCGTGGATTTCGGCCAGCGGCCCGCGATGCGAAATCGCATCCCCGTTCAACCCGCTGTCCCGCCAGAAGGCAGTATCGTAGGTGGCGATGAGCTTGGCGTGGCCGGCCATCCAAGTCGGCACATCGGGAACAGCAACGCCGAAGCGCGCTGTCAGCCGCGGCGGCAGTGCAAAAACGACGCGCGCTGCCCGTATCTCGAAATTGTCGCCTGACAGCGTCACGCCTGAGGCGTCCTCGGTCACGCGCCGCACCGGGTGATCGAGGCGCAGGCTGGGTCCCAGCTGTTCGGCCAAAGCGTCGGTCACGCGCGTCAGACCTCCTTCGATGCGCAGCGCGCCTCCCATGGTGGCGAAGTCGAGGTCCCGGCGAATTGTGCCCTCGCCATCCTCGAAGACAAGACGCCCAGACGCGTATTGTGGAAAGCTGCGCAGGCCGAGACGGCTGGCAAGCGCGAGCATGCGGTGGTTGTGCGGCCAGATCCAGGAGGGCCCGAGGTCATAACCTTGGTGCGAAAGCACCCGCCCGCCGGCGCGGTCGCGCGCTTCCAGGATTGTAACGTCACGCCCCTCGGACCGCAGCGCAGTGCCCAGCGCAAGGCCGGAAAGCCCGGCGCCGATGATACAGACCTCTGCTTCTTCCATTACGCAGGATGGTCCGGCATGTGGCGCAGATGCCCGGTCTTGAGCCAGACCCGCGCACCGTCGTCTCCGGCCGTCGCTTTGAACGTGCTCCCCACGGGCAGGCGCAGCCAGTCCCAGGGGCCCAGCTTGTCAACGCCATCGGAAAGCGATCCCGCGATCACGAAGACCTCAAGGCCACCCGATGCGTCCAGAGAACGTGTTGTTCCTGGCTTCCAGCGCTCCATGGCCACGTGTTCGCGATCATCTTCATGCAGTTCGAGTGTCTCGACACCAAGGGCTGTCTCGGACCAATCTTTTCTGTTGCTGTCAATCTGGACCTGCGTGCGATCGGCCGCGTCGAACTGGTGCAACTTGACGAGGATGGTCGCGCCCTCCTGCGCCGCCGGGGTATGCGACGAAGTGGGCGGGTTGCGCACATAGGATCCGGTGGGGAAGTCACCATCCTCGTCCTGGAAGGTGCCATCGAGAACCAGGTATTCTTCACCGCCATCGTGAGTATGCGCGGAAAACGCGCTGCCGGGCGCGAAGCGCACGATAGTGGTGGCCCGGGCGACTTCGCCGCCGATCCGGTCCAGCATCCTGCGCTGTACCCCGGGCATAGGGGAGTCGACCCATTCACCTTCCGCAAAGCGGGCGATAGCCCTTTGGCTGAAATCTGCATTCAGATGCATTGTCTACGGCTCCTTTGAATTTCTTGTAGCAATCATGTGGCGAAACAAGCTTGTTTCAAGCCTGCCCGAGACCCGCATCTGATGCCTGCCAGACCGGCGGCACGTCCCACGAATTGGTCATGTCTTCAAGCGGCAGCGAAGGACATGTCCGAAGAGTTTCACCATTGTCGGCGGTGCCTGAAGGGCCGGACGTGCATCTGGTGGTGGACGACTACGCCACGCGCAAGACGCCGTTGGAAACGTGAACCGTCTGTTTTACCTGCCAAGTACCGTTACAATTCCCGGAGCCATCCAGTTACACTGCTTCTGAAAAAACAGGAGGGATTCTCATGCCGGTTACCGCATTGTCCGCACAGGACGATATTCAGGACAAGGATCTTGTTCGGTCGCTTTCTCATGTCGACGGAAAGTGGTGCGCCGCCAGCAGCGGCGATACCATCACCGTCACGGACCCCGCGACGGGGGCCCACCTTGGAGATGTGGCATCCTTGTCAGCAGAGGAATCCGCCGCCGCCGTGGACGCCGCGCACAGCGCATTTCCAGCCTGGTCGGCGCGGTTGCCGCAGGAACGCTCCGTCCTCCTGCGTCGCTGGTTCGACCTGATGATCGCACACAAGGAGGACCTGGCACGCATCATGGTCCTGGAACAGGGCAAACCGATCTCCGAAGCCCGCGGCGAAATCGACTACGCCGCAAGCTTTCTGGAATATTACGCGGAAGAGGCCAAGCGCCCCGATATCGAAGGCGTGACCAGCCACCTGCCCGATGCAGAGGTCGAACTGTGGCTGGAGCCGGTTGGCGTCGCCGCGCTGATCACCCCATGGAATTTCCCCGCAGCGATGCTGACGCGCAAGGCCGGCGCGGCCCTGGCGGCGGGCTGCACGGTCGTTGCGCACCCGTCGGGCGAAACGCCGTTTTCGGCTCTGGCCCTGGCAGAGCTTGCGGTCCGCGCGGGCATGCCGCCGGGCGTTTTCAACGTTGTCACCGGGCGCGCCGCGACCATGGTGCCGCCCTGGACCTCGGATGCCCGCGTGCGGGCGCTGTCCTTCACCGGATCGACACGGGTCGGCCAGTTGCTCTACCGCAATTCGGCAGATACGGTGAAGCGCCTGGTGATGGAACTGGGTGGCCACGCGCCGGTGATCGTGTTCAAGGATGCGGACCTCGATACGGCGGTCGAAGAGGCAATCAAGGCCAAGTTCGCCACGTCCGGCCAGGATTGCCTCGGTGCCAACCGCATTTATGTCGAGCGTCCGGTCTATGACGATTTCTGTGCCCGCTTCATCGCCGCGACCTCGGAGCTGAGCATCGGAAAGGGCATGGACGATCCCGACATCGGCCCGTTGATGAACGAAGCCGCCGTCGCCAAGCAAGAAGAGCATGTGGCCGATGCGCTGGCAAAGGGCGCCACGCTCGCCTGTGGCGGCAAGCGGCACGCGTTGGGTCCGCTGTTCTACGAGCCGACCGCGCTTACCGATGTGCCCGACAGCGCGGCGATCATGCAGGAGGAAACCTTTGGCCCGGTGGCGCCGATCACTGCCTTCGACAGCGAGGACGAAGTGATCGCCCGCGCCAATGCCACCGAATACGGGCTGATCGCCTATCTCCACAGCCTCGACCCGCGGCGCATCTACCGCATGACCCGCGGACTGCAATTCGGGATGGTCGCGGTCAATCGCACCAAGGTCACCGGGGCGCCGATCCCCTTTGGTGGCGTCAAGCAATCCGGCCTTGGCCGCGAAGGCGCCCGGCGCGGCATGGAGGAGTTCATGGAGATAAAATATGTCTGCCGCGACTGGGCCTGAGCAACTGGAGGTGGTTCGGTTTGTCCGAACCGGTTGCGCCGACATTCCCCAAATGGCCCTCCGTCTGCCGTCTATGTCGCCTGATCAGGGTAGGTGGTCAAGTCTTTGGCTTTCCAAAGGGGGACCTGCGGTCTGCATACGGCGCCGATCCAACCAGATCGGGCCGCAAGACTTTGGAGCCCGACAGGGGCGTTTTGAGACCTCAGGACAAACCTGCCGCGGCTGGTTCTTGGAATTTGGGGGCCGATCGCTGTTGCGCGCGTGATGGTGGCGTTCGAAGGCGACGGATGGCGGTAGGGTCCAGACCCCAAGGATTGGGCGCCGCCGTCGGGCCGAACACCGCCGCCACAGCCAATTGAAACGTGATGGCAGAGGCCCGCCTGCACGATACTGATCTTCTTCTCCGTCGAGGAATGCTTGCGGGTCTTGTGCTTGATCCCTTCCACCAGCTTGTCGGACGCGCCTTTCGATGTTCCGAATTTATTGTTCATCCTGGCTCCTTGGTGGCTGCGATGAACCGGAAGTCTTTCGTTACGAAAACCTCAAACCTGTCCAAAAGCCTCTGACGTCTGACGGATCGACACGGGAATGGCGGTGTTCAGCGAGATGCGTTGCCCGTGC
>JAWLGI010000117.1:0-3549 GCA_041685125.1 Marivita sp. | reverse complement strand
CACCAAAGCCGGCGCGGTGACCATCTCGGTATAAAGCAGGACATGACGACTCAACTGGCGATGCAGATACCGACAGTGCCGGTCCGTCCAGTCCATCATCGGTGCCACGGAAAGCCGTGAAGCACCCCAAGCCTTTGTATTATCTATACAATTCATAGCCAGACGGTCTGCCCGATATCATCGGAATCACTGGATTTCACCGGATTATGCCGGGTTTCTCCGGGTTTCGCGAGCGGAGTTGCTACGGCGTAGCAACTTGGGCGGCAACCTTCCTGCGCGATCGAGAGGGCCTCCGACACTTTCGCAGCACCTCGATTTCCGGGTTCTTGAACCCGGACCCACCTTCCGCCTGCGATCAACAAAGGAAGCCAAAAAGTGTCCGCCAACATCATCACCTTTCCCGGTCCTCATACCGTCAAATGCCCTGCAACTTCAGCCAAGGGTATTAAGCCCAATGCCCTCGCTTCGGTAGGCGACAATCCACTTCCCGACAGCAGCTCCCAAGCGCTGACGGACCGCCGCCGCAAGAACGATGGCACATCTCGCAGTGTCGAGCCAAACATTCAAGAGATCCCCGGCGAGAATGGCAAGCTCTCCTACCGCGTCCAGATCCGAAAGTCCGTCTCCGGTACGAGCATAAGCTTCACCAAGACCTTCTCCAAGCTCGCCATGGCAAGGAAATGGAAAAAGCGAAAACTTGCTGAGATTGAAATCGATGGCGTCGAAACGGTCGCGAGAAATGGAGATACGGTCGCTGATGTGATCGCTGCTCGCCTGGCAACTCACAAGAACCTGGGTCGTTCAGCGAAGCAGCAACTCGGCTGGGTGAAAAAAAGCGAGTTCGGCAAGAAAAAACTGGCCGACTTGTCACTGGAATGTCTGACCGACCTGGCGGATGAAATGCTTGCAGAAGAGCGGCAATCCGTGCAGAGCAACTGACGGATGTGCGTTTGCAAACCGATCGCCGGTACGCACACCTAGGAGTTCAACCGGCGTCCGAACATCTACGCGCTTGCTCCCGCATCACAGCATAGTCGCTCAGCATCTTCTCAAGCGCCGATCCCTCCGGCAGCAGGGCCAGCTCCTCGGCCGCCCGCGCCTGAAACTCACCGCTGTACTCGACGACAGGTGAGGGCTCTTCACCGGCGTAAAGCAGGGGCGCAGGCCGAGTTGCCGGGCGAAGATGCGCGTATCCTTCGCCGTGTATCCGCCACGGCCTTCATCGGGACACTGCGCCGCCCCCGCGCGTTGATCGCCGGCGGGCGCGATTGGGACGGGATCACGCTCGACGCGCACGATGTTCATGTGATCGCCACTGCCCTCGAAGCCCCCCGTCTTGCGACGACAGTGAATCACTTCGACGAACTCAAGAGAACCGCGAGGCAGTCACAGGCCGAGGCCACTGGCATCGAATCCGTCCCAAGGGTGCTGCCGTCAGACAGTCCTGTGCGCGGGTTGACGTCACTCTCCGTAAGGCAGCCAGATATTCTTCACCTGCGTGGCGCGGTGCAGAAAGTCGCGGCCCTGCCCCTCTTTGCTCGACCAGTCACGGGCCCCGTCGATCTCGGTCCAGGTCTGCTTGAGGTTGCCCGCGCTCTCGGCCTCGACCATCCCGGCGTTCTCGGCCTCGCCGACATACCACATGCCGGACACGCCGTCGTGCTGCGCCAGCGTCCTGGCCAGTTCATCGCGCGGTCCGGTGACGATGTTCACCACGCCGGCGGGCATGTCGGATGTTTCAAGCACCTGATAGAGATCGGTGGCTGCCAGCGGCTGCGTCTGTGATGGCACCACGACCACGCTGTTGCCCATGGCGATGGCAGGGAGCACGAGGCTGAGTACGCCGAGAAGCGGCTGACCCGTCGGACAAACGAGGCCCATTATGCCCAGGGGCTCGTGCATGGCCAACGTTATGTGTGCCGATTTGGTCTGATGCACTGCCCCGTCGAACTTGTCGGCCTGTGCCGCGTACCAGAAGCAGCGACGGATCGCGGTCTCGACCTCGGCCTTGGCAGCAGCGCTTTTCAGGCCAAAAGATTCCAGTCGTGCCACGAACGTGTCCGCGCGTGCCGAGATGTTCTCGCCCAGGTAATAGATCACCTGCGCACGATTGTGGCCTGTGGCCTTGCCCCAAGCGCCAGCCTTCGAGGCGGCCTCGACCGCGTTGCGGATGTCCTTGCGGTTTCCCAGACCCGCAAGACCCACCGGACCCTTGGCGCCTTCGACGGTGTAGGCATAGCCCGAGTCGGGACGCGCCTGCTTGCCGCCGATATAGAGCTTTGCCGTCCGGTCCACTGCGTCCGCCACTCCGCCACCGTGCGGGACCGCGCTGAGATCGGGTAGCTTGGCGGCCGTGCCCTGGGGCGCAGGGGTCTTGAGGTATGCGCGCATGCCCTCGCGCGCACCTTCGCGGCCGAACCCGCTCTCGCGGTAGCCGCCGAAGCCCGCGCCCGCGTCCAGCACGTTCGTGCAATTGATCCAGACCACGCCCGCTTTTACCTGCGCGGCAACGTCAAGACAGAGGTTCACGTTTTCGGACCAGATCGACGCTGCAAGGCCATAGCGGGTATTGTTCGCCAGCTCGATGGCGTCAGACGGCGTGCGAAAGGTCGTCAGCGTCACAACGGGGCCGAAGATCTCCTCGGTCGAGAGCACACTGGCGGGCTGTACGTTGGTCGCCAGTGTCGGCGGATAGAAACACCCATCGGGCGCGGAGCCCTGCCGGAATGTCGCGCCCTCGGCCTTGCCCTGCGAGACGAGGTCCTTGATCCGCTCGAGCTGCACAGGATGCACGATCGCGCCCATGTCGGTCCCCTTTTCGAGCGGATCGCCCACGACGACCGTGTCCATCCGGCGGACGAGCAGGGTCTCGAAGCGCTCGGCCACCGCTTCGGCCACGAGGATACGGGCCCCCGCGCAGCAAACCTCGCCCTGGTTGAACCAGATCGCGTCCACCACGCCCTCGACCGCCGCATCCAGATCGGCGTCGGCGAAAACGACGAAAGGCGACTTTCCGCCCAGCTCCAGCGTCAGGCCCTTGCCCGACCCGGCGGTCTGCCGTCGGATGGTCTTGCCGACCTCGGTCGAGCCGGTGAAGGCCACCTTGTCGATATCGTCGTGCCCGACGATGGCGGCACCGGTCTCTGCGTCACCCGTGACAATATTGACCACGCCCGCGGGCAGGCCGACTTCGGCGCAGATCTCGGCGAAGGCCAGCGCCGTCAGCGGTGTGTATTCGGCCGGCTTCAGAACCACCGTGTTTCCGGCCGCGAGCGCAGGCGCGATTTTCCACGAAAGCATCAGCAGCGGGAAATTCCACGGGATGATCTGGCCACAGACGCCGTAGGGTTTCATGCCCGCAAGCTCCTCCTCGGCGATCTCGGCCCAGCCTGCGTGGTGGTAGAAATGCCGCACCACCAGCGGCACGTCGATATCGCGGGTCTCGCGGATCGGCTTGCCGTTGTCCATGGCCTCCAGCACGGCGAGGAAGCGCGCATGCTGCTGGACGTGCCGCGCGATGGCGTAGAGGTGGCGCGCGCGCGCGTGGCC
>JAWLGI010000116.1:0-3593 GCA_041685125.1 Marivita sp. | reverse complement strand
GCGTGCACGTACCTCTGTCGAAAAACGGTTCCCTGGGTTTCCTTTGGTCATGGTCTACCTTCCGAGCTTTTTGCTCTCCGGTAAACCCGGTCTGGTTCACATCGTTGGGCGACGCACCGCTTCGCAGATCGCTTCGGCATCGGCCGCATCTGTCTTGCCACGCTTCACATAGGGTTTGACGTAGGCTGCAGGCATCAGCCGAACATCATGACCGAGTTTGCGCAGCTCGCGGCCCCAATGGTGGGCGGATCCGCACGCCTCCATGCCGACAACACAACGCGGCAGCGTTTCAAAGAATGCCAGCAGCTTTGTCCGTTTGATCTTCTGGTTGATGATCCGGCGTCCCGTCGCGGAGACACAGTGAACCTGAAAAACATCCTTGGCCAAATCGAGGCCCACGGTCCTTACTGTCATTGGTGGCTCCTTTCCTTGCAGTCGATAGCAACTGCACTTTGGCACGTTTGATGCCGGTGGAGCAGGAGCCATCCACCTCATCCGCTCAGGGCCGACCGTGTTGTCCATGCATAGGGGGCGGACTTAGGCCATGCACCGCAGGTGCACCCTCTTTATGCCATAACAGAGGAAGCTGACATCCATCCGAGTTTGCAAGGGGATTTTTCGCTGCACCGCCGCAAGTCGGTTCGGAGCCCCTACTTGCCATTCAGAGAGATCGAGATGCTGCAGGCGCACTGGGCTGGCCTGCGATCAGCTCGCCGTCACCGGCGACGATACAGGGCAATGTCCAGCCGAACTGCGCCATGCTGGCGGCGATCCTCGTTACCGGTCCTGCCCAGGCATTATGGCATTGCGGGCACAGGGGCGAAGCCTGTCGATCGGCCACGTCTCGATCTCGCGCGGCGCGAAGACAAGGTCCATGGCTGCTCTCTGCTGTGGCGAAGGGTAATTACCCACGTGAATCTTGGTTCCGATCTCGCTGGCACACAAGCGAACACATCGGAATCTCAACTCCCGCCTCTTCCAACCGTTTCAGATTGCTGAGCGACGACGTGATCCAGATCAATGGCAGCACGACTGTTTCCACTACGATGGTAAGGTGCTGCCAAGGCTGGACCACTCCGTATCGTACCAAGGGCGCGGCCGCGGTTCGGCTGGTTGATCAAGCCGGAGTCCAGATGCGCACAGAACGGATGGAAAGCCATGAACAGGAACCAGCAGATCCACGCGTGGTATTTCGCCGCCGCCTTCATGATTCTGGTGCTGGCGCAATCGTGGTTTTCGCAAGCGACGGTCACCGAACGCATCCCCTACAGCACCTTTCTGGAATATCTCGAGTCGGATCGCATCGCCGCGGTCACCGTGCGCGCCGAGCAGGTCGAGGGGCGCTATCGCGATCCGATCGACGGCAACACCCATTTCGTCACCAATATCGTGCCGCCCGACCTGACCGAACGGCTGGAGCGATCCGACGCGGAATTCGACGGCACGGTGCAGAACACGTTCCTGAGCACGGTGCTGTCCTGGGTCGTGCCGATCCTGCTGATCTTCGCGCTCTGGAGTTTCCTGTTGCGCGGGGTGATCGAGAAGCAGGGCATAGGCGGGATGATGAATGTCGGCAAATCCCGCGCCAAGGTCTATGTCGAGCGCGACACCGGCGTGACATTCGAGGATGTGGCGGGCGTGGACGAGGCCAAGTCGGAGCTCAGGGAGATCGTCGATTTCCTCAAGGAGCCGGAAAAGTACAGCCGCCTCGGCGCGCGCATTCCCAAGGGCATCCTGCTGACCGGCCCGCCCGGCACCGGCAAAACGCTTTTCGCGCGCGCCATCGCGGGCGAGGCCGGGGTGCCGTTCTTTTCGATCTCGGGCAGCGAGTTCGTCGAGATGTTCGTCGGCGTCGGGGCCGCGCGGGTGCGCGACCTCTTCGATCAGGCGCGCAAGGCCGCGCCCTGCATCATCTTCATCGACGAGCTGGATGCGCTTGGCCGCCGCCGCGGCATCGGCGGCTACGGAGGTGGCAGCGACGAGAAGGAACAGACCCTCAACCAGCTTCTGGCCGAGCTTGACGGGTTCGACCCGCGCGAGCGGGTCGTGCTTCTGGCCGCGACCAACCGGCCGGAAATTCTCGACCCCGCGCTGATGCGGGCGGGGCGGTTCGACCGGCAGGTGGTGGTCGATCGCCCCGACAAGATCGGCCGGGCGGCGATCCTGCGGGTGCATCTGCGCAAGGTTCAGGTCGAACCCGATCTCGACATCGATGCCGTGGCCGGGATCACACCCGGTTTCACCGGGGCTGAGCTGGCCAACCTGGTGAACGAGGCGGCGATTCGCGCGACGCGGCGCGGGGCCGGGCGCGTGGCGATGCAGGATATCACCTCGGCGCTGGAACGCGTGGTGGCGGGGTTGGAGCGCAAGGGGCATCTTCTCAACACGCGCGAACGCGAAACCGTCGCCTGGCACGAGATGGGCCACGCGCTGGCCGCAGCGCGGCTGCCGGGGGCCGATCCGGTTCACAAGGTATCGATCATCCCGCGTACCATCGGGGCATTGGGATACACGTTGACCCGTCCCACCGAGGACCGCTTCGTGATCACCCGGTCCGAGCTGGAGAACCGCATGGTGATGCTGCTGGCGGGGCGCGCGGCGGAACAGATCCGCTTTGACGAATGGTCCACCGGTGCGGCCGATGATCTGGTGCGCGCCACGGATATCGCGCGACAGATCGTGACCCGCTTCGGGATGGACGACATTTTGGGGCTGGCCGTTCTGGAACAGGATCGCGGTGGATACCTCGGTGAGGACAAGATCGGCTTCGCGCCGCGCGACCATTCCGAGGCCACCGCGCGCGAGGTCGACCTGGCGGTGCGCGGGTTGCTCGGGGCGGCCTATGACCGCGCGGTGGGTCTCTTGCGTGACAATCACGCCGATCTTCAGGCCGGGGCGCGGCTGTTGCTGGAGCGCGAGACGATCACGCCCGCCGAGTTCGCCCCCCTGAAACCCGGGGAGGTCGCCGCCGCATGACCCGCAAGTCCGACCCCTCGACCAAGCCGCAGGGCCCGCCGGCCCCGAAACCGACGGGGCCACCGCGTGCGCCCCGCGCCGCAAGCGCCCCGCATGACGCGGCAGAGCCCCATCACCGGGCCGCGCGCGACCGCAGCGCCATGAACGGTCTTGTACATCTGACCGGCGGGCTGTCGCCGCATGCGCTCCTCGATGCCTGGAGCGACTGGGCCATGCATCTGGCCCGCGCGCCGGTCCGTCAGCTGGAACTGATGGAGCGCGCACAGGCCAACACCATGAAGCTGGGGCACTACACGCTTGCGCGGATGACCGGCCACGCGCCAGAAAAGCCCTTTCAGCCCGGATGCCACGATACGCGCTGGACCCATGAAGGCTGGGACGCAGGGCCGTTCGCGCTCTGGCAGCAGGGGTTCCTGGCCACGCAGGACTGGTGGCAGGCCGCCACCTCGGATCTGCGCGGATTGCGCGGGCAGAACGCCGACCGCACCGGCTTCGTGATCCGGCAGCTTCTGGACACCGTGTCGCCGGCGAACTTTCCGCTCTGCAACCCGGAGATCCTCGATCGGACGCAGGCGACCGGCGGGCACAACCTGGTCGAGGGCGCGGCGCATTTCGCC
>JAWLGI010000115.1:0-3616 GCA_041685125.1 Marivita sp. | reverse complement strand
CGCTTGGCCTCGTCCAGCTCCGCGCGCGCCGCCAGAAGAAGCTGGTCGAATTGCTCGTTCTTGAAGCGGGTGTCGTTCCAGTCCGCCGTGCTCAGATAGGCGGTGGTGAACATCTGGTCCTGAGTCGGGCGGCCGCCCCAGTAGCTTGTGCAGAAAGGCTGGACGTTCCAGACCTCCGACCAGTAGCCATCGTTCGGCTCGCGCTTGATCTCGACGGGAATGCCAGCCGCTTCACAGGTCTGCTGGAAGAGCGCGGCAGCGTCCGGCGCGCCCGGGAAGGCGTTGTCCGAGGTGCGCAGCAGGACAGGGTCTGTCTGGCCCGACTTCTTCCAGTGGAAGGCCGCCTTGTCCGGATCGTAGGCGCGCTGCTCCAGCTCGGTATAGAGCGGATAGGAGGCGTTGATCGGCGTATCATTGCCCACCGTACCGTAACCGGACAGGATCTTTTCGACCATTTCCTCGCGGTTCATCGCGTATTTCAGCGCCATCATCACGTCTTGGTTGTCGAAGGGCGCCGTGTCGACATGGGCGATGAACACGTAGTGACCCGGACCCGACTTGCTTCTGATTGTGATGTTCGGGGCGCGGTCGACCAGACCCGCGGTGCGCGGCGGAACACGGTTGATCATGTGCACCTGACCCGATTGCAGCGCGGCGACGCGCGCCGTGTCGTCATTGATGATGATGAGTTCCACGGTCGAGGCATGGCCGATCGAGCTGTCCCAGTGGTTGGGGTTCTTCTCGAACACGAGGCGCACGCCCATATCCGCCGAGGCCAGCGTGTAAGGCCCGGTGCCGATGCAGGCGGTGGGGTCGTCCTTGCCGCCGTTCGGTTGGATCATCAGGTGATAATCGGACATGAGGTAAGGAAGGTCGGCATTGGCGGAGTCCAGCTCCAGAACGAATGTCGATGCGTCTGGCGCGCGCATGGACGTGATGCCGCGCAAAAGGCCCAAGGCACCCGATTTGGTGTCTTCGCCCGCGTGCCGTTCAATCGTGGCGAGAACGTCGTCCGCCGTGACTGTCTTGCCATTCGAGAAGGTGATGCCCGGGCGGATTTTGAAGGTCCAGATCTTGGCATCCGGCGAGGAAGAATAGCTCTCGGCCACTTTGCCATTCAGCCCGCCATCATCAGCCAGTTCGACCAGAGGCTCGCCCCACATACGCACGATTTGCGACATTGTCGCATTGGCGGCCAGCGCCGGATCCAGGCTGTCGCCCGAGCCGCCACCTTGAATACCGACCTTGATTGTCCCGCCCTTTTGCGGGCCTGCCGCGTGAACGGCCCCTGCCAACATGGTGTTGGCGGCCACCGCGGTGACGCCCAGCGCCGCCGCACGGCCGAAGAATTCACGGCGCGAGATACGTCCCAACGCAGCATTAACCTTCAGATAGTCGAGTTGATCTTTCATAACCGTCTCCTTGTTGATGTTCTTGTTCCAGCGAATTGGATACGCTGTGGAATTTTTGTTGATCACCCAGTCAATAAAAACCCATGCCTCGGCTCAGGGCAAGGCTTTCCTCCCTGACCTGGGATTGGCTCCTACTGATGGTCTCTTGCGATCTTGTCGACCACGTCCCTTTCATACACCAATATGTCGTTCTCGTAGGCCTCGATCCGTCCGCTGAGATGGAAGTCCTGCGCATCGCTCCACATCTGCGCATAGGTCTCGGTGCGCAGGGCCAGCCCCTCCCGTTCGGTCTCTTGGGTCCAATGCGTCTCTCCGCGTGCCGAAAGCGGATCATGCGGGCGAATCGTCCATCGCTCCCGGCTGACACCCCCGCTGACGAGCCCGTGCGCCAGATCGCGGCGCTTGCCGAAATCATCCTCGATGAGGAGCGTCACCTCTCCCGTCCCAAGGTCATGCGCCTCGCGGCGGATATTCTCGGGGCTGCGCAGCTCTTCGGTCTGCCACCCTTCTGCGTCATCGGGCGGCTCGAAGCGCCACTCGTCCGCTGTCGCTGCCGCGCGCTCGGGCAGGTCAAGCGCCCCCCGCGTGATCGTCAGTGACGTCCGTTCGGGTGCGGGCCAGATCAGCGGCCAGTAGGCTGTCGAGACCGCGACGGCGATACGATGCCCCTCGGGCACGCGATAGGCGATCTGGTCCAGCGCGACCTCCACGTCATAAAAGCGGCCTTGCTCCATCGGCTCGGGCGCCGCGTGGCTGTCGCGATGGGCCAGGTTGAGCACACCATAAGTGATCCGCGTGCTCTGCCCGTCAGGGTGCACGTGGTTCAACCGCACAGCGATCTGTCCCTGCGGTGTGTCGGCGCTCAGCCTGAGGTTCAGCTTCGGCCGCCCCACGATATCGACAGGACGCTCCAGCGCCGCGCCTGTCCAAACCGCGGAGTGCAGGTCATCGGCGCGCTGATCGGCGCTCAGTTCCGGGCCACGCCCGATCGCATAGTATTCCGAGCCGCCCAGCCCGCAGGTCGCATTGCTGGCCACGCGGACCGAAATCTCGCCCTCCGCGCCGCCAAGCTGGCCGCCCGCACCCAGCGCCAGGCTGCGTATCTCGCCACCGGTTTGCGTGTCGGCGATCCACATGCCCTTTTTGGGTTGGTTGGTCCGCGACGGGGCATGACCGTCCATCAGATACATGCGCATCGCAGGGTCCTCCTCGACGCCCGTCTCCTCGCCTTTGAGCCAGCGGTCCCACCAGCGCTTGGCTTCCTGCAGGAAACCGATCCTTGGCTCTGGCACGGCGATATGCGGGTAAAGATGCACCCAGGGGCCGAGAATACCTTTTGCGCCCTCGATATTGTCAACCAGCGCGGGAACGGTGTTCTTGTAGCCATCGGCCCAGCCGCTCAGGGCGAGAACCTTCGCTTCAATCGCGGCGTAGTCTTCGCAGACCGAGCCACGCTCCCAATAGGCGTCCCGCCTCTGGTGACGCAGCCACGTGGAAATGAGAAACGGCTCGTTTTCCAGCCGCGTCATCCAGATGTCGCGCCAATCGTCTCTCAACACCGGGTCCGGCGGCCTTGAGGAATAGGCCCACATGGTCGAGGACCATGCGAGATTTTCATTCAGCAGGCACCCGCCCTTGTAGTGAATGTCGTCGGCAAAACGGTCGACCGTGGAACAGAGCGTGATGATCGCCTTGAGCGGCTCGGGGGCCATCGCAGCGACCTGAAGGCCGTTGAACCCGCCCCAGCTGATCCCCTGCATACCGACATTGCCGGTGCACCAGGGTTGGCTTGCGGCCCAGTTGATGACCTCGACAGCATCGTCCAGCTCCTGTCGGGTATATTCATCCTCCATCAGCCCATCGCTGTCGCCGTTGCCGCGCATGTCCACGCGCAACACGGCATAGCCCCGCGCGGCCATCCACGGATGGCTGATCTCGTCGCGCGCGGTCGTCCCGTCGCGCTTGCGGTAAGGCAAATGCTCTACGATGGCCGGAACCGGCCGCGCCTCGGCATCCGTGGGGATCCAGGCCCGGATCGAAAGGCGGCAGCCGTCGGGCATGTCCAGCCCGAGATCGGCGATGTCCCTTACTTCGCGCAGGTGGCCCTCAAGATCACAATTTTTTCGCATGACACAATGTTCGGGGGCTGGCGCCCAAGTGTCAACCGGACAATTGGCCAACGCGGGTCACGGCAGCGACCGCCT
>JAWLGI010000056.1:0-14931 GCA_041685125.1 Marivita sp. | reverse complement strand
CGCATCCTGCGCAAGATCGCCGAAAACGACACCGGATCCCTCGGCGATACGTCAACACTCGCAGACCCGTCCGTCGTCGATGACCTCATCGAAAATCGGAAGGGGTGACGGTCATGGACGGAAGCAAGACACCGACACCCGCCCCTGTCCTGATCCTGCTGGGTCCGCCGGGCGCCGGCAAGGGCACTCAGGCCCGGATGCTGGAAGCCAGCTTCGGCCTGGTTCAACTCAGCACCGGCGACCTGCTGCGCGCCGCCGTGGCCGATGGCACGGAGGCCGGCAAACGGGCCATGGCCGTCATGGATGCCGGCGAGCTGGTGAGCGATGACATCGTGATAGCCATCCTGCGCGACCGGCTGGGCAACCCGGACTGCGCCCAGGGCGTGATCCTTGACGGGTTCCCGCGCACCATCGTGCAGGCCGAGGCGCTGGATGCGCTGCTGGCCGAAACCGGGCAGGTCGTGTCCGCCGCGATCAGCCTCGAGGTGGACGACGCGGCGATGGTGGCGCGGATTTCGGGCCGGTTCACCTGCGCCGATTGCGGCGAGGGCTATCACGACAGCTTCAAGACACCCAGGACCGAAGGCCAATGCGACACGTGCCAAGGCACGGATTTCAAACGCCGGGCCGATGACACTGCCGAAACCGTCGCGGCACGGCTTGAGGCCTATCATGCCCAGACCGCCCCCCTGATCGCGTTCTACGACGCACAGGGCGCATTGGCCCGTGTCGATGCAATGGGTGCCATTGACGACATCGCCAAGGACCTTGGCGCCCATGTTGCCAAAGCCACCGCCTGAGCGGTCGGCCCGCGGTTTTCGCAATCGCGACACATCGCACTACGCGCCCCGCAACCACGGGACGCGCCAACGGAGCAAGAGGAGGAGCCGCTATGTCGGACCAAAAATCGCAATCTGCGCAGGCGCAAAAGAAGTCCGACACGGACTACTGGAAAGCCAACCTGCGCATCATCATGATCAGCCTCGTCATCTGGGCGCTGGTGTCCTTCGGGTTCGGCATCCTGCTGCGCCCGATGCTGTCGGGCATCAGTGTCGGCGGGACCGACCTTGGGTTCTGGTTCGCCCAGCAAGGGTCGATCCTGGTCTTCCTGGCGCTGATCTTTTTCTACGCCTGGCGGATGAACAAGCTCGACCGTGAATTCGGCACCGAGGAGGAGTGAACCAAATGGACCAGTTTACCATCAACCTGCTGTTCGTGGGCGCATCCTTCGCGCTCTATATCGGCATCGCGATCTGGGCCCGTGCGGGCTCCACGTCGGAATTCTACGCCGCCGGTCGCGGCGTTCATCCGGTCACCAACGGCATGGCGACTGCGGCAGACTGGATGTCTGCGGCCTCGTTCATCTCGATGGCGGGCCTGATTGCCTTTACCGGCTATGACAACTCGACCTACCTGATGGGCTGGACGGGCGGTTACGTGCTACTGGCGCTGCTGCTGGCCCCCTATCTGCGCAAGTTCGGCAAATACACCGTGTCCGAGTTCATCGGCGACCGGTTCTACAGCCCGACCGCGCGCATGGTTGCGGTGATCGCCCTGCTGGTCGCCTCGCTCACTTACGTGATCGGCCAGATGACCGGTGTCGGCGTGGCCTTTGGCCGCTTCCTCGAAGTGAGCAACACCGCCGGCCTTCTGATCGGGGCCTGCGTGGTCTTTGCCTACGCGGTGTTCGGCGGAATGAAGGGTGTGACCTATACGCAGGTGGCACAATATGTCGTTCTGATCATGGCCTACACGATCCCGGCGATCTTCATCTCGCTGCAACTGACGGGCAACCCGATCCCGGGTCTCGGCCTGTTCAGCGAACACCAGGCCAGCGGCCAGCCGCTGCTGCAGAAGCTCGACCAGATCGTGACCGAGCTGGGCTTCAACGAATACACCGCGCATCACGGCGACACGTTCAACATGGTGCTCTTCACGCTGTCGCTGATGATCGGCACCGCCGGCCTGCCGCACGTGATCATGCGCTTCTTCACCGTTCCGCGCGTGGCGGACGCCCGCTGGTCGGCCGGCTGGACGCTGGTTTTCATCGCGCTTCTTTACCTGACGGCCCCGGCTGTGGGGGCGATGGCGCGCCTGAACATCACCGAACAGTTCTGGCCCAACGGCACTGACGCGCAGGCGGTATCGGTCGAGACGATCGCCACCGACCCGGCCTATGACTGGATGGCAACATGGGAGCAGACCGGTCTTCTGGGCTGGGAAGACAAGAACGGCGACGGCCGCATCCAGTACTACAACGATGCAAGCCCCGAGATGCAGGAACGGGCTGACGCCGAAGGCTGGGAAGGCAACGAGCTGACCAACTTCAACCAGGACATCCTTGTTCTGGCCAATCCCGAGATTGCGAACCTGCCCGCCTGGGTGATCGGCCTGGTGGCCGCGGGCGGCCTTGCGGCGGCGCTGTCAACGGCGGCGGGTCTGCTTTTGGCGATTTCATCGGCGGTCAGCCACGACCTCATCAAGGGACGGATCAATCCCGGAATCTCAGAGAAGGGGGAGCTTTTGTCGGCGCGGATCGCGATGGCCGCGGCGATCGTCGTGGCGACCTATCTGGGGCTCAATCCGCCGGGCTTCGCGGCGCAGACGGTGGCACTTGCCTTCGGCCTCGCGGCGGCATCGATCTTTCCGGCGCTGATGATGGGCATCTTCACGAAAGTGAACAACAAGGGTGCCGTGGCGGGCATGCTGACCGGCCTGATCGTGACGGTGATCTACATCTTCCTGCACAAGGGCTGGTTCTTCATCCCCGGCACCAACAGCTTCGACGACAGCGATCCGCTGCTCTTCACGATCAAGTCGACGAGCTTTGGCGCCGTGGGTGCGCTCCTGAACTTCTTGGTGGCCTTCACTGTCTCCCGGATGACCGATGACCTGCCGCAAGAGATCGAGGAACTGGTCGAAAGCGTGCGCGTGCCGCGTGGCGCGGCCGCGGCGCAGGATCACTAGACCTTTCGGATGCGCCGCCCCGGCGGCGCACCCTTTACACTGCGGTCCCGCGCCGGAATACCGGGGCGGGACTTTTCATTCCGAGCAGAGGTCACATCATGCCACCGTCCGCCTCCGATCTTGTGCAATTCCTGTCCGCCATCCACCCCTACGATTCGATGGGCACGGCAGCGCTGCAATCGCTTGTTGACGCCTTCGAGATACGCACTGTGGATGCCGGGGCCGAGATATACCCCCTGAACGCCCCGATGGAGGGGCTGTTCGTTGTCCATCATGGCACGATCGAGGTGCGGGACGAAAATGATGTGCCGGTCTCGCTTCTGGGGCCACGCAATACCTTTGGCGAACGCGGCCTGCTGCGCGACGGCGTCAGCGTCACCTCGGCGCGGGCCGAAACCGACGCGACGCTGCTCTTGCTGCCCGCAAGGCGTTTTCACCAGGCGATGTCGGACGATCCGGCGTTCCGGCGGTTTTTCGACCGCGGCCGCAGCGACAAGCCGAACACCGCCAATCTGGCAACCACGCGGGTCGAGACATTGATGGCGACACACCCGCTCACCTGTCCCCCCGACACCGATGTGAAGACGGCCGCGCGCATGATGCGCGACGCCCGCGTGTCGTCGATCTGCATCGCCGAGGACACCGCGCTGCGCGGCATCGCGACGATCCGCGACATGTCCGGCAAGGTGGTGGGCGATGGCCTGGCCTTCGACACACCGATCACCGATATCATGACAGCCGACCCCATCACCCTGCCGCCCTCCGCCATCGGGTCGGACGTGCTGCACACGATGATGGAACGCGGTATCGGCCATGTGCCTGTCACCCAGGCGGGCAAGCTGGTCGGGATCGTGACCCAGACCGATCTCACCCGTTTTCAGGCGGTCAGCTCGGCCGAACTGGTCTCCGAGATCGCACATGCCGGATCAGCCGAGGAGATGGCGCAGGTCACCCGCCGGATCCCGCAATTGCTGGCGCAGCTGGTCGCGGGCGGCAACCGGCACGAAGTGGTGACCCGCCTGATCACCGATGTGGCCGACACCGCCACCCGCCGGTTGCTGGCGTTGGCCGAAGACAGGCTGGGCGCGCCGCCGGTGCCCTATCTGTGGCTGGCCTGCGGCAGCCAGGGCCGGCAGGAACAGACCGGGGTCAGCGACCAGGACAATTGCCTGTTTCTTGATGACGCCGTGACGGCTGCGGACATGCCCTATTTCAACGCGCTGGCGCGCTTTGTCTGCGACGGGTTGCATACCTGCGGCTATGTCTATTGCCCCGGCGACATGATGGCCACCAACCCGCGCTGGCGGCAGCCCGTACGCGTCTGGCGAGATTATTTCGATGGCTGGATCAAGACCCCCAATCCCGAGGCACAGATGCTGGCCAGCGTCATGTTCGACCTGCGCCCCATCGGTGGCACGACGGCCTTGTTCGAGGACCTGCAGGCCGAGACCCTGCGCAAAGCCGCAGCCAATTCGATTTTCGTGGCGCATATGGTGGCGAATTCCTTGAAACACGCGCCGCCGCTGGGGCTCTTGCGTGGCTTTGCCACCATCCGATCGGGCGAGCACAAGAACCGCATAGACCTGAAACACAACGGCGTGGTGCCGGTGGTGGATCTGGGCCGGATCTATGCGCTTCAGGGGCAGCTCAGCGTGGTCAACACCGCCGCACGGATCGAGGCGGCAACCGACACGGGTGTGCTGAGCCGATCGGGCGGGCGGGATCTGCGCGATGCCTATGACCTGATTGCCGAAACCCGGCTTGACCATCAGGCCGACCAGGTGCGGTCGGGGGCCGCGCCGGACAATTTCCTGAGCCCGACCGATTTGTCGGACTTTGAGCGAAGTCATCTGCGGGACGCCTTCGTCGTGATAAAATCGCTGCAATCGGCTGTTGGGCACGGGCGCGGCATGCTGGGCTAACAAGCCTGTTTGGGAGGACAATCGATGTTTCTGGAACTGATCGCGGTGATCGTGGCCGGCCTTGCCGGTGCCGGTGCGATGATGCTCATCTCGCGCATTGCGGGGGGGCGCGTGCCGAAATGGCTAATCCCGGTGGCCGCGGGCACTGCGATGCTCGGCACCACGATCAGCAGCGAATACAGCTGGTTCCCCCGGACCGCCGATGCGATGCCCGAGGGGCTGCAGGTGGTGCAAACCGCCAACAACACCGCCCTCTACCGTCCGTGGACCTATCTCAAACCCTATACCGACCGCTTCATCGCGCTGGACACGGCGAATGTGCGGGCCAATACCGATGATGCGGCGCTCTTCATGGCGGATCTCTATTTCTTTCGGCGCTGGGGCACGGTGCAATCGGTCGAAATGATGGTGAATTGCGACACCGGGCAGCGCGCCGATCCCGCCTTCGGTGATGGCGGCGCGCCGGTGTGGCGCGATACGGACGCGCAAGATCCCATCGTCTCGCGCGTTTGCGACAGGGGGTGATGCCATGTTGTCCAAGCTCAGCCTGCGTTTGCGCATCTTCCTGTTCTTCTGCCTCCTGGGCCTTGGCGCGCTGACCGCGGTCGGCACCGCGCTGTGGTTCGGCTACGTGCGCGCCGCCGAGACAGGCGCGGCCAACGGGTTTACCTTTGCCGCCATTCTGGCCGCCTTCCTGATCCTGGCACTGACGGTGTCGGTGTGGCTTTTGTTCGATGAAAACGTGGCCAAGCCCATTGAACGGCTGGCCGCAGACATGCGCTGCCGCGCCCATGCCGGGGTTCCGGGCGATCTCGATACCAGCCCGGCGCGCTATCTGGGCGACCTGGCGCCGGCGGCGTCGGCCGTCGCGCGACAGCTCACCGACTCGACGTTGGGCACGGCACAGGCGGTTGCCGCGGAAACCGCCCGCCTGAGCACCGAGAAAGCCCGCCTGACCGCCCTTCTGACCGAGATCCCGGTGGCAACGATCCTGGTGAATCCGGATGGCCAGATCGCGCTCTATGACGGGCAGGCCGCCGAGATTCTCGCGCAATTGGGGGTGCCCCGGCTGAACGCGTCGATCAGCGAATATTTCGACCGCAACAGCCTTGGCGCGGCGGTTGCGAAACTGGGCAAGACCGGCAAGGACGTCGCCTGCACCGCGCAGTCGCATGACGGCAAACAGAGCTTTGACACCAAGCTGAAACCGATGGAAGGCGGCGGATACCTGATGGTGATCGACAGCCAGACATTGGACATCGCCCCCGACGCGGCGCGGCCGCTGGTCTATGATTTTGACCTGCTCGATCAGCGTCGCGGGGCCGCCGAGATGGATATCCTCGACCGACCGCTGCGCGAACTGTGCTTTTCGGTCTTTGACACCGAAACCACGGGCCTTCTGCCGCACAAGGACGACGTGGTGCAACTGGGGGCCGTGCGGGTGCTGAACGGACGCATCGTAGCCGGCGAGGCGATCAACCAGCTGGTCGATCCCGGCCGGCCCATCCCGCCCGCCTCGACAAGGGTGCACAAGGTCACCGATGCGATGGTGCGCGGGCAGCCGGATATCCGGACCGTGGCCAAACGCTTTCACGACTTTTCCCGCGACGCCGTGATCGTCGCGCATAACGCGCCCTTCGACATGGCCTTCCTGCACCGACAGGCCAAGGACACCGGGGTGGTCTGGGATCACCCGATCCTTGACACGGTGCTGTTGTCCGCCGTGCTGTTCGGGGCCAGCGAACGGCACACGCTCGATGCGCTGTGCGAGCGGTTGAACGTGACCATTCCTTCGGCCCTGCGCCACACCGCGCTTGGCGATGCGCAGGCCACGGCAGAGGTCTTGGTCAAGATGCTGCCAATGCTCGAGGCGCGCGGTCTGACAAGCTTTGGCGAGGTCCTCGAGGAGACGCGCCGGCATGGCCGCCTCCTCGAAGATCTCAACTGAGCGGCACCTTCTGCCGCAGCGTGCTGCGGGTGATCGCAAAGACCGTGATGGCGGTCAGGGTCCAGAAGGCCCAGGTGATCGGTCCCCGGAACAGGATCAAGGGATCGCTGCCCGACATCAGCATCGACTGGCGGAAATTGTCTTCGAGCAACGGGCCAAGGATGAATGCGATCAGGAAGGGCGCGGCAGGAATGCGGTTGCGCATCATGACATAGCCCAGCCATCCCATGACAAACATCACGCCCACGTCGAAGATATTGTTGTTCACCGCGAACACACCGTAGATGCACAGCACCAGCACCCCCGGCATCAGGATGCGTTTCGGCACATCCGCCACGAACCGGAACCCGCGGATCGCAACCGACCCGACAACGAGCAGGAACACCGAACTGACGATCAGCCCGATGAACAGGCCATAGATGATATCCGCGTTCAAAACGAACATCATCGGTCCGGGTTGCAGCCCATGCACCATGAACGCGCCGATGATGATTGCGGTGATCACGTCCCCCGGCACCCCGAGCGCCAGCAGGGGGATCAACGTCGCGCCTGCAACCCCGTTGTTCCCGGCTTCAGAGGCCGCGACACCTTCGATTTCGCCCTTGCCGAAATTCGCCTTGTTTTTCGAGGTGCGCCGCGCCTCAGAATAACTCAGGAAGGCGCTCGGCGCGGCCCCGATCCCGGGGATGGAGCCAAGGAACACGCCGATCATGCTGCCCCGGATGATGCTTTTGAAACTGCCCAGGTAATCGGCCAGCGAACATCTGCTCTTGCCCAACGCACGCGTCTTGCCCAGATGCGCCACCGGGTTCCACGCCATCGCGATAATCTCGGGAATGGCGAACAGCCCGATCAGCACCGCGATGAAGTTCAACCCGCCCATCATGTTCGGATCGCCGAAGGTAAAGCGGTTGGTGCCGTAAATCAGATCAAGCCCGACCGTCGCCAGCAGCAGCCCCGCCAGCGCCGACAGTGCGCCGCGCAGCAGGCTTTCCCCCGACACGCCCGCGATGATGGTCAGCGAGAACAGGATCAGGGCGAAAAATTCGGGCGGGCCGAAATTGAGCGCGAAGGAGGCAAGCCACCCGGCAAACAGGATCAGCGCGAGATTCGACACCGCATCCGCCGTGCAAGAGGCATAAAGCGCCATGCCCAACGCGCGCCCCGCCTCGCCCCGTTCGGCAAGCGGGTGTCCGTCAAGGATCGTCGCCGAGGAGGCAGGTGTGCCCGGCGTCTTGATCAGGATGGCCGGGATCGAGCCGCCGAAGATACCGCCCTTGTACACACCAAGCAGCAGCAGAATGCCGTTGATCGGCGTCATCGCGAAGGTGAAGGGCAGCGTCAGCGCCACAGCCATGGTTGCCGACAGGCCCGGTATGGCGCCACCGACCACGCCGATGATCAGGCCGCAGAACAACATGAAAAACGCCTCGACATTGCCGACAAGGGCAAAACCGGCAGCAAGGGAGTCGAGCAGGCTCATGGCAGCCTCACGAAATGGCCTTGCGGGATCGCCACACCGGCGACATGCGCAAAGAACGCGTACAACAAGAGCGGAACGACAATCGCGCAGATCACGGCAATCATGGGATGCCGCGTGCGGAACAGGAACGCGCAGGCGACAAATGCCAGCATCGATGTCCACACCATACCCAGCCGGGGCAGCGCAAACATCACGATCAGCATGATCGCCGCCAGGCCCAGCAGCCGCAACCATCCCGCAGACCCGTCCGAGGGTCCGGTCTCGGCGTCCTCGAACGGGGTGTCATCTGACGAAAATCCCGATGCCAGAAGCCCCACCCCCACAAGGCCCGCCAAACCGGCCAGGACAAAGGGCCAGAACAGCGGCGACAAGACGATATTGCCGACATTCGAGGGCGCAAAGACAAAGGACGGGATGGCGTAAAAGACAAGAAACAGCGCGCACAGCACCACGACGATGCCTAGGCGCAGATGCAGTGATTTCTGAGACATGGTCAGATCGGGCTCCAAAGGTGGACGCGCCGAAGCCCCAAGGCTCCGGCGCGTATCAAAATGAGGGACGGACAAGGCTCAGCCTTCGATCCGCATCCCCAGTTCATCCACAAGATCCCTGAAGGTGGTGTACTGTTCCTCGATGAAGGCGTTGGCCTCTTCCGGGTCCATCAGGTCGATCACCGACCCGCGTTCTTCCATCGATGACCGGAAGTCTTCGTCTGCGGTGGCGGTCGCCATCCAGTCACCCCACTTGGCCGCCACATCGTCGGGCAGATCGTCGGGCCCCGCTATTCCGGTCCAGCCGACAAGCTGGTTCAGCGTCGGCTTGCCCAGTTCGTTGGCTGTGGGTGCGTCAAAGCCAACCACCGGTTCCTCGGTCGTGACCATGAGCGGCGTCAGCTGATCGTTGGCCACAAAACTCGCCAGCGCGGACGAGTTGGTGCACAGGAACGTCGCCGTCCCGTTCAGCACCGCAGTTGCAGCGGCCCCGCCGCCCTGTTGCGGGATATGCGTGGCCTCGGTCAGCGGATCTTCGACACCGAATTCCCGAAGCACCATCGCGCCCGCCAGGTGCAGCAGCGATCCAACCCCGGAGGAGCTGTAGCTGACACCGCCTTCGCCGACCTGTGCGATCAAGTCCTCCATCGAGTCGATCCCGCTATCGGGCCGCACGGCGCACGCCACCGGGTTGATCTCGTAGACGGTGACAAAGCGGAAATCATCCAGCGTGTAGGGCAAGGTCGCCTTCATCGCCGGGTTCACCGAGTGCGAACCGACCCGAGCAAACAGCATGGTGTAGCCATCCGCATCGGCGTTTTGCACGGCGACAGACCCGGTGGCTCCGCCCGCGCCTGTCACATTGGCCATCACCAGCGGCGACCCAACGGCTTCGCCCAGCGGCTCTGCGATGGTGCGTGCGGAAATGTCGGTGGCGCCGCCGGCGCCGTATGGAATGATCATGTTGATCGGGCGTTCCGGGTATTCCGCCATCGCGGCCCCGGCCGAAAGACCGCACCCCAACGCCAATACCGACCCAAATGTCCGTAGTTTCATAGTTTCCTCCCAAGTTGTTGACTGGCCCTTGCCGGGCTCTTGACTCACGTTAGCCTTAAGTAGAGCTTAAAAGAAGAAATAAAAAATTACATGTTCTGTAAGCTAAGCAATCGAAAATCCGAAAATGTCCATAAGATTACTCAAGACCCTGGTCGCCGTGGCCGACCATCGCACCTTCAGTGCCGCGGCGGATGCCGTGTTCATAACCCATGCCGCGGTCAGCCAGCAAATGCGCACGCTCGAAGCCGATCTGGGAATCGCGCTGTTCGACCGCAGCCACCGTACCCCGGAGTTGACACCGATGGGCCGCGCCGTCGTGGCGCGCGCGCGCAAGCTGGTGGAAGATTACGAGACGCTTGTGCCCTCGGTGCTTGGCGATGACGGGCTGAGCGGTGAAGTGGTGCTGGGCGCTGTACCGACCACGCTGATCGGGCTTGCGCCGCTTTCCATGTCAATCCTTCGCGCGCGTTACCCGGATCTCAGGGTGCGCATCCGTCCGGCCCTGACCGGCGCCCTTCTGTCCGGAATCGATCGCGGGCATTACGATGTGGCGATGGTCACCAAGCCGATCCTGATGCCGCGGAACATGGCGTTTCTCCCCATCGCCGAAGAACCGTTGCACCTGATCACCGGACAGGAAGTGACCGAAACCGACCCGATCAGGATTTTGAACAATCAGCCCTTCATTCGCTTCAACCGCGATGCGGTCGTGGGCACGCTGATCGAGACATGGCTTCAGGAGAACAACATCCGCGTCACCGAGGCGATGGAGCTCGACAACCTCGAAGCGATTTCCAGCATGGTCAACGCCAATCTGGGTGTGTCCATCGTGCCGCGCCCCTGTGTAAGAACCGCCTACACCCTGCCCGTCAACACCGTCCCGCTTGGGCCGGACGGGCCGTCGCGCGGCCTGGGCCTTGTCCATCGCAAGGAACATCCGAAACACCGCGTGATCGAGGAAATCCACGCAGCACTCTTGCAGGCGGTGACAGACAACCCGCCCGAAGACGGCGGCACCGCAGCGGGTGTCGCATGACCTGGACGGCGCTTGCCGCGATCACCCTCGGCGCGATGGCCGGGGGGTTCATCAACGGTCTGGCCGGGACCGGCACCGCGCTTTTCGCCCTGGGGTTTTTCCTTGTCGCGCTCGACCCGATCAGCGCGGTTGCGGTCGTGTCGCTCATGTCCGTGGTCACCGGGATTCAGGGCCTTTGGGTGGTGCGCGAGGCGCTGTCGCGCAACGTGCCGCGCTTGCTGCGCTTCATCATTCCGGGATTGCTGGGCGTGCCGGTGGGGATCTCCCTTCTTTCCCTGATTGACGCGGATATGCTCAAGCTGATTATCGGTTTTCTTCTATTGATTTACGGTGGCTTCTTCAGCTTCCGCGCGAACCTGCCGAAATTCAACCGCCGCACGCCGGTGCTTGACTCCGGGATTGGCCTGGCCGGCGGTGTGCTGGGCGGGATGGCCTCGCTCTCGGGGGCGCTGCCCGTGATCTGGTGCTCGATGCGTCCCTGGCCCAAGGCCGAAACCCGCGCCGTGCTGCAACCCTTCAACGTGAGCGTCCTGTTCACCACGACCGTGATGCTGTGGTGGCGCGGGGCCTATACCTCGACAACCGTCACCGCCTTTCTGATCGCGTTGCCCACCTCTCTGATCGCGGCGCAGATCGGAATCGCCGTGTTTCGGCGCATCTCGGACAATGCGTTCCGTCGCCTTCTGATCGGCTTGTCCCTGCTTCTGGGGCTGGGCATCCTGATCCGCGCCCTGTTCTGACCTGTCTGCCACAAGGAGCTTGTTGATGCTGACGCTTTACTATTCCAAAGGGTCCTCTGCCCTCGCCCCGCATATCTTGCTCGAGGAGGTGGGCGCGGACTTTGCCCTGCACGAGGTGCCGATCAACAAAGGCGCGCAGGCTCAACCCGCCTTTCAGCAGGTCAATCCGAAAGGCCGGGTCCCCGCGCTCAAGGCGCCCGAAGGCGTGATCACCGAAAACCCGGCGATCCTTGGCTATATCGCGGCAGTACACCGGGATGCACGGATGCTTCCCGAAACACCCTTTGACCGTGCCGAGGCCGAAGCGTTCAATGCCTATCTTTGCGCGACGGTGCATGTGGCCTTTGCCCATCTGGCCCGCGGCGCGCGGTGGACGGATGACACGGACGCTCAGGCCGCGCTCAAGACCAAGGTGGCTGACAACATCGCCGACAGCGCTGACGTGATCGAAACACATCTGTTCAAGGGACCATGGGCGATGGGAGACCGCTACACTTTTTGCGATCCCTACCTGTTCCTGGTGCCGCGCTGGATGGCCAAGGTCGGTGTGGAGATTGCGCATTACCCCAAGCTCGCCGCGCATCACGACGCGATGCAGGCCCGTCCGGCAACGCTCAAGGCGCTTTCTGTGCACCAGGTCTGACGTCGCGTGGACGCATCACCGGCAACCGGACCTGCCGACAGTGTCGCTCCCCCCGAAGCAGGCGCGGTTCATTTCGGGACGGGGGATCTTCATGCGAAGCGTCGCCTATGATTGAATCATCAAACCACCACGCGCACAAAATCGGCAAAACCCGGCCATGACCTGCACTGATGTCGAGCCGGATGCAGGAGAGGCGCCGATCAGCCCAGATCGGGCGCGGGTGCTCCCTCGATCATCACGTTGATGCAGGCGGGTTTACCGGAAGCGATCGCGGCCTCGATCGCGCCTTTCAGGTCGCGCAGCTCGGTCACGCTCGCGCCGAAGCCCCCCAGCGCGATCATCGCCTCGTCATAGCGCGCGTCGCTCAGGGCACAGCCATGCAACCGATCGGCTCCGAAATCGCGCAGCTGGATCTGGTGCTCGGCATTCCAGCGCTGGTCATTGCCGATGATCGCCACGAAGGGCAGATCTTCCCGCACCGCGGTTTCGAACTCGGCCAGGTGAAAGCCCGCCGTCCCATCGCCCATGAACGCCAGAACGGTTGCCGTCGGGTCGGCCGCGCGCGCCGCCATGGCATAGCACAGCCCGCCGCCAATGGCGCCCGACACCCCGTTGATGATCCGCCGGGGCGCGGCAAGACCGGCCTGCGCCCATTGTCCGAATTCGCCGCCGTCGCAGACGATCACCGGAGCCGCCACCGCTTCGACAATCGCTTGAGCTTCGGCGCATAAAGCCGCAGGATGAATGATATTTTCCGACTCGCAGAGAGGCAGGCGTTTTGCACATGCCGCGGCCACCCGAAATCTCCAATCAGCTTTGCGCGAAAGGGCGCCACCGCAGGCCAACGCGTCGGCCACGGCGCCCGGGTCTGTGGCAATCGCATGGCGCAGCCGCGCATCAACGGTGCCGCGCGCGCGGTCGATCTCGCCCTCGTCTCCAGTGATCATCGCCCATTCTGCGCCGGGGGCAACGGCGCCGAATTGCAGTGTGAAGTCGAGCGGTTTGCCCAAAAGCAACACGCGGTCAGCTTCGGCCATGACGGTTGCAACACCACCCAGCGACGGGTCCTTGATGCCGCGCGGGCTTTCCATATCGACCACCGGGGCACCGGTCACCTGTTCCATCCGCTCGGCCAATCCAGGCGCCCGCGTGCGGGTCAGGGCCGGCCCCATGACGATCACCGGGCGGTCTGCGCCGTCCAGCCATTCGCGCAGTTCTGCGATATCCGGCGGTGATGTGTCCGGCACGGCCGGTGTGTCAGCCACCTGCGCCGCAGCCAGCAGAACGTCCGCCGGGAGCGACACATGGACCGGTCCGGGACGTCCCTGCATCGCCACACGCATCGCGGCATGGATCGTTGCGCCAATATCCTCTGCCCGCGTCGCGCGCACGGACCATTTCGTCAGCGAGGCGGTCAGCGCCACCTGGTCCATCTCCTGGAACGCGCCCTGCCCGTCCCGCGCCACCGGGCTGTCACCGCTCAGCAGCAGCACAGGCGTGTCCGAGGCCCGCGCGGTCAGCAAGGGCCCGATCGCATTGCCCAGCCCCGCCCCCGCGGTGACCAGTGCGACACCGACACCGCCGGTGATCTGCGCATAGCCTTCCGCCATGTAGACCGCCGCCGCTTCGTGCCGGGTGTGGTAGAGGCGAAGGCCCGCATCCAGGCTCGCATCGAAAAGCGGCATGATCTGGTTGCCGGACAGTGCAAAGATATCGCGCACGCCTTGGGCGGCCAGCGCCCGCATCACCACATCAGCGCCGCGGGTCATACGGCGGCCTCCGCCACATGCACGGTCACGCGGTGCACCGAATTGTTCGCGAATCCTGCCATGTCGAAGGGTGCCTCCAGCGGTTGCGTGTTGCCATTTGCGTCCGTCGCGCGGCAGGCCAGTTCGTGGATGCCGGGCGGTGCCTCCCAATCGATCCGCCAACCGGTCCAGGCATAGGTGTCGGCGCGGCCGGTCAGTTCGGCCTCGTGCCATGTGTCGCCCAGAAGTACCTCGACCTTGGTGATCGGCACCCCACCGCCCGACCATGCTCGACCCTGCAGGGTCACTGTCCCGGCTTGCAACCAGCGCTGCCGCGTCACCCAATCGGGCACACCCGGCGGTTTCATCAGCGACTTGACCCGGATCGTGGTCACCGGCGTGCCGGGATCATCCGCGTCCTTGCGCAAGCGGTAGGTCTGGACCTGCTGGAACCCTTGGTAGCGCTCGGTCAATGCCTCGATCCGCGTCAGCCACTTGACCGACGCCATGCCGTACCATCCCGGCACGATGATCCTGAGCGGCGCGCCATGCTGCGGCAAGAGCGGTTGACCGTTCATGCCCCAGACCAGCATCACCTCCAATTCCGCGACCTGATCCGGCGTCAGGCTTCGGCCAAAGAAATGCGGCTGGCCCTTGTCGAAGCCGTAATCAGCCCCGAGAAAGGCGAAATCCTGCACGTTTTCCTGCGGTTTGGCCCGCGCCAACAGCGGCGCAAGCAGCGTGCCCGTCCATTCCGAGGTGCCCACCGCCTCGTACATCCACGGCATCGAGAAACAGCGCGGGCTGACCCCGGCCCGACCATTGCCGGCGCATTCCAAAGTCACCGGACGCGTCATTTCAGGCAGCGCGCGGATCTCGTCCATCGTCAGGCGGAAC
>JAWLGI010000114.1:0-3691 GCA_041685125.1 Marivita sp. | reverse complement strand
GAATGCCGGTTTCGCGGGCAGCGACACGATCACCTACGAGGTCAGCGACGGGGCCGGGGGCACGGCCTCCGCCAGCGTGGCAATGAGTGTGGCGGCGGCCCCCATGGCTTCGGTTGCCGTGTCGCCGAATGACGGCACATCCGACGAAGATGGGTCAATTGTGGGCGGATCCGAGGATGATCTACTCGTTGGCAGTGAGGGGAATGACGTTATTTCCGGTGGAGACGGTGCGGATACCATTGTCGGTCAAGCCGGTTCCGACACGCTTGATGGCAATGCCGGAGATGACGAGATCAATGGAGTATGGGACGGCAGTGATGACGCACAGATCGAAGCACAGGACCTTCTTGACCCGGATGTCTTGCGGGGCGGTGAGGGCAATGATGCCATCACAATGGGCAGCGGCGACACCGCAACGGGAGGAGACGGAACCGACACGTTCCAAACCGGTACATGGGTCGATCCGGACAACGCGCCTGTCGTATTCGATCTGGCATCTGACGAGTTGTTGATTGTCTCGGTTCCCGAAGGGGCGTCGACAAGCACCTCGATCACCCTTGAAACTGACCCTCTCACCGGTGACACCCTTGTTCAGGCCAACCTGCAGACCGTGGCAGTCGTTGCGGCAGGGGCCGGTCCGGTGGCGGCAGATCAGGTACTGGTGGTCGAAAATCCCGATATCGCCTGAGGAAATCCTCGGGCAGGGACTTTGGATCGGAGCAATCATCCAGCCGGCCCACCGCGCCGCCGGAGTCGCGCCAGACAGGACCGCCCCGTTCAGCCCGTCGCCCTTCGGTGCCCTCTCGAAACGCCGTGCCCTCCAGCGTCGAAACCGCGAGCCCGGACGAGGCCGCAAAGGCGATGGAGGAAGGTTTGCATGGGCAACAGAACCGCCCGAAACGGATTCTCAAGCTATTGGAAATGCTTGGGAAAGATCCGCTGGATTATTTTTGGGGAAGCGTGCCGAGTGTGCTGAATCAGGTGCCTGTCATGCTTGGGAAAAAACAAATAGGGTCGGGAGTATTCCGTCATGCTATTCACCCAACCCGTCTTTTGGGTATTTTTCTTAATCGTATCAGCGCTCTATGTACGTCTCCAGCATCGTGGCCAAAACCGCATGCTGCTCGTGGCGAGCTATGTCTTCTATGGCGCTTGGGACTGGCGATTCCTCAGCCTCATCCTGACCAGCACGGTGGTGGATTACCTCGTTGGCCTGGCGCTGGGACAGGAGAATGTCGAGCGGCGGCGGCGATGGCTTCTCGCGCTGTCCCTGACCGTCAACCTCGGCATGCTGGGTGTCTTCAAGTATTTCGGCTTCTTCGCGGAGAGTTTCCGCCAGATGCTGCTGGCGGTAGGTTACGAGGCCGACCCGGTCATGCTATCGATCGTGCTGCCCGTCGGCATTTCGTTCTACACATTCCAAACGCTGTCCTACACCATCGATGTCTACCGGCGCGACCTGGAGCCCACACGCGACGTGCTGGACTTTGCGCTCTTCGTGGCTTTCTTCCCTCAGCTCGTCGCCGGCCCGATCGAGCGGGCGCGGAATCTTCTGCCCAACATCACTGCCCCTCGAAGGCTCAGCTGGGAAGCGCTTGGCCGCGGCGCCGTCCTGTGCCTGCTGGGGCTGATCAAAAAGGTGGTGATCGCAGACGCGATCGGCCCCTCTGTGGACGCGATCTATTCCAGCCCTGACCCCTCGCGACTGGATATCGTATTCGCGACCTGGCTGTTCGCGATCCAAATCTATTGCGACTTCTCTGGCTATACGGACATTGCCCGCGGTGTTGCCAAGATGCTGGGCTTTGGGCTGATGCGGAACTTCGCCCAGCCCTATTTCGCCGCAGACCCGCAGGAATTCTGGCGGCGCTGGCATATAAGCCTGTCGACCTGGCTTCGCGACTATCTCTACATCCCGCTCGGCGGGAACCGGGGTGGCGGATGGCGGACCTACCGCAACCTGATGGCGACGATGACGCTGGGTGGCCTGTGGCACGGGGCGGCTTGGAACTTCGTTCTCTGGGGCGTCTATCAGGGAGGGCTTCTTTCGTTGCACCGGGCGCTGGCGGGTCGGCACCGGCGAACTGGGGAGGGCAAGCGGCGCGGCCGCGCGGCGTGGGCTTGGCGCGGGCTGGCCATTGTCACTTTCTTCCAGGTCGTCTGCTATGGCTGGCTGCTGTTTCGGGCGCAGTCCTTCGACCAGATCCAGGACTTCACCTTGCGCCTTGCCGGGCTTGGCGGAGCGATCCCGGAGGGCCTGTCGATGCCGCCGCCGCCGCTGGCCGCCATGCTGGCGATGGGCTTCGTGCTGGTCTGGGACATGCTGATCGAACGCAGCGGCGATGTGCGCTTCTACGCTGCCTGGCCGCTGCCGGTGCGGGCGGCGCTTTATGCGGGGATGGTCTACCTGCTGGCCTTCGGCGCCACGACGCAAACTTCAAGTTTCATATACTTCCAATTCTGAGGGGCAAGGCATGAAACAACAGGTCAAGATACTCGCCCTGACGCTTCTCATGCTCATCATGCTCGACGCGGCGGTGGCCGGCGTGCTGGCCGTGGCCGAGCGGCAGGGTCGCCTTGGATCGCTCGTGCAGTATTTCGAGTATGGCAGAAGCGTGCCCGGCAAGATCGATCGGTGGCGGGAAAGACCCGGTATGCCGGGCAACCTCCTCGAAGTGGCCTGGCGCGACGACATTCTTGCCAACTCGCGCGAAGGTTTCGCGGCTGAGCGAGGAGACCCGGTTGTCCGGAGCTACGGCATGTCCTTCGTCGACCAGATTCTTCAGGCGGCGCAGGAGCAGCAGCCGGGACTGACCCTCGACCTTCACGCCGGCCCCGGGGCTCCACCGAACTTCACCTACGCCCTCTTCCAGGACGATGCTGCCAACCGACGGGCAGGCGATGTGGTGGTGCTGGGGATCCTGTCCTCATCGGTATCCGGCATGGCAGCGTTCAGCAACCGCACGTGGGTTTTTGAGCAGCCAGCCCCTTTCACATATCCGATCTACGTACCCGGGGAAGGCGGCCTGACCCGGATTGACCCGCGTGTCGCCACGCTCGAAGACGAGGATGCGCTGCGTACCGATCCCGAGGCGGCTTCCGTTTGGAAAAGCCAGCTCCGTAAAGACGACCGGTTCTACTCTCCTGTCACCTTCGGCGCGATCTGGCTCGATCATTCTCCTTTCCTGAGACTCGTCCGGCGCGCCTCCGCGGTCGATATGCTAGACGGCCGTTCCCGCGCCATCCTTGCAAAACCGTCATCGGGGGGATTTCCTTACCACGAGACGCTCCGCCGGATGGTCACCGCCTTCGCCGCCCGTGCCCGTGCCGATGGCCAGCACCCGGTCGTGTTCCTGATCCAGAGCCGCGATCCCACAGACCCAGACCTCCGCGTCATGCTCCGCGACGTCCTGACCACCCATGACATCCCCTACCTCGCCACGGCCGACTACTACGACATTCGCAATCCGGTCGGATTTTTGGGTGACGGTCATTACACAGATAGCGTCAACCTTTCATTCGCACGGCAATTCAACACCCTGTTCAGGAACAGGGTGTCGGAATGATCCAGATGCCATAAATCATTCTTTCCCTGCGCAGTATTAAAAACAATGTGTTTTCATTTTAATTTCTGTTTGTCCGGCAGGTGAGCGCCTGCGCTGTGCGCGACTCTCAAAAGATGAACGAGCTG
>JAWLGI010000055.1:0-15508 GCA_041685125.1 Marivita sp. | reverse complement strand
GCTCCAGCAGATCGTCCACCCCGCCGATATGGTCGTGGTGATGATGGGTCAGCCAGATGTCGGTCAGCGACCAGTTCCGCGTTTTCAGTTCGTCCAGGACCGGTCCCGCGTCGGGGACGTCGACACAGGCTGTGTCACCACTTTCACTGTCATGCACGAGAAACGTGTAATTGTCGGACAGTGCGGGAAGGGTGACAAGTTCAAGAGGCATGGCGTTTCTTTCTGTCGTGGTTACACTCTGTTTGACGTAGCCCAAATAACGCGGAGGCCCAAATGCATCTCGATGTCCAACGGCTGCACAGCTTCTACTATCGCAGTGCGCTTGGGCGCGTGGCGCAACGTGTCGTCAGGGATCAGGTTCGCGCATTCTGGCCCGAGGCGAAACAGCAATGTGTCGGTGGCTTTGGCTTTGCCGTGCCGTTGTTGCGCCCTTACCTGCCGGAGGCCCGCCGGGTGATCGGCCTCATGCCGGCGCAGCAGGGGGTGATGCCTTGGCCGGCCGGGCTGCCGAATGTGTCTGTCCTGAGCGAGGAAACGCTCTGGCCCATCGAGACCGGACGGTTCGACAAGCTGGTGGTGATGCATGGGCTTGAGACGTCGGAGCGACCCTCTGCGCTGCTCGAGGAAATCTGGCGCGTTCTGGGACCGGGGGGCAAGGCGCTCTTTATCGTGCCCAACCGCTCCGGGCTTTGGGCGCGTTCGGATGCGACGCCCTTTGGCTTTGGGCGCCCGTATTCGATGGGTCAGCTCGACGCACAGTTGAAAGCGCACAACTTTGCGCCGCAACGGCACAAGGCGGTTCTCTACCAACCGCCATCCACGCGGCGGTTCTGGATGAAGACGGGACGCTTCTGGGAACAGATGGGGCGCAATGTATCGGCGATCGTGGCCGGCGGCGTCCTGATGGTCGAAGCGACAAAGGCAAGCACAACGCCGCGCGGCACCAAGGTGGAAAGCCGGGTTCTCAATCCGCTCGGCAACCTGGTGCCAAAACCATCGGGGAAACCGGCGCGGGCACGCGTGCGGGGCAAAGCCGCAGCCCGGTCGCGCGACGACTGATGCGGTGGGTACGTACCTGCGCGGTCTGAAGCAGGCCTCGATGACGCGGGTTGCGCCAACGGGAATCGCTGGAAATAACCGCGTTCAGGGCGAAAGAAGAAACTTTCTTGCGCGCAATCGGTCGCACCTCGTGTTAAGCCCTTGTAAACAAGGGGGAGGGAAGGGACGCCAAAATCACCTTCCCGTGTTGCGGGCTTGGGACGCCTCTGCTACATCCGCGCTGAATTCTATGCCTTGCGGCATTTACCAAACTGAAAACGCCTCTGACCACCGGGCCTCCGGGGGATCGGAGACAGAATAGCGGAAGGGTGGACGTGTCTGAAACAGCATCCATTTCCTCGGGCATAGCGGATCGCTATGCCATGGCGGTTTTCGATCTCGCCAACGAGGGTAAAGAGCTCGACAAGCTCGAAGCCGATCTCGATGATCTGTCAGCCGCGCTATCCAGCAGTCCGGAGCTGACCGACCTGATCCAGTCGCCGGTCTACAGCCGCGACGAACAAGCGGACGCAATCGGCGCCGTGTCGGCCAAGATGGGCCTGACCAAGACGCTGCAAAACGTGCTGTCCCTGATGGCGTCAAAGCGCCGGCTTTTTGTCCTCCCGCAGATGATCAATCGCCTGCGCGACCTCATCGCCGAGGAAAAAGGGGAAGTGACCGCGGATGTCGTGTCCGCCGTCAAGCTGACCGACGCACAGTCGAAAGAGCTTGCCAGCACTTTGAAGACAAAGGTTGGCAAGGACGTCAAGATCAATGCGACCGTTGATGACACGCTCATCGGCGGACTTATCGTTAAAGTGGGCTCGAAAATGATCGACACGTCGGTCCGCTCCAAGCTCAACTCCCTGCAAAATGCTATGAAAGAGGTCGGATAAATGGGTATCCAAGCAGCCGAAATTTCTGCGATCCTGAAGGAGCAGATCAAGAACTTCGGGCAGGACGCCGAAGTCACCGAGGTGGGCCGCGTCCTGTCCGTTGGTGACGGTATTGCGCGCGTTTACGGCCTCGATAACATCCAGGCGGGTGAAATGGTCGAATTCCCGGGCGGCATCCGGGGCATGGCGCTGAACCTCGAAGCCGACAATGTCGGTATCGTGATTTTCGGCTCCGACCGGGACATCAAGGAAGGCGACACCGTCAAGCGCACGAATTCCATCGTGGACGTACCCGTCGGTGACGAGCTTCTGGGCCGTGTTGTCGACGGTCTGGGGAACCCGATTGACGGCAAGGGCCCGATCAAGTCCAAGGACCGCGCTGTTGCCGACGTCAAGGCCCCCGGCATCATCCCGCGCAAGTCGGTGCACGAGCCGATGGCGACCGGCCTCAAGGCGGTCGACTCCATGATCCCGATTGGGCGCGGTCAGCGAGAGCTGATCATTGGCGACCGTCAGACCGGAAAGACGGCCGTCGCCCTGGACGCGATCCTCAACCAGAAGTCCTACAACGAAGCCGCCGGCGACGACGAGGGCAAGAAGCTCTATTGCGTCTATGTCGCGATCGGCCAGAAGCGCTCCACAGTGGCGCAGCTTGTCAAAAAGCTCGAGGAAAGCGGCGCAATCGAATACTCGATCGTCGTTGCGGCCACCGCGTCCGACCCCGCGCCGATGCAGTTCCTTGCCCCCTATGCGGCGACGTCCATGGCGGAATATTTCCGCGACAATGGTCGGCACGCGCTGATCGTCTATGACGACCTGTCCAAACAGGCCGTGGCGTATCGCCAGATGTCCCTGCTTTTGCGCCGCCCGCCGGGCCGCGAAGCCTATCCGGGCGACGTTTTCTACCTCCACTCGCGCCTGCTGGAGCGGTCGGCCAAGTTGAACGAGGACAACGGCTCCGGGTCGCTGACGGCGCTGCCGATCATCGAAACCCAGGGTGGCGACGTTTCAGCGTTCATTCCGACAAACGTGATCTCGATCACCGACGGCCAGATCTTTCTCGAAACCGAACTCTTTTACCAAGGTGTGCGTCCTGCGGTGAACACCGGTCTGTCGGTGTCGCGCGTCGGCTCCTCGGCCCAGACCAAGGCGATGTCCTCTGTCGCCGGCCCGGTCAAGTTGTCGCTCGCTCAGTATCGCGAGATGGCGGCGTTCGCACAGTTCGGCTCCGACCTTGACGCCTCGACGCAGCAGTTGCTGAACCGGGGTGCACGCCTGACCGAGTTGATGAAACAGCCGCAATATTCGCCGCTGACCAACGCGGAGATCGTGTGCGTCATTTTTGCAGGCACGAACGGGTATCTCGACAAGTTGCCGATCGATCGGGTCAAGGATTTCGAACAGGGTCTGCTCAGCCACATGCGCGGCAAGCGCGAGGATATTCTTGACTGGATCACCAAAGAGGATCCGAAGATCAAGGGTGATGCCGCTGACAAGCTCAAGGCTGCTATCGACGAATACGCCGCCGACTTTTCGTAAGGAGACGCGGCAATGCCCAATCTCAAGGACCTGAAAAACAGGATCTCGTCGGTCAAATCGACCCGCAAGATCACCAAGGCCATGCAAATGGTGGCCGCCGCAAAGCTGCGGCGGGCACAGGACGCGGCGGAAATGGCGCGTCCTTACACGGAACGGTTCAATGCCGTGATGGGGTCGCTGGCCGCCAGCGTTGGCGACAGTGACACTGCGCCAAAATTGCTGCGTGGAACCGGCAAGGAAGATGTGCATCTTCTTGTGGTCATGACGGCAGAGCGCGGGCTGTGCGGTGGTTTCAACGCCAATATCGCCAAGCTGGCCAAGCAGAAGGCCGCTGAGTTGATCGGACGGGGCAAGACAGTCAAAATCCTGACTGTTGGCAAGAAAGGCCGCGACGCCATGAAGCGGGATTACGGCGATCATTTCGTCGGCCATATCGACCTGACTGACGTCAAGCGTGTCGGCTATGCCGATGCTCAGGGCATCGCCAAGGATGTGCTCGGTCGCTTTGATGCTGAAGAATTTGACGTTGCGACGATCTTTTATGCCGAGTTCGTCAATGTCGTCAGCCAGACGCCGAAAGCCCAGCAAATCATCCCGGCGGCGTTCGACGCTCCCGAGGAAGAGGCCGGGTCGAACACGCTTTACGATTACGAGCCGGACGAGGAAACGATCCTCGCCGATCTTTTGCCGCGCGGTGTTGCAACACAGATCTTTGCGGCGCTTCTGGAAAACGGGGCATCCGAGCAAGGGGCCCGGATGAGTGCGATGGACAATGCCACGCGCAACGCGGGCGATATGATTGACCAGCTCACCATCGAATACAACCGTTCGCGTCAGGCCGTGATTACCAACGAACTGATCGAAATTATCTCGGGCGCCGAGGCGCTCTAAGAACCGGAGACGAAACATGGCAAACGAAAAAGGCAAAATCACCCAGGTGATCGGTGCCGTCGTGGACGTTCAGTTCGGCGAACACCTGCCGGCGATCTTGAACGCGCTGACCACGGACAACAACGGCAAGACGCTGGTTCTCGAAGTGGCACAGCACCTTGGGGAAAACACTGTCCGCACCATCGCGATGGATGCAACCGAGGGCCTGGTGCGCGGTCAGGAAGTGGTGGACTCGGATGGTCCGATCTCGGTCCCGGTGGGCGACGCCACTCTCGGCCGCATTCTGAACGTCGTCGGCGAGCCGGTGGACGAAGGCGGCCCGGTCAACTCCGATGAACGTCGTCCGATCCACGCGTCTGCCCCCGAATTCGCGGAGCAGTCGACCGAGTCGGAAATCCTTGTCACCGGGATCAAGGTGATCGACCTGCTCGCACCCTATTCCAAGGGCGGTAAGATTGGCCTCTTCGGCGGCGCCGGCGTGGGCAAGACAGTTCTCATCATGGAGTTGATCAACAACATCGCCAAGGTGCACTCCGGGTACTCGGTGTTTGCCGGTGTTGGGGAACGGACCCGCGAGGGCAACGACCTCTATCACGAAATGATCGAATCCAACGTGATCAAGCCCGACAACCTGGCGGAAAGCCAGGTGGCGCTGGTCTACGGCCAGATGAACGAGCCTCCGGGCGCACGTGCCCGTGTTGCTCTGACAGGCCTGACGCTGGCGGAACAGTTCCGCGATTCGTCCGGGACAGACGTTCTGTTCTTCGTCGACAACATCTTCCGCTTCACGCAGGCAGGCTCCGAGGTGTCGGCGCTTCTTGGCCGCATTCCCTCGGCGGTGGGCTATCAGCCGACGCTGGCGACCGACATGGGCCAGATGCAGGAGCGTATTACCTCGACGAAGTCGGGTTCGATCACCTCGATTCAGGCCGTCTACGTGCCGGCGGACGACCTCACGGACCCGGCACCAGCGACGACCTTTGCGCACCTCGACGCGACAACGGTTCTCAACCGTGCGATTTCGGAACTGGGTATTTACCCGGCGGTGGACCCGCTCGATTCGAACTCGCGCCTGATGGACCCGCAGATCGTGGGCGAAGACCATTACCAAGTGGCGCGTGACGTGCAGGGGATCCTGCAGCGCTACAAGTCGCTTCAGGATATCATCGCCATTCTCGGGATGGACGAACTGTCCGAAGAGGACAAGCTGACCGTGGCCCGTGCCCGGAAAATCCAGCGCTTCCTGTCGCAGCCGTTCGACGTGGCAAAGGTTTTCACCGGCTCCGACGGCATCCAGGTGCCGCTCGAGGACACGATCGAATCGTTCAAGGCGGTTGTGGCTGGCGAGTACGATCACCTCCCCGAAGGCGCGTTCTACATGGTTGGTGGCATCGAAGATGTAAAAGCTAAGGCCGAGAAAATGGCGGCCGACGCGGCCTAACATGGGCGCTCATGCGTCCTCGCGGCCGTGTTCGCGGGGACGAGACCCAAAAGGAGATCCCTCATGGCAGAGACCATGCAATTCGATCTGGTCAGTCCCGAACGCAGCCTGATGTCGGATCAGGTGAGGTCGGTACAGATTCCCGGCGCGGATGGTGACATGACAGCGATGCCGAACCATGCGCCGCTGATCACGACACTGCGGCCTGGCATCCTGACGGTCGAGACCGAGAAAGGCACCGAGGAATTCGTTGTCACGGGCGGTTTCGCGGAAATCGGCGAAAGCCTGTCTGTCCTGGCCGAGCGGGCCGTGCCGCGCGCAGATATGGACCAGGCGGCTTACGAGGCGATGGTCGACGAGGCGCACGAGACCTACAAGAAGACCAAGGAAACGTTCAAGAACGAGCCGGGTCCGGTCGATGACGCGGCGAAGCTGCTGTCCGACATGGTGGCCGTCGGCTCGCATATCGGGCTGTCGCCCAAGCAACCCGCCCTGTGACACCGGGATCGGGTTGAACCACGGAAAGCCTCGCTTCGCAGCGGGGCTTTTTTGTTGGACGTGACGTGCATACCTTTGGGAATCACGGACGGATCGGGAGGCTGGCATGCAGATCGTCAACAACACGCGTGTTGGAATTGATCAGGGATCGGTCGATCTTTTCTCGGATTTCGAGGAAGGCGGCGAGATGTGGACCGGCGAGGGATCGCGGATGCGGCGCAGCTGGGTGGGCTTTGGCCAGCCCTTCGCGGCGCCACCGATGGTGCATGTATCGCTGACCCTCTGGGACATGGACAGCGCCCATAATGTGCGGGCGGACCTGACCTCGGAGAATGTGAGCGAGGCCGGGTTCGACGCGGTCTTTCGGACCTGGCTGGATACGCGGGTCGCGCGGGTTCGGATTTCCTGGATCGCGATCGGCGCGGTCTCTTGCGAGGATGACTGGGACGTCACCTGACGCCGTCCCATGCGTGAGACGCGTTCCGAACGTCACGATTTCAATGGCTTGCAGAGACGGATTTACTATTGGTTAACCTTTGAGGGCATGATCCCACGCGTGGCGCGGGCCGCCTGAAACAGTGCTGACACTGATCCAGTTTTGGCTTGGCACAGGACAGCCCGGCGGCGAACCCGCTGAACGATCCGTCTAAATTGAGGCATTGTTGTTGGCCTGCGTCGCGCCTAGGTTTCAAACGAACAACTGCTGGAGTTTTTGATGACCAACCCGCTGCTTGAGACCTGGGACACGTCATTTGGCCTGCCGCCATTTGATCGCATTGAAGACGCGGATTTTGCCCCCGCGATCGAGGCTGCGATGGCGCAGGACCTGGCCGAGGTCGAGGCCGTGGCCAACAACCCGGAGCCGCCGAGCTTTGAGAACACGATCGAGGGCCTGATGGCCACCGGCGCTGCGCTCGACCGCGTGTTGGGCGTGTTCTACAATCTTGCCGGGGCCGACAGCACCGACAGACGCGAAGAGGTCATGCGGGAGTTTTCGCCGAAATTGGCGGCGCATGCGGCGTCGATCTATGGCAACCAGGCCCTGTTTTCCCGGATCGAGCAAGTGTGGCTGGCGCGGGATGCCCTGGACCTGTCGCCGGAACAGGCGCGGGTGCTGATGCTGACCCATCGCGGGTTCCTGCGCGCCGGCGCTGCGCTGACGGGGGACGCGGCCGCGCGGATGACAGAGATCAAGGGGCGGTTGGCCACGCTTGGCACGCAGTTCGGGCAGAACCTTCTGGCGGATGAGCGCGCGTGGCAGCGTGTGCTCTCGGGCGAAGATTTGACGGGGCTACCGGAATTTGTCGTCGATGCGCTTTATGGCGCGGGACGCGAGCGTGGGAGCGACGGACCGGTTCTGACCCTGTCGCGGTCGGTGATCGTGCCGTTCCTGCAATTCTGCCCGAACCGGGCATTGCGGGAAGAGGCATGGCGCGCCTGGGTGGCGCGGGGGGCCAATGGCGGCAAGACGGACAATCGCGAGATTGCCGCAGAGGTCCTTGCCCTGCGACAGGAGCGCGCGCAATTGCTCGGGTATGATGATTTCGCCTCCTACAAGCTTGAGACAGAGATGGCGAAGACGCCGGAGGCGGTTCGGTCCTTGTTGATGGATGTGTGGGAGCCTGCGAAGGCGCGGGCGCAGGAAGATGCGGCATTGCTTGAAGAGCGGATGCGCGCGGATGGCATGAACGGGCCGTTGCAGCCGTGGGACTGGCGCTACTATTCCGAGGCGCGGCGTCGAGACGAGTTCTCGTTGAACGAGGCAGAGGTGAAGCCCTATCTGCAGCTCGACCGCATGATCGAAGCGGCGTTTTCCTGTGCCAACCGCTTGTTCGGGCTGCAGTTCCGGCCGCTCGATGTGCCGCTTTATCATCCCGATGCGCGCGCCTGGGAGGTTTCGCGCAACGGAGCGCATGTGGCGGTGTTCATCGGGGATTATTTCGCACGGGCGTCGAAACGGTCGGGCGCGTGGTGTTCGGCCTTTCGGTCGCAGCGCAGGTTTCCAGATGTGCAGGGGCCGATCGTGGTGAATATCTGCAATTTCGCCAAGGGCGATCCGGCGCTGTTGTCCTATGACGACGCGCGGACGCTGTTTCACGAGTTTGGCCATGCGCTGCACCAGATGTTGTCGAATGTGACCTATGACATGATCTCGGGCACATCGGTGGCGCGCGATTTCGTTGAACTGCCAAGCCAGTTGTACGAGCATTGGCTGGAAGTGCCGGAGGTCTTGCAGGACTTCGCGACCCATGCCGAGACCGGGGAGGCGATGCCGAAAGAGATGCTGGACAAGGTTCTGGCCGCGGCGAGTTATGACATGGGGTTCCAGACGGTCGAATATGTCGCGTCGGCGCTGGTGGATCTGAGTTTTCACGAGGGAGACCCGCCCGACGATCCAATGGCAGAGCAAGCACGGGTGCTGGCCGATCTGGGGATGCCAGAGGCGATCGTGATGCGGCACGCAACGCCGCATTTCGCGCATGTCTTCACCGGGGACGGCTATTCTTCGGGCTATTACAGTTACATGTGGTCCGAGGTGATGGATGCCGACGCCTTCGAAGCGTTCGAAGAGGCGGGCGGCGCGTTTGATCCGCAGATGGCCGAGAAGCTGGAGCGGTTCATCCTGTCGGCCGGCGGGTCCGAGGAGGCGGATGTGCTTTACACGAGGTTCCGGGGACGGATGCCGGGGGTTGAGGCGCTGCTCAAGGGACGCGGGCTGGTGGCCTGACCAGAACCTGAGCTGTGTCGGCCGCAGGCCATCCCAAAAAAGGATGGGCTCAGTTGTCGGAGGTCAGCTTTTCGGTTTGCAGGAAGCGTTCGAAGGCATCGAGATTGATGGCTTCGAATTGGCCGAAGGCTTGCATCCAGATGCTGACATCGCGCAGCGCGTCGGGTTCCAGTTTGCACCATTTCACCCGGCCGCGTTTTTCCTGGCTGATGAGACCGGCGTTGGACAGGATCGTCAGATGTTTGGAAATCGCGGTCAACGACATGTCGAACGGGTCCGCCACGTCGGTCACAGCCATGTCGTCCTCCAGCAACATCGTCAGGATCTGACGGCGCGTCGGATCGGCAAGGGCGGCAAAGACGGTGTCCAGTGTCGGGCTCATGCGGCGCAGTAGACGACAGGATCGGCCAAACTCAACCGAAAAGTTTAATATGCGCCTTGGTGCCGCGGCGCGGGCCGGACGGCTGCGACGCATTGGAGCGCCGGTTCGATTTTGCCTGAAAACTGATTTTTATCAATGGTTTGACAGAATGACCCCATTGAATCATGAGCGCTTGACTCGGGCCATGCCGCGCCGTAGCACATGCCCAAGGTTCTGAAGGGGGCGATGACGTGTCTGACAGCGATCCGAAGCAAAGGCTTAAAGAGCTGGAAGCGCGGATCGCGGCGGCCAAAGGGGCCGAGCCAGACAAGCCGCACCAAGAGGAACATTACAGCCAGGCGCAACATGCGTGGCGCATGGTGATCGAATTGGTGTCCGGTCTCGGGATCGGATTTGGCGTCGGATACGGGCTTGATGCGCTTTTCGGAACGCAGCCCTGGTTGATGGTGCTGTTTACATTGTTGGGGTTCGCGGCGGGGATCAACGTGATGATCCGGACCGCCAAGGAGCTTCAGGGACAGAAACTGGCCGAAATGGCCGGAGAGGGCGAGAGGGATCGACATGGCGACGGAAGCTGACGACGGCGGGCTGGTATTTCACCCGATGGACCAGTTCATCGTCAAGCCGGTGTTCGGCGACGGTGCGGTGGGCCTGTTTACCTTTACCAACATGGCTTTGTGGCTTTTGCTGGCTGTGGCCTGCGTGATCGCGCTGATGGTGCTGGGCACGTCGAAGCGCGCCAGGATCCCATCGCGGACACAGTCCGTGGCGGAATTGGCCTATGGCTTCATCTACAAGATGGTCGAGGACGTGACCGGCAAGGATGCGGTGAAGTATTTCCCCTATATCTTCACGCTGTTCATGTTCATCGTGTTTTCCAACTTCCTCGCGCTGATCCCGGCCTCTTTCTCGCCGACATCGCATATCGCGGTCACGGCGGTTCTGGGTTTCGGCGTCTTCATCGCGGTGACCGTTCTGGGCTTCGTCAAGAACGGCGCCGGGTTTCTGGGGCTGTTCTGGGTGGCGAGCGCGCCCCTGGCGTTGCGCCCGATCCTCGCGATCATCGAACTGATTTCATATTTCGTGCGCCCGGTGAGCCATTCCATTCGTCTTGCAGGCAACATCATGGCGGGTCACGCGGTTCTCAAGGTGTTCGCCGGCTTTGCTGCGGTCACCGCGGTCGCGCCGCTGTCGATCCTCGGGATTACCGCGATTTATGCACTGGAAGTGCTCGTGGGCTTCATCCAGGCCTATGTGTTCACGATCCTGACCTGCGTGTACCTCAAGGACGCGCTGCACCCGTCACACTAAATCAAGGTGCGTGACCCCACGCACCCTATGCTTCAACTTCCAATCGTAAGGAGAATTCACATGGAAGGCGATCTCGCACATATCGGTGCAGGCTTGGCAGCAATCGGTTCCGGCGCAGCCGCAATCGGGGTGGGCAACGTGGCCGGCAACTACCTCTCGGGCGCGCTGCGCAACCCGTCCGCAGCTGCATCGCAGACAGCCACGCTCTTCATCGGCATCGCGTTCGCAGAAGCGCTGGGGATCTTCGCGTTCCTCGTGTCGCTGCTGCTGATGTTCGCCGTCTAAGCTTCGGACGAGTATCCTTACGCGCGGGCGGTGCTGCGATGACGCGGCCCGCCCGATGTAACGACAGGTTCCGACGGAGGACGACATGGCAACCGAAACCACTGGTACCGCCAGCGCATGTGTGGGTCCGGATGGCAGCGCCATCGGCATGCCGCAGCTCTGCGCCGACTGGATGCCGAACCAGATTTTCTGGCTACTGATCGCGTTGATCGCGATTTACCTCGTCTTGTCCCGAGTTGCGTTGCCGCGCATCGCGACTGTTCTGGCGGAACGACAAGGCACGATCACCAACGACATCGCAGCGGCCGAGGACCTCAAGAAAAAGGCGGCCGAGGCGGAAGACGCCTATAACAAGGCGCTGTCGGATGCCCGCGCACAGGCGCAGGACATCATTGCAAAGAACAAGGCCGAGATGCAGGCCGAACTGGACAAGGCCATCGCCAAGGCGGACGCCGAGATTGCGGCAAAATCCGCCGAATCCGAGAAAGCGATCGCCGACATTCGGGCCTCGGCCATGGAAAGCGTCGAAGCGGTTGCCAAGGAGACGGCGGGCAGCATCGTTGCCGCGCTTGGTGGACAGGCGGATGATGCCACGGTTTCTGCCGCGGTCGACGCGCAGTTGAAAGGGTGAGCGACATGCAACGTATCACAGTGAGTGCCGCCGCGACCATGCTGGCCAGCCCGGCCTTTGCCGCCGGGAACACGCCTTTCTTTTCGCTGTCCAACACCGATTTTGTCGTAACGCTGGGCTTTATCGTCTTTATCGGTATCCTGATCTATTACAAGGTGCCGCCGCTGCTGCTGGGTATGCTGGACAAGCGCGCCGACGGTATCCGCAGCGAGCTGGACGAGGCGAAGGCGCTGCGCGAAGAGGCGCAGGCGCTTCTGGCCTCTTACGAGCGTCAGCAACGCGACGTTCAGGAACAGGCGGATCGGATCATCGCGCATGCCAAGGAAGAGGCCACCCTCGCAGGTGAGCAGGCGCGCAAGGACCTGGACAAGTCGATCGCCCGGCGCATGGCCGCGGCCGAGGACCAGATCGAATCGGCACGCACAAGCGCGGTGAAAGAGGTTCGGGACCGTGCGATTGCCGTTGCAATTCATGCGGCGCGCGACGTGGTTGCAAAGCAGATGACAGCCGAGGACGCGACGAAGAGCATCGATGACGCGATTGCCGAAGTGGGCAAGAAGCTGCACTGATATTCAATCCTGTCTGGATTTGAAAAGCCCCGGTTCGCGCCGGGGCTTTTTCGTTGTCCGACCGGCCACATTCGCAAAGTCCGAACCCCGGACCCGCTTATGCGCCGTGCGTGTAACGTCTTACGGTTGACCTGCCGGGTCTGTTCAATCCGATGCCGGAACCCGCGCGCCGAAGAGGGCGGATCCGACGCGGATATGCGTGGCACCAAAGGCGATCGCCTGTTCGAAATCATCGCTCATGCCCATCGAAAGCCGGGACAGTCCGTTGCGGTCGGCCAGCTTGCGGAGCAGGGCGAAATGCAGCGACGGGGTTTCGTCGACCGGGGGGATGCACATGAGGCCCTGAACCGGCAGGTCGAGGGCCTTGCAGTCCTTGAGGAAGGCGTCGGTATCGTCCGGCGCGATCCCGGCCTTTTGCGGTTCTTCGCCGGTATTGACCTGGACGAAAAGCGGGGGGCACTGCCCCATCTCCTGTGCGAGGCGGGCGAACGTCTTGGCGAGCTTCGGTCGATCCAGCGTGTGGATCGCATCGAACAGCTCGAACGCTTGCCGGGTCTTGTTGCTTTGCAGGGGACCGATGAGGTGCAGGTCGATGCCGTCATAGCTTTCGCGGAAATCCGGCCATTTGCCGGCGGCTTCTTGCACGCGGTTTTCGCCGAACGCGCGGTGGCCTTCGTCCAGAACGGTGGCGACGCGGTCGTTTGGTTGCACCTTGGAGACAGCGATCAGGGTGATGCCGGACGGATCACGATCCGCGTCCCTGGCGGCCTGTTCGATGCGGGCGGTGATATCGGTCAATCCCATGGTGTGTCTCCCCATGCGTCAAAGAAGGGTTGCAGCTCGCTTTCGTAGCGGCGCCATGCGGCAGCGGAGCTTTGGTAGATCGGTTGGCGGACCTGATGCAGGCTCAGGGTTTTCACGGTGCCCGTGTTTTCATGGAAGCTGAGGCACTGGTCCTCCCAGCCCAGACCGGCAGCCGAGATCAATCTGCGGGATTGCGTGTCAGGGTCCGAGACAAGGTCTTCGTAACGGATTTCCGTCAAGCGGTCCGGCAGGGTGTCGCGCCAATGGGCGATGATCCGGCGGAAGGCTTTGATCGTGTCGGCGATCGTCGCGAGATCGTTGGCGTAGCGATGCGTGCCGCCGCGGAAGTGGTTCTTGTAAATGGACAAGGCGATATCGCGGGGGTCGCGATGGACCACGATGAAGCGCGCGTTGGGCAGCGTGGCGTGCAAGAGACCGTAGATCAGAAAGACCATGATGGATTTGTCGGTCAGCCATGCCGCATCGCTTTGAGCGCGGGCGCGGTTCTGCTGCTCCAGTCGCTTGGCGAACCGGGCCAGCTCTGTCTGCGGCAGGGCCGCGAGTGTTTTCATCTCGGGGCCCGCGCCGAAGCTGGTATAGGCTGTCCGCAGGGCGGTTGCCATTTCGCCGCCTGCATGGGCCTGCGAATGGCTGGCGATGATCTGTTCGGCAAGGGTGGTGCCGGAGCGGGGCAGGCCGGTGACAAAGATCAGGCCGGGCTGGGTGCCCGCGCTTTCGGAGACCGGGGCCAGACCGGATTGCGCGTCGACCACCTTGCGCCATTCATCCCTGCGGGCGGCGATGTCGTCGGGCCAGAGCGCGGCCTGTTCGGCATTGGCACGGTGCAGGTGCGGGAACACCTTGTCGCTTTGCCTGGTATCTTCCATCGCCTTGGCGAGCGCGTAGTGGATATGCATGCGGCCCTGTGCCGACAGCTTTGGATGCCTGGCCAGCCGGCGCATCGCCCCGATCAGCGGGTCCCCCGGTGTGAAGCGAATCGTGGCGGCAAACATGCGGTACAGTTCGGCCTCGTTGGGGTGCTTCTTGAGCAGGCGGCGGAACAGTTTTTCCGAGGCGTCGAATCGGCCAATCTGTTGCAGGTAGAGCGCCTTGTCGGCCTGCGGTGCGATGGCGGTTCGATCCAAGGCGATCCTGGCGTCAAAGAGATCGAGCACGCGGTCGCTGTTGCCAGCGCTGCGATGCGCTGCAATCGCTTCGTCGAGGATCGCGGCTTCTGTCGGGCGCAGGGCGTAGGCCCTGTCGATATTGCGGCACCATGTGGCAACATCTCCCATCTGGGCGGCGATCTGGGCGCGCTTGAACGGGAATTCGGGTGTCTTGGGATGTTTGAGGGCCAGGGCATCCAGACGCGCCGCAGCGTCGCGCAGATTGCCGGATTTGGCAAGCTGCAAGGCGCGGGTATATTCTGCCTTGATCTGTTGGGGTGTGCCGGTGTTCATATCCGCCTCTTTTGACGGCTTTGCTACTTGGCCCCGGCGCAAAAGAAAAGAGCGGGCGCAAGGCCCGCTCTTTCCTCAACCAATCTGGTCAAGAGCTATCAGAAGCTCATCGACAGGCCGAGCGAGTAGGTGTCGCTGTCGACATCGTTGCCGAAGTCGCTATAGCCATAGCCGAGGTGACCGGCAAGACCGCCACCGAGGTCGTATGTCGCCGCGAGGCCGTAACCGTCGCAATCACCACAGCCGAGCGACCAGTCTTCGTACTCACCGTAGTTCAGACCAACGGACAGGGCGTTCATGGTGTAGCCGACGCCGATGCCCAGGTGGGTACCATCGTCGGACTGGCCGTCGATGTCTGCGGAGCTGTAGTTGATGCCAGCGGACACGCCGTTTGCGAGAGTGGTGTCGAGGCTCAGACCGACGATATCAGCGATATCTTCCTGCGTCTGGTAACCAAGACCAACGCCCAGTGTCAGGCCGGCCAGGTCACCGGAGTAGCGCACACCCAGACCGTAGATCGGGTCCTGGTTGCCGCTGTCGTCCATTTCGACCGAGAAGTGACCGGCGAACGCGTCAACCGCGTAGGAAACGCGTGCGATCTGGCCGTCAAAGGCACCGTCGAGGCCGGCATTGCCGTTGAAGCCCGCGTGGGCAGTTTCGTCGTCAGCAATGGAACCACCGGCGAGGTTGACCTCGTTCATGACGGCGTCGAGCGCGCCATCGGTGTCACCCATGTCGAGGCGGAGACCGCCATAGGACAGGAAGTATGTTTCGCCGCCCTGGGTGGATGCGTTGAACGCGTCGCCATCGTCGGATTCGTCCAGGTCGATGGACGCACCGAACGACAGGCCGCCATCGGATTCACCGGTCATGGAGAACGTGACGTCGATGTCGGTGTGGAACTGGTCTTCGATGTTATCACCACCGAAAACACCAATTTCTGCATAGCCCGAGAGGCTGACTTCGGCTGCGGCAATGCCTGCAGTTGCAACCAGCGCGGTGGAAGCAAGAAGAAGAGTTTTCATGTTTTTCCCT
>JAWLGI010000054.1:0-15589 GCA_041685125.1 Marivita sp. | reverse complement strand
TGGTCAATACTGGTCAGCGCCCGTTCGCGGATGGTGGTGCCATAGCTGTCCTGACCGTCGCCCACGGCACGATCGATGGCAGCGAACCATTGCGGCGTGTTGCGGTAGATCACCGGCGCCTTGGACCGCCAGGAATGCGGATAGCTGTGCTTGATCTTGCCGCGTGCCAGAAGGCCGCCCACTTCGATCAGCTTGTCGATGATGGTCTTGTTGGCATCGCCCTCCTTGCCGTTGGGCTTGAGGATGCGGGTGCCGCCGAAGAACGGAAGATCCGCGCGGAACGACCCGTCATCGAGGACGTTATAGGTGATGACCTGCTCGAGCATCCCCAAGTTGCGGTAAAGCTCGTACTCCTCCATCCCGTGCGACGGGGCGCAATGCACGAACCCGGTGCCCTCCTCGTCGGTGACGAAATCGGCGGCCCGGAAATCGCGGGAATCGTCCCATTCGCCATCCGCCCCCTCGGCCCCGGCCAAGGGGTGCGACAGGCTCATCGCGGCAAGCTGGTGCGGCGTCACGTCCGAGATGCGGCGATACATGGTTTCGTCCAGCCGAGCGCGGGACATCACGTCCGCGGCCAGCTTGTCGGCAAGGATGTACCGCTCGCCGATCCGTGCCCAGCATTCCTCGGGGCGGCCCGTGACCTCGTACAGGCCATAGGAAAAATCTTCCCCATAGACCACGGCCTTGTTGGACGGGATGGTCCAGGGAGTGGTGGTCCAGATGACCACATAGGCGCCCATGAACTTGGAGCGCGCGTCATCAAAGGCGCTCAGCACCGCTTCACGCGCCTCGGCACTTTCCTCTTCATCCGCGCGGTCCATGTCGGGCAGATCGAAATCGCTGACGCGGAACTTGACCCAGACGGTAAAGCTGTCCTTGTCGTGATACTCGACCTCGGCCTCGGCCAGCGCGGTCTTTTCCACGGGCGACCACATGACCGGTTTGGACCCCTGATAGAGCGTGCCGTTCATCAGGAATTTCTGGAACTCTTCCGCGATGATGCGCTCGGCCCGGTAATCCATGGTCAGGTAGGGCTTGTCCCACGTGCCGGTGATCCCAAGGCGTTTGAATTCGGTGCGCTGCACATCGATCCAGCCATCGGCGAAGTCGCGGCATTCGCGGCGGAATTCGACGACATCGACCTTGTCCTTGTCGAGCCCCTTGGCGCGGTACTTTTCCTCGATCTTCCATTCGATGGGCAGGCCGTGGCAATCCCAGCCGGGGATGTAGCGCGCGTCGCGGCCCATCATTTGCTGGGAGCGGACCACCATGTCCTTGAGGATCTTGTTGAGCGCGTGGCCGATATGCAGGTGGCCGTTGGCATAGGGAGGGCCATCGTGGAGCGTGAAGGGTTTACGCTCGGCGGCCCCTTGCGAGGCCTTCTCGCGCAGGCGGTCGTAGATGCCGATCTTCGCCCATTTGTCGAGCCATTCGGGCTCGCGCTTGGGCAGTCCCGCGCGCATCGGGAAATCGGTTTTCGGCAGGTTCAGCGTGTCTTTGTAGTCGGGTGTTTCGGCGCACATTTGGGGCGTCCTCGGGTGTTCGGATCAGAGTGTGTGAGAGGATCGGCGCGGCAGTCCATACGCCTTGTCCCGGCGACTCGCAGCTTAGAGCGCCGGGCATGTAATTCGAATGATGATCGCGAAGCGGTCCGTCATGCGGCGCCTTATAGAATCGACGGGGGCAGACGTCCAGACGGATCACAGGTCGAACAGCGTGCCCACGAAATAAGCGATGGCCGCAGCGATTCCGCCGATCAACAGGGTTTCGAGCCCGGACCGCCACCACGAGGCCAGCGACCATCTGGATTTATACGCGCCGATGGCAAAGAAGGTCACCAGTGTCGCGCCGGTCGAGATCGCAAAAGCATTGTCCAGCCCGAACAGGAAGGGCAGCAAGGGAATCATGCCCGCCCCGAGGAAGGCCGCGAAGGTGGCCCAGGCTGCCTTCAGCGGGTGTGGCTCGACCGAGGCGAGCCCGTATTCGCCTTCGAGCATGATCTGGATCCATTGGTCATGATTTTGCGTGATCTGTTCGACGGCCCCCTCCAGCGCCTCGCCGGACAGGCCCTTGCGCCGCAGGATTTCCCGCAATTCGCGCTTTTCGCCCTCGGGATGGAAGCGGATGTGCCGCTCCTCGATCTTGCGCAGGCGGCTAGAGTCGTCGAGCTCGGCCTTGGTCCCGGAGTAATTGCCCGCCGCCATCGAGAATCCATCGGCCAGCACGTTGGCGATGCCCAGCGCGATGATGACCCAGGGCGACAGCCCCGCACCGGCAACGCCGGCGACAATGGCGAAGGTGGTGACCGATCCGTCAATCCCGCCATAAATGATATCCCGGACATAGCCGCGCCCCGCCGGGGCGTCTATCCGGGCTTCGATTTCGGTTTGGGAATGGCCGTGGTCGCCAGGATTTTGTTTCATGTCAGGCTTTTGTTGCGGCGCGAAACGCTCTGTCTTGTTCTGGATCGAATGGGATTGCTGACGCGGCGGCGTGTCACGACCCCCGGTCAGGCGCTACCGCGACACTAGACCGGTCAGGGCAGATTTCACAATGCGCCTGACGGATGGGCGGGCGGCTTGGGCAAAGGGCACGGGGCGGCACACCTCGATCGCGGCGACGCCGACACGGGCGGTCAGGGCGCCGTTGACCAATCCTTCGCCGAACCGGCGCGACAGCTTGCCTATGATGCTGCCGCCAAGGATCGGTTCCAGCATGTCATCGCCCACCGCCACCGCGCCCGTGGCAACAAGATGCGACAGCACGGCGCGGGTCAGTCGCCAGCTTCCCAGCGTGCCCGAGCGTCCGCCATAGATCTCGGCAATGCGACGGATCATGCGGATGTTCGATCCCAGCGCCGCGACCACATCTGCCAGCGCCAGCGGAACAAGGGCCGTGACCGTTGCAACCTGCCGCGCGGCGGCCTCGACCTCGCGCTGGGCGGCGGCATCCAGCGGCGTCAGCAATTCATGGCTGGCAAGGTGCAGCAGCGCCGCGGCGTCGAACATGTCCGCCTGCCTCTCTTCAAGGCGGTCGCGGCCCCACTTGGTGTCATCCCGCTTGGCATAAAGCGCGGTCAGATCGCCGACCACGTCGCGGGCCGCCGACAGGTCCTCTCTGGCCAGCGCATCCCCGGCGGCGTGTTGTATGCGGTCGATCTTTCCGAGCCGGGCAAAGGCCGACAGCTCCTTGACCACGATCAGTATCACGACCAGCCCGAACAGCCCGAACAGCGCCGCCACGGCATAGCCCAGATAGATGTTGCGCGTCACCAGATCGGTCACGAAATGCCACGCGGCAATCGAGGCGACGGTGGTGACCAGCAGGGCCAGCAATGTCCAGAACCAGCGTGCCAGCCGTGAGACAGGCCGCGCGGCCAGCGCGGCAGCGGTCGCCATCGCCTGACCCTGCGGTGCGGGTTCCATAAGATCCGGCACTGGCGGCGCGTCCGCCGGTGTCTGGGGCGGTGTGTCCTCGTCCAGATCGAACAGGACGGGGCCCTTGGCCTTGGTCATGGTTGCGTCCTTTGCCAGTGATAGCGGATGTCGGGCAGGCCTTGGTCATTGCCCGCGCCGTCGGTCCGTTCAACCGGGGCAAAGCCATGGCGTTCGTAAAAGGCTTGCGCGCGAATGTTGGCCTGAAACGTCCAAAGTGTGAGGTGATCCACGCGGCGCATCGCATCCGTCAAAAGACGAGACCCCACGCCCTGACCGCGCGCGGATGCATCAACGTATAGGGCGTGGATGTCGTTGCCGTCACGGGCCAGAAAGCCATTGATTGTTTCGGTTTCGGAAACAGTGACCCAGCCTTGCCCGACCAGCTTTCCGGCATGGGCGATGTCTTCGGCGCGGGTGTGGATGCGCGGCATCCACGGCGTTTCGTCGATCCAGGCCGACAGGATCGCGCCAACGCGGCCCGCATCGAGCGGCGTCGCCGGGCGCAGCACGGTCATAGCCGGTCTCCGATCAGAAACTGTGCAGCGCGGTCGAGCCGGATATGGGGCGGTCCCATGCCCGGTCTGAGGCTCAGCGTTGCGGGCGCGAACCGCATGACCTTGTAATCCTGCCCGAGCCACGCCTCTGCCCCGTCGCGGGCAGGCCCCAGAAGATGTGCCGGGTCCTCGGGCAATTCACCCGGGTAGAACGCCGCCTGCTTGCCCGAGTCGAGCAAGGCCCCCCGCACGCAAGGCAATTCCGCGCCGTCATGGGGGCGCATTTCCTCGACCGTGGCGCGCAGGCTGGCGATCGACATGGCGCTGGTTTTCGCGCCTGAGAATTGCGCGCGGTCGCGGGCATCGCGGGTCAGCGCCTCGATGATTGCGGTCAGCCGGGCATGCTGGGTGTGATGCAGATGGTCCGCCTTGGTGGCGGCAAAGAGGATTTTCTCGACCCGTTTGCCCAGCAGAAGCTGGCTCAGAAAGGCATTCTGACCGGGGCGGAAGGCAGCGAGAGTATCGGACATCGCCTGGCGCATATCCTCGACCGCTTGCGGTCCGGCATGAATCGCACCCAGCGCATCGACCAGAACGACCTGTCGGTCGATCTTGGCAAAGTGATCGCGGAAGAACGGTTTGACGACCTGCGACTTGTACGCCTCGTAGCGTCGCTCCATCTCGCGCCAGAGCGATTTGCGCGGCGGGCTGGGGTGCGCTGGCAGCGGCGCAAAGGTCAGCACAGGACTGCCCGCCAGATCGCCGGGCAGCAGAAACCGCCCCGGCGTGCAATCCGAAAACCCGGCCCGCCGCGCCGCGGTCAGGTAAGCGGTGAAACTCGCCGCGAGGCTCTGCGCGCGGGGTTCGTCCAGCCTGGCTGCCGCGTCCTCGGCCCTGGCCTGCGCCAGATAGTCCTGCGCGGCGTCCCGTTTCGCGATCCGATTAAGGGTTTCTTCAGACCACGCGCTGTAACTTTTCTCCAGGAGACCCAGATCAAGCAACCACTCACCGGGATAATCCACGATGTCCAGATGTATGGTCCGCGGCCCCTGAAGCCCGGACAGAAGCCCCGAGGGGCGCACCTTGAGCGACAGGCGCAATTCGCTGATCGAGCGTGTGCTGTCTGGCCATTCCGGCGTGCGCGCCGTCAGGTCGCCCAGATGCGATTCGTAGTCAAAGCGCGGCAGCGTGTCGTCGGGCTGTGGTTGCAGATAGGCGGACAGGATGCGCCCTTCGCTCTGTGCCAAAAGGCCGGGCATCCGCCCCCGGTCCATCATGTTCGCCACCAGGGAGGTAATGAACACCGTCTTGCCCGACCGGGCCAGCCCGGTCACGCCAAGTCGGATCACCGGCGCGAAGAACGTGCCCGACACGGTGTCGCTGACATTCTCGATGCTCCGGGTCAGGGTGTCGGCGAATGTGGAAATCACCACGTCTGGGCCTCGTTCTTTTGTCGTGTGGCCAGAGATAAAGGTCCAAGGCGCGACATACCAGTGCAACGCCGGGGGGATTGTTTGACGGTTTGCCTCGGGCTAAGCGGACGCCATGCCCAGATACGCCCTGAAAGTCGAATATGATGGCGCGCCCTTTGCCGGCTGGCAACGGCAGGCCGACCAGCCATCCGTGCAGGGCGCGATCGAGGCCGCTCTTGCCAAGTTGGAACCGGGGGACCACAGGATCGCTGCTGCCGGGCGCACCGATGCAGGCGTGCATGCGCGGGCCCAAGTGTGCCATTGCGACCTGGAAAAAGACTGGTCCGCGTTTCGATTGTCCGAAGCGCTGAACCACCACCTCAAACCCCGTCCCGTTGCCATTGTCGACGCGGCAGAGGTTCTGCCGGATTGGCACGCCCGGTTTTCGGCGACGGAGCGACGCTATCTCTTTCGTCTCGTGTCGCGCCGTGCGCCTCTGACAGTTGAGGCCGGACAGGTCTGGCAGGTACGGCACCCCTTGTCGCTGGAGCCGATGCAGGAGGCTGCGCAGCATCTGGTCGGCCTGCACGACTTTACCACCTTCCGCTCGACCATGTGCCAGGCGGCGTCGCCGGTGAAAACCCTCGACGCGCTTGAGATCTCGCGTCTGGAGACCGACTGGGGCGTCGAGTTCCGGTTCCACCTGCGCGCGCGGTCCTTCCTGCACAACCAGGTGCGCAGTTTCGTGGGTACGCTGGAACGGGTCGGCGCCGGAGCGTGGACGCCGGAGGATGTGCAGGGCGCGCTCGAGGCGCGGGACCGTGCGGCCTGTGGACCGGTTTGCCCGCCGCAGGGGCTCTATCTCGTTGGCGTCGGGTACCCGGATGATCCGTTCCGCCACTGACAGGATTTGCGCTGCGCGTCGCGCAGCGCGGCAGGCAGATTTTTGAAAAAATCTGCTTGGGGCTCTGCCCCAAACCCCGGCATATCTCGAAAGAGAAGAAGATCGGGGATTGTCTTTGTGCAACGGTGGGCAGTATATACCCTGCATGACATTGCTGACGCATATCCGACGAGCAACCTGATCCTTGTCTTCCGCCCGCGCGCTGTGGGCGATCCGTCAGTTTTTGTCCGAATTCACCATTCTTTCCGTTGACTTGGCCCGCGCCGCTTGGCACGGCTTGGGCTTCTTGAAACGAGGTTTCCCATGATCCCCTCTGTCCTGCCGACCTATTCCCGCGCGCCGCTTCATTTCGTGAAGGGCGAAGGCTCCTGGTTGATCGAGGCGGACGGGCGCCGATTTCTTGATATGGGGGCCGGGATTGCCGTGAACGCGTTGGGCCATGCGCATCCCGAACTGGTGCAGGCGCTGACCGAGCAGGCGCAGAAGCTGTGGCATGTATCGAACCTCTACGAGATCCCCCAGCAGCAGGCTTTGGCGGACAAGCTGGTCGCGACGAGCTTTGCCGACACGGTGTTCTTCACCAATTCGGGCACCGAGTCCTGCGAATTGGCGGTGAAGATGGCGCGCAAGTATTGGCACGAGAAAGGCCAGCCCGAGAAAACGACGATCCTGGCCTTCGAGGGGTCGTTTCACGGGCGATCCTCGGCCGGGATTGCGGCCGCCGGCGCGGAGAAGATGACCAAGGGGTTCGGGCCGATCCTGCCCGGATTCAAGCATGTCGGCTGGGGCGACCATGATGCGCTTCATGCTGCGATCGACGACACGGTCGGCGCGATCCTGATCGAGCCGGTGCAGGGTGAGGGCGGGATACGACCCTTGCCTGACCAATGTTTGAAAGGACTGCGCGCGCTTTGCGACGAAAAAGGCATTCTGCTTGTTCTCGACGAGGTGCAATGCGGTGTGGCCCGGACGGGGCGGCTTTTTGCGCATGAATGGGCCGGTGTGGCGCCGGACATCATGATGGTCGCCAAGGGCATCGGCGGCGGCTTTCCCTTGGGGGCGGTTCTGGCCACCGAGGCGGCGGCGTCGGGCATGACGGCGGGCACGCACGGGTCGACCTATGGCGGCAATCCGCTGGCTTGTGCGGTCGGCTGCGCGGTGATGGATATCGTCTCTGACCCGGCTTTCCTTGAGACAGTGAATGCACGCGCGGGGTTCCTGCGTCAGAAGCTGGAGGGTCTCGTTTCCGCGCATCCCGACATCTTCGAAGATGTCCGGGGGGCCGGTTTGATGATCGGGCTGAAATGCAAGGTGGCGCCGGCAGACGTGGTCAAGGCGGGCTATGAGTGCGGCGTCATCACGGTGCCGGCGGCGGATCACGTGGTGAGGCTGCTTCCGCCGCTGAATATAAGTGAAACCGATATTTCGGAGGCCGTGAACCGGCTGGATTTTGCAGCGGACGTGGTTCGCGAGGCGATGGGCTGAGGACGCAGGGATGAAGCATTTTCTGGATATTCATAAAACAGACGCGCTGGAGTTACGGCGGGTCATAGACCAGGCCATCGCGATGAAGGGAAGCCGCACCGGGCGGCCCAAGGGTGCGCCGGATGATGAATTGCCGCTGGCCGGGCATATGGTGGCGCTGATCTTCGAGAAACCGTCGACGCGGACGCGGGTGTCATTCGATGTCGGTGTGCGCCAGATGGGGGGCGAGACCATGGTGCTGTCGGGCTCGGACATGCAGCTGGGGCATGGCGAGACGATCGCGGACACGGCCCGGGTTCTGAGCCGGTATGTCGATCTCATCATGATCCGCACCTTCGACGAGGCGGTGCTGGAGGAGATGGCGGAGTATGCCTCGGTTCCGGTCATCAACGGGCTGACCGACCGCACCCATCCCTGCCAGATCATGGCGGATGTGATGACCTATGAAGAGCACCGCGGGCCGATCACGGGCAAGAAAGTGGTCTGGTGCGGGGACGGGAACAATGTCTGTTCGTCGTTCTTGCATGCGGCGGGGCAGTTCGGGTTCGATTTCACCTTCACGGGGCCGGTGCAGCTGGACCCGGAGATGGAATTCGTCGGGCTGGCCCGGAATGCCGGCGTTTCGGTGGCGATCGAGCGGGATCCGGTGAAGGCCGTGGAGGGGGCTGATCTGGTTGTGGCGGACACCTGGGTGTCGATGCATGACGCCCAGTCGGCCAAGGAGCGGCGGCACAACATGCTGCGGCCCTACCAGGTCAATGACGCGCTGATGCGCCATGCCAATCGGGACGCCTTGTTCATGCATTGCCTGCCGGCGCACCGGGGCGAAGAGGTCACCTCCGAGGTGATGGACGGGCCGCAATCGGTGATCTTTGACGAGGCGGAGAATCGCCTTCATGCCCAGAAGGCGGTCATGCGATATTGCCTCGGGGTTTGAGCTGTCCCACGCGTGGGACGGAGGCCACATGAATGATTTCAATGGCTTGCAGGGGCATATTTACCAAGCGTTAACCACTTGGACCAATGTCAGTCGGGCACGTTATCCACGCCGGAGCCGCCCCAGGGCTGGCAGCGGCCAATGCGGCGCAGGGTGAGCCAGCCGCCCTTGAAGGCGCCATGTTTGCGCAGCGCCTCGAGCGCGTAGGCCGAGCAGGTTGGGTGGTAGCGGCAATTATGGCCGACCCAAGGGCTGAACACGAGGCGATAGCCACGGATGGGAAGAGCGAGGAGCCACGCGAGCGGAGTCATGAGGTCGCGTGGATCTTGCGCAGCGCGTAGCGCAGGTCGCCTTTGAGATCGGCAAAGGGCCGGTCGAGCGTCACCCCGGGCCGGCCGACCAGCACGTAGTCCCAGCCCGGCTGGGCACCGGGCAGAAGCGCTTCGGCCACCACGGCGCGCAGGCGGCGCTTGGCGCGGTTGCGCGCCACGGCGTTGCCGATTTTCCGGGAGCAGGTATAGCCGACGCGAATCGCGGGATCATCGTCGCCGCGATCGCGGGCCTGCACCAGCATTCCGTTCGTGCCGCGACGCAGGGCGCGCGCGGCGCGCAGGAAATCGGCGCGGCGGCGCAGAACAGTGACAGGTGCGCATGACGAAACCGCCGGAGATGCATCACCCCTTGGGTGCAAGGAGGATTCCGGCGGTGTCATGTCGATATTTGTCTTGTGGCGCCGGACGCTTACGCGCTCAGCGACTTCCGGCCACGGGCGCGGCGCGCGTTCAGGATCTTGCGACCCGCCTTGGTGGCCATGCGCGAACGGAACCCGTGACGCCGCTTGCGTACCAGGTTCGAAGGTTGAAAGGTGCGTTTCATCGCGTCCTACTCCGTCTTGTCGGTCCGGGGCGCAGTCGATGCCCCCGGCGTTATTCGAAGCCCGTGCTATAGGCAGGTGGAGATGGCTTGTCAAACGCTGTCAAAGCCGATCCGGGAGAATTTCGAAGCGCGCCGCGCGTGGAAGATGCGCGGCATCCATCCTGCGATTGCGGTCGCGAAATCCGGACGGGTCGGGTGTTTGTCACGGGTCAGATGTGAAATATCGCGCACGGCGGCGTGTGCTGGTGACATGATCTGCAATATTCGGGCCGCTGAGCGCGCTGGAATGTTTCAGTCCGGGTGCGGGGGATGCGAATCCTCACGCAGCCCGGCGCGCGTGATCAAGCGGTCGTGATGCGGGTGTTGCCCGAGTGCCGCAAGCGTCATGTTCAGCCCCAAGCGCCGCAACGAAACCGGAGGTGGCCTGCTCGGGCCGATAGGACATGGCAGATATGACGGACATCCAAGACAAACCGGCCTGGAAGCGCCATGCGCCCTTGCTGACGATTGGCGCGGTCGCGCTGATCGGGGCGTTCACGCTGCGCGATACGCTGAGTTTCGAAACCCTGGCGGCCAATCGCGAAGCGCTGGAGACGTTTCGAGACAACAATTACCTGCTGACCGCGGGGCTGTTCATGCTGGCCTATGTGGCGATTGTCGGGTTTTCCCTGCCCGGCGCGACGATCGCGACGCTGACCGGTGGGTTCCTGTTCGGTGTGTTTCCGGGGGCGCTGTTCAATGTCTTTTCGGCAACCCTTGGCGCGACACTGATTTTTCTTGCCGCGCGCTTTGGCCTTGGTGACCGGCTTGCCGCGAAGATGGGGGCGGGCGAGGGGATGGTCCGCAAGATCAAGGACGGGATCGACGAGAACCAGTGGTCCATGCTTTTCCTGATTCGGCTTGTCCCGGCCGTGCCGTTTTTCGCGGCCAATATCGTGCCCGCGCTGGTGAATGTGCCGCTCTATCGCTTTTTCGTGTCGACCTTTCTGGGCATCATTCCGGGGGCGATCGTCTATACCTCGGTCGGCGCCGGGCTGGGCGAAGTGTTCGCACGGGGCGAAACGCCCGATCTGGGTATCATTTTCGCGCCGCATATCCTGTTGCCGATCCTGGGTCTGTGCCTGTTGGCGGCGTTGCCGATCCTGTTGAAAGCCGTGCGCGGCAAGAAAGGCCTGTAAGACCATGGAAACGATCAAGACGGATGTTCTGGTGATCGGCGCAGGCTCTGGCGGGCTATCGGTTGCGGCGGGTGCCGTGCAGATGGGAGCCAGCGTTGTCCTGCTCGAAGCACATGAAATGGGGGGGGATTGCCTCAATTACGGCTGTGTGCCCTCGAAGGCGCTGATCGCGTCCGGCAAGGTGGCGCAGTCGATGCGCCACGCGGACCGCTATGGCATTGCCTCGGTCGCGCCGGATGTGGATTACGCCGCGGCCAAGGACCATGTGGCGGACGTGATCGCGCAGATCGAACCGATGGACAGCCAGGAGAGGTTCGAGGGGTTGGGTGTGCGGGTGATCCGCGAATACGGGCGCTTCGTTTCGGACAGAGTGGTCGAGGCCGGGGCCTACCGGATCGAGGCGCGGCGGATCGTTCTGGCCACCGGATCATCGCCGTTGGTGCCGCCGATCCCCGGATTGGAGGATGTGCCCTATCTGACCAACGAGACGCTTTGGGACCTGCGCGACCGGCCCGATCACCTGCTGATCATCGGCGGCGGCCCGATCGGCATGGAAATGGCGCAGGCGCATCTGCGGCTGGGATCGAAAGTGACCGTGATCGAGGGCGCGCGCGCGCTGGGCAAGGACGATCCCGAGATGGCGGATATCGTGCTCGATGCGCTGCGCGAAGAAGGTCTGGAGATCGTCGAGGGCGCCAAGGCCAGCGCGGTGCGCGGGACGGATGGCGCGGTCGAGATCGAGGTGGAGGATGGCCGGGTCTATTCCGGATCGCATTTGCTGGTCGCCGTGGGGCGGCGGGCCAATATCGACAGGCTGGGCCTTGAGGCCGCCAAGGTGCGGACGACGCGTTCGGGGGTCGAGGTGGATGACCGGCTGCGCACCAGCAACCGCCGTGTCCATGCCATCGGCGACGTTGCCGGGGGGCTGCAATTCACCCATGTGGCGGGGTATCATGCCAGCGTCGTGATCCGGTCGATCCTGTTTGGTTTGCCGTCAAAGGCCAGCACGCGGCACATTCCCTGGGTGACCTATACGCAGCCGGAGCTGGCGCAGGTCGGACTGACCGAGGCGGCGGCGCGCAAGGCGCATGGGAACAAAACCGAAGTTGTGCGGTTCCCCTTCCATCACAATGACCGCGCCATAGCCGAACGCAAGACGCGCGGTCTGATCAAGGTGATGGTGGTGCGCGGGCGCGCTGTCGGCGTGTCGATTGCCGGGGAACAGGCGGGCGAGTTGATCAATCTGTGGGCGTTGGTGATCGCCAACAAGATGAAGATGAGCGAGGTCGCCAACATGGTTGCGCCGTATCCGACCATCGGGGAGCTTAACAAGCGGGCGGCGGGGGCGTATTTCTCGCCGCGATTGTTCGAAAGCGATATGGTGAAGAAAGTTGTTGGGTTTGTTCAGACATGGTGGCCCTGACATGATGTCGGCGCGTGCGGAGGCGCGGGTGCCTCTATGATCAACAGCCTGTCCGGTCGATTCCTGATCCTGACAACCATCTTTGTCATGCTGGCGGAGATCATGATCTTCGTGCCCTCGGTCGCGCGCTACCGGGAGGATTTCCTGCTCAACCGGCTGGAGCGGGCGCAAATCGCGTCGCTGGCCTTGTTGGCGGATGACATGATCGATCCCGAGCTTGAGGAAGAGCTTTTGCTCAATGCGGGCGTGTTCAACGTCGTGTTGCGGCGCAATGAACTGCGGCAGCTGGTGCTGTCCTCGCCGATGCCGGCGGAAGTGGATGCCACCTTCGATCTGCGCGAGGCGAGCGCCTGGACGCTGATCCGGGACTCCATGTTGCGCCTGACCACGCCCGAGCCCGAGGTGATCCGGGTGATTGGCAATCCGTTCCGCGATGGCGGGGAGCTGATCGAGATTACGCTGGAGACAACCGGGCTGCGCGCCGCGATGATCGATTACGGGTTGCGTATTCTGATTTTGTCGGCGGTGATCTCGGTCGTCACGGCGGGGCTTTTGTTCCTTGCGGTGCGGGTGCTTCTGGTCAAGCCGATCAAGGGGGTTGTCGGGCATATGCAAAGCTATGCCGAAGCGCCCGAAGACCGGCGGCGGATCATCCAGCCATCGGCCAGCGTCACCGAACTGCGCGAGGCGGAAGCGGCGCTGCAAAGCCTGCAGACGCAGCTGACCCAGGCGCTCAGGCAGAAGGAACGTCTGGCCCAACTGGGCGGTGCCGTGGCGCGGGTGAGCCACGATCTGCGCAATATCCTGACCTCGGCGCAGCTTTTCACCGACCGGATCGAGATGAGCGAGGACCCGGCGGTGAAACGGATGGCGCCAAAGCTGGTCAATTCGATCAAGCGGGCGGTGTCGCTCTGCGAAAGCACGCTGGCGTTCGGCCGCGCGGAGGAGCCGGCCCCGACGCTGACGCTGGTGAATCTCGGGGAGCTTGTCTCGGACGTGCTGGACAGCGAACGGCTGGCCATCGGCGATTTCGACCTGAGCCTGAGCGAGGACGTGCCCGGCAACCTGATGGTGCGCGCCGATCCAGAGCAGATGCACCGGGTGTTGTCGAACCTCGTGCGCAACGCGCGGCAAGCGATTGTCGGAACGGGCCAACCCGGCGAGATCAACATCGCGGCCCATACCGAGGACGACATGTGGTATATCGACGTGATCGACACCGGGCCGGGCCTGCCGCCCAAGGCCAGGGAACACCTGTTCGAGCCTTTCCATGGTGGCGCGCGCAAGGGTGGATCGGGGCTGGGCCTTGCGATTGCCGAAGAACTGGTGCGCGGCCATGGCGGCACGCTGACCCTGCTTGACAGCGACGAGACCGGAAGCAGGTTCCGCATCTGTCTGCCGATGGGCGAGCTGATCAACGGGCATTGACCGCCGGCAAGAAGATTCCCGGAATTTGCACTTGCATCACTAACGCGCTGGGTCTATCCCCCACGCCGTGGACCGATAGCTCAGCTGGATAGAGTACCTGACTACGAATCAGGGGGTCGGGGGTTCGAATCCTCCTCGGTCCGCCATAGACCCCATGACATTGAAATGCGGCGCCAACACTGTTGGTGGTTCACGCTCTCATTGAGCGTCACAGGGTGTGTCGTGACCTTGGTCTGCTGCTCGTTTGCCAGGTTGACACCGCCGAGCCAAACTGCACTATCAGCCATACGCAACAGGGGCGCCCGTAGCATGCGGGCTGAGACGCACCCTTCGAACCTGACCCGGATCATGCCGGCGGAGGAAGTTGCAAGGCGGCGCGCCCCCAGGGACGCCCGCGCTTGCGCCCCTGCCGGAAAGGAGGCGCAATGCAAACACCCGGACATCACCTGAGCGCGATGCGCACCGCCGCGCCGCTCGTGCATAATATCACCAATTTCGTGGCCATGAACGTGCAGGCCAACGTCCTGCTGGCCATGGGGGCCTCGCCGGCGATGGTCCATGCCCGCGAGGAGGTGGCCGAATTCGCAGGCCTCGCGCAGGCGTTGACCGTCAATATCGGCACCGCCGATGCGGCGTGGGCCGCCGGCATGGAAGAGGCGGCGGGCGTCATGGAGCGGGCCGGGCGGCCCTGGGTCTTTGACCCGGTCGGCGTGGGCGCGACGCGTTTCCGGCAGGACCTGTCGGCGCGACTCTTGGACCTGCGGCCCAAGGTTGTGCGCGGCAACGCGTCCGAGATCCTCGCGCTGGTCGGTCTGGGAGGTGCCGCGCGCGGCGTGGATGCGGGCGACGCGGTGGCCGATGCCGAGGAGGCCGCGCGCCTGCTGGCGCGCCGCACCGGCGGCGTTGTCGCGGTGTCGGGGCCGGTGGACTTTGTCACCGATGGCGCGCGGGCGCTGCGCGTGGCCAATGGCCACCCGATGATGGCAAAGATCACCGTGATGGGCTGTTCGCTCAACGGTGTGATCGCGGCGTTCTGCGTGGACCAGCCGGTGCTGGAGGCGACCGCTGCCGCACTGTCCGCCTATGGCCTTGCCGGCGAGACGGCGGGCGCGCTGGCTGCCGGGCCAGGCAGCTTCGTGCCGGCTTTCCTCGATGCGCTGCACGCGCTTTCGCCCGAGGCGCTGGATGCGGGCGCGCGGATCGAGGAGGTGGCATGATCGGCCCGGTCTATGTCGTCACCGACCCGGACGCGCCGATCCCGGTGATCGAGCAGGCCCGCGCCGCGGCGCGCGGTGGCGCCTGGGCGGTGCAGCTGCGCGACAAGACCGCCCCGGAGTCCGAGATGGCCCGCATGGCGGCCGCGCTGCTGGAGGACCTCGGGCCATTGGGCGTGCGCGTTTTCGTCAACGACCGGCTGGAGGTCGCGCGCCAGACCGGGGCTGACCTGCATATCGGGCAGGGCGATGGCGACCCGCGCGCCGCGCGTGAGCGGATCGGGCCGGACGCGATTTTGGGGCTATCGATCGAGACGGCGGCGCAATGCGACGCCATTCCGGACGGCGTCGACTATATCGGGGCCGGCCCGGTCCGGGCCACCGCGACGAAACCCGACGCTGCGGCACCCATCGGCCTGCCGGGGCTCAAGCGGATCGTTTCGGCCTGCTCGGTGCCTGTTGTCGCCATTGGCGGGCTGACCGCGGCCGACATCCCGGACCTGCGCGCGTCGGGCGCTGCGGGGTTGGCCGTCGTCTCGGCCGTGACCCGTGCGCCCGATCCCGAAGCCGCGACCCGCGCGCTGCATGACGCATGGAGACGGCCATGATCCCCAACGTCTTGTCCATCGCCGGTTCCGACCCGTCGGGCGGCGCCGGTATCCAGGCGGACATCAAGGCGATCTCGGCGAATGGCGGCTATGCCATGGCGGCGATCACCGCGCTGACCGCGCAGAACACGCAAGGCGTGACTGGCGTGGCGTTGACAGACCCGGACATGGTGGTGGCTCAGATCGCCGC
>JAWLGI010000113.1:0-3856 GCA_041685125.1 Marivita sp. | reverse complement strand
GAACATCGCGGTTTCGGCATAGTCCACGCCCACCGGCATGTCGGCCATGCCCGCATCCTTGATCAGCTCGGCGATCATCTTGGCGTATTTGCGCATCAGCCCGAACTCGGGCGGGATCGTGCCGCGCATGCCGACCACGCCGGCGAGGCAGTGATCGGGTTCCAGCCAGTCGGAATACTTCTGGTGATGGACCGCGGCCGACCCGAAGTCCCAGACGTAAGGCGAATCGTCCCCGGTCAGCAGGCAGAAGCGGCACATCTTGTCGCGCTCCCACTCGCCGATCTTGGTGGCGCTGACATAGCGGATGTTGTTGACGTCAAACAGCAGCAGCGAGCCGGCCTTTGAGGCCTGCAGCGACTGCCGCGTGCGCGCCAGACGGTAGCGCCGCAGGCGGTCATGGTCGATCCGGCGTTCGAAATCGACCGACATGTGACCGGGCGACGGCAGTTTGGCCTCCCACTGCCAGTTGGGTTCGAGATCCTGCGGGGTCAGCAGGTTCGGCATGAGCGCTCGTGACATGAGTGTAACTCCGGTTGGGCGTCTGAAGGAATGCGCCGTTGGAAAGAGGGATCGCGTTTGCGGTCTTGTGCGGTCGGGCCTGCGCCCCGGCGCGTCACTGGATGCACCAGCCGCCGTCGATATGGATCATCTGACCGGTCATGTAATCGCTGTCGTCGCTGACCAGAAAGGACGCGGTCCCGGTGATATCCTTGGGATAGGACACCCGCTTTATCTGCAGGAAATTGTTCACGATATCGTCGTAGGCCTGACCTTCACGCTCCTTGAAGCCCATGTCGATCAGGTCCTTGTCAAGCTGCTCCCAGAGCGGTGTCACCACCACGCCCGGCGCAAAACCGTTGACGGTGATATTGTGCTCGGCAAGGCCGATGGCCCCGCAATGCGTCAGTGCCAGACAGCCGTATTTCGATGTGCAATACACGGTCACATCGACAAGCGGCTTGCGCGAGGCGATCGATCCGACATTGATGAGCTTGTAGGGATGATCCTCCATCGGACCCTGGGCGATCATCTGGCGGGCGACCTCCTGCATGCCCAGCCACATCGCCTTGGTGTTGACGTTCATGATCAGGTCCCAGTTGTCCTCATCGATATCCATGAAGAACCGCGGCTTGTTGAGACCCGCGTTGAACATCCCCACATTGATCGAGCCGAACGCCTCGACCGTGGCGGCGACGGCGCTGACGTTGTCCTCGCGCCGGGTCACGTCCATCTTGACGGCGATGGCGCGGCCGGTGCCCGCTTCGTTGATCCGGTCGGCCACCTTTTGCGCCTCGTCCAGATCCAGATCGCCGAGGCACACGCTGGCCCCCTGCGCGGCAAAGCTTTCGGCATTGGCAGCGCCCATGCCGCGCGCGGCACCGGTGATAAGGATATTCTTGCCTTTCAGGCGGTTGGGATCCATGTGTCTCTCCTCCTCGAATTCATGATGGCCCGGATTTTTCGATCAGCGCGTCGGCCCTGTCCTGGGCCTGGCGCAAGGCGGCGCGGGGGCTGATCAGGCCGCGCAGCATGTCGTGGAATTCCTCGCCGCAGATCTTGATGATCCCGGTGATCTCGGGCACCGGCGGGCGCGGCCAGAATTGCAGTTCGTCGCGCAGGGACATGGCGTCCACGGCCTCGAAGATCGCCGAGGCGCGGCGGACCTCGGCATCCGCCCCGACCGAGTAGCGCGGATTGGTACGGCTGCCGTTCTGGACATAAAGCTTCTGCGCCTCGGGGCTGGTGAAGACACGCAAAGCCTCGACCGCCGCCCCGACCCGCTCGGGCGCGAGATTGGCCGGAATGCCCATGGCATACCCGCCCACGGGTGCCAGATTGCCGGCGTTCGGCCCGTGCGGATGCGGCAGATAGCCGGTCTTCCCATGCGCGGGCGAGGACGGGTCGAGCTCGAAATACGGGGCCAGCAGCGTATAGCCGTAGGCCATGGCGATCCGGCCCGACGCAAACGGGCGCACCCGTTCATACCAGGACATCGACAGGATCTCGGGCGGTGAATACTGCAGCAGCTCCATCAGGTATTCGGCCGCCATCAGGGTCTTGTCGGTATCGATGGTCACGCTGTAATCGCGCGCGGCCAGCGCATCGGTGTCAAACCCCCCTGCGATCTCGGGCAGGTCGAGAACCGGCTGCCCGAAATCCGCCATCGCCATCAGCACGCTGTGGCCAAGCGCCGTCCCCCGCGCCGCGTTCCAGCCGATTCCGTAACGGCCCTTCTGCGGCTCGTGCATCCTGCGCGCGGCCTCCAGCAGCTGATCGGTGGTCTCGGGCGGCTCCAGCCCCGCATCGGCAAAGAGGTCACGGCGATAGAACAGAAGCTCGGGCGTGGTCTGCGCGGGCACGCCGTAAGGCCGCCCATCCCAATGCGCCGCCTTCCAGCCTGCGGTGTGAAAATCCGCAGGGTCGAGGCGTGCCACGTCCATGATCTCGTCCAGCGGCATCAGGATCTTCTTTTCGACAAACTCGCCGATCCACGGCAAGTCCAGCGCGATGATGTCATATCGGCTGGACCCGCGCTCGGCGTTGCGCAGCGCCTCCTCGCGCAGACGGTCGATCGAAAAGGCGCGCTGGTGGATCTGCGTGCCGATCACCTGTTCGAACTGCCGCTTGAGGTTTTCCATCACCATGAATGTCGGATCACCGTGGACGAGAACGCGCATGCCACCCGCCAGCTTGAGCGGTTCGGGCAGCATCTGGATCGGCGGAATCGAGCGGGCGGTCATGTAGGAGCCGCCGAAATAGTAATCCCGCGCCTCTTCGCGGCTGGTGTGATCGCCAAAGGTGGTCTCGGCCAGCCGCCGCACCCGCCCCGACATCTGGCTCCATTGATCCAGCAGCTTCTTGCTGGGATGCATGGAAAAGCTCTTGCCCGATTTCGTGCGCGGGCGCTGTTCGATCAGACCGGCCTCGACCATGTCCCTGAGACGCCGGTTCGCGGTTGCATAGGGCACGTTGCTTGCGGCGATCAGGGATGTGGGCGTCATCACGCGGGCTTCGAGATGCCCCTTGATCGCGTAGAGCGCCATGCGGAACACCGGGTTGGGGTCATACAGATCAAGAGCGGTTTCCAGTTCGTTGCTGGAATCCTCCAGATACGACAGAATGCGCAGCAAATCCCCCGTCGCAAGCGACGCGTGCATTGACTTATCCGCGTTTGCACTCATTGCTGTCATTCGGCCGTAAGGCTCCCTTGCCGGTCTGCGGGGCGATTCCGTCGCAGAACCGTTCAGATTGGATGGATTCGTTTTTACCATCGCGTCGCTCCTTGTCAGATTGTCCAATTTGATATGCTCCGAATATCTTCAATATGTCCATTACGGATATTTTTTCATCCATTTTGAAGATATTTGCTGCATTGCGACGCAGCCTTTAGGCGCAGAATTACCGCAATTGTCCGGCATTTCGGATGATGATTCCCCGTTCGGAGGACGGGGAGTTGATTTGACATGACAAAGGGGAGGAGAACCTGATGAAACTTCGTACAGTTCTCGGCGCGACCGTAGCCAGTGTCGCCTTGGGCGGTGCCGCACAGGCGCAAAGCTACACGATCGGCATCACGCAGAACAATGTCGGCGTCGACAGCTATCAGACCACCTATGAAAACGCGTTTGTCGCCGCGGCCGAGGCCAACCCGGATGTCGACGTCGTCGTCCAGGATGCCGGCGGCGATGTGGCGCGCCAGATCGCGCAGATCGAGAACCTGATTCAGCGGGATGTCGACGCCATCATCATCTGGCCAACCAATGGCGAGGCCGTGATCCCCGCCGTGCGCAAGGCGCACAGGGCCGAGATCCCCGTCGTGATCACGAATTCCAACATCGCGGAACAGGGCTTTGAT
>JAWLGI010000053.1:0-16222 GCA_041685125.1 Marivita sp. | reverse complement strand
TCGGATCCGGTGCCCTGGGCCAGCAGCATCCCGGGCAGGCACAGCAGGCTGGCGATCAGGCCGGTGTGGAATTGCAAGGTCACGGGATGCATCCGCCGCGACAGCCCGCGTGTCACGAGAATGTAGGACGCGAACCCAACTGCGGTGCCAAGCGGAAACAGCGCCACTGCGCCGAAGGCTGCGAAACTGGGCTGGATCACGAACAAGACCCCCGCAAAGCCCACCACCGCCGCCCCCACGCGGCGCGGGCCGACATCTTCGCCCAAGTAGAATTTGCCCACCAGCAGCACGATGAACGGGGCCACGAACACGATCGCCAGCGCATCGGCCAGCGGCATGACGCGGATCGCGGCGATGAAACAGAAGGTCGAGATCAACAGCAACGCCGCGCGGCACAGCAGAGCGAGCCATTGCCCCCGCGCAACCCGCAGCGATAGCCCCATGGCCCAGACAAAGGGGGCCATCAGCGCGCATTGCACGACAAAGCGTGCGGTTGTGATCTGTCCCACCGGAACGGTGTCAGAGGCCAGCTTGGCCGCCACATCGAGAAGGGGGGCGGTCACGCAAAACCCCAGCATCAGAACGACACCGGCAAGGATTCGATCGGTGGGTGGGGTGACGGAGTTCGCATTGTGCATGGTCCTGGCATAGGGCGTCACAAAGCGTGCGTCCATGCCAAACCACGGGAATGCGGTTTCACTGTCCGATCTGCCGCATATCCCAGGGGCAAGCGCGGATGAGGCTCCTGAAAACGAAACACCTGCGCGACCACCGTGGCATGGTCATGGAAATTGTTGGCCGGGGCTCGTTCACGCTGCTCTCGTGCCGACGATGCGGACAGCCCGTCGCCCAGCCCGATACTGACAACGTGCGCCTTGGTCCGCGAATTTCCTCGCTCATCATGCAGCAGATACTTGACCTGCGAACGCGCATGAAATACCAGACACCACGCTGAGCGGGCGTTGTGTAATGGTAAGACCTCAGCCTTCCAAGCTGATGATACGGGTTCGATTCCCGTCGCCCGCTCCATCATCCCTGACATCACGGACCTTGTGCGCCGCCCGGCCTGGCGCGGCAAATGATCATTTCCGCAGGCTTCGGCTTGACCAATACCGGCGGGCCAATGTTTAAGCGTGTTCAACTGAAAACGGGAACCTGATGGCGGACGCAACACAAATACCGAAGAAGAAGACAGACGACCGCGAAAAATCCAAGAAGATTGGATCGCTTGCCGCCCTTTGGCCATTTGTTGCGCCCTACCGGCTGCTCATGTTCGCGGCGCTTTTCGCGCTGACGGCGACGGCCGCCGTATCGCTGATCCTTCCGATGGCCGTGCGCCGGGTGGTGGACAATTTCAACACCGCGGATGGTGCTTTGCTGGACCGGTATTTCGGCGCCGCCTTGGGCATTGCCGGCTTGCTCGCGATCGGCACCGCGCTGCGCTACGCGCTTGTCACACGGCTCGGCGAACGGGTGGTGGCCGATATCCGCATGGCGGTGTTCTCGCGTGTTGTCGGACTGAGCCCGTCTTTTTACGAGCGGGTGATGACCGGCGAGGTTCTGAGCCGGATCACCACAGACACGACGCTGATCCTGAGCGTGATCGGGTCGTCGATTTCCATCGCGCTGCGCAATGCGCTGCTGTTTGTCGGCGGCATGATCCTGATGTTGTTCACCTCGGCCAAGCTGACGGGGATGGTTCTGCTGATCGTGCCCGCGGTCGTGGTTCCGATCCTTGTGCTGGGGCGCAAGATGCGCAAGCTGAGCCGCGAGAACCAGGACTGGATCGCAGCGTCCTCCGGCAATGCCTCCGAAACGCTTTTGTCGGTTCAGACGGTGCAGGCTTTCACGCATGAGACCATTTCAAAGCAGGCGTTTGCGGATGTGACGGAAAAGAGCTTTGACGCGGCGCGGCGGCGTATCTGGACGCGGGCGCAGATGACGGCAATCGTTATTTTCCTCGTATTCACCGGTATCGTCGGCGTGTTGTGGATCGGCGCGACGGATGTACGAAGCGGCTCGATGAGCGCGGGCGCACTGGTGCAATTCGTTATCTATTCGGTAATGGTGGCGGGATCTGTTGCGGCCCTGTCCGAGATTTTCGGTGAGTTGCAGCGTGCAGCCGGTGCGACGGAACGGCTGGTCGAATTGCTGCATGCCGAGGACACGGTGAATGACCCGGATACGCCGCTGACCCTGGCTGAGCCTGTGCGCGGCGAGATTACCTTCGAGAATGTGCATTTCGCCTATCCAAGCCGTCCGGGCGTTGCGGCGCTGGACGGTGTGAACCTGCGGATCGAGCCCGGGGAAACGGTTGCCGTTGTCGGGCCGAGCGGTGCAGGCAAGACAACCATCATTCAGCTGATCCAGCGGTTTTATGACCCGGACTCGGGTGCTGTTTGCCTTGACGGCATGCGGATTGACGGGCTGAACCGTGATGCCTTCCGCAAGCATATCGCTCTTGTGCCGCAGGACCCGGTGATCTTTGCCGCCTCGGCGCGTGACAATATCCGGTTTGGCCGGCCTGATGCGAGCGATGCCGAGATCGAAACTGCCGCGAAGGCCGCGGCGGCGCATGAGTTCATCGCGGCGCTGCCGGACGGGTATGACAGTTGGCTGGGCGAACGCGGTGTGATGCTGTCCGGGGGCCAGAAGCAGCGGATCGCCATTGCGCGCGCCATTCTGCGTGATGCGCCGGTCTTGCTGCTCGATGAAGCGACAAGCGCCCTGGACGCAGAGAGCGAACGCGCGGTGCAGCACGCCGTGGATGACCTGTCAGAAGGGCGCACCACGGTCATCGTGGCGCACCGGCTGGCCACCGTGAAGAAAGCCGACCGGATCATCGTGATGGATCAGGGCCATGTCGTTGCCACCGGGGCGCATGATGCTCTGGTGTCGGAGGATGGGCTGTATGCGCGTCTGGCGCGGCTGCAATTCACCGACGGTATGGCAGCAGAATAGGCCCGTCCTTCCTTCTTGTGCTGCTGCAGGGGGCATCAGGCGGTCTCGCCTTATGCGCGTGAATGGGCTATCGGCATCGGTGCATCACCGGGAGAGACGCTGTGCAGGACGAGATATTGGCAGAGGTAGACCCGCGCGGGCCACGGCGCCTCATTGCGCTTGCCATGTTGTTGACGCTAGGGGCGCTGGTTCTCTACCTCGCCTTTACGCAGCCGCCGGCGGATCTGGGGTGGCAGGCCTTTCTGATCGCGATGGGGCTTGGCGCGCTGGGGATGGCGTACAAGCTTCAGGTGGCGACGACCCGGTGCCTCTATCTGACGCGCGAGCATCTTGCCGACAGCGATGGCAGGGTGCTGGCCCGGATCGAAGACGTTGTTTCGGTCAGCCGGGGGGCTTTTGCGATGAAGCCGTCGAACGGTTTCATGATGAAACTGAAAAACCCGGCGCCACGGGCGTGGCAGCCGGGTCTGTGGTGGCGTCTGGGACGCCGGGTTGCTGTGGGCGGGGTGACCCCGGGGGCTCAGGCCCGCCCCATGGCCGATATCATCACGGTGATGATCGCCCAGAGAGACGCTTAGCCATCAGGATTTCTTCTTGTTCTTCTTCCCGTTGGCCTTTGACGTGTCGCTCGTACAGGTACTGTGATCGGCGTCGCCGCTAGAGCCGTTCTCGGCGTTGTTGTTGCACAGTGACCCGCCGGGCGCGTCCTGATCGCCATTGCCCCAGCCATTGTTCTGCCAATGCTTGCCCGATCCGTCGTTGATCCCTTCGAAGATCACCTGGGGTGCAAACCGCGGACGGGTGAAGGAATAGGTCGAGATGTCGAAATCCTCGATGCCCGGAATCTGGAAGGTCGGCTCGTACCAGTCACGTGTTTCGACAAGGATCGACTGGTCACCCGGCGCAAGGAGCGGCAGTTGGTCGGTGTAATTTACCATATCGGCCTGGACATGGGCAGACCAATCGCCCCGTGCCTTGGACCAGACCAACATATAGGATCCATCCGTGCTTTCCTCTCCGGTCTGGACGAATTGAACGACCGATACGCGCAAGTCGACATCGTCACCCTCGGCCTGTGCCAGATGGTACAGAAGGTTCTGGGCATTATCGATATAGGTCTCGTCGAGTATCTCGGTTTCCCGCGAGATGATGTCGCCGATTGTATAATTGGCCTTTTGATTGATCGCAGTCTGGCGAAACACATCGAAGAAAACCCATGTGGCCACAAAGATGACCAGGAGGATCGGGATGAAGATGATCGCTTCAAGCGACGCATCCCCTTTCTGGTCGCGGAAGAACCGCGAGATATCATTTTTGATACGAACTAGCATTAGTAAGGCTCCTGTACGAAGGCCGTGTAGGACACCAGCGCGGTGTATCCTTCGGAATCCTTTTCAAGGGATCCACCAATAACGCCCGTCGGTGTAATCGGCTTGTACTTGTAGCAGGCGCGAAGCAGCATCAGCTCGTTCGGGTTGCCTGCGTCGAACGTGATCGCCGGGCGAACCTCCTCGGTTGTGTCCACGCATGTTGCTGACAAGGACGGTTCATTCCAATTCCGCAGATCAAGTGGGATCATTTCGAGATACAAATTCTCATTGCATTCCGTCATGACATTCGCACTCTCGCAGATCTTTTGCTTGAGCGTGCTGTGATCGAACGAGTCCCCGGTACCGAGCCGCACGTCCCGCACCGTCGCATCGAGTCCGCGCTCCAGCTCGGTATGGCGCAGCGACATGGCGCTGATTTCAAGCCCGGCAATGATGATTGCCATGAAAACCGGCAGCCAGAGGGCGAATGGAAGCAATACCACCGAGCCGTTTTCATCCCGCAGGAAGCGGCGGATAAATTTCATGTCTTGCCGCATCATTGTGTCAACCTCAGCTGGTTAATGGTCCGGGCAATCGCCTGGAACGCGTCCGAAATTTCAAGGCCTTCCACCGGGAAGTAGTGGGACGGGGAGGATGCACAGTCGCGCATCGCGGCTTGCCCCTGATCCGGTGCTTCAAAGCCGATGGAAAAGATGGTGACATCCGCATCGCGTGTTTCGGCACAGAGCCTCGAGAGCCGGGAATCTGCCTCCGTATTGCTCACGATTGTCTCGTAGGCATAGTAGGCGTTGTAATACTCGTTATAGGACACGCGATTGTCGTAATATGGCCGGCGGAAGAACTTTTGACCGAATGCGCGGGTGCCCCAGCGTGCGAAGACTTCGGCATTGGTCATCCGGCGCGCGTCATTTCCGCCGTCCGGGTAACTTTGATACCGGTTCCGCCAGTCATTTTCGAAGCGAACCCAGTAATATTCTTCGCTGCTCGATCCGCCTCCCTCTGAAACGCGGTGGGAGAACCGGTCATTGTAAGGATCACTGTCACCGCGGTCGTCTATCCAGATATTGGACATGCCGCTGGTGTATTCGGGGGACAGATCATATTGCGTCGTGTTCATCCCGTCCGTCATGAGAACCACGATCTTCATCGCGTCTTCGGCGGTGTAGTCGGCCGGGCGACCAACCGCGTCCGGCGTGGTATGACCGTCCGACGCAAGTGAATTGACAACCGGTCTGGCGGACGGATCGAGAAGGGCAACGCCCCATTTCATCCCAAGGTCGATCGCCGTGTTGCCGCCCGCCTGGAACGTGTCGATAAGCGCGGTGAGATCCGCTTCGCTGTCACTCTGCGCGATGATCTTGTTTTCTTCATCAAGAGGGCACCATGACGACGGCGTTTCAACCGTATTCTGATCCAGCGTGTACGGGTCGAAATGCGCCAGGCGCTGCAGCTCGGAATTGGGATCAATCCCCCTCGAATAGAACGCGGAATCCGGGAAGATCGCGCAGGTCGAGGTGTCGTGCTCATCGGTCAGGTCGTAATACTGGGACATCGTCGGTCCCAGGTTCACCGTCGCGTTGTAGGGCACGATATTGATCGTGGTCAGGCCCGATTGATCGTCTTTGAGAACGGTTTCGACAAACTCCGTCGCAGCGACCTTGAGGTTGTCGATACGTTCGTTCTGACCCATCGATCCGGAGACGTCGAGGACGAGCGAAATTTCGATATTCGAAATGCGTTCCTCAGCGGCGGCGTTGCCGGCCGCCTTCAGGTTGTCGACGCCGATCAATTGCAGGAATTTCGCGGGGAATATCCGCTCTCCTTCGGCAGACACGTTCCGGTAGTTCAGCCCGGAATCGGGCGTGACCAGGATGTCCGCATCATCGAGACCCATCTTTTGCAGGTAGTCATCGACGATGACTTGCGGTTCCAGTCGCTGTTCAAGGTCGGCCGCGGCGAGCACGGCACGATCCAGCGTTGCTTGAAGCCGGGTTCTCTCCACCTCGGCATACATCAAATCGATTCCCATGCCGCCGTAAACCAGCATCATCATGGCTGCGATGATCGCCATGACTGACATGTTGCCATCGGTATCACGGCTGAAGCGGTACAGAGTCGTGGCCGCGCTGGACCTCAACTTTGATTTCTTGCGTCCCGCGACCGGCACCTTTGGCAGAAGGTTGCTTAATCCGATCATTTGTTACCTCTCTCCCATCCATTCAGGACGGACTGACACCCCACTTCGATTTGAGGAGAAGTGAAGGCGAAAGGCGGCGGCAATAGGGCAGCAAATGTGGAAAAAGTAAGGAGTATGCTGAATTTAAAGAATAATTCACGGCTCTTTGGCCAAATTGATGCAATGGGTGAAACAGTTCGCCAGACATGGGGGATTGATTTGAAAAGAATGTTCCCCGCAAGGCGTGCGAAATTAACAAAGCTGTCATAGGCTACGTTTTGACACCGGGCGAAAGCCTGCCAACCGGGAGGAATTTATGAGCAACAACGCGCCAAACGAGCCGACATTCCGCGAATCAGTTGATCTGATGTTCAACCGCGCCGTGGCGCTGATGGATCTTCCGCCGGGGCTTGAAGAAAAGATACGCGTTTGCAACGCGACCTATACGGTGCGCTTCGGGGTGCGCCTGCGGGGCCAGATCAGGACGTTCACCGGGTATCGGTCGGTGCATTCGGAACATATGGAGCCCGTGAAGGGGGGGATCCGTTTTTCCACAGCGGTCAATCAGGATGAGGTTGAGGCGCTGGCCGCACTGATGACCTATAAATGCGCCTTGGTCGAGGCGCCGTTTGGCGGGTCCAAGGGCGGGTTGTGCATCGATCCGCGCGAATACGACGAATTCGAGATGGAGCAGATCACCCGCCGTTTTGCCTATGAACTGACCAAGCGGGACCTGATCCACCCGGCACAGAACGTCCCGGCCCCCGACATGGGAACCGGAGAGCGGGAGATGTCCTGGATCGCGGATCAATATGCCCGGATGAACACCACCGATATCAATGCGCGGGCCTGTGTGACGGGCAAGCCGCCGAACAATGGCGGGATCGCGGGCCGGGTCGAGGCGACAGGGCGCGGCGTGCAATATGCGCTGCGCGAGTTTTTCCGCCATCCACCGGACATGAAGGCCGCCGGGATGACCGGCTCGCTTGATGGAAAGCGGGTTGTCGTGCAAGGTCTCGGAAATGTGGGGTACCACGCGGCCAAATTCCTGCGTGACGAGGATGGCTGCAAGATCGTTGGCATCATCGAACGCGACGGGGCGCTGTTCAATGATAAAGGCCTTGATGTCGAAACGGTGCGCGAATGGATCATCAAGCACGGGGGCGTCAGCGGCTATCCCGATGCAGCCCATAGCACTGACGGGGCGAGCGTTCTCGAGGCGGAGTGCGACATCCTGATCCCGGCGGCGCTGGAAGGGGTGATCAACCTCACCAACGCCGAACGGATCAAGGCGCCGCTGATCATCGAGGCGGCGAACGGTCCGATTACCGCCGGGGCCGACGATATCCTGCGCGAGAAGGGCACGATCGTGATCCCTGACATGTATGCCAATGCCGGCGGTGTGACGGTGTCCTATTTCGAATGGGTCAAGAACCTCAGCCATATCCGCTTTGGCCGGATGCAGCGGCGTCAGGAAGAGGCGCGGCACCAGTTGGTGATCGACGAATTGCAGCGGCTCGACACCATGTTGGGCGACAAATGGTCGATGACCCCCGATTTCAAGGACCGCTACCTGCGCGGTGCGGATGAACTGGAACTGGTGCGCTCGGGCCTGGATGACACGATGCGCATTGCCTACCAATCGATGCATGAAGCGTGGCACAGCCGTGACGACGTGCATGACCTGCGGACCGCGGCCTATCTCGTGGCGATCGAAAAGGTCGCGGCGAGCTACCGGGCCAAGGGGCTCTGACGGACCGGATGACAATCCGGTATGGCTGGGTTAGATGTGCAACACACCTGATCCAGCCACCGAACGAGGATGCACATGCTCCGCACCGCGCTTGCCACCACAGCCCTGACGTTTTGCCTGACGATCCCCGCGGTCGGGCAAGAAGACGACACCGAATGCCGCAAGCAGGGCCAGATCGCGACCAACATCATGTCCGAGCGCAAGAACGGGTCAAACCCCCGCCGCGCCGAACGGCGTGTGATCCGAATGCTGCCGGACGATGCGCAAAGCTATGAGGTTGCGGTCCCGGCGATGGTCGAATGGATTTACAGCCTGCCCGAAGACCAGTTGACCCAGGAAGTCAGCAACGCGCTCTATCAAGCCTGCATGTCGCAATAAGCACGGACAGCCTGGGGCCTTCGATTGCCGTGCCCCACTGGACTCTTGGCTGGCAAAGACCGATATTCCGGAGATGAGCCTGCCACCGAATTTTCTGGACGAATTGCGCACCCGCACAAGCCTGTCGCAGGTGGTGGGCCGCAAGGTTCTGTGGGATACGCGCAAGTCGAACCAAGCCAAGGGCGACATGTGGGCACCCTGCCCCTTTCACCAGGAAAAGACGGCCAGTTTCCATGTCGACGATCGCAAAGGCTATTATTATTGCTTTGGCTGTCAGGCCAAAGGTGATGCAATCTCGTTCGTGCGGGAAACCGAGAATGTCGGTTTCATGGAGGCGGTGGAAATTCTGGCCGCCGAGGCTGGGATGCAATTGCCGGAACGCGATCCGCAGGCGCAGGAGAAATCCGATCACCGGACCAGGCTGACCGAGGTGATGGAGCAGGCCGTGCGCTTTTTCGGCCGGCAATTGCGCAGCGGTGCCGGGGCGGATGCGCGCGAATACCTGAGCCGCCGCGGCCTGGATCAGGCAACGCAGGAGCGCTTCGCCATCGGGTTTGCCCCTCCCGGCTGGCAGACGCTTTGGGACCATCTGATCGGGCATGGCGTGCCGGGCGAAGAGATCATCGAGGCGGGTCTGGCGAAACCGTCGCAGAAGGGTGGCAAGCCCTATGACACGTTCCGCAACCGCATCATGTTCCCGATCCGCGATCCGCGCGGGCGGGCCATCGCGTTCGGTGGCCGGGCGCTGGATCCGAACGACAATGCCAAGTATCTGAACAGCCCGGAAACCACGCTTTTCGACAAGAGCCGGACGCTCTACAATCACGGCCCGGCGCGCGAGGCGGCAGGCAAGGGCCAGCCGTTGGTCGTGGCCGAAGGGTATATGGATGTGATCGCGCTGGCGTCGGGCGGGTTCGAGGCGGCTGTGGCGCCCCTGGGGACTGCCGTGACCGAGCACCAGCTCCAGATGTTGTGGCGGATCACCGACGAGCCGGTGATGGCGCTGGACGGTGATGGCGCCGGGCTGCGCGCGGCATACCGGGTGATCGACACGGCGTTGCCCCTTCTCGAGGCGGGAAAATCCCTGCGATTTGTCCTGTTGCCCGAAGGTCAGGACCCCGATGACCTGATCCGCTCTGAAGGGCGCGAAGCGATGCGGTCCCTGCTGACCGACGCGCAGCCGATGGTGCAGCTTTTGTGGCGGCGCGAGACAGAAGGGCGAGTGTTCGACAGCCCGGAACGCAAGGCGGCGCTGGACAAGACATTGCGCGACCGCATTCGCACGATACAGGATCCGTCGTTGCGCAACCATTACGGCGAAGAGATCAAGCGTCTGCGTTGGGAGTTGTTTCGCGGGCCATCGAGGCAAGCGCAACCCGGCCGTCGGCGCTCCAATATGCAGGCCCCGTCGAAGCCGGCGGATGACACGCGTGCATCGCTTCTGGTGGCAGGCGGCAAGGACGTGGAGATCCGACTGCGCGAGGCGGTGATCCTTGCCGCGCTGATCGTCACGCCAGAGCTGATCCCCGAATTCGAGGCCAAGATCGAGGAAATGCCCTGCGCCGACCGTGATCATGCCGCGCTCAAGGCGTGTCTTTTGCGCCACGCCGGTGATGCGGCGGACGCGGTGCGCACCGCCGCGGATATGGCTGTTGGCGGTGATGCCCTTGAAATGCTGTGCCGGGCACGCCATGTCGCCATCACCCCGTGTTTGCGCAAGCCACGCGATGAGGAATTGGCGCGCCAGACCATTGCCGAGGAACTGGCGAAACTCGAAGCGGGGACAGGGCTTGATGCGGAGATCGCCGAGGCCGCTGAAGATCTGTATGGGTCGGCAGACGAAACGCTGACATGGCGGCTGGGCCAGGCAGCTCAGGCACGACAATCCGCACAGCGGGCGCAGTCTGAAGACAGAACGGAATATGATCTCGGCCCCAACGGGGCCGCGATAAATCGGGAGGAACGCAGCGCATTTGCCGCTTTGATGGAGACAATTCGCTTCGACAAACCCCGTAGCTGACGGTGTTTTGCTAAGGAAAGCGTAAACGAAACAGGGTAAACGGGTGTGCGAATCACTTATTCGCGCTATTGATTCGGGTCAATCGAATCGCCCCGTCTCGACAGGAGCATCCATGGCCGCCAAAGATAACGACGACGCCAAGACTGAAGACCGCGAAGAAGAAGTCAGCCTCGATATGAGCCAGACTGCGGTCAAGAAGATGATCGCAGACGCGCGCGAACGCGGCTACATCACATATGATCAGCTGAACGAGGTATTACCGCCGGATCAGGTCAGTTCCGACCAGATCGAGGACGTGATGTCGATGCTGTCCGAAATGGGCATCCAGATCACCGAGGCGGATGAAGAGTCCGAGGAAGAGGACAAGGGCGCCACCGATCTTGTGCAGACTGCCAAGCCCGGTGAGGTGACCGTCGCTTCGGGCGGATCGGAAAAGCTGGACCGGACCGATGATCCGGTGCGCATGTACCTGCGCGAGATGGGCAGCGTCGAGCTGCTCTCCCGCGAGGGCGAGATCGCGATTGCGAAACGCATCGAGGCCGGGCGCAACACGATGATCGCCGGGCTGTGCGAAAGCCCTCTGACCTTCCAGGCGATCACGATCTGGCGCGAGGAATTGCTGTCCGAGGACATTCTGCTGCGCGACGTCATCGATCTTGAGACGACCTTCGGCGACCAGATGGTTGACGAGGAAGAGGTCGCGGCGGCCGTTGCGAGCCAGACCGGGGCCGAGCCTGCAACCGACACATCGTCCTCCGAGAAGAAGTCCGAAGAAAAGCAGGAGCTTGATGCGGACGGAAATCCGATCGCGACAGAAGATGACGAGGACGAGGAAGAGCAGGCGAACATGTCGCTCGCCGCGATGGAGGCCGCGCTCAAGCCGCGTGTTCTCGAAACGCTTGGCCGGATTGCGCAGGACTACGAAGAACTGTCCAGCATGCAGGACAACCGTATCTCGGCAACGCTCAACGAGGACGGATCGTTCAGCAAGGTGGACGAGGAACGTTACCAGAAGCTGCGCTCGGAAATCGTTGAGCTGGTGAACGAACTGCACCTGCACAACAACCGGATCGAGGCGCTGATCGACCAGCTTTACGGGATCAACAAGCGCATCATGTCGATCGACTCGGCGATGGTGAAGCTGGCCGATCAGGCGCGCATCAACCGCCGCGAATTCGTCGATGCCTATCGCGGCCGCGAGCTTGACCCAAACTGGCTTGACGAGATGAGCGGAAAGACCGGCCGCGGCTGGCAGATGTTCATTGAGCGGTCGCTGCCCAAGGCCGAGGAATTGCGTGCCGACATGGCGCAGGTGGGTCAGTATGTCGGGCTCGACATCTCGGAATTCCGCCGCATCGTCGCACAGGTCCAGAAGGGCGAAAAAGAAGCGCGGCAGGCCAAGAAGGAAATGGTCGAGGCCAACCTGCGGCTCGTGATCTCCATCGCCAAGAAATACACCAACCGTGGTTTGCAGTTCCTGGATTTGATCCAGGAGGGAAACATCGGCCTGATGAAGGCGGTCGACAAGTTCGAATATCGCCGCGGCTACAAGTTCTCGACCTACGCGACGTGGTGGATCCGTCAGGCGATCACCCGGTCCATCGCGGATCAGGCGCGCACCATCCGTATTCCGGTGCACATGATCGAAACCATCAACAAGCTGGTCCGCACCGGTCGCCAGATGCTGCACGAGATTGGCCGCGAGCCAACGCCCGAGGAACTGGCCGAAAAGCTCCAGATGCCTTTGGAGAAGGTCCGCAAGGTGATGAAGATCGCCAAGGAACCGATCAGCCTCGAGACGCCCATCGGTGACGAGGAGGACAGCCAGCTTGGTGATTTCATCGAGGACAAGAACGCGGTTTTGCCGCTTGATGCCGCGATACAGGACAACCTCAAGGAAACCACGACACGGGTTCTGTCGTCGCTCACTCCGCGCGAGGAACGTGTTCTGCGGATGAGATTTGGAATCGGGATGAACACGGACCACACTCTCGAAGAGGTGGGTCAGCAGTTCACCGTCACGCGCGAACGCATTCGCCAGATCGAGGCGAAAGCACTGCGCAAGCTCAAGCATCCGTCGCGGAGCCGCAAGCTGCGCAGCTTCCTGGATCAGTAAGCCATGTCGTTTCTCAAGAAGCTCTTTGGCGGCGGCGGTAATTCATCGCCGCCGTCCGCACCGCCGGAAACCCATAACGGGTATACGATCCGCCCAGAGCCGGTCAAAGACGGCGGCACATGGCGCATCGGGGCGCGGATCGAGAAAGAGATCGACGGTGAGTTGAAATCATATTTCATGATGCGCGCCGATAGCTTGCAGGATTTTGGCGAAGCGGTGAAAGCGTCGGTCAACAAGGCAAAGATGCTGGTCGACCAACAGGGCGACAGCATCTTCAAATAGATCAGGTCGTCAGCCCGTCGCTGTGATTACGTCCGATCTGCCTGATTGGGGTCTGTGGTCGTGCCCGGCCCCGTCTCGGGATCGCGGTTTGTCTGTTTTGGCCCGTCCGTTTCATCGGGAACTTCCTTGAAGGGATCGTGACCGGGATTTCCGGTTCGGTCTGCCTGATTTGGATCGGATGTTGTGCCGGGCCCCTTTGTCGGGTCGGTGTTGTCTTTGCTCATCATGTCACTCCTATTGCGTCGGCATTACGAAAACTTCCTGCACGTTGGCGCGCGGGTTAGCGCTGAGCGCGAAGACAACCGCTTCGGCCACGTCTTCTGCTTGCAATTTGTCCGGGTGTGCCTCGTCAAAGAAGGGTGTATCCACCATGCCCGGCGCGATCACGGTGCAACGCCCGCCCCATTCGCGCATCTCCTCGGCCATATTGCCACCATAGCCGTGAACAAACCATTTGGACGCCCCATAGACAGAGCCTTTGATATGGCGACGGCCGGCGGCGGATCCCGTCAATAGCAAATGGCCCGTGCTCTTTCTCAGGTGCGGCATCGCGGCCTTCGTGGTCCAGAGCAGGCCCATGATGTTCAGTTCGATCATCTTGTGCCACTCGTCCGGATCGCCGGCCTCGGTGCCCGGTGCGCTCAAGCCCATGCCGGCGTTCGCAAAGGCGGCATCAACCGCGCCGAAGTGATCCGCCAATTTGTCCAGCGCCTTGGCCTGATCGTCGAGCTGCGTTGCATCCCCGGGTAGAGCCAGCGCCCGGTCGCCAATTTCACTGCCGAGCTTTTCCAAAATGTCTTTGGAGCGGGCGAAAAGGCCGACATTCCAGCCATTGTCTGCGGCGGCGCGGGCCGTGGCTGCGCCGATGCCGGTCGATGCCCCGGTGATGAAGATTGTCTTGTTCGGCATGATCGGTTCCTAACTTTGTGTTCCATGTCGAGAAGGTAACGCGACAGGGGGTGCTACAGTTTCCCTTGCTGTGCCATAGGGCCGCATATTGTTTATGTCCGACGGTATTTCACGATGCAGACGAGGGATCGCGATGAAACATGCAACCTTTGAAATCCGGACCAAAGGCCCGGGCCTTTACGAGTTCACACGCGATGTCGCAGCGTGGGCGCAGGGCGATGGCTTGTTGACACTGTTCATCCAGCACACCTCTGCCAGCCTGCTGATCCAGGAGAACGCGGATCCAGACGTGAAGACCGACCTGACCGCTTATTTTCATCGGCTTGTGCCGCCGACCAGCGATCCGGCGATGTCCTACCTGACGCACACCCAGGAAGGCCCGGACGATATGCCGGCCCATATCAAGGCGGCGATGCTGCCGGTAAGCCTGTCGATCCCGGTGGTGCAGGGCGTGATCGCATTGGGCACATGGCAGGGAATTTATGTCTTCGAGCATCGCACCGCGCCCCATACGCGGCGCGTGGTGGCGCATCTGGGATGATCTTGCGTTCCCGAACACCTTGAGCCGCATGCAACCTGATGCAGCGGAACCACCAGTTCTTGCGGGGTAAATTCCGGGCTACCCAAAACCTCGCGGCTAACCTATAGTCACTGTGGATAAGTGGGGGAAACCCACAGTCTGAGGCAGAGACGAAAAAGAAGGGGGACGGCCAATGCGCTGCCCGTTTTGCGGAAATATCGACACACAGGTAAAAGATAGCCGCCCGGCAGAAGATCATGTCGCCATCAGGCGCAGACGCTTTTGCCCGGCTTGTGGCGGGCGGTTTACCACCTATGAGCGCGTTCAATTGCGCGATCTGGTGGTCGTCAAGACGAGTGGACGCCGAGAGGATTTCGACCGCGACAAGCTGGAACGCTCCATCCGCATGGCGATGCAGAAGCGCCCGGTAGACCCGGAGCGGATAGACCAGATGATTTCCGGCATCGTGCGGCGTCTGGAAAGTCTTGGCGAGACAGATATTCCTTCCAAGCAGATCGGCGAGATCGTCATGGAGTCGCTGGCCCGGATCGATACGGTTGCCTATGTGCGCTTTGCCAGCGTCTACAAGAACTTCCAGGAAGCCGACGATTTCGACAAGTTCGTCAGCGAGTTGCGCCCGTCCGACAAGGACAAACCCAAACCCGAAGAGTGACCGTGCCCGGCAACCCCGATGACGCGCGCCATATGGACCGGGCGCTGGCGCTCGGTCGGCAGGGGCTGGGCAACACCTGGCCCAACCCGGCGGTGGGCTGTGTCATAGTGCAGGACGACGGGCGCGTGGTGGGTGAAGGCTGGACCCGGCCGGGTGGGCGCCCTCATGCCGAGAGGCAGGCACTGGACAGGGCAGGCGCAGCGGCCAAGGGCGCGACGGCCTATGTCACATTGGAACCTTGCGCCCATCACGGGAAGACACCGCCCTGCACAGATGCGTTGATCGCTGCCGGGATTGGCCGCGTCGTCGCGCCCTTTGCCGACGCCGATCCGCGCGTGTCGGGGCAAGGCTTTGCCCGGTTGCGCGAGGCCGGGATCGCGGTCGCGACCGGCATTGGCACCGACGCCGCGGCACAAGATCACGCGGGGTTCTTTTGCCGTCTCTCCAGCGGTCGCCCGCTCATGACCCTGAAACTGGCCACCAGTCTTGATGGCCGTATCGCCACCGCCAATGGCGACAGCCAGTGGATCACCGGAGCCGAAACGCGCGCCGGTGTGCATCGCTTGCGCGCCTGCCACGACGCTGTGCTGGTGGGCGCGGGCACGGTCCGGGCGGATGATCCGCTGCTGACGGTGCGCGGGATCGACGTGCCGCGACAACCGGTGCGCATTGTCGTCTCCAGGCGGTTGGATTTGCCGACTGACGGGAGGCTTGGTCGGACTCTGGATCAAGCGCCGGTCTGGCTCTGCCATTCCGACGATGCACCGATCGACGCGCGTGAGGCCTGGTCTGATATCGGAGCCAAGCTGCTGCATCTGCCACTCGACGGGCGTCAGGTCGATATCGTCGCGCTGATGCAGCGGCTGGGGCGCGAGGGCCTCACACGGGTGTTCTGCGAAGGCGGCGGGGAGCTTGCTGCGAGCCTGATTACCGCTGATCTGGTGGACCGGTTGGAGGTGCATATGGGCGGTGTGATCATCGGGGCCGAGGGGCGCCCTGCGCTCGGGGCTCTGGGTCTCGACCGCTTGTCGGACGCACCCCGGTTTGCATTGTGCGACCTGTGGAAAAGCGGCGATGACGTGGTGCAAAGCTGGGTGCGTCAA
>JAWLGI010000112.1:0-4037 GCA_041685125.1 Marivita sp. | reverse complement strand
AAGGCATGATAGGCGAAGGCAAACATCAGATCATGCGGCAGATCCCGTCCGCGCCCGTCGCGCACCCGGATGGACCCGACATCGCGGCCCTCGCCGATCTTGGCCGTATCGAGGGCGGACGCCTGCCCTGCGGTCCAGGTAATGACCACACCGGCCTCCCGCACGTCACCCTCCTTGCGCAACCGCTCCATCGGCCAGGCGCGATCCCCCACACGGATCACCCGCGCAAGCGCGTCTATCCCATGCGGCGGCATCTCGCCGGAATACAGGAACGGCGTGGTCGAGCTGTCATACCCGCGATAGGGGTTGCGTCCGTAGTCGCGGTTATACCCCGGCTCCGCCATCACCAACCCGTCCGGATGACGCGTTTTGAACTCTGACCAGCTTTCCATCCAGCTCGGCAGCAGTGTCAACTCGGTCCCGTTCAAATCGCCGACGATCGCCTCGCCGAGCGCCTGTTGCCACCAGCTCTCCGTCTCGCGGTCATACATGATCATGTCCGAATTGCGCAGCTTGCCCGAGACGCCAAAGGTCAAGGTCCGTCCCGCAGCCCGCCGGTCAAAACTCAGCGCCGAATTGCACAGCGGACAGAACGTCACCGCAACCGGCACACCGCCAACGGTGTCATTCACGATCTCATGCCATGTCAGGTACCGGATCGGATAGGCCCGCGGCGTCCCGCCCATCTCCAGCGTGATCACCGGTTCCGAAGCTGCGAGTCCGGTCTTGCCCGAGGCGCGCACGAAATCCGGATCACTCAGCGCCGGGATGCCATCCTTGGGCGGGCCACCCGACCGGATCTCGGACCAGTCTTGCACATTCGAGTCCCGGAAATTCGTGTCCGGCCATTCATTGCGCCAGAGCTCGGGACTGGCCAGCGCGGCGGACGCGAACAGGACGGAGAACAGGATCGACAATGAGTGCAGGCGCATCGGAAACCTCCAAGGTTGGCATAAGCCTGCACCACCCTTGGCCCACCTGCACAGCCCCCATACGCGATTGTGAGCAGCCATATCCGCTTCTTCTCTTTGCAAATATGCAAAAACAACGCCGCAAACGTGCAAAACGCCGGTTCCCAGGCAGAAGTTTGCAAACCGCGCTAATCGCTGGCGCCGCCCCGATGGCGGCGGCAGCTTATAGGGAGCGCGGCCCGCAAGGGCCGCGCGCATTCGGATCACTCCGTGACCATTACCTCGGTCATGACATCGGGTTGCCCGACCACGGCGCCGCTGCGGCCCTCGCCGCGCTTGATCGCGTCCACCACGTCCATGCCCTCGGTAACCTCACCGACAACCGTGTATTCGCCGTTCAGGAAATACCCTTCCTGGAACATGATGAAGAACTGCGAATTGGCCGAATCGGGATTCTGCGATCGCGCCATGCCGACGATACCGCGATCAAAGGCCGTGTCCGAGAATTCGGCCGGCAGGTCCGGGCGGTCGGAGCCGCCACGTCCAGCCATGCTCATGTCGCCGCCGTCGATCTTGCCGAACTCGACATCGCCGGTCTGCGCCATGAAGCCGTCGATCACGCGGTGAAAGACGACACCGTCATAGGCGCCTTCATCCGCCAGCGTGGTGATCCGTTCGACATGTTGGGGGGCCAGGTCCTCGAACAGGTCGATGGTCAAGGTGCCATTGGCTTCGCCTGCCACCTCGATTTGCAATCCGGTGGCCAGCGCCGGGGACGCGCAGAACGTCAGGAGACATGCAAATTTACGCATCGGCCGCCACCTTGACCGAGATCATCCGGTCCGGGCTCGCCGGCGGCTCGCCGCGGGTGATCGCGTCCACATGCTCCATCCCGTCAATCACACGGCCATAGACCGTGTATTGCCCGTTGAGGAAATGGTTGTCCTTGAAGCTGATGAAAAATTGCGAATTTGCCGAGTTCGGGTTCTGCGACCGGGCCGCGCCGAGCGTGCCGCGATCATGCGGCAGCTTGGAAAACTCGGCCGGCAGGTCCGGCAGGTCCGACCCGCCCGTTCCGGCACGGCGGATGTTGAAGCCATCTTCCATGTCGCCATGTTCCACATCGCCGGTCTGCGCCATGAAGCCATCGATCACGCGATGGAAACACACGTTGTCATAGGCACCGGACCGCGCCAGCTCCTTCATTCGCTCTGCGTGTTTCGGGGCCACGTCGGGCAACAATTCGATGGTCACGGTGCCATCCTTGAGTTCCATCAGGATGGTGTTCTCTGGGTCTTTGATCTCGGCCATGCCGCGCTCCTTCGCTGTTCGATCTTGTCACCGGACTTAAAGCGCGTCCCGTCGAATGCCAAGGACCGCATTGACCTTGACAGGTTGCGACGCCATCAGGGAGCAGCATCTGAACAGGAGGGACACATGGCCTGGAAAACGCTCGACGATCTGGATCTTGCTGGCAAACGCGTGCTGACGCGGGTCGATATCAATGTACCCGTCGAAAATGGCGTGGTCACCGACGCGACCCGGATCACCCGTATTGTGCCCACGATCACGGATATCCTCGACAAGGGCGGCACCCCTATCCTGCTCGCGCATTTCGGGCGGCCCAAGGGCAAACCGAACCCTGACCTGAGCTTGAAACACGTGCAGCCCGCGTTGGAAGAGGCGCTTGGCCGGGATGTCGTCTTCATCGGGACCCCGTCGCGCGACCAGATCGACACCCTGCCCGCCAATACGGTGGTACTGTTGGAAAACACCCGCTTCTCCGAAATGGAAGAAGCGAATGATCCGCGCATGGCGCAGTTTCTTGCCTCGCTGGGTGATGTCTTTTGCAACGATGCCTTCTCGGCCGCGCACCGTGCGCATGCGTCGACGACCGGTGTCGCGCATCTGCTTCCGTCTTGCGCCGGACGTCTGATGGAAGCGGAGCTGCGCGCGCTTGAGGCGGCCTTGGGCAACCCCGAACGACCCGTGGTGGCCGTTGTGGGCGGCGCGAAAGTGTCGACCAAGCTGGATTTGCTGTCCAACCTGATCGAAAAGGTCGATGTGCTGGTGATCGGCGGCGGCATGGCGAACACCTTTCTGGCCGCGCAGGGCATCGACGTGGGCAAATCGCTATGTGAGCATGATCTGGCCGACACGGCGCGCGAGATCGCCGAAAAGGCTGCGCGGACCGGGTGCGAGCTACTACTGCCGCGCGACGTGGTTGTGGCGCGTGACTTCAAGGAAGGGGCCGAGTCCGAGGTCGTGAAAACCGAAGATTGTCCCGCCGACGCGATGATCCTCGATGCCGGGCCGGACAGCGTGGCGCATATCTGCCAGACCTTCGACCGGGCCAGGACGCTGATCTGGAACGGCCCCCTTGGCGCGTTTGAAATCAGCCCGTTCGACGCCGCGACCAATGCCGCGGCCGCCCATGCCGCCGCATTGAGCCGGTCGGGCAAGCTGGTCTCTGTCGCGGGTGGTGGCGACACGGTGTCTGCGCTCAACAAGGCAGATGCGTCCGACAGCTTCACCTATATTTCCACCGCCGGCGGCGCGTTCCTTGAATGGATGGAGGGCAAGACCCTGCCCGGCGTTGCGGCATTGAGCTGATCGAACATGGGGAGAGTCCTGAAAGCCACAATTTTCAGGCATCTCCCCCGAATTGATGCGGAATACCTCTTGGGGGATTTTCATGTGGCAAACCCATGTGTCATCCTGACACCACGCGCCCGATCAAGAGGCGCGGTTCGAGGCATGAGATGACACAGAATTTTTCAAGACCGGCCCTCGGGGGGCTTGTGTTTTTCGCAGGCGCAATCTGCGTTGGGGCGTATTTCATCTTTGCCGCTGTTCAAGGCGACTATGGCGTCTTCCGGCGCGCGGAGATCCTGGTGGAAACCCGCGAGCTTGAAACCGAGCTGCGTGCGCTGGAAATCGAAGTCTCGCGGATGGAAAACCTGACGCGCCGGTTGTCGGACACCTATCTGGATCTTGATCTTCTGGACGAGCGGTCGCGCGATATGCTGGGTGTGGTCCGCACGGACGAAATCGTGGTGCGGTAGGGACGCTACCGGTCCTACATGAACATCGCCATAAGCCCGAGAATGGGAACCATGGCCAACA
>JAWLGI010000052.1:0-16933 GCA_041685125.1 Marivita sp. | reverse complement strand
TATCGCCGAGCCCGGTCCGGGCGAAAACCTTGCCAGCGAGATGGCTGAGAAAGCCGCCGCGCAGGTAGCTGCCGAAGGTGGGATACACGTCGTGGATGGCGTTGGGCGGCACGCCCTCGGACGTGGTGCGCAGCTTGAAATGCGTCGGGCTGGCCCCCGGTTTGGCAGGCGCCAGCGCCTCGGCCGGGTAGAGACGCGCGCCGGCCATGTCGTTGGGCACGGATTTCAGCAGAGCCGAGAGAGAGTGCGCGCTCAGCACGAATTCATCCGTATCGATATGGCCGAGCCACTCCAGATCGCCCGCCGCGCGTTTCAATGCGCGCGTGGCGTTGAAAATCTGGCGCACCTGGTGCGTGTCGGGTCGGCTCTTGCCCGCCTCTTGCCAATAGGCGGCGTCGCAAAGCGTCAGATCCACTTGAGGATGCGGCGTGAGCAGCCGGGTGATCTCGGGATCGGGCGCATCGAGATAGAGGTAGATGCGCGTCGCACCGATATCGAGGTGATGCGCGACGAAGCGGGCCACCTCGGGCATGGGGGCGTTCGTGGTGCAGACCACCCCCCAGCGCGGTGTCCCGCTGCGCGGTTTGGGAACCGCGATCGTCACGCCGCCAGCCGGGGCTGCGCTATCCTTTGCCTGTTTCATGCGGCGCAGCTTGCGGCTGCGCAGGCGACGCAACCGGCGGAACACGGTGCGGGGATCGTCGATCAGCCGGTCCAGCATGTCATGCGCCAAGGGGCGGATCACCGGATCGCCGTTCGCCTCGTGCCAGAGCCGTCCGATCAGGTTCATGTCCAGCCCGCCATCAATGAGCGAGAACGCGTCCATCTCGAGCGGCAGGGGGCTGTTGGACCGGCCATCAAGGGTAAAGGGCCGCTCTGCCGCGCGTCCGGAATACAAGCGCTCGCTTTCGTAGAGCTTCATCATGTTGAACAGGGTCGACAGACCCAGGCCCGCGCTGCGCTGTGCCAGTGTCTTGCCGTGATCGCCGAAGGTGGTGAGGCTGGAGACTTTCCAGCGCAGGTCCATCCTGTCGATCAGGGTCCTTGGGTGTTCGGTCCATAGCCGCAGGAACAGGTCGGCGGTATGGGCCGGCTGGCTGCGTTTGCGCAGATGCGCGATCAGCAGGGCATTGAGGTGCAAGATCGCGCTCTGGCCTTCCAGTTCGCGCGCGAGTTCCCAGCTTTTCCTGGAATTGTCCGAGCGTGTGCGGGTGCTGTCGCAGGGCAGGGTCACGGTGGTCCTGGACAGCGCATCCAGATCACAATCGAGCGGCGGAAGCGCTTCGCCGCTGGCAAATCCAAGCGGCGCGCTGCGGGTGTTCACATGATCCAGGATGCCGGGCAGCCCGTCGGGATAGGCGGGGTTCGGCGTGTCGCGTCTGCTCATGGCGGCAGAGTGCCGAAGCGGTTCGGTCGGATCAACGGAAAAGGCGTTTCGAGACGCCTTTTCGAAGCGGCTTGCCCGCCGCTTCGGACGCGATTTCGAAATCGCGTTCCGCGCGGCGGTCTTGCGTCACACCATCATTTCCTTGGTCGCCGACAGGGTGACATCCGGGTAATCCCGCCCGATGCGGTCGATATCCCATTGCAGGCGGGTCAGGTAGACCATGTCGCCGTCATTGTCCTCGGCCATGTGTTGCGTGTTGGCGCTGACCAGCTTGTCGACCGCCGGTTTCGGCCCGTGCACCCAGCGGGCGGAGGTGAATTGCGACGCTTCGAACCGGACGGGCAGGCCGTATTCCAGCTCGATCCGGCTGCCCAGCACTTCGAATTGCAGGGCGCCGACGACGCCGACGATGAAGCCCGAGCCGATCATCGGCTTGAACACCTTGGCGGCGCCTTCCTCGGCGAATTGGTTCAGCGCTTTTTCGAGATGTTTTGCTTTCATCGGATCGCCGGCGCGGACCGATTGCAGCAATTCCGGCGCAAAGGACGGAATCCCCGTCACCTTCAAGGCTTCGCCCTCGGTGAGCGTGTCGCCAATGCGCAGCTGGCCGTGGTTCGGGATACCGATGATGTCGCCGGCCCAGGCCTCTTCGGCGAGTTCCCGGTCGGAGGCGAGGAACAGGACGGGGTTTGATACCGTCATCGGTTTCTTGCTGCGCACATGGGTCAGTTTCATGCCGCGCTTGAAGTGCCCCGACGCCATGCGCAAGAAGGCAACGCGGTCCCGGTGCTTGGGGTCCATGTTGGCCTGAACCTTGAACACAAAGCCGGAGACCTTTGTTTCTTCGGGAAGGATTTGCCGAGGCGTTGCCTTTTGCGGTTGTGGTTCGGGGCCGTATGTGCCGATCCCGTCCATCAATTCCTTGACCCCGAAAGAGTTGATCGCCGATCCGAACCAGATCGGGGTCATGTGCCCTTCGAGCACCGCTTGCGGGTTCAGGGTCGGCAACAGTTCGCGCGCCATCTCGACCTCGTCGCGCAATTGCTCGAGCAACTGGGCGGGGACGTGTTCGGCCAGTTTCGGATCGTCCAGACCGTTGATTTCAATGCTTTCCGCGACCTTGTTTCGGTCGGCGCGGTCCATCAGTTCCAGCCGGTCGCGGATCAGATCATAGCAGCCAAGGAAATCGCGACCCACGCCGATGGGCCAGCTTGCCGGGGTCACGTCGATGGCGAGGTTTTCCTGGATCTCGTCGATGATATCGAACGTGTCGCGGCTTTCACGGTCCATCTTGTTGCAGAAGGTCAGGATCGGCAGATCGCGCAGGCGGCAGACCTCGAAGAGCTTTTGCGTCTGGCTTTCCACCCCTTTGGCGCCGTCGATCACCATCACGGCCGCATCCACCGCGGTGAGCGTGCGGTAGGTGTCTTCGGAGAAATCCGAGTGGCCGGGCGTGTCCACCAGGTTGAACCGAAAGTCCCGAAAATCGAAGGACATGGCCGAGGCAGAGACCGAAATGCCCCGGTCCTGTTCCATTTTCATGTAATCCGAGCGCGTGCGCCGCGCTTCGCCCTTGGCGCGCACCTGTCCGGCCATCTGGATCGCGCCGCCATAGAGCAGGAATTTCTCGGTCAGGGTCGTCTTGCCGGCATCGGGATGCGAGATGATGGCAAAGGTGCGCCGCCGTGCGATTTCGGCGGGCAGGTCGGGGCGATTTGAGACGGTGTCCAGCATGGCGGGCGTATAGGCGGCGGGTGGCGCATTGTCCATAAGCGGTGCCGCTGTCGTGGCGACGGATCAGCCGATCTTGCGCAGAGTTTCGACCACCCGCGGCCTTGGGGCTTGAGCGTCGGTCTTGCCCGTGGGCATGGGCACGATTTCGGGCACAAAGCCGCCGCTGCGGGCGTCGATGTCGATCAGGACATATTCCGTGCCGTGCTGGAAGGCGTGTTCGCAGACGAAATACAGATGACCCTGGCAGATTGCGGCATGGGCATCCACGCGGCGACCGGTTGTTGTCATGAACACCAGATGCGCAAGATTGATCAATCTGCGCTGTGGAAGATTTGCAGCGAGGTCGATGGTAAAGGCACTCAGGCTGTCATCCTGCGCGCCCGCCTCGCTCCATGTGGCGTCGGGTTTCGCCAGGTAGATGTCGCCGAGGACAAGATCCTGAAACTGGCGGATCGGCTCGCCGCGGCACACGCCGAATTCGGCGCGAATTCCCTCGGCCGAACAGGCTTGATACTTTGCTTCGCTGTTACTCGGTACAACCATCATTTCCAAAGACTCATTCCAGTGGCAATCTCGGACGCTCCCAGCCCGAGTGGCTTTAAGGTCGCGTGGAATTGTGGCACTGCTGTGGGCGTGCCGTGATATTAAACGGACAATTCTAACCACATTGGAGAGATCGAATGGATCTGGGGATCAGCGGAAAACGGGCGCTTGTCTGCGCGTCGAGCAAGGGATTGGGACGGGGCTGTGCCGAGGCATTGGCCGAAGCCGGAGTGAATCTGGTCATGAATGCGCGCGGTGCAGAGGCGCTGGAGGCCACGGCCGAGGAAATCCGGACACAATACGGGGTCGATGTGACCACGGTGGCCGCCGATATCGTGAGTGAAGAGGGCCGCGCCAGAGTGCTCGAGGTGGCCGGAGACGTCGACATTCTCGTGACAAACGCCGGCGGCCCGCCCCCCGGAATGTGGTCGGATTGGGACCGGACGGATTTCATCAACGCGCTCGATTCCAACATGTTGACTCCGATCGCGTTGATGACCGCGCTGATGCCGGGGATGATGGATCGCGGCTGGGGCCGGGTGGTCAACATCACCTCCCAGTCGGTCAAGGCGCCGATCCCGGCGCTTGGCCTGTCGAACGCGGCGCGCACCGGTCTGACGGGCTATGTCGCGGGCACAGCGCGCCAGGTGGCGCCGAGCGGCGTGGTGGTGAACAACATGCTGCCCGGCATCCACGCGACCGACCGGGCCGACCAGCTGGATGGCGGTGTCGCCAAGTCGCAGGGCATCTCGGTCGAGGAAGCCCGCAAGAACCGGCAGGCGACAATCCCGACGCGGCGCTATGGCACGCGGTCGGAATTCGGCGCAATGTGCGCGTTCCTGTGTTCCGAAAAGGCGGGCTTCATCGTGGGCCAGAACATTCTCGTGGATGGCGGCGCCACAAACGCCACGATCTGACCCGTGGCGCGCGGACCGGATGGCACGGGGCAGGCGCAGGGGGCCTTGCTGAAGGACGAGCTGTTCAATGCCGGCAGCGTCGCGGATCTGGCCGCCGAATTTTCGGTCCTGCCCGGGTTCGACGCGCAGAGGTTCCAGGCAGACGCCCTCGCGGGGTTGCAATCGCGGGGGCTGATGCAGCGGATGGATTGGCTGGCGACCTGCCTGGAGGCGCAATTGCCGCAGCGCTTTCCGGCCATGGCAGAGGCGCTCGAGGTGGCGATGCCGCCGATCCTCGATCCGACGCGGACGGATGATGATTTCGGGCGCTTCATCCACGCGGTGCCCGGAATACTGGCGGTCCGACACGGGCTGGAAGATCACCGCGACCGGGCGCTCGACCTGCTGGAGGCCGCGACGCAGCGATTCTCGATGGAATTCTACATCCGGCCGTTCATCAATCGCTGGCCCGACGACACCATCGCGCGGCTGGAGCGCTGGGTGGCGCATGACAACTACCATGTCCGCAGATTGGTGAGCGAGGGCACGCGGCCGCGGCTGCCTTGGGCGAAGAATATCTCGCTGGATCCGTCCGTGCCCGTGCGGTTTCTCGATGCGCTGCATGCCGATCCGACCCGGTTCGTGACGCGCTCGGTCGCGAACCACATGAACGACCTGAGCCGCGCCGCGCCAGACATGGTCGTGGCGCGTTTGCACGCCTGGTCCGCCGGAGGGCGCCAGGCCCCGCGCGAGCTTGACTGGATCACGCGCCACGCATTGCGCACGGCGGTCAAACGCGGGGAGCCCGGCGCGCTGTCCCTGCTGGGTTATGCGCAGGATCGCGAGATCTCGGTGAGCCTGTCCCTGACCCCTGATCCGGTTGCGATCGGAGACGCTGTGGAGGTGTCGGTGACGCTGGAGGCGACGGAAGATCTGCCGGTGCTGGTCGATTACCGACTCCGGTTCCACCGCCCGAACGGGCGCGGCGGCGAAAAGGTGTTCAAGCTGAAAACGGCCCGGCTGCGTGCCGGTGTTCCGGTGACGCTGAGCAAGCGGCACAAGCTGAAGGGCGGGGCATCGACCTTCACATTGTACCCAGGACCGCATCGGGTGGTGGTTCAGGTGAACGGACAGGACCGGGCCGAGGGCAGGTTCGAGGTGATGGCAGCAGCGTTCGGCGGCGACGCCTCGGGATGACATCCGACGCGGCGATACATCAGGCGCCGCGCGCAGGGTCGCCGTTGAGTTTGCATATTTGGAAAGAGAAGAAGATCAGGAGGTCGCGTTGGACCAGCGCGATTCAAGCTTGTCCAGCGCCGCGATCCGCTCTGTCGTCTTGGGATGCGACATGAGCCAGGCCGGCATGACGCCGGACCGCGATTGGGTGAGCGCATCCAGCTTGGTAAAGAGTGATTTCTGCGCGTTGATGCCGATCCCCGCCTTGTGCAGCAGGGCCGCTGCATAGGCGTCCGCCTCGTATTCATCGCTGCGAGACAGGCCCGCGGCCAGCAAGGTGGCAACGCCATTGGCGATCCAGACGCCGATACCGGGCAGAAAGCGCGACAAGACCATTGCCAGCGCGGTGCGAAGGGCGTTCTGGCCGGAAAAATCGATCATCCGGCGGCGGGTATGGCCAAGGGCGACATGACCCAGTTCATGCGCGATCACGCTGGCCAGTTCTTCGCCCGTGACGTCGCCGTTCTGGTATTTGCGGTAAAACCCGCGGGTGATGAAAATGCGCCCATCGGGGGCGGCAAGCCCGTTTACCGGGTCGATTTCGTAGATATGCACCCGGATACGCTCCAGGTCGAGCGCGTCGGCCAGACGGTCCGTCAAGGCCTTGAGGCGGGGGTCGGCCAATTCGGTGGATTTCCCGTCCAGCTCGCGTTTCGTCCGCCAGACCGAGAAGTGGTACATGGCCAGCGCGTAGAGGATGGCAAGAATGATCGGGGTGAGCTTCAACATACCATCAGATATGGGGCGGGCCGGGGCCGGGGGCAAGACACAGGCGCGTCAAGTGCCCCCGATTTAAGGTCGGCTGGCCAAATCCGGGGCATGGCCCTGTCATGCACGCGACCCGCTGCGATCTTTCGAGACCGCGTGTCCGGAAAGCGCATGGCCGAAGCCAGGTTTTGCGCGGCGCGCTCTAGCTGTCCAGCTTCGCGGTCAGCGTGATCTCTGCCCCGGCCAAAACCTTGGACACTGGGCAGTTCTCCTTTGCGGTTTTCGCGGCTTCTTGGAAATCGCTTTCGCTGATGCCGGGAATTTTCGCGCTCAGGTCCAGATGGATGCGCGTGATCGCGAAGCCGGTGGCCTGTTCTTCAAGGTGAACGGTCGCTTGCGTGTCGATGTCGTCTGCCGTTGCGTCGTAGTCGCCCAGGACCATCGACAAGGCCATGGAAAAGCACCCGGCATGCGCGGCCCCGATCAGTTCTTCGGGGTTGGTGCCGGCTTCCCCCTCGAAGCGGGTGTTGAAGCCGTAGCGGTGATCATGCAGCACTCCGCTTTCCGTCGAAATCTTGCCGGTGCCGTCCTTGAGGCCGCCACTCCAATGGGCGCTTGCGGTTTTCTTGATCATAGTCGACTCTCCTGTTGTCTGCATTCTTTGGCCAACTCGCGGCAGGGACCGAGGGTTCCGGGCCGTCACCTGGCCAGGATCTGTATTCCGCTTGAAATGCCGTCAAGCGTCATGGGCACCATGGCATCCTCGAAGATCTGGCGGATCATCTGGATGGATTGCGTGTAGGGCCAGTGCCGTTCGGGTGTCGGATTGATCCAGAGATGGCTGGGCCATTGCGCCCGGGCCCGTTCGAGCCAGACCTGTCCCGCCTCGGCGTTCCAGTGCTCGTTCGCGCCGCCGGCAAAGGCAACCTCGTAGGGCGACATGCTCGCATCGCCAACGAAGATGCATTTATAGTCCGGCCCGAAGGTGTTGAGCACCTCCATGGTCGGTGTCACGTCATCCCATCGGCGGCGATTGTCACGCCAGACGCCTTCGTAGAGACAATTGTGAAAGTAGAAATGGTCAAGATGCTTGAACTCCGCCCGTGCGGCGGAAAACAGCTCCTCGACCACCTTGACATGCGGGTCCATCGATCCACCGACGTCCAGAAACAGAATGACCTTGACCGCGTTGCGCCGTTCGGGACGCGTCCGAACGTCAAGATAGCCATGTTCCGCCGTGGCGCGGATCGTGCCGTCGAGATCAAGCTCGTCCTCGGCCCCGTCCCGCGCCCAGCGGCGCAGGCGTTTGAGAGCGACCTTGATGTTGCGGGTGCCCAGCTCGACATTGTCGTCGAGGTTGCGGAACTCGCGCTTGTCCCAGACCTTGACCGCGCGTTGGTGGCGGCTCTTGTCTTGACCGATGCGCACGCCTTCGGGGTTGTAGCCATGGGCGCCGAAGGGCGAGGTGCCGGCGGTGCCGATCCACTTGTTGCCGCCCTGGTGGCGCTCCTGTTGCTCCTTGAGGCGTTCCTTGAGCGTCTCCATCAGCTTGTCAAACCCGCCAAGCGCCTCGATCTCGGCCTTTTCTTCCTCGCTCAGGTGCTTTTCGGCCATCTTGCGCAGCCAGTCTTCCGGCAGATCAAGCGCGTCGAGCACACCCTCGGCGCCCAGATGTTCCAGACCCTGGAAACTGGCCGCGAAGGCGCGGTCGAATCGGTCGATATGGCGTTCATCCTTCACCATGGCCGCCCGCGCGAGGTAGTAGAACGCCTCGGGGTCATAGGTGGACAATCCGGCGTGCATCGCGTCCAGAAAGCTCAGGTATTCGCGCAAGGACACCGGCACGCCGGTGCTGCGCAACGTGTCGAAGAAGGGAACAAACATGCCCCAGACCTAGCAACTGCACACGGGTCTGACCAGCCATTGGCCGGCGCGGCGGTATCAATGCCTTCCGGGGATCGCCGCCGCCGTGCTGGCTCGATCAGAACACCAGCTTTTCGATAAGGATTGTCAGGATCAGCCCGCCCAGACCGAACGCGATGGCGTAGACCGTTCCATATTGCAGCATGTCCGCCTTGCTGCCCTTGCGCTTGCGCGCGGTCAGAGCGCCGACAAGGGCGCCTATGATGATGAAGGTTATAACGATCATAAGCTGCCCCTGGCCCTGTTCAGCGGGTTAAGCGCACCGATCTCGCGCAGCTTGGCGCGCACCGACCAGTCCGGGCCGAACCCGTAGCGCGCCCATCCCAGACTGTCCAGACGCACATCCGCGCCCGCCGAGGCACGACCGCCCAGATCAAGGGCTTCGGCCCGCAGCATCAGCAGCGTCGCCAGAAGGGCCGCGTTTTCATGCCGCGCCGCAAGATCGATTGACATGCCGGTCAGGGTAATCGCCTCGTCGGGGCGGTTTTCGGTCAGGGCAAAGGCGGCCAGCTGCGACGCGACATAGGCGCGATGCAGCTCGGCCTGGGGCGTGCGGGAAAAATACCTGTCCGCCAGCAGGAATTGGCTGCGCGCCTTTGCCGGATCACTGCCCTGATAAATCCGCCCCATCGCGTAATGGGTGAACCCGCGGCGGTGATCCTGCCACCCCATGGCGGACGCGATGCTGAGCGCGTCGGTGGCTGCCGCGCGCCGCGCGCCGGGCGAGGCACCCGGGCCAAGCGCGGTCTGGATCGCGTCGATCCAGGGGCGCGGTGTCCGCGCCGGGCGGCGCGGGGGCCGGGATTCGCCTTGCGGATTCAGGCGCGCGAAGATGGCAGGGATGCGGGCCATGACCTCGGAGCGGGACATCCCGTTGCGCAAGGCCGGGTCGTAATGGGCGCGCAGGATCAGCATGTCATGCCCGGTCAGGATCGTGTGGACGTTGTCGTCGTTGAACACCGAATTGGGCAGGCGGTAGAGATCATTGAGCGGCCCCAATGCCTGTGCCAGTTCTTCGTGCAGGCAGTCGCGCGCCTCTTGCGGGCTGGCATCGTTGGGCAGAAAGATCGCGAGCCGGGTCCGGCTGTCGATCTTGCCCCAATTCACGCGATTCGATCGGCGCGCCCGCCGGTATTCCGACAGGGTCGAGACGTTCGGCACCACGAAACAGGCTGCCTGGGGCAAGAAACGCTGGATCTGCGCGCGTGTCACCGCGTTGATGGTGATGCTCGCCGCGGCCGAAGTGGTGAGTCCAATGTCGATCCCGGCCTCGCTGCGCAAACGGTGCAGCAGCCGGTCCAGATCGCTTGGGACAGAGGCGGGCACGTCGCCGATCAGCCGAACGGTGATCGGGCCTTCGAAACGGGTAAAGATGTCCAGCGTGCGCCCCGATTCCAGCGCCATGGACAGGTCCATGAAATCGCGCACCAGATCGGCGTTCGACGCTTGCACGGGCTGCGGGCGAGGGACGGAAAACACCTTCATCGGCGGGAGGTTGCTGTCCTCGAACGCGGCGCGGCTTGCGGTTTCGGACTGTGTGACCGGCATGCAGGCCCCCAGAAGCAGGTAGAGCGGCACGAGAAATCGGCGCATCGGTCAGCCCCGTTGGTACTTGATGAACGGCGTCACGGTTGCGATCCGATCGTATAACTGCCGCGCAGCATGATTGAACTCCTGCGTCATCCAGTAAACCGTTGGCGCGCCGGCCGTATCCTCCTGGGCGTAGACCGCCTCGATCAGGGCGCGGCCGACCCCCATGCCGCGTGCGTCCGGCGCGGTGTAAAGATCCTGCAGGTAGCACACGTTCTCGATTTTCCAGCCATGGCGGTGACACAGGTAGTGCGTCAGCCCGATCATCGTGCCGTCACGTTCGGCCACCAGCCCGTTGAACTCTTGCGGATCAGTGCCCAGCAGCCGTGCAAAGGTGCTTTGATATACCTCGTCTGCAACCGGAGTTTCATAAATCGCAAGGTAGTCACGCCAGAGCGCGGACCACGCATCATAGTCATCCGCACGCAAGGCGCGTACGTCAAAGGATGTGTCGGACATGTCTGAAGCCTGCCTGCTCGTTGCGAAGCTTTACGATTCGCGGTTTTTTTATCCCGTCCGGGATCAGCTTAGGGCGAAACGGTGTTTTTTGGCCAGAGGCAACGAATCACTCTGCGGTATAATTTCCCGGATTGGCTCCGATCCTCGATGAAAGATGGCAAAATCAGGCGCTTGGGATGTGCAAAGACGCAACAGACCCAAGGGTGGGCGCGCTCCCGGACCGCGCTCGGACTGCCCCGGGTCGGGAGTGACCATCATGGGCTACCCGACCGCCGCAAATCCGGATAGGGCGCGGATATGACAGCAACGCCTCCGAACGCCCCGATCGAGATTTTCCTGTCCGGACCTCCGGGCCTGGAACCGCTGCTGCGCGACGAGGTTGCCGCACAGGGCTTTTCCAACCCGCGCGTCGTGCCGGGCGGCGTGATCTGCGAGGGTGGCTGGCCCGACGTCTGGCGGGCCAATCTCGTGCTGCGCGGGGCTGGTCGCGTTCTGGCACGGGTCGCGCGGTTCCGAGCCATGCACCTGGCGCAGCTCGACAAGCGGGCGCGCAAGGTCGGTTGGGCCAGCCTGCTGCGGGCCGATATCCCCTACCGGGTCGAGGCGACCTGCCGCAAATCGCGCATCTACCACGCCGGGGCCGCCACCGAGCGCGTGTCCAATGCCATTGCAGATGCGCTGGGGCAGCCGCCCGTGGACAAGGCCGCGCTGGTGGTCCGCGTCCGGATCGAAGACGATCTATGCGATATCAGCCTCGACACCTCTGGCGACGCTCTGCACAAGCGCGGCCACAAACAGTCCATCGGAAAGGCCCCGATGCGAGAGACGCTGGCCGCCCTGTTCCTGCGCGCCTGCCGCTATGACGGCACCGAACCCGTGGTCGACCCGATGTGCGGCTCGGGCAGTTTCGTGATCGAGGCGGCTGAAATCGCGGCGGGCCTCGCACCGGGCCGGGAACGGCCTTTCGCGTTTGAAAACCTGGCGTGCTTCGATGCGGGCGCGTGGTCGCAGCTTCGCAGCGATACCCTGGCCGCGCGCCGGACCGCCTTGACCTTTCACGGGTTTGATCGCGACGCAGGCGCGATCACGAACGCGACGCAAAACGCGGAGCGGGCCGGCGTTGCGGACAGCACGCGGTTCACGCATCAGGCAATCGCCGGTCTTGCGCCGCCCGATGGCCCGCCGGGGCTTGTCATCGTGAACCCGCCCTACGGCGCGCGGATCGGCAATCGCAAACTGCTCTTTGCGCTTTACGGCAGCTTCGGCGCGGTGATGACGGCGCGGTTCAAGGGCTGGCGCGTCGGCCTCGTGACCTCTGACAAGGGGCTGGCCCGCGCCACCGGGCTGCATTTCCGCAATGTCAGCGCACCGATCCCGCATGGCGGGTTGAAGATCCAGCTGTTCCAGACCGGTGCTCTGAAATAGGCCCGTCCCGGGCTTCTCTGGTTCACAAATATCCCGGGGGGTTTGGGGGGCTGGCCCCCAGATCGTTTCCGTCAACGGAAACGTGCAGATGCGTTGACGCATCTGCCGCCCGGCCTCACCGCGCGTCGCGCCGGGCCATGAAGGCCAGCCGTTCGAAAAGATGCACATCCTGTTCGTTCTTCAAGAGCGCCCCGTGCAGTTTCGGCAGGGCATCGGCCCCGTCACGCGTGAGGTCGTCTGCCGTCATGTCCTCCGCCAGCAGTAGCTTGAGCCAATCGAGCACTTCTGACGTTGACGGTTTTTTCTTCAGACCCGGCTGCTCGCGGACTTCGTAGAATTGCGTCAGCGCCGTGGTCAGCAGCGCCTCTTTCAGCCCGGGATGATGCACATCGACGATCTGGCGCAGCGTGGCCGGATCGGGAAAACGGATGTAGTGGAAAAAGCAGCGGCGCAGGAACGCGTCGGGCAGCTCTTTTTCGTTGTTCGAGGTGATGATGACAATGGGGCGATGCCGGGCCGTCACGGTTTCGCCGGTCTCGTAGACATGGAACTCCATCCGGTCGAGCTCTTGCAGCAGGTCGTTCGGAAACTCGATATCCGCCTTGTCGACCTCGTCGATCAGCAGAACGACCTTCTCATCCGCCTCGAAGGCCTGCCACAACTTGCCCTTGCGGATGTAATTGTGCACGTCGTTGACCCGCGCGTCGCCCAATTGGCTGTCGCGCAAGCGGCTGACCGCGTCGTATTCATAGAGCCCCTGCTGCGCCTTGGTGGTCGATTTGATGTTCCACTCGATCATCCGCAGACCCAGCCCATGCGCCACCTGGCGTGCCAGCTCGGTCTTGCCCGTGCCCGGTTCCCCCTTGACAAGAAGCGGTCGTTCCAGCGTGACGGCGGCGTTGACCGCGATGGTCAGATCGTCCGTCGCGACATAGCTTTTGGTGCCTTCGAATTTCATAGCCGTGCTGCCTTTTTGCGTCTGTGTCCTGTGTCTGAAGCATCACCGGTTTGTGCTGCTATTCGGTAGTGACAAGCCGTGGGCCTTCCGATAAGTCCTGCGCCTAGGGGTGCCAGATGTCTGAAAGAATTTCCATGTCCGATGTTGGCCTAGACAAGGGAACCAAGATGAAAGCTGAAACTTTCCTGCCCGATGATTATCGACCTGCCGAGGATGAGCCTTTCATGAATCCGCGGCAAGTCGAATGGTTCCGGCGCGAACTGCTCGAACAGCGCGACGAGCTTCTGAGTGACAGCAAATCCACAATCGCAGGGCTGCAGGACGGAACACGCAATATTCCGGACGTTGCCGACCGCGCCTCCGAGGAAACGGATCGCGCGCTGGAGTTGCGGATCCGTGATCGTCAGCGCAAGCTGGTGGCCAAGATCGACGCCGCACTGCGCCGAATCGACGAGGGAGAGTTCGGGTATTGCCAAGCCACCGGGGAGCCGATTTCGCTCAAGCGGCTGGTGGCGCGTCCAACCACGACGCTCAGCCTCGAGGCGCAGGAGCGGCACGAGCGGCGCGAAAAAGTGCATCGCGACGACTGACAGGCGCGGCGGGGAAACGGATGTGCGCGCCGGGGCCTGTGCTTTGGCGCGTTTTCTTTTGGGAGACACCCCTTGGACCTGAGCAATCTTGATATCGCCGTGGTCGGTGGCGGTATCGGCGGGCTGGCCGCGGCATTGGCCCTGCGCCAGCGCGGCGCGACCGTCACCGTTCTCGAACAGGCCGAGACGATCACCGAAGTCGGCGCGGGCCTTCAGGTGTCACCCAACGGGCTGCGCGTGATCGAGGCGCTTGGCCTTGGCAAGAAGCTGGCGGATTGCTCGGTCGCGGGGCGCGCGGTGTCGCTGCGCAACGGCGCCACGGGGCAGGAGGTGGCGCGGCTGGATCTGTCCAGGCTGGCTGCCGATCAACGTTACCTGTTTGTGCATCGCGCCGATCTGATCGGGCTTCTGTCCACGGCCGCGCGGGACCACGGTGTGCAGATACGTCTGCTGCAAAAGGTTCAGACGGTGTGCACCGCCGCACGCCCGCGGATCACGCTTGCCACCGGTGATCACCGGTCCGCCGATCTCGTGGTCGGGGCGGACGGGCTGCATTCGGTGCTGCGCCCGATCGTGAGCAAGACGGGAAAGCCGTTCTTCACCAAGCAGGTCGCGTGGCGGGCGATCTTGCCGAACACGATGGATCACCCGGCCCAGGCGCGGGTTCACATGGGGCCGGGCCGGCACATGGTGACCTATCCGCTGCGCGGCGGCGATCTCCTCAATCTTGTCGCCGTTGAAGAGCGCAACGCCTGGACGGCCGAGGGCTGGTCGCAACGTGATGACCCGGAAAATCTGCGCCGCGCCTTTTCCGGGTTCGGGCCAGAGGTGCAGAAGATCCTGTCAGGTGTCGAGACGACGGGGGTCTGGGGCCTGTTCCGGCATCCCGTCGCACGGACATGGCACCGTGACGGGCTCGCGCTGCTGGGGGATGCGGCGCATCCGACGTTGCCGTTCCTGGCGCAAGGTGCCAACATGGCGCTTGAGGATGCGTGGGTGCTGGCGGACGCCCTGTCCGGCGCTGCCGATCTTTCCACAGGGCTTGCCAGCTACCAGTCCCGCCGCCGCGACCGTGTCGTGCGGGTGATCGATGCGGCAAGCCGCAACGCGCGCAATTACCACCTGTCACCGGGGCCTGTCCGATTTGCCGCACATACCGCGCTTGGCCTTGTCAGCCGGATGGCCCCCGGCCAGATGCTGCGCCGCTTCGACTGGCTTTATGGCCATGACGTGACCCGAGCCGCCGGCTGACTCTCCCACTAAAGCAGGGGCGACAGGACGGCACGGCATGTTAGACATGACGCGAGGCCCCGACCGAGAGGAGAGTCGACATGGATCGCTTCGACATATGCCCCGAGACCGCCCTTGACTGGCACCGCGCCGGCAAGGGTGCGGTTCTGGCCACAGTGATCCAGACATGGGGCAGCGCGCCGCGCCGCATCGGATCGCAGCTTGCCATTTCCGGCGAGGGCGAGATCGAGGGGTCGGTCTCGGGCGGCTGCGTCGAAGGCGCGGTGGTTGTCGAGGCGCTGGAGGCGCTGGAGGACGGCACCGCGCGCGAGCTGGAATTCGGGGTCAGCGATCAGGACGCCTTTGCCGTTGGCCTGGCCTGTGGCGGCACCATTCGAGTGCTGGTCGAACCGGTGGGCCGGGTGATGCCGGAGGACATTCTCGAACAATTGGTGAAACTGCGTGCAGACCGCGTTCCCGCGGCCTATGTCGTCGATCTGGACAGCGGCGCGCGTCAGGTGGACCGCGAGGGTCACGACCAGGCGTTTCGCATGGATCGGTCCGGCTTTGTCCCCGACAGCCGTATCTTCGTGGCCATACACAACCCGCCCCTGCGGCTGATCGTGGTGGGCGCCGTGCATATCGCCCAGGCCTTGGTGCCGATGGCGCGCATCGCGGGTTACGACCCGACGCTGATCGACCCGCGAGACGCGTTCGGCTCGGAGGCCCGTTTTCCCAACGAGACGATCCTGAATGACTGGCCGGACGAGGCCGTGGCGCAGCTCGGGCTCGACACGCGCACCGCGCTGGTTCTGTTGACCCATGATCCCAAGCTCGACGATCCGGCGCTCGAACAGGCGCTGCGTGCCGATTGCTTTTATATCGGCGCGCTGGGGTCGACCCGAACGCATGCGAAACGGGTGGACCGTCTGACGCAGGCGGGTTTCACCGATGCGCAGATTGCACGTATCCATGGGCCGGTGGGCCTTGAGATCGGTGCCGCGGGTCCGGCCGAGATCGCCGTGTCGATCCTGGCCGAGATGACCCGCGTGCTGCGGCAAGGCGCATGACGTTCGGCACGGTCCCCCTGGCGCAGGCCGAAGGCGGCATCCTTGCCCATTCGGTCCAGCTGCCCGACGGCCGGGTGCGCAAGGGTGTCACGCTGGACGCGGGCGCGCTGGCGCGATTGTCGGACGCGGGGATCACCGAGGTGACGGTCGCCCAGCTCGACGCGGGGGATGTGCACGAGGACCGCGCCGCCGAACGCCTGGCGCAGGCGCTGGTGCCGGATCCGGACGCGGTGCATCTGCGCGTGGCGCCCGCCAGCACCGGGCGCGTCAACATCCATGCAAGGGCAAACGGCGTGGTTGCGCTCGACGCGGGCAGGATCAACGCGGTGAATGCGGTTCATCCGATGATCACGGTCGCCACGGTGCCGGAATGGCAGCGCGTGGCGGCGCGCGGCATGGTGGCGACGGTCAAGATCATCTCCTATGCCGCGCCGGGCGATGCGCTCGAGGCGGCCTGCGCCGCCGGGCAAAATGCCCTTGGGCTGCGCCCGGTTTCGCGCAACCGGGCGACCCTGATCCAGACCAGCGTGAACCAGCAGGCGGTTGGACCCAAGGGCCAGCGCGCGATGGCGGCGCGTTTCGACCGGATGGGGGTAACCATGGGAGAGGGCGCGGTGGTGCCGCACACCGTGCCGGCCCTGCGCGATGCGCTGCGCGACGCAGCCGCGCAAACGGACCTGATCTGTGTGCTGACCGGATCGGCAACCTCCGATCTTCATGATGTGGCGCCCGAAGCGTTGCGCGCCGCAGGCGGCGCGGTGGTGCATTACGGAATGCCCGTGGACCCTGGCAACCTTCTGTTTTGGGGGCATCTTGGGGCCGTGCCGGTGATCGGGCTGCCCGGTTGCGCCCGGTCTCCCGCGCTGAACGGCGCAGATTGGGTGCTTGAGCGCATGCTGTGCGATGTGCCGGTGGCCCCGGCGGATATCATGGGCATGGGCGTGGGTGGTTTGCTCAAGGAACCACCGAGCCGCCCGACGCCGCGCGAGGGCTGACAGGGACCCCGCGCCCAAAAAAGAAAGCGACCCGAGAGCCGCTTTCGCATCGTGTCAAACCGTTCCGGACAGCGTCAGCGCTGCAATGGTCCGATGATCATGATCATCTGGCGACCTTCCATCTTGGGCATGTTTTCGACCTTGCCATACTCCTTGGTGTCCGCCGCGACACGTTCGAGCAGCTCTCGG
>JAWLGI010000051.1:0-16950 GCA_041685125.1 Marivita sp. | reverse complement strand
CTAGTATTTGCCGCGCTGCCCGTCAGCGCCATCGCCGAGACCCAGCTCGAACGTCTGGAGCGCGTCTCCGAACAGATGAACGACGCGATGTACGAGGCCATGATCCGCATGGTCGAACGTCAGGGAGGAGACCCCGCGCCATTGCGCGATGCGATGCCCGCCAGCAGATGGGACGAAGACTTTCGCGCGGCGGGGGCATGCATGCTCGACAGATTCACCGATAAATCCAGTCCCGAGGCGGTGACACAAATGCTGGACGAGATGGAGGCCTTTCTCCCGGAAGTTGCCACGATGGATCTCGAAAACGCCGAAGAGGACATGAACTTTCTGCCGGACGGCATTTCGGAAGACTATTCCATTCAGGTGAATTCCGAATGCGGATTGTCGGAAATCATGATGCAGCGCATGCAAGAGTCCGGCTTTTCGGCAGCAATGATGCAGGCCATGAGGGGGAATTGACGCGCAATAGCGTCGATAAACAACTTGGAGCTGTGTAACAATCTGGAATTGAGCAAACGTCTCGCCAGCATTGGAAATGCGATTTGCGAATTGACTTCGCGAAATAGTCGCGTATGCCCTTTCCAATCAAACAATTCGAGTTGGTTGGGAGACACTCATGAGCATCGATCTGAATAATATGTCCAAGGATGAGTTGAAAAAACTGATCAGGGACGCCGAGAAAGCCCTCAAGACACTTGAAACCCGCAGGCTGAATGAAGCCAAGCAAGCCGCGGAATCGGCTGCAAAGGAATACGGGTTTTCGCTGGATGAATTGCTGGGGGGCGCACCCAAGAAAGGCTCCAAGAGCGCGCCGAAATACAAAAATCCGGATAACCCCGAACAAACCTGGACGGGCAAGGGTCGCAAACCGAATTGGGTGAACGACGCTCTTGAATCCGGCAAGACCATGGAAGACCTGAAGATTTGAGATGACAATCCATATCGGTGCGGCACCGGGTGAAATTGCAGAAACGATCCTGATGCCCGGCGACCCGTACCGTGCGAAATGGGCCGCGGAGACATTCCTTGATAGCCCGAAATGCGTGAATGACGTGCGTGGCATGCTCGGCTTCACCGGCACATGGCGTGGTAATGATGTTACCATTCACGGATCGGGCATGGGAATGCCCTCGCTGTCGATCTATGCCAATGAACTGATCCGCGACCATGGGGCCAAGACCCTGATCCGGATTGGATCATGCGGCGCGATGCAGCAGCATGTTGGACTTCGCGATGTGATCCTCGCCATGACCGCCAGCAGCCTTTCCACTCCGTCGAGTGGCATCTTTCGCGAGTTGAACTTCGCACCCTGTGCGAATTGGGGTCTGCTGCGCGCGGCAGCGGATGCAGCAGAAGCCAAAAGCACGACAACGCATATCGGCGGCATTTATTCGTCGGACGTGTTCTACGATGAACGACCGGACTTGAATGAGCAGATGACCCGCCACGGCGTCCTCGGGGTCGAGATGGAGGCGGCCGAGCTTTACAACCTCGCCGCGCGCCATTCTGTCCGCGCACTTGCCGTGCTGACCGTGTCCGACCACTTGCAAACCGGTGCCGCCTTGCCCACGAAAGACCGAGAGCGCAGCTTTGGCGATATGGTCGACATCGCCCTGACAGCTGCCTTTGCCTGATCCGGCATAAAGCCGCGCAAATGCTTGGAAACCGCCCACCCGGTTTCCAACTCCCGCCACATTTTCGCTGCACGGTGAAAACCATGCCGCAATGGTTGAATGATATCCATGTCCTTCTGACAAGCCGCGTGCCAATCCCGCGCATGCTGTTTCTGTTCAGCGTCGTCACATTGTCGCTCTTTACCCTTTCGGCACATCACGCCGCAACGTTGGCGCAGGTCGGTTTGATCCTGCCAGTCATGTGTGCCCTTTTCGGCCATCTCGCAGTGATCAGCGTTCGCCTGCCATCGACCATCGACTCGCTTGAACGGATCGGCATGGCCAATCCCGGCGGCAAGCTGGTTCTGATCCTGATCGCAAGCTATGCGGGGCTGATGGCTCTGCCGACATTATCGATGGCGCAATCCGCGCTGAGTATTGGCGTCTTGCTTTATCTGTTCCTGTTTATGGTGGTGTTCTATCTCGTCGACGACGGGAGCAAGATCAGTTGGTTCGCCCGTGACTGGGACGACGGAAAACGCAACGCCGCCAACTGGCATGTGATCCGCCTGGTTTCCGTCATCCTGCTGAACGAAATCGTTGCCAAACATGGCACGCCGTTCGACTGGATCATCGCGATAACACTCGGCCCGATTTGCCTGCACTACCTGATGTACTGGACGATCTATGCCACCCACCCGCATGACAACGCAGGCTGGCCAGACTAGGGGCCGGACGCACGGGTCTAGCCCCTAGCGTCCGTGGCTCCGGTCATAGCCATTGACTGCAGGCGACCGCCATCCTTCCATCGCCGCCTGTGCAGGCGTTAAAACCTCGACCCGCAAAGGATAACAGACCGCGGCATCGCTTGAATGCTCGGAAGAGCAATCGCCCCCGGGACAGGCCGATAAAGCACCCAGCAGGTCAATCTCTGCGAAAAAGGTAAGGTGATCTCCGGGCCGCACCGGGCTGGCCTTCATGAAATACTGCCCCGTATCGCGCGTGAAACCGGTGCACATGAACACATTCAGCACATCATGCACATGCGGCTCCGCCTCGGACAGGCTCAACCCCGTCGCATCGGCCAGAGCGCAGGTCAGGTTCGAGTGGCAGCAATGATGGTACTGCACCCCGGACAACAGGTTCCCTGTATAAGGATCGCAGCGCGTGCCGATCACATCATGGACTGCCCCGCCAAACGGGTCGATCCCGTACCAACCCAGACTGTCCTCCACGATTGTGGCCATGGGGCGCAGCGTCGGGAAGGACGACCAGAGCCGCTCGCCGGTTGTAACATGGGTGCCGTGCAGGGCACGCGTCTTGCCGGAATAGAATCGCTCGGTCAGGTTGTCAGCGTTCCACAGGTTCAGATCTCCCACCTGCGGTCCCTCGATGCTGACGATGCGAAAGAATGATCCCGCGGGCACGCGGAAGGAACACGCCTCGCGCGGCGCCGCTTCTGCCAAGTCGGTGACCCTTGCGCCGGCCAAGGCCCGCAAGTAATGGCCAAGATCAGGCTGCGGCAACGTTTCGTTCGGATAACAGATCACCGGCGCGACAGCGCGGCGCGCATCCGCGTCCTTCGGGGCATTGGCCATGCGCAGGCTCCTCTTCAACACGCGATGAAAGGACATCAGCGCAAGTGCGGACGCAACCCAAAGCTCTTCTTTTCTTTCGAACTATGCAAAACCCGGCGCGCGTTTCCTCTCGCCCGCCGGGACGCCGCCTTCAGATCGCGATCACGTCCAGCGGCGGAAAGCCGTTGAAGCCGATCGACGCATAGGTTGACGTGTATGCGCCGCAGCTTCGGATCACGATGCGGTCGCCAGCCTGCAGGCCCAGAGGCAACTGCACCGGCTGCTTTTCATAAAGCACATCCACGCTGTCGCACGACGGGCCAGCCAAGATACAGGCGCCGGTCGGCTCGTGGTCCCGATCGGTGATGAACTGGTAGCGGATCGCCTCGTCCATCGTCTCGGCCAGACCGGAAAACTTGCCGATATCCAGATACACCCAGCGGTGCAGGTCACTGTCCGACTTGCGTGACACCAGCAGCACCTCGGCGGCAATCGCCCCCGCCTCGGCCACCAGGCCGCGTCCCGGCTCTGCCATGATCTGCGGGACATCTCCGAAACGATCATGAATCTGGCGCATTACGGCGCTTGCGTAATCCTGCGGCGCGTCCAGCGTCTGACCGTAGAAGGCCGGAAACCCGCCACCGATGTTCAACAAGCTCAGGTCATAGCCATTGGCTTTCAAGGCATACCAGACCTCAGACACCTGATCGAGCGTCTCGCCCCACATCTCGGGGTCGCGAGTCTGCGATCCGACGTGGAAGGATAGGCCCACAGGGGCAAGCCCCAAATGCAACGCCAGCGCAAAGAGACCCGGTGCCTTTTCGGGCGCACAACCGAACTTGCGGGACAACGGCCAGTCGGCCTGAAGCGAGCCCACGATCAGGCGGATATAGACCTGCGCGCCCGGTGCGTGCTGGGCCAGCTTATGCAACTCTTCCTCGGAGTCTGCCGCGAAATGCGTGATCCCCGCATCATGGGCCCATGCGATATCCGACGACCGCTTGATCGTGTTGCCAAAGGAAATCCGCGAGGCATCGGCACCGGCGGCCAGGCACATTTCGATCTCGGGCCGCGAGGCCGCGTCGAAATTGCTGCCTATCTCGACCAGCGTGCGCAGAATCTCGGGGGCCGGATTCGCCTTCACCGCATAATGGATTTGCGCCCGCCCCAAGCCTTGCGCCAGCGCCGAATATTGCCGCGCCACAGCCTGCGTATCGATCACGAGGGTTGGGCGCTCGAAGCGGTTGCTCAAGATGAAAGTCTCTGCGCGGGATACAGATGTGTCTTCGCGGGCCGCCAGCCCGGTTACGTATGCGTTCATTGGTCATCTCCAATAGACCCGGCCATTCCGGTTTCCCGGCACAGACCGCTCAGTTCTTTCAGAGACGTTACCGTCGCTACGTAACCGCGTGGGTGCATTGCGTTTTGCGTTGCTTGCCCACCTCGACAGAGGCGCGTGCGTTGGCGTCACTTCTTGCGCATATGGAGTCGAAACTGAGTCGGCGCAACAGAAAATTCTTCGCGCATGTCAGTTTTTTCCAGGCGGTCCGTTCTGGTGTCGAAGACAGAGTTTCGGGGCCTCGTCAGAGGCCATCTCGGCCGCGCAAGACGCACAGCGCCATGCCCCTGGCGCCACCCGGCGCCAGCGGCATTCCCGCGTGAGCGTCGTCGTCTTGTGCTGCCAGTAAAGGTAGGCCAACACCCCGATCAGCAGAAGGATGAGAAAAATCGGCATGCCACGGGTTTAGCGGCCAGCGGGCCGCGCACGCAACCAGATGGTGTCGCTGCGCCGTCCTGCCGCGAGGGTCCGCCCCGGAACGAAGGCCGGGTCAGACAGTCGGTCTTGCCGGTTCGGGCGCGTTGAGGTGGATTTTGCACATCATGACGCGGCAACCCCGGACCAGATTCGACTGTCGCATATGCCCGGCTTCCAAGATCCGGTCTGAAATATTCCACACTCGAAAATTGCCTATTTATTCAGCAATTCCAGTTACCTGACAGGTACACTCCGGCAATCAGCACCTGCTCTGCAGACATTGCCCGAAAATTAGGCTCACATATTGCGAATAGCCTGTTCGAGGGCCTAGATGCGGTATGCGGAAAGACACGGCGAAATCATTCACTGCGCGGCTGAAAGCGCTTATCGGTCAAATCTATCCAGAAGCGGATGCCGAAGACCTGTCACGGTCGATCATCCAGGCCTTCTGGACGGATGACACGCAGCGGCGCAAGCGCGGACGCGTGCCCAGCAACAATCTCTGGACCGAGAAAGACGCGCTGTTGATCACCTATGGCAATTCGATTGTTGATGGTGTGCATAAACCTCTGGACTTGTTGCACGATTTTCTGTTGCGGCGCATGTCCGGGGTCATCAACAGCGTCCATATCCTGCCATTTTTTCCCTACACGTCCGACGATGGCTTTGCAGTGTCTGACTTTCGTTCCGTGAATCCGCAGCTTGGGGATTGGTCAGATATCAGCCGCATCGGTGCGGAATTCAATTTGATGTCGGATCTGGTACTCAACCATGTGTCCAGCCAGAGCGCATGGTTCAACAGTTATCGGCAGGGCCACGAACCTTACAACGCGTTCTTCTTCGAGGCCTCCCCCAAGGATGACCTGTCACAGGTGGTGCGCCCCCGGACAACACCGCTCTTGCAACAGGTCGAAACGGCGAACGGCCCGCGCCACGTCTGGTGTACCTTCAGTCACGACCAGATCGACCTGGACTTTCGCAACCCTGAGGTCTTGCTCGAGTTCCTGCGGATCATCCGTCTGCATGTGGATAACGGCGTGCGGATCATCCGCCTTGATGCGGTTGCCTTTCTTTGGAAGGAAGTGGGAACGTCTTCGATCCACCTTCCGCAGACTCATGCGATTGTGAAACTGATGCGGCTGCTGTGCGACTACGCCTCAGAAACGATCATCCTGCTCACCGAAACCAATGTGCCCAAGGCTGAAAACCTGAGCTATTTCGGCGCCGGGAACGAGGCGCATGCGATCTATAATTTCCCGTTGCCGCCCTTGATCCTGCATGCCGTGATGTCCGGCTCGGCGCATCATCTGAGGCGGTGGCAAAGCGGCATGCCGCCAGCCCCGATGGGCTGCGCCTATCTCAACTTCACCGCCAGCCATGACGGGATCGGGATGCGCCCCGTCGAGGGCATCCTGCCGGACGTGGAAAAAGCCAAGATCATCGAGACCATCCGCGATATTCGCGGTCTCGTGTCGATGCGTGCGCTTCCCGATGGGGGCGAAGCACCCTACGAGATCAACACGACATATTGGGAGGCCACAAGCCAGACCTTCGCAGGCCGGGACGACCTTCACCTCGACAGGTTCCTGTGTTCTCAAACCATCGTGATGTCACTCGAGGGGATACCAGCCTTCTACATTCATTCGATGCTGGGAACGCCGAACGATCACGCGCAGGTCGCACATCGCGGCATGAATCGCGCCATCAACCGGCACCGGTGGGACTATCCCACGCTCAACGCCCTCTTGGACAACCCGGAGTCAGAGCAGGCGCGGGTTCTCGGGGCCGTGTCCGACAGGCTGCGCATCCGGACCGCGCAGCCGGCGTTTCATCCCAATGCGACCCAGTTCACCATCCCGTTGACCGATCAGATTTTCGGCGTTTGGCGGCAAAGCCTGGACCGGTCCCAATCCATATTCGCGCTGCACAACGTCAGTGACCGGCCCGTTGATCTTCCGCATATGTCGATGAACCTGATCGACGATGAGGTTTGGGTTGATCTGCTCAACGGGGAACAGGTTGACATGATGCAAGATACGATCACGCTTGCGCCCTACCAGTGCCGCTGGATCACCAATCGGGCGTGACGATCAGGATCTAGCTGTAGTCTTGTTCATCGGCTTTCGCTGCCGCGACCATATCGTTCAGGAAGGCGGAATCCGCCGAATGAACCCGGTTCCAGGTTGGGATGAACGGTGTTTCATGCGGGTTGCTGATAAAGAGTTCACCCGCGCGCATGATATTGTCGGCAAACATCTCGATCGAGTTTTCTTCCATGTGCCGTTCAAGGCTCAGGCCGTTCATCTTGGCATCATTGTAATACGCCTCGAGAAGGTCGAGGGCACAGCGATAATATGTGGCCTTGAGAGTGCGGAACACATTGTTTGTGAACACGGTGCCATCCGCGGCCAGTTTGCGGAAGATTGCTTTGCAGATATCGGTCGACATCCGGTTCAGGCCTGCGCCCGACTCTTCGGGGCTGAGCTTTTGATGCTTGTGATCATAGGCATCCGAAATTTCGACCTGGCACACCGCCTTTGGCGCGAGGTTTCGCCATGCCTCGGACAACACGCCGATCTCCAACCCCCAGTCGGACGGGATCCGCAAATCAGGCAGGATGGCCGTGCGCATGGCGAATTCGCCCGAAAGCGGATAGCGAAAGCTGCGCAGATAATCGAGATAGTCGCGCGGTCCGATCACCCGGTTCAAGGCGATCAGCAAGGGGCTGACCAGAAGGCGGGTCACGCGACCATTGACGTTGCCGTCGCCGATGCGTGGATAATACCCCTTTGCCAATTGATACGGGAAGGATGGATTGGCCATCGGATAAACCAGCCGCGCCAGCATTTCCTTGTCATAGGTCAGGATATCGCAATCGTGGAGTGCCATGACTGCGCTGTCGGCGCATCCCATCAAATAACCGAGCGACGACCAGACATTCTTGCCCTTCCCGGGTTCTTGCGGTGCCAAGCCCAAGTCCTCCAGTCGCGCGCCGAGGGCCAGCATCCGGGGGCTGTCGTTCCAGATCACGATGTGATTCTGATTCAACCCTTTGAAGAAGGATTGGGCTTTTCGAAACTGTGCTTCATCCGCCGCATCAAGACCGATTATGATCCGGTGCAGATACGTCACCTTCGCCAATTCGGAAAGGATTTTGGGCATGGCTGGCCCTTCCAACTCTGAATACAGGCATGGGAGGATCAGGGAAATCTTGCGCGTTCGTGCAAAGATCTCCAGTTCCCGTTCCATTTCGGAAACCGTCCTCGTGCGCAGGTTATGCAGCGTCGTGATGTTTCCGTTCTGATGAAAGTCAGCCATGAAAATCGCTTTCTAAGTCAGGTCGAGCCGGTCGATAAGCTCAAGGATCGCAAGGTTCCAACCGGCCGGACCTGCAACCTGCGTTCGGGTAATCTGCCCGTTTTCCTCGCGGGTCAGTCTGGGCACCGGCGGGCCGTTGGGATTGGCGACGATGATACCGAAATCGGCGTGTTCGAGCATAGAAATGTCATTGGGCGCGTCACCGAGGGCGACCGTGTATCCGGGGTGGTAGGTCTCTATGATGTCGCGCATCTGGTCGACTTTATTGCGACCAAAGGACAGCGTCAAAAACCGGCCACCCTGTTGCGCAGAAATGCCTTGGGCGGACAGCATTGCCAAAAAGCGGGTTTTTGCATCCTTTGAGCCGAACCAAAGACCCGGCTCCGAAAAACACCGCTGCTGTGCGCGGTGGGCGGCCACCGCGTCAAGCCCCGTGATCTGGCAAAGCTCTGCCGTGCCGAGGTCCCCGAACCCGCGAAAATGCTGACGCAGATCGGCGGGCATGTCGGACAGGATCGACCTGATGCGCTCGTATTCAGTCGAGGCCGGAGCGTCCGCTGCAAACGGCGGCACCAGCCCCGCACCGTTCTCGACGATTGCAGGCCAAGCCTCCTGCGCAAGCGCGGCGCGAATGGCAATGACCTCGGACGCTGTTTTGCTGCTGGCCAGAACAAGACCCGCTTCAATCTCGCCAAGTCTCGCAAGAGCCTCTTGCGCGGCATCCCACGTGTATGTCTCGTGGTCGATCAGGGTTCCGTCGAGATCGGAGAACACCAGAAGAAAGCACTCTTTCACCATGGCAACCGTTATGGGCAAATTTGCAATTCGTCGCAAGACAGTGAGAAAATCACACGAGTGAGGGTCTGGACCGGGAGCGCTGTGTTGATTTGCCAAATATGCGGCCCGAATGCTCCGTGTCGCCGCCTTTGGAGGGATGTCCTGGCAACGCGGCGAACAGCGAGGAGCGGGGCTGATCGCCAAGCCAAAACACCAACAGCACACAATCTATACACGACTCATTGTGGAAAACCGCTAAATAGCGGCCGGATTCCGCTGATCTTGACATACTGACACAAAACCTTACGCAGACGTTAACTCTTTATTATCTTATCCGGGGCGACTCTGCCTGACACGTTTTTCAAGCTTCGGTGTGCGCCCCATGAATGTGCTGATTGTGCAGAATAACACAAAGCTCGGCCAGCTCTGGAAAGATCACTTGCAGCGGCACGGGCATGTGACCGATATCGCGCTCGATCAGGAAACGGCGATACTGCATCTGGCACGGCAGTATTACCCGATCATCATCCTCGACATCGTGCTGTCCGACGGCAGCGCCATAGCGGTGGCTGATTATGCCAGCTATCGCCACCCCGATGCGCGGGTGATCTTTGTCACCAACACGAGCTTTTTCTCGGACGGATCGATTTTTCAGCTCTGTTCAAACGCGTGCGCCTTCTTGCCCAGCGCCACTCAGCCCGACGACCTTACGGCGATGATCGAACATTACGCGGTGGTGCATTAGTGTCCAGACCGTGAGGCCCGGACACTAAGCCATCGTGTCGCGGCCATGTGGCGCGGTGAAGTCCAGAATCGGGTTGATCGGGATAATCCGATGCGGATTGATGCCGTCGTGGCTGTAGTGATAGTGGCGCACGATGTGGTTCATATGCACCGTCTCGCTCACATCCGGCCATTGGTACAGCTCACGCGTGTAGGCCCAGAGGTTCGGGTAGTCCACGATCCGCCGCCGGTTGCACTTGAAATGCAGATGATACACAGAATCGAACCGCGCCAGCGTGGTAAAAAGCCGCCAATCCGCCTCGGTGATCCTGTCACCCATGAGGTACCGCCGGGTCGAAAGACGATCCTCCAACCAGTCGAGACTGTCGAACAGCGGGCCTACGGCGTCGTCATACGCCTCTTGGCTCGTGGCGAACCCTGATTTGTAGACGCCATTGTTGACGGTGTCATAAATCCGTGCATTCACCGGCTCGATCTCATCGCGCAACTCTTCCGGCCAATAATCATCGGTATTGCCGGTCAGCCCGTCGAACGCCGAATTGAACATGCGGATGATCTCGGAACTTTCATTCGACACGATGGTCTCGCGCGTTTTGTCCCACAGGATCGGCACCGTCACCCGGCCCGAGATTTGCGGATCGGCCTTCAGATATATGTCGCGTGCAAACGGCAACCCATAAAGCGCATCGCCCGTGGCACCGGGAAAATCGTCGTCAAAGGTCCAGCCATCGCCCAGCATGTCGGGGTGCACGACGGAAACATCGATCAAATCGTCCAATTGCTTGAGCGCCCGAAAGACCAGGGTGCGATGCGCCCAGGGGCAGGCATAGCTGACATATAGGTGATACCGTCCCGCCTCGGCCGGAAATCCGCTGTCGCCCGACGGTCCAGCCTTGCCATCTGCCGTGATCCAGTTGCGAAACTTCGATGTGCTGCGCTTGAACGCGCCGCCGGTGCTTTCGGTATCATACCAGCGGTCCTGCCAGACACCATCTACCAACAATCCCATGTCGTGCTCCTTGTTACTGTCAATACTCATATAGTCCGCCAGGCCGATCCTCGAAACACCCCCCTGCGCGCAGGGGGTGCGTCCCAGCGCACACGCAAACGGCCTGTATTGGCCACCTGCTTGGCTTCTGCACTGCGGCACGCTATGAGACACCGGAAATCCGGAGGGACACGACCACAGGCTGGTCTTTGCGGTCGGCCATCCGTCAGGTGACCACCTTTCGACCTTATCACAAAGACCGCGGCGTGCGCGCGCGGATTACAGGCAAGACGTATTCATGATCACTGTTGCACAATACCGACGCCAATGGACCCAGAACATCAGGGGCGACCTGCTCTCCGGCCTTGTCGTGGCCTTGGCCTTGATTCCCGAAGCCATCGCCTTTTCGATCATCGCCGGCGTTGATCCGAAGGTCGGGCTCTATGCCTCGTTCTCCATCGCGGTCATCATCGCGATCACTGGGGGGCGCCCAGGCATGATTTCGGCGGCCACGGCCGCGACTGCCGTTCTGATGGTCACGCTGGTCAAGGACCACGGGCTGGAATACCTGCTGGCGACCACCGTTCTGGCGGGGCTCTTGCAAATCGGCGCGGGGTTCCTGCGGCTCGGCTATGTCATGCGCTTCGTTTCGAAATCGGTGATGACCGGCTTCGTCAACGCGCTCGCCATCCTGATCTTCATGGCGCAACTGCCGGAACTGGATCCGTCCCGCGTGCCGCCGCTCACCTATGCCCTCGTCGCGGGCGGACTCGCGATCATCTACTTGTTCCCGCGCCTCACGACCGCGATCCCCTCGCCGCTGGTCACGATTGTGGTGCTGACAGCACTGACCATCGCGATGGGCTGGGATGTGCGTACGGTGGGCGACATGGGCGATTTGCCCGACACGCTCCCGGTGTTCCTGATCCCGGACATCCCGCTGACCTTCGAGACGCTCCAGATCATCTTCCCCTACGCGGTCGCCGTTGCCGTTGTCGGCCTTCTCGAAAGCCTGATGACCCAGCAGATCGTCGATGACCTCACCGACACACCGTCCGATCGCAATCAGGAATGCATCGGCCAGGGCATGGCCAACACGGCCACCGGCTTTATCGGCGGCATGGCCGGCTGCGCGATGATCGGCCAATCCATCATCAACGTGAAATCCGGCGGCCGCGGGCGGCTGTCGAGCTTCACCGCCGGGGTCGTGCTGCTGATCCTCGTGGTCGGCCTGGGCGATATCGTCGCCATCATCCCCATGGCGGCGCTCGTCGCGATCATGATCATGGTCTCGATCGGCACGTTCTCGTGGTCCTCTATCAAGAACCTGCGCGACCATCCACGCTCATCTTCGATCGTGATGCTCGCCACCGTGTTCTTCGTGGTCTACACCCATAACCTCGCGATCGGCGTACTGGTTGGCGTGCTGCTGTCGGGTATCTTCTTTGCCTGGAAAATCTCGCAGCTGTTCCGCGTCCGCACCGAGATGACACCATCGGGCAGCCACCGCACCTACTACATCGAAGGTCAGCTTTTCTTTGCCTCCTCGGACGACTTCATGTCGGCCTTCGACTTCAAGGAGGCCCCCGAGAAAGTCACCATCGACCTCAGCCGCGCCCATATCTGGGACATTTCCTCGGTTGCAGCATTGGACATGGCTGTGCTCAAGTTCCGCCGTGAAGGGGCCGAGGTCGAACTGATCGGCCTGAACGAGGCATCCGAAACCATCGTCGACCGACTTGCCATCCATGACAAGCCGGGCGCGATGGATGAACTTCTTGGCCACTAGAAAGGGCAGACCATGACAACCAATACACTCATCGCCCTTGTCGACGGATCGGCCTATGCCGAAAGCGTCTGCCACCACGCCGCATGGATCGCCGCGCGCAATGACTGGACGGTCAAGATCTACCACGTCATGGGGCGACGCGACGCCGTCGAACAGCAGGACCTGTCCGGAGCCATCCGCCTCGGCGCCCGCACCGCGCTGCTCGAAAAGCTTTCCGATCTGGACGCGGCCCGCGCCAAGCTGGCACACGAACACGGGCGCGCGATCCTCGAAGACGCCAAATCCCTTGTCGAGAAGGGTGGCGACATTCCCGTGCAAACGCGCTTGCGCCAGGGTGATCTGGTCGAGACGATCACCGCCAAGGAAGACACCGCCGACATGATCGTAATCGGCAAACGCGGGGAGGCGGCAGGCCACGCGATGGACCACCTGGGCTCCAACCTCGAACGCATCCTCCGCGCCAGCCACAAACCCGTGTTCATCGCCAACCGTGCCTTCACGCAAATCGAAACCGTGCTCGTCGCCTTCGACGGCGGCCCGTCGGCGCTCAAGGCTGTGGACTACATCGCGCGAAGCCCGCTCTTTGCCGGGATCAAGGTGTCCCTGGTCTATGCCGGCAAAGACACACCGCAGATGCGCAAATCCCTGGACAACGCCGCCGCCACGCTCAAGGCTGGCGGGTTCGAGCCCGAAACGATCCTCGAGACTGGAGAACCGGAAAAAGTCCTGGCGCGCATTACCGCCAACGAAACCCACGAATTGCTGGTCATGGGCGCCTATGGCCACAGCCGCGTCCGCTCCCTGCTCATCGGATCAACCACGACAGAGATGATCCGCTCCTGCAAGGTGCCCGTGCTGATCATGCGCTAGGGCGCGTCGCGGACATTTGTATTCCCGCGGCCTGCTCTCGCCTTTTGATACCATCCGTCCAGGGACGCGCCGAACCGGTACCCACTTTTGCACGACATGCTTTAGTGGTCCGGCATCGAGTGGTCGCCGCCCTCCCCAGACAGCATCGCGACGCGAGATTGGAGCGGAGGGTCAGTTCCCGGCACTCTCCATCTTGCGATGCGCGATCACCTCTTCGAGCCAGCCGAGCTTCATCTCCGGCACGGAGCTCAGCAGAAGGTCGGTATAGTCGTCGAATGGCGGGCTGAGCACGTCCGATTTCGTCCCGTAGCGCACGACCTCGCCACGGTACATCACCGCGACACTGTCCGCGATAGCCTTCACCGTCGCCAGGTCGTGCGTGATAAAGAGGAAGGCAACATCCTCGACCTTCTGCAGATTGAGCAACAGCTTGAGAATACCGTCCGCCACGAGCGGATCGAGCGCGCTCGTCACCTCGTCGCAGATTATCATCTTCGGCTTGGCCGCCAGGGCGCGCGCAATGCACACACGTTGTTTCTGACCACCCGAAAGCTCGGCTGGGTAACGGTCCTGGAACCCCTCGCCAAGCTCGATCTGATCCAGCAGGTCCTGGATGCGCCTTTGCTTTTCCTTGCCCTTCAGCCCGAAATAGAACTCCAGCGGGCGCCCGATGATCGTGCCCACGGTCTGCCGCGGGTTCATCGCCGTGTCGGCCATCTGGTAGATCAGCTGCAACTCGCGCTGGTCCTCCTTGGGACGGTTCTTCATCACCGGGTCGAGGTCGCGCCCGGCGAAATGGATCCGTCCCACACGCTGCGGCAAAAGCCCGGTGATCACCCGCGCAAGGGTCGATTTGCCCGATCCGCTTTCGCCGACAAGGGCCAGGGTCTGGCCCGGATGCAGCTCTACATTCACGTTCTTGAGCACATCGAAATTCGTGCCGCGATAGCGCGCCGTGATATTCTCGATCTTGAGCACGGGTGACGGCGAGGGCTGCTTTTCCTCGTGGTCGATCGACCGCACAGAGACCAGCGCCTGGGTATATGCCTCCTGCGGGTTGTTGATGATCTGGTCGGTGGTGCCATATTCCACCATGTCACCCGTCTTGAGCACCATGATGTCATCGCTGACCTGTGCCACCACGGCAAGATCATGGGTGATATAGAGCGCGGCCACGCCCGTCGCCGCGATGGCGTCCTTGATCGCCATCAACACCTCGATCTGCGTCGTCACATCGAGCGCTGTCGTCGGCTCGTCGAACACGACAAGGTCCGGCTCGGGGCAGAGCGCCAGCGCGGTCATGCAGCGTTGCAGCTGCCCACCGGAGACCTGGTGGGGAAAGCGCCGACCGATATGTTCCGGGTCCGGCAGACCCAGCTTCTTGAACAGGTCCACCGCACGCCGCTCGGCCTCGTGCCGCGAGAACTTGCCCTGCTTGATCGCCGCTTCGGTGACCTGCTCCATGATCCTTTTCGCCGGATTGAAGCTCGCCGCCGCCGACTGGCTGACATAGGTCACTTCCCCGCCGCGCAACCGGCGCAGATCGCCCAGGCTGCTTTGCATGATGTCGCGCCCGTTGACCCAGACCTCCCCGCCTGTGATCTTCACGCCCCCACGGCCATAGGCCATCGTCGCCAGCCCGATCGTGGACTTGCCCGCGCCGCTCTCGCCGATAAGCCCGAGCACCCTGCCCTTTTCGAGGTCGAAGGACACCCCGTGGACAATCTCGATGTCATGCGGCTTCTCACCGGGCGGATAGGCCGTCGCCCCGATCCGGAGATCACGGACTTTCACAAACGGATCGCTCATCCGCGGCCCCCTTTCAGGCTTGTCGTCCGGTTGAGGATCCAGTCGGCCACGAGGTTGACGCTGATCGCCAGCGTGGCGATGGCCACCGCCGGATAAAGTGCCGCCCCGATCCCGTAGACGATGCCATCCTTGTTTTCCTTCACAATCCCGCCCCAGTCGGCCAGGGGTGGCTGCACGCCCAGCCCGAGGAACGACAGCGTCGAGATGAACAGCACCGCAAAGATGAAGCGCAGTCCCATTTCCGCCACGAGCGGGCTGAGCGCATTGGGCAGGATCTCGCGGAAGATGACCCATCCGCGTCCCTCGCCCCTGAGCGTCGCCGCTTCGACAAATTCCATCGCGTTGATGTCGACGGCCACCGCTCTTGCAAGGCGGAAAACGCGCGTGCTGTCGAGAAGCCCCATGACCACGATGAGGATCGGGATGGTCACCGGCATGACCGACAGGATCACCAGCGCGAGAATGAGCGAGGGGATCGACATGACGAGGTCCACGGACCGGCTCAGCAGTTGGTCGGCCCAGCCACCCAGAACCGCCGCCAGAAAACCCAGCACGGAGCCCGTGGTGAAGGACAGGATGGTCGCCGCCGTGGCGATATAGATCGTGGTCTGCCCGCCATAGATCATCCGCGTGAGCAGGTCGCGCCCGATATTGTCGGTGCCGAGCCAATGGGCCGCGCTCGAGGGCTCCCAGACATCGCCGACGACTTCGGCCATGCCATAGGGCGCGAGCCACGCCGCAAAGATCGCCATCGCGAAATAAAGGCAGACGAAGAACAGCCCGATCATGGCTGACAGAGGCATGTTCTTCATCATTTCGGGTGCCTCAGCTTCGGGTTCGACAGGATCGAAACGACATCGGCGATCATGTTGAGGCTGATATAGACCGCCGCGAAGATAAGGCCGCAGGCCTGCACCACGGGCAGATCGCGTTTGGAGACGTGATCGACGAGATACTGGCCCATGCCGGGATAGGTGAAGACCACCTCGACCACGACGACGCCCACCACGAGATAGGCGAGATTAAGCATCACGACATTCACGATTGGCGCGATGGAATTGGGAAAGGCGTGCTTCCAGATGATGTTGAACATCGTCAGGCCCTTGAGTTCGGCCGTCTCGATATAGGCCGACTGCATCACGTTGAGGATCGCCGCGCGCGTCATCCGCATCATGTGCGCCAGCACAACAAGGGTGAGAACAGCAACCGGAAGCGCGATTGAATGAAGCTTCTGCCCGAGATTCATGCCGTCATGGATCATCGACACGGTCGGCGCCCAGCCGAGCTGCACGCCGACGAAATACATCAGCACGTAACCGATGAGAAATTCGGGAATGGAGATTGTCGAAAGCGTGACACCCGAGATCAGTTTGTCGGGCCAGCGGTCGCGATAGCGCACGGCGAGCAGGCCCAGCAGAATTGCCAGTGGAACAGCGATCACGGCCGCCCAGAACGCGAGGAAGAGCGTGTTCTCGAGACGGCTGCCGATGCTTTCGGCAATGTCCTTGCCATTGGTCAGCGCGGTGCCCAGATCGCCGGTCAAGACGCCGCCGAGCCATTCGAAATAGCGGGTGAGCGGCGGGTCGTTCACGCCCAGTTCCTCGCGCAGATTGGCGAGCGCCTCGGGCGTGGCCGACTGGCCGAGAATGGATTGTGCCACGTCCCCGGGCAGAATGAGCGTACCCGCGAAGATGAGGATCGAGACGAGA
>JAWLGI010000050.1:0-17025 GCA_041685125.1 Marivita sp. | reverse complement strand
TCGGGTCGGGCGTCGTGTCCAAGATCACGGCCTAATCGCATCCCGTCCCGGCCCGGCGCCGGGACCTGCAAATCCAGGCGGACCGCCAGGGTCCGGTGATGCCCCGGCTTATTGCCGGGGCGCATCGCTCCGGGGCATGTTCGATCCGGTTCGATGAAGGGGCAGGGTGGTCCTGTCTCCTCCTCTCAACCGCAACGCCAGTAAAGGCTAAGACCAATGCAAAGCCAGAATATTCGCATTCGGCTCAAGGCGTTTGACTACCGCGTGCTCGATGCGTCGACACAGGAAATCGTCAACACAGCCAAGCGGACGGGGGCGCAGGTGCGCGGCCCGATCCCATTGCCGAACAAGATTGAGAAATTCACCGTTCTGCGTGGCCCCCACGTGAACAAGAAGTCGCGCGACCAGTTCGAGATCCGCACGCACAAGCGTCTCCTCGACATCGTCGATCCGACCCCGCAGACCGTGGATGCCCTGATGAAGCTCGACCTCGCCGCTGGCGTGGATGTCGAGATCAAGGTTTAAGGAGGGTATATGATGCGCTCCGGTATCATCGCAAAGAAAGTCGGCATGACCCGGCTTTTCATGGAAGACGGACGGCAAGTTCCCGTGACCGTCCTCCAACTCGACAAGCTGCAGGTGGTGGCACAGCGCACCGCCGACAGGCACGGCTATTCAGCGGTTCAGCTGGGCACCGGCTCGATCAAGGCAAAGCGCGTCTCCAAGGCGATGCGCGGTCACTTTGCCGCGGCGAGCGTGGAGCCCAAGCGCAAGGTCGCTGAATTCCGCGTCGCGTCGGACAACCTGATCAATGTCGGTGAAGAGATCACCGCTGACCATTACTTCGAAGGTCAGTTCGTGGATGTCTGCGGTACGTCGATCGGTAAAGGTTTTGCCGGCGGCATGAAGCGGCACAACTTCCGTGGCCTCGAAGCAACGCACGGTGTGTCGATCAGTCACCGTTCGCACGGCTCCACGGGGCAGTGCCAGGACCCCGGCAAGGTCTTCAAAGGCAAGAAGATGGCCGGCCATATGGGCGCCGCGAAGGTGACCACGCAGAACCTTCAGGTCGTGAAGACAGATGCCGACCGTGGCATCATCATGATCAAGGGTGCGGTTCCCGGCTCCAAGGGTGGCTGGGTCACCGTCAAGGACGCGGTGAAAAAGCCGACGCCCGAGAACGTGATCCTGCCGGCGGCTCTGAAATCCGCTGCGGAAGAAGCCAAGCGTCTGGCCGAGGAAGCCGCCGCTCAGGCCGCGGCCGAGGAAGCCGCTGCAGCAGAAGCCGCCGCCGCCGAGGCAGCCGAGGCCGAAGAGGAAGCTCTGAAGGAAGCCGAGGCTGAAATCGAAGCTGATAAGAAGGAAGGCGACGAATGAAACTCGACGTGATCAAACTGGACGGCGGAAAGGCCGGGTCGGTCGAGCTGACGGATGAGATCTTCGATCTCGATCCGCGTGCCGACCTTCTGCACCGTGTCGTCCGCTGGCAGCGCAACAAGGCGCAGCAGGGCACGCACAAGGTGAAAACCCGGTCCGAAGTCAGCTATTCGAGCAAGAAGATCTATCGCCAGAAGGGTACCGGCGGCGCACGCCACGGCGCGCGGTCGGCACCGATCTTCCGCAAGGGCGGCATCTACAAGGGTCCGACCCCGCGCAGTCACGCGCATGACCTTCCCAAGAAGGTCCGCAAGCTGGGTCTGATGCATGCGCTGAGCGCCAAGGTCAAGGACGGCTCGCTCGTTGTGATCGACAACATCGAGTCCGATGGCAAGACGGCGTCGCTGGCCAAGCAGGTCAAGGATCTGGGCTGGAAGCGTGCATTGGTCATCGACGGGACCGAGGTGAACGAAAACTTCGCCCGCGCCGCAGCCAACATCGACGGGCTCGATGTTCTGCCGTCGATGGGGGCAAACGTCTATGACATCCTCAAGCGTGACACGCTCGTGCTCACCAAGGCGGGTGTCGAAGCACTGGAGGCTCGGTTGAAATGAGCGCGAAAGCTGAACATTACGATGTGATCCGCAAGCCGATCATCACCGAGAAATCCACAATGGCGTCCGAATATGGCGGCGTGGTCTTCGAGGTGGCGATCGACGCCAACAAACCGCAGATCAAGGAGGCCGTCGAGGCTCTGTTCGGTGTGTCGGTCAAGGCTGTGAACACGTCCATCACGAAGGGCAAGACCAAGCGCTTCCGCGGCCAGATGGGCCGCCGGAAAGACGTGAAGAAAGCCTATGTGACGCTTGCCGAAGGCAACACGATCGACGTGACCACGGGTCTGTGATCGGTTTACCGGGCTGAAGCCCGGCCTACGAGAATGGGAAAGCCCCTCGCCAGTGATGGCGGGGGGCTTTCGCGTGATTTTGTCCGAATGACGCGGAAGGCGTAGGTCCATCGGTTGTCCACACCGGCGCCGTCGGGTGACGCCCCAAGCACGACGCGAGCCGAACAGGGTGGCGCAGTGTCGGGAGCGCGCCGCCGCATCGTTCGGGTCGCCATCTGGCTCTGTAGTGATTGATCCGCTTGGATGGTCCCTGTGAACACGCACCCTGCGGGGAAAACTCTTGGGGTTACGGGTTGACCGGGCAACGCGCATTGCCTAGTAACCCTCAACCGCGCAGCCCCGGATTCGTCCGGGGCTTCGTTGTTGGTCTAACCGGGGACCTTCGGGGCCCTATACCATCGGCGGGATGCGTCCCGCCCAAACATAGCGGGTCGCAAAGATCCGCATTTGCTAACGGAAGACAGAAAGCATGGCACTCAAGTCGTATAAGCCGACGACGCCGGGCCAGCGCGGGCTGGTGCTGATCGACCGTTCGGAGCTGTGGAAAGGCCGTCCGGTCAAATCCCTTACTGAGGGTTTGACGAAATCGGGTGGCCGGAACAACACCGGACGCATCACATCCCGTCGTCGCGGTGGTGGGGCGAAACGCCTTTACCGTATCGTTGATTTCAAGCGGAACAAGTTTGACGTGGGCGCGACCGTCGCGCGCATCGAATATGACCCCAACCGAACCGCCTTTATCGCGCTCGTCCAGTATGACGATGGCGAACAGGCCTATATCCTGGCCCCGCAGCGCCTTGCCATCGGTGACCGCGTCGTCGCTTCGGCCAAGGCCGACGTGAAGCCGGGCAACGCGATGCCGTTCTCGGGCATGCCTATCGGGACAATCGTGCACAATATCGAGCTGAAGCCCGGCAAGGGTGGCCAGATCGCACGTGCCGCCGGCACCTATGCCCAGTTCGTGGGCCGTGACGGCGGTTACGCGCAGGTCCGGTTGAGCTCGGGTGAGCTGCGCCTGGTGCGTCAGGAATGCATGGCCACCGTCGGTGCCGTGTCGAACCCCGACAACAGCAACCAGGACTTCGGCAAGGCCGGCCGCATGCGCCATCGTGGCGTGCGCCCGTCGGTTCGAGGTGTCGTCATGAACCCGATCGACCACCCGCACGGCGGTGGTGAAGGGCGGACGTCTGGTGGTCGTCACCCGGTGACACCATGGGGCAAGCCGACCAAGGGCAAGCGCACCCGCAACAAAAACAAGGCGTCGCAAAAGCTGATCATCCGCTCGCGTCACGCCAAGAAGAAGGGGCGGTAAACCATGTCGCGCTCTGTATGGAAAGGCCCGTTCGTCGATGCCTATGTCTTGAAAAAGGCAGAAGCCTCACGTGAATCCGGGCGCAATGAAGTCATCAAGATCTGGTCGCGCCGCTCGACGATCCTGCCCCAGTTCGTGGGCCTGACGTTTGGCGTTTACAACGGCCACAAGCATATCCCTGTCAACGTCAGCGAAGACATGATCGGTCAGAAGTTCGGTGAATATTCGCCGACCCGGACCTATTATGGCCATGCCGCTGACAAAAAAGCGAAGCGGAAGTAAGTCATGGGCCAGGAAAAGAACCCCCGCCGCGTGGCCGACAACGAAGCGATGGCAAAACTGCGCATGCTTCGCACAAGCCCGCAAAAGCTCAACGTCGTTGCCGGATTGATCCGTGGCAAGAAAGTCGACAAGGCGCTGAACGATCTGACCTTCTCGAAGAAGCGGATCTCGGAAGACGTGAAGAAATGCCTTCAGTCAGCCATCGCCAATGCCGAGAACAACCACGGTCTGGATGTTGACGAACTGGTCGTCGCCGAAGCCTGGGTTGGCAAGAACCTCGTGATGAAGCGCGGTCGTCCGCGGGCGCGTGGCCGGTTCGGCAAGATCATGAAGCCGTTCTCGGAAATCACCATCAAGGTGCGTCAAGTCGAGGAGCAAGTCTAATGGGTAACAAGACCAATCCGATCGGCATGCGCCTTCAGGTCAACCGCACCTGGGACAGCCGCTGGTACGCCGACACCAAGGACTATGGCAATCTTCTTCTCGAGGATATCAAGCTCCGCGAATTCATCGAGAAAGAGTGCAAGCAGGCCGGTGTGGCCCGTATCATCATCGAGCGTCCGCACAAGAAGTGCCGCGTGACCATTCACACCGCACGCCCCGGCGTCATCATCGGCAAGAAAGGCGCGGATATCGAGACGCTGCGCAAGAAGCTTGCCGCGATGACCGATAGCGAGCTGCATCTCAACATCGTCGAAGTGCGCAAGCCGGAACTGGATGCGCAGCTTGTTGGCGAAAGCATCGCGCAGCAGCTCGAACGCCGCGTGTCCTTCCGCCGCGCCATGAAGCGGGCCGTTCAGAACGCCATGCGCATGGGGGCCAAGGGCATCCGTGTCAACGTGGCGGGCCGTCTGGGCGGTGCCGAGATCGCACGGACCGAATATTACCATGAGGGCAGTGTGCCTCTGCACACGCTGCGCGCCGACATCGATTTTGCGAATGTCGAAGCGCAGACAGCTTATGGTATCATCGGGATCAAGGTCTGGATCTTCAAGGGCGAGATCATGGAGCATGATCCGTCTGCGCGGGATCGCAAGGCGCAGGAACTTCAGGATGGCCCCGCACCGCGTGGTGCCGGCGGCGGTCGGAGGAATTAATCATGCTTCAACCAAAGCGTACAAAATTCCGGAAGATGTTCAAAGGCCGGATCAAGGGTGACGCCAAAGGCGGATCCGATCTGAACTTCGGCACTTTCGGCCTCAAGGCGGTTCAACCCGAGCGGGTCACCGCCCGCCAGATCGAAGCCGCCCGTCGTGCCATGACGCGCCACATGAAGCGTCAGGGCCGGGTCTGGATCCGCATCTTCCCGGATACCCCGGTGACCTCCAAGCCGACAGAGGTGCGGATGGGTAAAGGCAAGGGCTCGGTGGATTTCTGGGCGGCGAAGGTCAAGCCGGGCCGCGTGATGTTCGAAATCGACGGCGTCGGCGATGAGGTTGCGCGCGAGGCACTGCGCCTGGCCGCGATGAAGCTGCCGCTCAAGACCCGTATCGTGGTCCGCGAGGACTGGTAAAGGCGGGTGCGTGCGCGCACATGACCGTAGAGATTGCCCCCCGGCATGGAAACACCGGGGGGCTTTTTCGTATCAGGGGAGCAAGATCATTCGAATGATCTTGCCCTACGCCCGAAGTTGTTTGGAACCCGGCTGGAAGGGAGCGCGAAAGCCATTCGAATGGCTTTCGTAAAGCGTTTCGAAACGCTTTACGCGCCCCACCGGTAATTGAAACTCACCGACACGCGTTCGTCCTCGGACTGGTTCATAACCACCTCGTGGCGCAGCCAGCTTTCCCAGAGCAGCACGTCGCCCACGACCGGGTTCACATAAATGAAATTCCGCATCTCCTCGGGCGCATCTTTGCGGCGGGGTGGGGCCGCCATCATCATGGCGTGGCGGGGGTCTTCGAGTTTGAGGGCAGACGCACCTTCGGGCATCGACACATAGGTGGTGCCGGAAATCACCGAATGCGGATGGATATGCGCCGCGTGAAAGCCGCCTTCCGGCAGGATGTTGATCCAGAGGTCTTCCAGCACCAGCGGCCGGTCGTCCAGATCGAAGGCCAGGTCCACGGCAAATGCGGCGACATGCGCATCTAGCGACGCCACCAGATCGGCAAAGATCGGAAAGCGCCAGGGCAGGTCGCTGAGCGACGCATAGGAGGTGTAGCCCGGATAGGCGTTGTCCTCGCACCATTGCTGGCCGGCCTCATCATCCTCGGCGATTGCGAAACAGGAGGCTTCCATCTCGGCTGGATCGATACTGGGCGCGTGTTCTGACAGTGGCGCTTGGTAGAGGCGGGTCACGAAGAGGGAGGATAGTGTGCTCATGGGGCCGCTTTTACGCTGCCGACCTTCGTTTGGCGAGAGCCCGATTGCCCGGGCGCGACAGGGAATGTACGCAGAATGAAAATGCCCCCACCGACAGGATCGGCGGAGGCAGGATGGGTCTGCGCGGTCCCAAGGGGACCGGACTTTCAGATAGTGTCTTCAGTTCGACGATTCCACGCGGTCGACGATGCGTTGATTCAATTCCGGGTTTTGCTGGGCCAGCTGGGCGATGGTGACATATTCGTCAACCGAGATGTCCGGCGTCTTTTCGATCGTGTCGGTGATCGCGGTGTTGGCTTCATCGACCAGTTCCTGCTGCTCCTGCTCGTCTGCGGCGGCCTCGATCTGCGGGATATAGGTTTGTCGAACGGTGTCGACTTCCTGCAATGCGGCGACGAAGGCGTCCAGTTTGTCATCGCTGAAGTCTGTTTCAGCCGCCTCGGGCGCAGGGGCGGTCGTCTGTGCGATAACCGGTGCCGTTGCAAAAAGGCCAAACGCGGCCGTGGCCGCCGCAAGTGCAATCGCGCGCGGCGCTTTGGTCCGGGCGGTCGTGATCGTCAAGGTCATATGAGTCTCCGTAGTTCAAGTGTATAATCAGGATCCTGTCGGTCCCCGGAGCAACACATGGCGTGGCCCGAGTCGGAACACAAATCGATCGGCAGGAAAATGCTGGTAAGGGACCTTGTTGGCGGCAACGGCAGGTTTGTCTTGTGGCGTGATGACGTCAGGCCAAGGCCAGACGATTGGCCTGAAATCGCCCCGTCGTCGCGCATCTGCATCGCGTTGCGCCATCGGCAAAGTTCGGGCTTGCACGCTGCGCGCATCCCGCCTATACGCGCCACTTCATCCACCTCCACCGGGAATCGGGTGACCCGCATCAGTGATGGGGCCTGCCGGTGATGTTGACAGAAAGGACTGGCGACATGAACGCCAAGGAATTGCATGACAAGACACCGGATCAGCTCCGGGATGAGCTTGTCTCGCTGAAGAAGGAGGCCTTCAACCTCCGCTTTCAGCAGGCCACGAGCCAGCTCGAGAACACCGCGCGCATCCGCCAGGTGCGCCGCAATGTGGCACGCATCAACACCGTGCTGAACCAAAAGGCGGCTTCGCCCGCCAGCGACGCGTAAGAGGGAGCCAGACAGATGCCCAAACGTATCCTTTCCGGCACCGTCACGTCGACCGCCAACGCACAGACCGTGACCGTTTCCGTCGAGCGCCGCTTCAAGCACCCGGTCATGCAAAAGACCGTGCGCAAATCCAAGAAATACCGTGCCCATGACGAGGCCGGGACATTCGCAGTCGGTGACGTTGTCCGCATTCAGGAATGCGCGCCGAAATCGAAGACCAAACGTTGGGAGGTTATCGCTGAATAAGCGATAACCTTTCGGCATTTACGAAACCCCCGGGCCAATGCCTCGCTCTGAGCGGTTCGGGACGTCGGGAGACATATTATGATCCAGATGCAGACCAATCTGGATGTTGCTGACAACAGCGGCGCACGCCGTGTTCAGTGCATCAAGGTTCTGGGTGGGTCCAAGCGGAAATACGCCTCGGTGGGTGACATCATCGTCGTATCCGTGAAGGAAGCCATCCCGCGCGGTCGCGTGAAAAAAGGCGATGTCCGCAAGGCCGTCGTCGTGCGTACCGCCAAGGAAGTCCGTCGCGAAGACGGCACAGCCATCCGGTTTGACCGCAACGCCGCTGTCATTCTGAACAACGCGGGGGAGCCTCTGGGCACGCGTATCTTTGGACCGGTTGTGCGCGAACTGCGCGCCAAAAGCTTCATGAAAATCATCTCGCTTGCTCCGGAGGTGCTGTAATGGCTGCAAAACTCCGCAAAGGCGACAAGGTGATCGTGCTGGCCGGCAAGGACAAGGGCAAGCAGGGCACCATCGCGTCGGTCGATCCCAAGGCCGGTCAGGCCGTGGTCGACGGTGTGAACATGGCGATCCGTCACGTGCGCCAGTCGCAGACAACACAGGGCGGCCGCACGCCGAAGGCGATGCCGATCGACCTGTCCAATCTGGCGGTTGTCGACAAGAATGGCAAACCGACCCGCGTTGGCTTCAAGACAGAAGGCGACAAGAAGGTTCGTTTCGCCAAGACAACAGGGGATGTGATCGATGCTTGATGCTGCAAACTACGCCCCACGCCTGCGTGGCGTCTTCAACGAGACGATCAAGGCGGCGATGAAGGAAGAATTCGGGTACAAGAACGACCTGATGATCCCGCGTCTGGACAAGATCGTGCTGAATATCGGCTGCGGTGCCGAAGCGGTCAGGGACAGCAAGAAGGCCAAGGCCGCTGTCGAGGATCTGACCAAGATCGCAGGCCAGCAGGCCGTGACAACCAAGGCCAAGAAATCCATCGCCGGTTTTCGCGTTCGCGAAGACATGCCGCTCGGGGCCAAGGTAACGCTGCGTGGCGACCGCATGTATGATTTCCTCGATCGCCTGATCACCATCGCCATGCCCCGCATCCGGGACTTCCGCGGTGTGAAGCCGGCTTTCGACGGTGGTGGCAACTTTGCCATGGGCATGAAAGAGCATATCGTTTTCCCCGAAGTCGACTTTGACAAGGTCGATGAGGTCTGGGGGCTCGATATCATCATCACGACGACCGCGAAGACCGACGCGGAAGCCAAGGCGCTGTTGAAGCATTTCAACATGCCATTCACCGCCTGAGGGGACTGATACCATGGCCAAGAAAGCAATGATTGAACGCGAAAAGAAGCGTCAGAAGCTGGTGGAGAAATACGCCGCCAAGCGTGCTGAGCTCAAGGAAATCGCGAACGACGAAGGCAAGCCGATGGAAGAGCGCTTCAAGGCGCGCCTCAAGCTTGCCAAACTGCCGCGGAACAGTGCGCCGACGCGCCTGCACAACCGCTGCCAGCTCACCGGGCGTCCACACGCCTATTATCGCAAACTCAAGGTCAGCCGGATCGCGCTTCGCGAGCTTGCCAATAATGGCAAGGCCCCCGGCATGGTCAAGTCGAGCTGGTAAGGAGGGCAGAGTATGAACGATCCGATCGGCGATATGCTCACCCGTATCCGCAACGCCCAGATGCGCGGCAAGTCCACCACGATGACACCGGCCTCCAAGCTGCGTGGCCGTGTTCTCGAGGTGATGGTGGATGAAGGCTATATCCGTGGTTACGAAGAGACCAAGGACAAGAACGGCCATCCCGCGTATGAAATCAGCCTCAAGTACTTCGATGGCACCCCGGTGATCCGCGAGCTCAAGCGCGTGTCCAAGCCGGGTCGCCGTGTGTACCTGGGTGTGCAGGACATCCCGCAAACCCGTCAGGGTCTGGGCGTGTCCATCGTGTCCACATCCAAAGGCGTCATGACCGATGCAAGCGCTCGCACCCATAATGTTGGTGGCGAAGTGCTCTGCACACTCTTCTAGGGGGATCAGGGAATGTCTCGTATTGGGAAACAGCCGGTCGAGCTGCCCTCGGGTGTCTCTGCATCCGTGTCCGGCCAGACCGTCGAAGTGAAGGGGCCGAAAGGCACCCAGAGCTTTACCGCGACCGATGATGTCACCATCACGGTCGATGACAACGTGATCAAGGTTGATCCACGTGGAAAATCAAAGCGCGCGCGCCAGCAGTGGGGCATGTCCCGCACGATGGTTGCGAACGTGGTCCACGGCGTAAGCAACAGTTTCAAGAAAGAGCTTGAAATTCAGGGTGTCGGGTACCGTGCACAGCTTCAGGGCAATGTCCTGAAGTTGAACCTCGGCCTCAGCCACGATGTCGATTTCCAGATTCCGGAAGGTGTAACCGTAACTTGCCCCAAGCAGACAGAGATCGTGATCGAAGGTCACGACCCTCAGCTGGTGGGCGAGGTTGCGGCGAACATTCGCGATTGGCGCCGCCCCGAGCCGTACAAAGGCAAGGGCATCCGCTACAAGGGCGAATACATCTTCCAGAAGGAAGGCAAGAAGAAGTAAGGACGCAAGGACATGGCTAACAGCAAACGTGATCTGTTCCAGAAACGCCGCCTGCGCGTTCGGAACAAACTTCGCAAGGTCAATGCAGGGCGCCCGCGCCTTAGCGTGCACCGCTCGAACAAGAACCTCAGCGTGCAGCTGATCGACGACGTTCAGGGTGTGACGCTGGCATCGGCCTCGACAATGGAAAAGGATCTGGGCGGCAAGAACGATGTCGCCTCGGCCACCAAGCTTGGCATGGCAATCGCCGAACGCGCCAAGAAGGCTGGCATCGAAGAGGCGTATTTCGACCGGGGCGGGTTCCTGTTCCACGGTCGGGTCAAGGCGCTTGCCGATGCTGCCCGCGAAGGTGGTCTGAAGATCTAGGCGATCGGTGCGTGTGAACACGCACCCTACAAAAGCTGCAAGGTGCGTGATGTCACGCGCCTTGCATTTGCGGAAGGATGATCCTTTCCCGATGATCCGGGAGTTCCGAAAGGCTCACCAGGATCGGATAACGGGCCAAGGCCCACGAAGACAGAGGATGCCGATATGGCAGAACGTGACAACAATCGTCGGGGCAATCGCCGCGACCGTGAAGAACAGACGCCGGAATTTGCCGATCGCCTCGTGGCGATCAACCGGGTGTCCAAGACTGTGAAGGGTGGTAAGCGCTTCGGCTTTGCCGCGCTTGTCGTCGTGGGCGATCAGAAAGGCCGCGTCGGATTTGGCAAGGGCAAGGCCAAGGAGGTCCCCGAGGCCATCCGCAAGGCGACAGAGCAAGCCAAGCGCAAGATGATCCGCGTGCCGCTGCGCGAAGGCCGCACGCTGCATCACGACATGGAAGGCCGCCATGGTGCGGGCAAGGTCGAGATGCGCACCGCGCCGCAGGGGACCGGGATCATCGCCGGTGGTCCGATCCGGGCCGTGTTTGAAATGTTGGGTGTGCAGGACGTGGTCGCAAAGTCCATCGGCTCGCAGAACCCGTACAACATGATCCGCGCTGCGCTCGACGGTCTGTCCAAGGAATCCAGCCCGCGCTCCGTTGCCCAGCGGCGCGGCAAGAAAGTGGCCGACATCCTGCCCAAGCGTGATCACACGCCGCAGGAAAGCGGCCAGGTTGCTGAGGAGGCCTGATCCAGATGGCTAAGACAATCGTTGTAAAACAGATCGGCTCTCCGATCCGCCGCCCCGCCACCCAGCGTCAGACGCTGATCGGTCTGGGACTGAACAAGATGAACAAGACCCGCGAGCTTGAAGACACCCCCGCGATTCGCGGCATGGTGGCCAAGGTTTCGCACATGGTCGAAATCATCGAAGAGCGCGGCTGAGCCTGACCGCTGTGATGATATGACAAAGCCCGCCCGAGCAATCCGGCGGGCTTTTTCCTTGGGTGCCGAAAGGCGACAAGACCGGGCCCCGTGCCCCCTTGATCGCCGTCGCGCAACCTTCTATACGCCACCGGCGGTCAAAAGGCCGCCGAGTCTACAATCAAGAATCGCCGTGGTCGCCCAATATCGCTTCGGGGGTGCATCCGGCATAGGAGAAGCGACATGAAATTGAACGAACTGCGCGACAATCCTGGCGCAACACACCGCAAGAAGCGCGTTGCCCGCGGTCCCGGCTCCGGCACGGGCAAAATGGGCGGCCGGGGTATCAAGGGCCAGAAATCCCGTTCGGGTGTGGCCATCAAGGGCTACGAAGGTGGCCAGATGCCGATCTACCAGCGCCTGCCCAAGCGTGGCTTCAACAAGCCGAATCGGAAATCCTTTGCCGTGGTCAACCTCGGCTTGATCCAGAAATTCGTCGATGCCGGCAAGCTCGACGCGTCCGGCGCCATTGACGAAGACGCACTGGTCTCCTGCGGGTTGGTGCGCCGTAAACTGGACGGCATCCGCGTGCTCGCCAAGGGCGACATTTCCGCGAAACTCACGCTGAATGTCACCGGCGCGTCGAAATCGGCGGTCGAGGCGGTTGAGAAGGCGGGCGGCTCCCTGACGGTCACAACTGCGCAGGCAGCCGAATAAGAGGTTGTGAGCGGGCGCAGGCCCGCTTACATAGCCTCAGAGCTTTCCAAACGCCGCCTGAGCCGGACCGCTCATGGCGGCGTTCATCATAAAAGAGACCCGCATGGTATCAGCAGCAGAACAAATGGCCGCGAACACAAGCTGGTCTGCGCTCGGCAAAGCCACCGATCTGCGCAACCGCATCCTGTTCACGCTTGGCCTTCTGATCGTTTACCGCATCGGCACCTTCATCCCCGTTCCGGGGATCGACGGGTTGGCCCTGCGCGACTTCATGGAACAGGCCCAGCAAGGCATCGGCGGCATGCTGACGATGTTCACCGGCGGCGCTCTGGGGCGCATGGGGATTTTCGCGCTCGGGATCATGCCCTACATCTCGGCCTCGATCATCGTTCAGCTTCTGGCCTCGATGGTGCCGGCGCTGGAGCAAATCAAGAAAGAGGGTGAGGCGGGACGAAAGAAAATTGCCCAATACACCCGGTACGGCACGGTTCTGTTGGCAACATTCCAGGCCTATGGCCTTGCTGTCAGCCTTGAGGCGGGCGATCTGGTGACCGATCCCGGCTGGTTCTTCCGCGCGTCCACGGTGATCACGCTGGTGGGCGGCACGATGTTCCTGATGTGGCTGGGTGAGCAGATCACCGCGCGCGGCGTCGGAAACGGCATCTCTCTCATTATTTTCGTGGGCATCATCGCCGAGGTTCCGGCAGCACTGGCGCAGTTCTTTGCGTCCGGTCGGTCCGGTGCGATCAGCCCTGCGGTGATCGTGGGGGTGATCCTCATGGTTATAGCCGTGATCATGTTCGTGGTCTTCATGGAGCGATCTCTGAGAAAGATCACCATTCAGTATCCACGTCGCCAGATGGGCACGAAGATGGCCGAGGCGCAGAACAGCCACCTGCCGGTCAAGGTCAACCCGTCGGGTGTGATCCCGGCGATCTTTGCCAGCTCCCTGCTTTTGCTACCCACCACGATCAGCACGTTCAGTGGCCAGCAGACCGGCCCGGTGATGTCGACGATCCTGGCCTATTTTGGCCCCGGCCAACCGCTCTACCTTCTGTTCTTCGGTGCGATGATCGTCTTCTTCGCGTATTTCTACACCTTCAACGTCTCGTTCAAGGTCGAGGACGTGGCCGACAATCTGAAGAACCAGAACGGGTTTGTGCCAGGTATCCGTCCGGGCAAGAAAACCGCCGAATACCTGGAATACGTGGTCAACCGCGTGCTGGTTCTTGGCTCGGCCTATCTCACGGCTGTCTGCCTGCTTCCTGAAATCCTGCGCGGCCAGTTTGCCATTCCCTTCTATTTCGGCGGCACGTCGGTTCTCATCGTTGTCTCGGTGACGATGGATACGATCCAGCAGGTGCAGAGCCATCTGCTCGCGCATCAATACGAAGGTCTCATTCAAAAGTCGCAACTGCGCGGCAAGGGTAAGGGACGCAAAAAACGGGGGGGGCCTTCGCGCCGATGAACATTATTCTCTTGGGACCGCCAGGCGCGGGCAAAGGCACTCAGGCACGCTTCTTGTGTGACGAGCGCGACATGATCCAGCTGAGTACCGGCGACATGCTGCGCGAAGCAAAGGACAGCGGAACAGAAATGGGCAAGATTGTCGCCGCTGTCATGGATCGCGGTGATCTGGTGACCGACGAGATCGTGATCGGCCTGATCCGGGAAAAGCTCGAGGGCGAGAAGAAGGGCGGCTTCATCTTTGACGGGTTCCCGCGCACCCTGGCGCAAGCCGACGCTCTTGCAGAGCTTTTGGCAGAGGAGGGCGAGAGGCTGGACCATGTCATCGAGCTTCAGGTCGATGACGAGGTGCTGGTCAAACGGATCGTCAACCGCGCCGAGGAAGCCCTTGCCGCAGGCCAGAAGGTGCGCGCCGACGACAACGAGGAAAGTCTCCGGGTGCGCCTGATGGCCTATTACAAGCAAACCTCGCCGTTGATCGGCTACTACTACGCCAAGGGAAATCTCACGTCGATCGACGGGCTGGGCACGATGGACGATGTCAAGGCGGATATCGCCAAGGTTCTGGACTAGGGGCCAGATCGCGGGGCGCCTTCTGCCCGTCAGAAGGGCCTTTGACACGCCGTGTCAAAGCCACCTTTCAGGCGGTGCAAGTTGAATTTTGCAGCCATTGGCAAATGGGCCGCCCCGCCCCTTGACCTCACGGGCAAACACTTTTATTGACCATCATCTCGCATAGAGAATCATCGTCGCAGACCGGGTCGCTCCCGTTTGCGGATCACCTGATCAGCTGAAGGCCCCTGGGGTGAAACCTGCGGGCCTTATGTTGTGAAAAAAGGGTCTGGCGTTACGGACCCGCAACGAAAAGGAAGACCTACGTGGCACGTATTGCTGGCGTGAACATTCCCACAGGGAAGCGTGTTCCAATCGCCCTCACCTACATCACCGGTATCGGCCATTCCTCTGCAATGCAGATTTGCGAGGCGACCGGTATCGACCAGACCCGCCGTGTCAACGAGCTGAGCGATGCCGAAGTGCTCGCCGTTCGCGAACATATCGACTCCAACTTTACGGTCGAAGGCGACTTGCGCCGCGAAGTGCAGATGAACGTCAAGCGCTTGATGGATCTGGGCTGCTACCGTGGCCTGCGTCATCGTCGCAACCTCCCCGTTCGCGGTCAGCGGACCCACACCAACGCACGTACCCGCAAAGGCCCCGCAAAGGCCATTGCCGGTAAGAAGAAGTAAGGGAGGTCTGCACCAATGGCACGAGATACCCGTCGTGGAGCCAAGAAAAAGGTCTCCAAGAACATCGCTGCTGGCGTCGCGCATGTGAACTCCAGCTTCAACAACACCAAGGTCCTGATCTCCGACGTGCAAGGCAATGCCATCGCTTGGTCATCCGCCGGGACAATGGGGTTCAAGGGCTCGCGGAAATCGACACCCTATGCCGCACAGCTTGCTGCTGAAGATGCCGGCAAGAAGGCGCAGGAACACGGCGTCAAGACGCTCGAGGTCGAAGTTCAGGGCCCCGGGTCGGGTCGTGAATCGGCGTTGCGCGCGCTGGCCGCTGCCGGGTTCAACATCACCTCGATCCGTGACGTGAGCCCGATGGCGCATAACGGCTGCCGTCCGCCAAAGCGCCGCCGCGTCTAAGCCGGAAAGAGTTACAGGCATGGCTCTGCTGCCAAGCAGGGCCATGTCTTCGTCATTTTAACCTCGGGCGTCCTTGCCTATCGGACATGGGGCAGGGACAGGAATGGAGGGACGCATGATCCATAAAAACTGGGCAGAATTGATCAAGCCGACACAGCTTGACGTCAAGCCGGGCGCAGACCCCGCGCGCGTGGCGACTGCCGTCGCCGAACCGCTCGAGCGCGGCTTCGGTCTCACTCTTGGTAACGCGCTGCGCCGCGTGCTGCTGTCGTCGCTACAGGGCGCGGCCATCACATCCGTACAGATCGACAACGTGCTGCACGAGTTTTCCAGCGTGGCCGGTGTTCGTGAAGACGTGACAGACATCGTTTTGAACCTCAAGGGCGTGTCCTTGCGCATGGAAGTCGAAGGTCCCAAGCGTGTGTCGATCAATGCCAAGGGTCCGGGTGTCGTCACCGCCGGTGACATTTCGGAAACCAACGGCATCGAGGTGCTGAACCGCGATCATGTGATCTGCCACCTCGACGAGGGCGCGGATCTTTACATGGAACTGACGGTCAACACCGGCAAGGGCTACGTGTCTGCCGACAAGAACAAGCCGGAAGACGCGCCCATCGGCCTGATGCCGATCGATGCGATCTATTCGCCGGTCAAGAAGGTCTCCTATGACGTGCAGCCGACCCGCGAGGGGCAGGTGCTCGATTATGACAAGCTGACCATGAAGGTGGAAACCGACGGTTCCGTCACACCCGAGGACGCGGTGGCCTATGCCGCGCGCATTCTTCAGGACCAGCTGTCTGTTTTCGTCAATTTCGACGAGCCGGAAAGCGCACGCCCGCAGGATGACGATGACGGTCTCGAATTCAACCCGCTTCTGCTCAAGAAGGTGGACGAGCTGGAGCTGTCGGTGCGGTCGGCCAACTGCTTGAAGAACGACAACATCGTCTATATCGGCGACCTGATCCAGAAAACCGAAGCCGAGATGCTCCGCACCCCGAACTTCGGCCGCAAGTCGCTGAACGAGATCAAGGAAGTGCTGTCGGGCATGGGCCTGCACCTTGGCATGGATGTCGAGGATTGGCCGCCAGACAACATCGAGGACCTGGCGAAGAAGCTGGAAGACTCGTTTTAAGACCTTGGCGTGAGGGGCAGCCCTCACGCCACCGGGCACCCGCCCCAAGGAGAGCCGCTGACACGCATCGGCGGCCGGACAAAGCAAAATCGCCCGTAGAGGGCCACATTCGGAGTAAGACACATGCGTCACGCAAGAGGCTACCGCCGCCTGAACCGCACACACGAGCACCGCAAGGCGCTCTTCGCGAACATGGCCGGCTCGCTCATCGAACATGAGCAGATCAAGACCACCCTGCCCAAGGCCAAGGAACTGCGCCCGATCGTCGAAAAGCTGGTCACGCTCGCCAAGCGCGGCGATATCCACGCCCGCCGCCAGGCGCGCGCATCGCTCAAGCAGGACATGCATGTGTCCAAGCTTTTCGACGTGCTCGGCCCGCGCTTTGCCGAGCGCAAGGGCGGGTACATCCGCATCCTGAAAGCCGGGTTCCGCTATGGCGACATGGCGCCGATGGCGATCATCGAATTCGTTGATCGGGATGCCGACGCGAAAGGCGCCGCCGACAAGGCCCGCCTCGACGCCATGGAAATGGCCGACGAAGACTAAGCGCCGCGCCGCTATGGCATGATTGCGGCCCCGCCCGAGTGGCGGGGCTTTTTCGTTTT
>JAWLGI010000049.1:0-17052 GCA_041685125.1 Marivita sp. | reverse complement strand
GCGGCTGCGCCGAAGAAAAAACCGACCACCCGCAGCCGCAAGAAGGCGGACCCGGCGGACAAGGTGGCCGCAGCAGCGGCTGCGGAAGAGACCAAGGCCAAAGCGCCGGCCAGGCGCACACGCAAGCCGACCAAGGCCGAGCAGGCAAAGGCAACTGCCGCGGAGACCGCTGTGCCCACCGAGGACATTGCGCCAGTGCCCGAATTGGCGGCACAGCCACAGTCCACGCCTGAGCCTGAGGTCGCAGAAACGACCGAATCGCCTGCCGCGGAGCCGGCCAAGGCCGAACCAGCAAAGGTCGACGCCAAAGAGGCTGAACCTGCGGCGGCAGACCCTGCCAAGACCGAGCCGGAACCGGTTGCGGCCGATGCGGAACCTGCGCCCGCAGAGGACGGCAAGAAAAAGCGCCGTGGCTGGTGGTCCTTGGGCCGCTGACCCAAGCTGTCCTGACCTGTTTCAAGCGCCCTCGTGTTCCGCACGGGGGCGTTTTGCGATCAGGCCTTGCGGATCACCCAGACCATCCCGTCTTCCTGTGCGTCACTTTTGACAAGCGTATGGCCCGCCTCCGCGCAGAAATGGGGCATGTCGACGATCGCCGCCGGGTCATCGGTCCGAATGCGCAGTTCGTCCCCGGACGAAAGGGCCATCAGCCGCTTGCGCGTTTTGAGAACGGGCAGGGGGCACAACAGGCCGGTGGCATCAAGGTCATCGCTCATGTGGGTCATCTAGGCAGATGCGGCGATGCTGTCCACTGTCATGGCACGATCATGTGACGCCGCGTCGCGTGACAGGCGTGCGGGCTTGGCATATGTGGAGCGTATGATCGAATACCAAATCATTGACGCGGCGTTGTTCCCTGCGATGAGCGTGGCCCTTCTGGCCGGGGCGCTGTCTTTTCTCAGCCCATGTGTCTTGCCCATCGTGCCGCCCTACCTGGCCTATATGTCGGGGGTCAGCGTGGCCGATATCGAAGCAGGCGGGGCCGGACGCCGTCGCGGCGTGATCGCGGCGCTTTTCTTCGTGCTGGGCCTGTCGACGATCTTTATCCTGCTGGGGTTCACGGCTTCGGCCTTCGGGTCGATGTTCCTGCAATACCAGACGCAGCTGGCACAGGCGTCCGGCGTTGTCGTGATCATCTTCGGTCTGCATTTCCTTGGCGTCTTCCGAATTCCGTTCCTTGATCAGGAAGCACGGCTGGAATCCGGGCAGCAGGGCGGATCAGCCTTTGGTGCCTATGTGCTGGGGCTGGCCTTTGCCTTTGGCTGGACACCCTGCATCGGGCCGCAGCTGGGGGCGATCCTGTCCATGGCGGCCTCCGAGGCGTCGGTGACACGGGGCACGATCCTGCTTGCGGTTTATGCAGCGGGGCTGGGCATCCCGTTCCTTTTGGCGGCGATGTTCCTGACGCGTGCGATGGGGCTGATGAATCGCATCAAGAAGCACATGCGCAAGATCGAACTGGCGATGGGGACCCTGTTGGTGATCGTCGGTATCGCGCTTGTGACCGGGGCATTTACGTCTTTCGCGTTCTGGTTGCTCGAAACATTTCCCGGATTGGCGCTGTTGGGGTAGCAGAGTACGCCCCTGCGAAGGAATGACGAAAAATCCGCGACGGGTGTCGCGCCTGGCGCGCAAGGCGCCGCCAAGGGTTTGAAATCAAGGGTACAGGATTTTGCCGGGTCTGGAATTCCGGTGGCAAATCTGCTGATGTCTGCCCAATCGATTGATACGGACCCAGGTAACATGATGCTCTTCCCGGAATGTTGCGTGACGATGGCGTGGTATAATCCATGGCAGAGCCACGCGATGCTGACCGCGGCCGGTGCAGAGGCGTCCGTGCCGGATCTGTTCACCATGCCCGAGGAGGACCCATGGCTTTGAGCGCAGACGGGTCATGCTTTTCATCTGGGCGCACTCTGCCAGAAGGATGTGCTGAGGCGGTGCCGCGCCGTGGCAAGGCTATGAACGACATGACGACGCCGCAGGATGTGCAGGGGGCGCAAACCCGGGAGACAGTCTGGGCGGAGCACGGGCACAAGACGTTGGGAGCGAGAGGCCAGCCTCTCGCGCTCTCCGGAGTTTAATTGGCAAGATGAAGGAGCAAGGCATGTTCAAGGCATTGATGGTTCGCAAGGATGCAGAGAGCGGAAAGACATCGGCGGCTGTGGAGGATCTGTCCCTCGACGCGCTGCCCGACGCCGAGGTGACAGTCGCGGTCGAGTATTCGACGTTGAATTACAAGGACGGGCTTTGCATCGGGCCGGGCGGCGGATTGGTCCGCAGTTACCCGCATGTTCCGGGAATCGATTTCGCCGGCACTGTCGAGGCGTCGGATGACGACCGCTACAAGGCAGGTGACAAGGTTGTGCTGACCGGATGGCGCGTTGGCGAGGCGCATTGGGGCGGCTACAGCCAGAAGGTACGTGCCAAGGCAGATTGGCTGGTGCCGTTGCCGGACGGGCTGGACACGCGGGCCGCGATGGCTGTGGGCACGGCCGGGTTTACCGCGATGCTGGCGGTGATGGCGTTGGAGGACCACGGGATAAAGCCGGGTCCGGTGCTGGTGACCGGGGCTGCGGGTGGTGTCGGGTCGGTGGCGACCGCGATCCTGGCCAATCTGGGGCACAAGGTTGCAGCCGTCACCGGCCGGCCCGAACAGTCGGATTATTTGCGGTCGCTGGGCGCGACGCAAATCGTGGCGCGCGACGAGATCAACGAGACGGTCAAGCGGCCGCTCGAGTCGGAAATCTGGGGCGGGTGCGTCGATGCCGTTGGCGGCGCGATGCTGGCCCGGTTGCTGGGGCAAATGGAGTATGGCGCGTCCGTCGCGGCGGTCGGACTTGCCGGGGGGGCAAACCTGCCGGCGACGGTGATCCCGTTTCTGCTGCGCGGAGTGAACCTGCTGGGGATCGACAGCGTGATGCAGCCTTATGACAATCGCGTGCGCGCGTGGCAGCGGATCGCCAAGGATTTGCCGATGGACAGGCTGGACGCGATGGTGACACCGGCGACATTGGCCGATCTTCCGGGACTTGGAGCCGATATCCTCGAGGGAAAGGTCAAGGGCCGGGTTGTCGTGGATGTGGCCAATAGCTGATCCGGAGCGTCGGGTCGTTCCTAACACTTGAACGGCCCGGTGTGGACGAAATCACGCCGGAAGATTTCCTTGTTGATAGCTAGAATTGATCAATATTGTTTGGAAATTCTTGAAACTAACAATAGACTTTTTGCATTTTTAGAGCAATCGCTTGGGGTTTTATCGATTTTGCCGCGCTTCCGCAGGAAAAGAGCGATATTTACATAACCTTTGTTTGACAATCGCGATCGCCTTGCCGCGCGCGAGTTGTTTGGTCAAATTACGACACGGCATGTCGCAACCGGGTTGCGCGCAAGGATCTGTATGATACGCGTCCCGCCGCGCGATGTCGCAAAAGCGGTATAGAGTGCCGTTCGGATTTGCATTGCGCCAGTGGTTGCGTTTACGCTTCAACGGTCATGCGGTGTCGCAATTGCGCCCATGACAGACCGGCAGGTCACGCCCGAGGCGGAAACCATCCGCCAGCCGCTGGCACATAATCCGGTGTTCGAAAGGGACATCGGGATAAAACGCAGGAGGGACAAAGTGTTCAAACGTATCATGGTGCCAGTCGATTTGGCGCATGCAGGCGAGCTGACGCGCGCTTTGCAATGTGCAGCCGATCTGGCACAACACTACAAGGCAACCATCGTCTATGTCGGTGTGACCTCGGCAACGCCCGGGTCCGTTGCGCATACGCCGGCAGAGTTTGCCCAGAAGATGACCGCTTTTGCAGACGAGCAGGGCAAGGAGTCCGGCGTCGAAACAGAAGGCCTTGCGCTCACCAGCCATGATCCAAAAGTCGATCTTGACCCAACCTTGCTCAAGGCAGTGGAGGACACGGACGCGGATCTCGTTGTCATGGCGAGCCATATTCCCAACCTTGTGGACTATGTCTGGCCGTCGAATGGTGGCACTGTCGCGACGCGGGCGAAGGTGTCCGTGATGGTGGTGCGGTAACAAAGTCATCATGCGCGTTGCCCAGGCAGATGTCTGGCGGGGCAAGAGCTGCAAATCAAAACAGGGGGGCCATACATGGCCGATGAAACGACAGATACTGTAGGTATCCGGGCGCCAGAGGGCGACACGGAAATCATCGAGACCGATTATCGGATCGGTCAGGACAACATTACAGCGAAAGTCGGGCCGTTTGGACTCGATATTCACAACCCGGTCTTCTTGATCTCGGGTCTCGCGGTCGTGATGTTCGTATTCTACGCGCTGGCGCTGCCGGAACAGGCGGAGGGCGTGTTCAGCTGGCTTTTTTCGTCAGTGACACAGGGGTTTGACTGGTTCTTCCTCGGCGCTGCAAACATCTTCGTGATCTTTTGCCTGGTGTTGATCGTGTCCCCTTTCGGGAAGGTCAGGTTGGGCGGATCGGAGGCCACACCGGATTACGGCTATCTTGGCTGGTTCGCGATGCTGTTCGCGGCGGGCATGGGCATTGGCCTGCTGTTCTTTGGTGTGTCGGAACCGATGAGCCACTTCTCCTCGTCGCTCGGCGGCACCTCCATGGAGGATGGCGTGCGCACGGATTGGGCGCCTGTCGGCGGGGCTGGCGGTGACGAGGCCGCGGCACAGCGGCTTGGCATGGCGGCGACGATCTTCCACTGGGGCCTGCACCCGTGGGCCATCTACGCGGTCGTGGCGCTGGCGCTGGCGCTGTTTTCGTACAACAAGGGTCTGCCGCTTACGCTGCGCTCTGCCTTCTACCCGCTGCTTGGCGACCGGGTCTGGGGCTGGACCGGCCACATCATCGACACGCTTGCGGTGTTTGCGACCCTGTTCGGTCTTGCAACATCGCTGGGGTTTGGCGCGGAACAAACGGCCTCGGGCCTGACGTTCCTCTTCGGCTCGGGCGACGCGGCAGAAGGCACGCGCGCTTTCATGGGGATCACCTATGGCAATAGCGCGGACAGCGGCGTCGAGAACAACCCGCTTCTGCTGGTGCTGTTGATCTCGGCGATCACGGCGGTGGCTCTGGTTTCGGTCGTGCGTGGCCTCGACGGCGGCGTGAAGGTGCTGTCCGAGATCAATATGGGGCTGGCCGGACTGCTGTTGCTCTTCGTGTTCTTCGTGGGCGGCCCGGTCTTCCTGATCACGTTGTTCTTTGACAGTATCTGGGCATACTTCCAGAACCTCTTTGCCCTGAGCAATCCGTTCGGGCGCGAGGATGTGAACTTCAGCCAGGGGTGGACGTCCTTCTACTGGGCTTGGTGGATCAGCTGGTCGCCCTTTGTCGGCATGTTCATCGCCCGTGTGAGCCGTGGCCGTACCGTGCGTGAATTCATCATTTGCGTGCTGATCATCCCGACAACCGTTTGCATCCTGTGGATGACCGTCTTTGGCGGCACGGCGCTCAACCAGGTTGTTGCCGATGGCTACACCGGAGCGCAGGATGCGCCGCTCGAGCTGAAGCTGTTCCAGATGCTTGCGGAACTGCCCCTGGCCACCATCACCTCTGTCATGGGTATCGTGCTCGTGATCGTGTTCTTCGTCACCTCGTCGGATTCCGGCAGCCTCGTGATCGACACGATCACCGCAGGCGGCAAGGTTGACGCGCCGGTGTCGCAGCGGGTGTTCTGGTGCATTTTCGAGGGCGCAGTGGCGATCGTGCTGTTGATCGGCGGTGGGCTTGCCTCGTTGCAATCAGCGGTGATCTCGACAGGTCTGCCGTTTACGCTGGTGCTTCTGGTGATGTGCTACGCCATCTGGAAAGGGCTCGCGAGCGAGCAACGATGACCTGACCTAAAAAATCGCAGACGGCCCCGGTGCAGGCGCGCCGGGGCCTTTTTCGTGCGCAGTCTTGACGCTGCAGGTCGCGCGCGGTTGATATGCACAGCATCGGAGTGAGGAGATCGACATGCTGGATATGAACTTTGTGCGGGCTCAGTTCCCAGCCTTCTCGGAGCCGTCGCTCCAGGGGCAGGCCTTCTTCGAAAACGCGGGCGGATCGTATACCTGCACACAGGTGATCGACCGCCTGACGCGGTTCTACCGCGCGCGCAAGGTGCAGCCCTATGGTCCCTATGACGCGTCACGCCTTGGCGGCGAGGAAATGGACGAGGCCCGGACACGGCTGGCCGCGCTTTTGGGGGTAGAGACCGACGAGCTGAGCTTTGGCCCGTCGACGACGCAGAACACCTATATTCTCGCACAGGCGTTCCGGCAGTTCATGCAGCCGGGTGAGGCGATCATCGTCACCAATCAGGACCACGAGGCCAATACCGGACCATGGCGCCGTCTGGCCGACGAAGGCATCGAGATCCGGGAGTGGCCAATCGACCCCGAAACCGGGCATCTGGATATCAAGGACCTTGAAAACCTGCTGGATGAAAAAGTGCGTCTGGTCTGTTTTCCGCATTGCTCGAACGTGGTTGGCGAGATCAACCCGGTACTGGAGATCACCGCGCTCTGCCATGCTGCGGGGGCCTTTGTCTGTGTCGATGGCGTCAGCTATGCGCCGCACGGCTTTCCCGATGTGGGCGGGATGGGCCCCGATATCTACCTGTTTTCGAGCTACAAGACCTATGGTCCGCATCAGGGGATCATGGTGATGCGGCGCGCCTTGGGACAGATGCTGCCGAATCAGGCGCATTATTTCAACGCGGATACGCTGTACAAGCGGTTCACCCCGGCCGGACCGGATCATGCGCAGGTGGCCGCCTGCGCCGGCATGGCGGACTACATGGACGCTCTTGGCGCACATCACGGCGTTGCGGCAAACGGGGCGCATGACCTCATGCGCGATCATGAAGTGCGGTTGTTGCAGCCGTTGCTGGACGCGGTGAAGGACCGCAATTCGGTGCGGCTGATCGGCCCGGAACAGGCCACGTCGCGCGCGCCGACGGTGGCGCTGGCGCTGAACAGACCGGGCGGCGAGGTCGCGGCAGAGATGGCGAAACGCGGTATCATGTGCGGTGGCGGCGATTTCTATGCCGTTCGCGCGTTGGAGGCGATGGGCGTGGACATGCGAAACGGCGTTCTGCGCCTGAGCTTTGTGCATTACACGACCGAAGCTGACGTGACCGAGGTGATCGAGGCGCTGGATGCGGTTCTTTAGACTGTGTCGTGATTATCTGCAGTCGCGCACATCCCTCCAACCTTTTTTCAAGCCTCGTCCGGGACGCGCCAAGCCAGTCGTGAAAGACGACCGCTGTTGAAGCATCTTGGAAACCCGGAACAGGGGCGGGACGTTTGACCTTTGAGATCGGGCCGTTAAGTCGCGACAAGTAACAGAAAAGGGTCCGGGCATGACATCCCCCACATTGGTATGGTTTCGCCGCGATCTGCGGCTGAGCGATCACGCGGCTTTGACAGCCGCAGTGGCCCGCGGCGGGCCGGTGATCCCGGTCTTCTTGCGCGACGCTGTGGTGGACGATCTGGGCGCTGCGCCGAAATGGCGGCTGGGATTGGGTGTCGAATGCCTGGCCGAGGCTTTGGCCGAAAAGGGCAGCCGCCTGATCCTTCGGTCAGGGGATGCGCGCGAGGTGATCCCGGCGCTGGTCGAGGAAACCGGAGCGGCGGCGGTTTACTGGCAGCGGGCCTACGACCCGGCATCGGTGGATCGTGACAAGGACGTGAAGGCAGCACTGAAGGACGCAGGCATCGCAGCGGAAAGCTTTGCCGGGCACCTGATGTTCGAGCCGTGGACTGTCGAGACCAAGCAGGGCGAGTTTTACAAAGTCTATACACCGTTCTGGAAATCGGTGCGGGACCGGTTTGTAGAAGAGCCGGTGTCCGCGCCACCCGTCTTGCTGGCGCCCCAGACATGGCCCGCGAGCGAGGCGCTGGAGGATTGGGCGCTCGGCGCAGCGATGGATCGGGGGACCGATGTGGTCCGTCCTTTCGTGCAACTGGGCGAAAAGGCCGCGCAGGCGCGACTTGGGGCTTTCATGGCGTCCAAGGTCGCCCATTACGACAGCATGCGCGACATTCCGGGCACGGACGGCACATCGAACCTGTCAGAGAATTTGTCTCTGGGTGAAATCAGCCCATCGCAATGCTGGCACGCGGGCCTTCGGGCGATGCAAGACGGCAAGGCCGGGGCCGAGACCTTTCTCAAGGAGTTGGTCTGGCGCGAGTTTGCCTATCACCTGATGTGGCACACGCCGCGCATTCTGTCCGACAACTGGCGCGCAGAGTGGAAATCCTTTCCGTGGAACGAGGATGCGCAACGGTCAGATGTCAAGGCGTGGAAGCAAGGGCGCACCGGTATCCGTTTTGTGGATGCGGCCATGCGCGAAATGTACGTGACCGGACGGATGCACAATCGCGGCCGCATGATCGTGGCAAGCTACCTGACCAAACATTTGATGTGTCACTGGAAAATCGGAATGGACTGGTTCGACGATTGCCTCATCGACTGGGATCCCGCGTCCAACGCGATGGGCTGGCAATGGTCGGCGGGATCGGGCCCGGATGCGACACCCTATTTCCGCGTTTTCAACCCGGTGACGCAGTTGGACAAGTTTGACAAGGATCGCGACTATGTCAGCCGTTGGATCGCGGAAGAGTATGAGACGCCGCGCCCGGATGCCTTGAGCTATTTCAAGGCGATCCCGCGATCCTGGTCAATGTCCCCCGATGACAGCTACCCTGATCCGATCGTGACACCTGACGAGGGGCGCAAGCGCGCGTTGTCTGCTTACGAAAACCGGGATTTCTAGGCCGCGGCTCATGTGCAGGCCGGTATGGTGACATGACCGATATCTGCATGTTATGATTTGCCTTTGGCGGGCCCGGCCTATGTTGCGGTAAAACTTGCCTTGCCATGGTGGCTGCGGCTAGTACCCCCAAAAGACATACAGCGGATGGCGCGCATGATCCTGACTTCGACAGACAAACAGCCCAACCTGCCACGCTACTTCACCCAGGTGTTCGGGATGGCGGACCGTTTGCGGAAGGGGCGTGTGGATTTCATCCTGCCGGATGGCCGCAAATTTCGCGCGGATGGTGCCGAACCGGGACCGGTGGCGGAAGTGCATGTGCACAATGACGACTTGTTTGCCCGCCTGATCCGGGACGGCGATCTGGGGTTCTGTGACGCCTATCTCGAAGGGTGGTGGAGCACGCCGGACCTGCAGGCTTTCATGGATTTCGTACATGGCGACAACAACGAGGTCTATGACAGTTTTCCCGGCAAGAACCTGTTGCAGATGTACGAAAAACTCCGGTTCTGGTTGCAGTCCAACTCCAAGCGGCAGGCGAAACGGAACATCAGCCATCACTATGATCTGGGCAATGACTTTTATGCCCTCTGGCTCGACGATACGATGACCTATTCCTCGGCCCTGTTCGAAACGGGTCAGGAGAGCCTCGAAAAGGCACAGACCGCCAAGTATGCCAGCATGGTGGACCAGATGGGCGCCGAGGCCGGTGATCACGTGCTCGAGATCGGATGCGGCTGGGGCGGTTTTGCCGAATATGCCGCCAAGGAACGCGGATTGCGCGTGACCGGTCTGACCATCAGCGAGGAACAATACAAGTTCGCCGTTGATCGGATCGAGAAGGCCGGACTGTCGGATCTGGTGACGTTCAAGTTGCAGGATTACCGCGATGAGCGCGGCAAATACGACGGAATCGCGTCGATCGAAATGTTCGAAGCGGTGGGGCAGAAATACTGGCCGACCTATTTCTCATCCGTGAAGGACTGCCTGAAACCCGGCAAGAACGCGACGCTCCAGATCATCACGGTTGAGGATGCGCGCTGGGATGTCTACAATCGAGGCGTTGATTTCATTCAGAAATACATTTTCCCCGGAGGCATGCTGCCGAGCCCGACAGTGCTGCGCCAGGAAATCGAGAGCGCCGGACTGCAGGTCGCGCGATCGATCGAATTCGGGGAAAGCTATAGCCAGACATTGCGACGTTGGCACGAAACCTTCAACGAAAAGTGGGATCACGTTGCCAATCTTGGCTTTGATGACCGATTTCGCAGAATGTGGAATTTTTATCTGACCTCTTGCGCGGCGACCTTCCTTAGCGGAAACTGCGATGTAACCCAGATTACGATCACGAGACCCGTTTGACATGCCAACCGCCGCCAAAGCCATTGCAGCCCTCTGTCTGGCGGCCTTGGGGTATCTTTCTTCTGAACTGGTCAAGACACTGATCCCGGAGCTCACGAATTTCGGCAGGTTCTCGCAATACAATGCGGCGATCGGCGCAGTGATTGGCTGGATTGTCGTGGGCAAGCGGGCCGGGCGTGGCACACGCGATGCGATTGCCAACGGCTTGACCGGTGTTGGCGCGATGATCTTCTGGGCGTTGGTCCTGCATGCCAGCTATGAAATGTTCAACCTTTCCATGAAACGCCGGTTCGATGGCCCGGTGGAGGCCTTCGCCGCGATTTTCGAGGTTGGTGTCGAATATGGTGCGCTTTTGCTGAACCCGATGATGATCTCGACCTTCCTGATCGGCGCGGTGCTGACAGGTTATTTTTCGGAATACGCTGCGCGGCATTGGAAATAATCGATCTTGGCCTTGTCTCTCTTTTTCTACGGCACGCTGCGTCACGTGCCTCTTCTGGAGGCCGTGCTGGGCGTTGCCCCTGGCGCGCTGGATGCCCGGCTGAGCGACGCGGTCCTGCCAGATCATCGCGTGTCCTGGGTGCACGACGAAGCCTATCCAATGATCGAGAAATCCGCCGGGTTCATGGCACAGGGTGTCATGTTGCGGGATGTCAGTGAGGATGAGGAAGAGCGGCTAAGGTATTACGAGGGCGCGTTTTCCTATCATCTGAGTGATGTGCAGATTGACGTGGACGGGCAGGCGCGAAGGGCGACCTGTTTCTATCCGATGTCCGCAAAGCAGACGCGCGGCGCAGAGTGGCAGCTTCAGGACTGGGTCCGCATCTGGGGTGACATGGCGGTCGGCGCGGCGCGCGACGTCATGGCCCGGCGCGCACGGTATGATGCGGAAACGGCGGCAAAATTGCACCCGTTTTTGATGGCGCGGCATTGGTCGCGAATGCTTGCGCGGCGGAATGCGGCGCCCACCACGTCACGCTTTGCGCCGCAGGATGGCGATGTCGCAATCACTGCGCGGGGCGAGGGATATCGCGGTTTCTTCGAATTGGCAGAGTTCCAGTTAAATCATCGGCGCTTTGATGGCAGCCGCAGTCCCACCGTTTCGCGCGAGGCGTTCGTGGCCTATGACGCGGCTCTGGTGCTCCCCTATGATCCGAAGACCGATCACATCTTGCTGATCGAACAGTTGCGATTTGGACCTTTGTGGCGCGAGGATCCGCGCCCCTGGGTGCTGGAACCGATCGCGGGCCTGGTCGACGCGGGCGAAGACCCGGCCGATGCCGCGCGTCGAGAGGCGGTGGAGGAAGCGGACCTGACCCTCGGACAGCTTGAGCCGATGGTTGGCGTCTATGCGTCACCGGGGTATTCAACAGAATTTTTTCATTGTTTTCTTGGTATTACTGACCTTTCTGAATTCAGCACATCAAATGGTGGCCTTGCTTCGGAGCATGAGGATATTCGCAGCCACGTCATGCCCTATGACCGCGCAATGGACTTGATCGGTTCCGGTGAAATCAATGCCGGACCGCTGGTCATGATGCTGTACTGGCTGGCCGCGGAACGCGGCCGATTGCGCGCCTCCGCTTGAGTTCCCGGCGGCGCACGCCTACACAATTGGAAACCATATTTGACGGGGGCACCATGCGTTTTGCGGGCGAATTGGCCGAGGCGGTCGGCAACACTCCATTGATCAAGCTGCGCAAGGCAAGCGAGCTGACGGGATGCACCATTCTCGGCAAGGCCGAGTTTCTCAATCCGGGGCAGTCGGTCAAGGATCGCGCAGCCCTGTTCATCATCAAGGATGCCATCGAAAAGGGACGCTTGAACCCTGGCGGCACGATTGTCGAAGGCACCGCCGGGAACACCGGTATCGGGCTTGCGCTGGTTGGGGCGTCCATGGGGTTCAAAACGATCATCGTGATCCCGGAAACCCAAAGCCAGGAAAAGAAGGACATGTTGCGGCTGGCGGGGGCGGAATTGGTCGAAGTGCCGGCGGCGCCCTACAAGAATCCGAACAATTATGTCCGCTATTCCGGACGTCTGGCCGAAGAGATGGCGCGACGCAGCAACAAGGGCGTGATCTGGGCCAACCAGTTCGACAATGTTGCCAACCGGCAGGCGCACGTGGAAACCACCGGTCCCGAGATCTGGGGACAGACGGATGGCAAGGTCGACGGCTTCATCTGCGCCGTGGGCTCTGGTGGAACGCTGGCAGGGGTGGCCGAGGCGTTGCAGCACAAGGGCGTCAAGATCGGGCTGGCCGATCCCATGGGGGCCGCACTTTATTCCTACTACACCACCGGTGAGTTCAAATCCGAAGGTGGATCGATCACCGAAGGGATCGGGCAGGGGCGCGTGACAGCCAATCTTGAAGGCTTCAAACCCGATGTCGCCTATCAAATCCCCGATGAAGAGGCGCTGCCCATCGTATTCGATCTGTTATCCGAAGAGGGGCTGTGCCTTGGTGGGTCGTCGGGCATAAACATCGCCGGGGCGATGCGCCTGGCCAAGGAATTGGGGCCGGGTCATACAATCGTGACGATCCTGTGCGACTATGGCACGCGCTATCAATCAAAGCTGTTCAACCCTTATTTCCTGCGTGAAAAAGGTCTGCCGGTTCCGGATTGGATGACTGCGGCTCCAGCGGATATTCCCACGGTGTTCGAGGACGTATGACGCGTTTCTTGGCGGCTTTCCACGCGGCACTCCTCCTGGTTTTCTTTGCCTTCGGTCCGGCCTTCGCACAGAGCGAACCAGTCGATTACGACGCATGGCAACAGGTGGCCGAACGCGCCGAAGAGACAATCGCCAACGACCGCGCCTCGACCGAGGCGCTGGAATCGCTGCGGTCCGATCTGGCCGCGTATCGCGAGCGACTGCTTGCCGCTCAATCGCAGGAAGACCCGCGCATTTCCACCTTGCGCTCGCAGATCGACGCGCTGGGAGCACCGCTTGAAGATGGCGCGGAACCCGCGGAAATCGCGGAGCGCCGCGCGGAGCTCCAGTCCCGGATTGCCGAGCTCGAAGCCCCAACCCTGCGCGCCAGGGAAGCCTACAATCGCGCCGACGGGTTGATCAAGGCCGTCGACGACATGATCCGGACGCGCGAGACCGAACGCCTGCTGCAACGCAATGCCAACCCGCTTGATCCGCGTCTTTGGGGCCCTGCCGTCTCGAGCTTCGTGCGCCCGTTCTACAAGGTCGCCGAGGAGGTCTCCTCGAACTGGACCAAGGCTACGGCGCGGCAAGTGCTGATGGATCAGCTTCCGGCGATCCTGCTTTCGGTTGGCGCCGCGCTTCTGCTTGTGTTCCGTGCGCCGAAATATATCGACCATATGGGAAGCTGGCTTCGTCAAAAGACGCGGCGCGGCACCGGGGTCTGGAGTGTCCTGCTGGGCCTGTTGCGCGTATTGCTGCCAGTAGCCGGGGCGTTCCTTCTGTTCTTCGCGGTCAGCCTCAGCGGCCTTCTGGGCGAAATCGGACAATCCATCGTCTTTGTCTTGCCGTCCATGTTGTTCGTCGTGCTGATTGCCCGGTGGCTTGCGGCGGAAACCTTTTCCGACGAAGACGATGTGACCACGATCACCCTGTCCCAGCAGCGCCGGACCGAGGCGCGGTATTACGTGAATTCACTGTCCTGGCTTCTCGCGGTGAATGTGCTGTTCTCCTATCTCGTGGACGTGAACGAATGGGAGATCGAAGACCGCGCCGTCATGGGGTTCATCGTGCATGTGCTGTGCGGCCTGATCCTGTTCCGGTTGGGCCAGATCCTGCGCAAGACCGGATCGTCCGAAACTGACGAAGGCGAAGATGTGACCGATACCAGCGCGTCGCTGACCTTCCCGTCGCGGCTGGCACGGCTTGCCGGGCAGGCGGCGATGCTGGTTGGCGTGATCGGGCCGATCCTGTCGGCGATCGGCTATTTCAATATTGCCGAGGCGCTGATCTTTCCGACGATTCTGACCCTTGGACTGTTTGCCTTGTTGCTGATCTGTCAGCGGTTCATCCAGGACGTCTACCACCTGATTACCGGCGTGCCGCTGGACGAAAGCCAGAGCCTGCTTCCCGTGCTGTCAGGCAGCATCCTTGCTGCGATTGCGTTGCCGGTCCTTGCGCTCATCTGGGGCGCACGGGTGGCCGATCTGACAGAGGCCTGGGCGCGCTTCCAGGCCGGGTTTTCGTTCGGGGCGACCCGGATTTCGCCCACCGATTTTTTGACCTTCGCGGCCGTGTTTGTCATCGGCTACGTATTGACGCGCTTGCTGCAAGGCGGCCTGCGCGGATCGGTTCTGCCCAAGACCCGGCTGGACAAGGGCGGGCAAACGGCCATCGTGTCGGGAACCGGCTATCTGGGGATCTTCCTGTCGGTCATCATCGCGGTCACTGCGGCCGGGATCGACCTGACCGCGCTTGCCTTCGTGGCGGGGGCCCTGTCCGTTGGTATCGGTTTCGGTCTGCAGAACATCGTGCAAAACTTCGTGTCCGGGATCATCCTGTTGATCGAACGCCCGATCTCGGAAGGCGACTGGATCGAGGTGAACGGCCAGCACGGCACCGTGCGTGAAATTTCGGTGCGCTCGACCCGGATCGAAACCTTTGACCGGACCGAAGTGATCGTACCAAACGCGGATCTGGTGTCCAATTCGGTCACCAATTACACCCGCGACAACGTCCTGGGTCGCCTCGTGCTGGATGTTGGGGTCGCCTATGGAAGCGATACCCGCAAGGTTGAGGACATTCTCTACAAGATCGCCCGCAATCACGACATGGTGCTGATGAATCCCGAACCTTTCGTGCATTTCAAGGGCTTTGGCGCGGACTCGCTCGAATTCGATGTGCGGATGATCCTGCGCGACGTGACCCAGCTCTTTGTGGTGCGCACCGAGGTGAACCACCTGATCACCGAAGCCTTCCGCAAGGAAGGAATCGAGATTCCATTCGCGCAACGGGACATCTGGTTGCGCAACCCTGAAACATTGCAGGGCCGGGCGGATGCCGTATCGACCGCGCCCCGCGGCGATCGTCGTGACGATGATACACAGGACGTTCCCTCGTGACAGAGCAATCCACACCGCTGTACCTTTCCGATCCCTACGCCCGCGACTGCACGGGCCGCGTCGTGGCCCATACAAGCGAGGGCGGTGTCGTGTTGGATCAATCGGTGTTCTACCCGACGGGGGGCGGCCAGCCCGGCGACAATGGCTGGATCGATTGGGATGGCCAGACAGTCGCGATCGCGACCACCGTGAAAGGCGAGGGCGGTGCAAGCGTTCTGGTACCGTCCGAGCCGGCCCGACTGCCCCCGGCCGGGGCCCATGTTCACCAGAGACTCGACTGGGACCGCCGCCACAATCACATGCGCATGCACACCGCGCTGCACCTGCTTTCGGTCGTGATCCCCTTGCCGGTGACAGGCGGTGCGATCGGCACCGGGCGCGGACGTCTCGACTTCATGATGCCCGAGCCGCCACAAGATCGCGACGCTGTCGAGGACGCGTTGAACCACCTGATCGATCTGGACCTCGTGGTCTGGGACAGCTGGATCAGCGAGTCCGATCTCGACGCGAACCCGTCGCTGGTGAAAACCATGTCGGTGCAACCTCCGCGCGGCAGCGGCAAAACCCGGTTGGTGGCGATCGGCGAAGGCGGGGATCAGGTTGATCTGCAACCCTGTGGCGGAACCCATGTTGCGCGGACTGGCGAGATCGGCCGCATCTTGCTTGGCAAGATAGAGAACAAGGGCAAGCAGAACCGCCGCGTCTCGATCGCGCTGGACACCTGATGCATCGCGGGCTGTTCCTGCTGACCGGCGGGTTTTTGATCGCGGTGGGATTGGTTCTGCTTGTCGCGCCGCAGGCTTATGTCTCGCTCTATGCCGTGGATTACGCCGCCGGAATGGACTTTCCCGCCCGCCGCTTCGCCCCGGCCGTGCTCGCAATGGGGGCCGTGTTGCTCCTGGCCCGGGCCCGCGCGCCGGAGCCATTGCTCCAAGAACTCAGCCTGATCGCCGCCGCCGCATTCCTCGCCGTCGCCACCACCGGCCTTCACGCTTGGTTGACCGGCGTCGCCCGCCCGACGATCCTCGCCGCGGCCGCCATCGAAGCCCTGCTGGCCACCGCTTTCCTTGCGGCCTGGTTGCGCATGCGCAATCGCTAGAGCGAGGGTCTCGTTCAAGCTGTTTTCAACCTCCAATGTCGATCCTGCAGGATGCCGAGGCCCGCCATCCCGCACGTCAGCACCTGTCTCGGCAGCCTTCATGAGGGGCAGCAAGAAGAGTGCGCGAAACTGTCCAGGCATACCAAGGCGGCCGATGCGAGGGCGCCATGTTCGAAAAAGACGGTCCTTGGCCGGCCGTCATGCCATTTCTCGAGCACGGGCGTAGCTGGCGGACGCAAAAGGCCGGGGCGTGGCCGGGTGGAATGTCGTGGCGCTTGACAGGCGCCAAGCGCGGCGCAGCGGGGGCGGCCATGAATATCCTCATCATCAGGGCAAAACCGAAGGACATGCCCATCTCGCGCAGACACGACCTTCTGCCGTGGAGCTGAAAACAAAACTGATCGCCCAAGCGACGCAATCACTCTCGGCCGCCGCTGGATGCTTGTTTTCCGATTTCCGGATCCGCGCCAAGGATCGCGCCCGCAGGGGCCACCTCCCACCTCTGGATTGAGCACGGAATGTCGAAGGCGCTTGCCCGCTTCGGGCGCTGTCGTGCCAGGTTGAGAAAGGCCCTGTCCCGCTCGGCAAGTTACCGTCCGCGTCGCTCAGGCGCCACGATCAGCATAGGACAAGCTCTGTGTTCAAAACTCTCAACAATCGCCTTGCATCTACCAGCGCCTTTCTTCTAAACCATGCGGCGGAGCGGTGGCCGAGTGGTCGAAGGCGCACGCCTGGAAAGTGTGTAGGCGGGAAACCGTCTCGAGGGTTCGAATCCCTTCCGCTCCGCCA
>JAWLGI010000111.1:0-4207 GCA_041685125.1 Marivita sp. | reverse complement strand
TCCGTGCAAATGTCCAGCAAAACCGCAGCCGCTTTTCTCAGCACGTCATCCCCTGCCGCGTGTCCAAAAGTGTCGTTGACGGCTTTGAAGTGGTCCAGATCCAAGAAGAGCAGCATGGAGTCTTCCGGGCGGCCAAGGGCCGTCTCGATCTCCTTGACGAAGGTGCGCCTCGTGGCAAGCCCGGTCAACTCGTCGAACGCGGCGACCTGACGAAGTTCGAGTTCATTCATGACAAGATCAGCGAAGCTTCCGAGCACCTTCTCCTGTTCTTCACTGAAACTACGCGGCCTGTAGTCGATTGCGCAGAGCGCTCCGACGCCATAGCCGTCAGGCGTGATGATGGGAGCGCCAAGATAGGAACGTATGTGCGGCGGCCCGGTAACGAGGGCGTTGTCCAGAAATCGCGCGTCACGGGTCGCGTCTGCGATGTTCAGGCATCGCGTTGTCCGTATGGTGTGATCGCAGAAGGCGACTTCACGCACGGTCTCCGACAGGTCGAGGCCTTTAATAGACTTGAACCATTGCCGATCCCGGTCGATAAGTGTGACGGCTGCGACCGGCACTTCTAAAACTGTTGTGACAAGATCGGTGATCTTGTCGAATTCCTTTTCTTTTGGCGTGTCGAGAACGTGCAGCCGGTCCAGCGCGGATTGACGTCCAATTTCATCATTCGGCTTGAACTGCGTCGCGAGGATTGTCATTCATTTTGCTTCGCAATTCTCGTCAGGGCATCTACCAGCTCTTTTTCATAGCTGTCGATGACTTCGCGAACGCTGTGACGTACGAGGCTTTCGTCAACGCCGGCCGACCGCATCGTGTCTACAAGCGTCAGCACTCTTTCAATATGTCGTTCAGTCAGCGCCTTAAGATTTGGGGGAAGCGCCTTACCCGCTGCGCGTTCGGCCACCATTTTCATCTCAATTTCCACGTTTGAGGGCTCGATCGGATCAGTCATGGCATGAACTCCTTCCGAGCCCTTCGCCGCACAGTGTGTTTCATGAACGTTAAGGAATACTGAAAAGGGCTACCTAATTTATCAATTTCAGCAGACCGGAAGGGGGAATTGGTTTCGCCCAAGGAAGGCCGCAAAATCCTTGATTGCACGGATGTGGGCCTTCTGGGCTTTCTCGCCCATGCCGCGGATGTGCATGTCTTCGATCATCCGCTGACGCAGCGGGCTTACTCTCTCCTCTGTCACACGGCTGATCAGGTCGGGCGACACTTGCAGCCCATAGACATCCTGAAGGTGCGCACGGATGTCACGGACCGTCAGGCCGGCGGCATAGAGCCCGACGATCTTGTCGTCGATCCCACAGGTCCGGGTCTGGCCTTTCTTCACCAGTTCAGGTTCGAAACTGCCGTCGCGGTCGCGCGGCACGGCGATCGGCACCTCGCCGTCATGCCCCTTCAGCACCTTGGGAAACGATCCGTTGCGCCGGTTGGCCTGGTCCGCCGGCGCATCCTTGCCGTCTTCATAGCCCAGATGCGTGGTCAGCTCGGCACCCAGCATCCGTTCCATCAGCTTGATCTTGAGCTCCTTCATCAGCCCGGCATCGCCAAGCAGATCCTCAGGCCGCTCGCAGCCCTTCAAGAGTTCGTCCAGCAGTTCCTTGGAAATTGTCATCGCCCTTGCTCCTCTCAGGAAGCATGGACCAGATCACAGATACACAGAAGATCGGACACTCTTTTGGAGAGGCAGAGCTTGGAGGTTCCGCCCAAGAGTTCAAAACAAAAAAACGCCGCTTTACCACTTGCTCACCACTGCACGGCCAGAGGAATGCCATGTCTCAATGTGAGTCTCATGATTGAACGAAGCACTGGTAGCCGGCGCTGCGGAGGCCGCGGCGGCTCTGGATATGTCAAACAGAGAGGACAATCATGACTTGGGATAACAATTTCTTTTTGGGCAACGAGGAACTATTCCAACACGGATATGAACTTGAGTTCGTCAACCTCTTGGAGAAGAGTATGTTTGACGAGGAAGATGACTTTATTATGAGCGACGACACACCGAGCGAGGTCGAGACCGAGGTGTGTTTACCTTTTCTCCGCGACAAGCTCGCAGAACAGGACACCGTCACAACCACTTCCGAAGTGCCCAGTGGCGGCTATCGTGACTTTTTCCCCGAAGAAAGGTGTCACCGGTGTCTGGTCGAACGAGTTCCCGAAGCCTGTCAAACATACGGATGCCCTGTGTGTGGTGACTTGTAGCACTATCACCAGGCTGCTTCTGTGGTCGCACTCCGTTTTGCAATAGGTGTCTGATCGAGGTCCGGTGCAGTCTTTTGTAAGGCCTCCACGGTGCGCACGGTCTGAAACAGGCCCAAATCATTACCTAACATGATGCGACCCGATGTGGGATTAGGCCGTCGTCGCGACGCGGTGGCTGCCTGAGACGGTTTCAAGTCGCACCCGCCGCATGCTCTCGCCAAGCGCAAGCACCGGGCTTGGTCCATCGGGCACCGGCGGCAGCATGGGACGTTGGCGTGATGGATCCGGCACCGGAACGGCCGCGAGCAGCCTGCGGGTGTAGTGGTGTTGCGGGTCGTGCAGCACGGCGTCGCGCGGGCCTTCTTCCATGACCTGACCCAGCCGCAGCACCATGACCCGGTCGGCCACCTGATCGATCACAGCCATGTCATGGCTGATGAAAAGATATGCAAGGCCGTCCTCGTCCTGCAACTCCTGCAGAAGATCAAGGACCTCAGCCTGGACCGATACGTCAAGGGCCGAGACGCTTTCATCGGCGACGATCACCTTGGGCGAAAGGCTGAGGGCGCGCGCGATGCAGACCCGCTGGCGCTGGCCGCCGGAAAACTCGTGCGGGTAGCGCGACAGCATGTCGGCCGACAGCCCGACACGTCGAAAGAGGAACTCGGCCCGATCGCTCAGCTCGGATCCGCTGGCAAGGCTGTGCACCTGCAGCGGCTCCACCACCTGCTCGCCCACCGTCATGCGGGAATCGAGTGACGCGCCGGGGTCCTGGAAAATCATCTGGATGTCACGCAGCACCGGGCGCATGGCATGGCGCGACAGCCCGCGGGTCTGCTGGCCGTCGATCCGCACCGATCCGTCCCAGGGCACCAGATCCAAGAGCGCCTTGCCGATGGTCGACTTGCCGGAACCGGACTCGCCCACGAGCGCAAGGGTCTCTCCGGCGCGAATTCTGAACGACGCGCCCTCCACGGCGTGCAGCCGCGCAACGGTCCGGTTGAAGATGCCGCCGGTCACGTCGAAGCGGACGCTTAGATCGTCGACCTCTACGAGTCTATGTGCGCTTGCCTTCACTGGCCGGTCAGGGGCATGGCCGAGCCGCGGCACCGCCGCCAGCAATTTTCGCGCATAGGCCGATTGCGGCGTGCTGAAGATGTCTCCGACCGAGGCGCACTCTTCAGGCTTGCCCTCGCGCATGATGATGACCCGGTCGGCCATCTCGGCGACCACACCCATGTCGTGGGTTATCATGAGCACTGCGGTGCCGTGTTCCTTCTGCATCAAGCGGATCAGGTCGAGGATCTCGGCCTGCACGGTCACATCGAGCGCCGTCGTCGGCTCGTCGGCGATCAGGATCTCGGGCTCGCAGGCCAGCGCAATGGCGATCATCACGCGCTGACGCATGCCGCCCGACAGCTCGTGCGGGTATTGTTTCAGCCGCCGTTCGGGATCGGTCAGGCGCAGATCGCGCAGCAGTTTCAGAGCCCGCGCCGGCGCCTCGCCGCGCGTGCACATGCCATGTTCCAACAAAACCTCGCAAAGCTGCCGCTCGATGGTCATCAACGGGTTGAGCGAGGTCATTGGCTCCTGGAAGATCATCGAGATCCGGCGCGCGCGGACCTTGCGGTAGCGCCGGTCGCTCAGGCCGGCCAGATCGGTGTCGCCCAGCCGGATCGATCCGTCGGTGATCCGCGCCATGGGGCGCGGCAGAAGGCCCATGATCGCCAGCGCGGTCATCGATTTGCCCGATCCGCTTTCACCGGCCAGCGCCAGTGTCTCGCCGGGATGCAGGTCGAAGGATAGATGATCGAGAACGGTCTTACCGCCATCGCCGGTCGCCACCTGAACGGTCAGATCGCGCACCGTAAGAACGGGGCGCACGGTGTCGCCCCGTCCGTTTTCAAGCTCGGGCCTCATTCGAAGACGACACGCGGGAAATAGAAGGACACGACCCAGTTCGGCATGTCCACGATTTCCGAGATGCGCAGATCGC
>JAWLGI010000048.1:0-17339 GCA_041685125.1 Marivita sp. | reverse complement strand
TCAGACCTGTTTCGTTCCGGGACCGCAGGACATGCGCAAGCTGGCTGTGGTCCACGAAAAAGCCCCCGGTGCGGAGCGCCGAGGGCCTTTGTGGTGGATTTTCCCGGACTGGATCAGACGTTGGCGGCTGACGCGTCTTGTTTGCCTTTCAGGCCCGTCCCATGGCCGGCCATGCCGCCCGAGACTTCCTCGGTGGATTCGCCTGCCAGATCCTGTGGCAGGACAAGGTTCAGCACGATGGCGATCAGCGCGGCGGGCAGGATGCCGCTGGTGGCCAGCACCTGGAGCGTCTGCGGCAGGTATTGCAGCGCGTTGGGTTCAAGCTGAAGCCCAAGACCCAGCGACAGGGCAATCGCGAAGATGACCATGTTGCGGCGGTTCCAGTTGACGTCCGAAAGCATCGAGATGCCGGCCGCCACGACCATGCCAAACATGACGATCACGCCGCCTCCCAGAACTTCGATGGGGACCGACGAGATCACCGCGCCGACCTTGGGCACAAGCCCGCAAAGGATCAGGAACAGCGCACCGATGGTGACGACACCGCGGCTCATCACGCCTGTCATGGCGATCAGGCCGACATTCTGGCTGAACGACGTGTTGGGCAGTGCGCCGAAGAGGCCCGACACGGCCGTGCCGATCCCGTCTGCATAGGTCGCGCCCTGGATTTCGGTGTCGGTCGCTTCGCGGCCCGCGCCGCCCTTGGTGATGCCGGACACGTCACCCACGGTTTCGACGGCCGAGACGAAGGACATCAGGCAAAAGCCGATGACCGCGGCCACGGTGAATTCGAGCCCGAAATGCAGCGGGTTGGGCAGGGCAAAGGGTGCGGCGGTGGCGACATTGCCGAAGCTGACTTCTCCCATGAGGAAGGCGACCGCGTATCCGACCAGCAGGCCGATCAGGACAGCAGAGACCGAGAGCATGCCTTTGGTGAAGAACTTCAGGCCAAGCGTGACAAGGATCACGATCCCGGCCATCGTCCAATTGAGCAGTGAGCCGTATTCCGGCTGATCCATCGCGGGAACACCGCCTGCCGCGTACTGGATGCCCACCTGGACCAGCGCGAGGCCGATCATCGTGACCACAAGGCCGGTCACCAGAGGCGGCAGGGCAAAGCGCAGTTTGCCGATGAAAAGGCCGAGCACCGCGTGGAAAAGACCACCGGCGACAATGCCGCCCATCAGCACCGCGATGGCGTCAACGCCCTTGCCTGCAACGAGCGGGATCATGATCGGGATGAAGGCAAAGGACGTGCCCTGCACGATGGGCAGGCGTGCACCGACCGGGCCGATGCCGATGGTCTGGATCAAGGTGGCGATGCCGGCAAAGAACATCGACATCTGGATCATGTAGATCATCTGCGGGAAATCGGGGCTGTTGGAGCCGAACCCGAAGCCCGCCGCGCCGCAGACGATGATCGCCGGGGTGACGTTGGAGACGAACATGGCCAGCACGTGCTGGATGCCCAGTGGGACCGCCTTGACAAGCGGGGGTGTGTAATTCGGATCGCGGAGCTGCTCCGGCGTGCCGATGGATGCGTCTGACATGGTTCTCTCTCCCTCGTAACCAGTGGATTTGCCGGGTGCCCCTCCTCAAAGGCGTCCGGTTCGTCATCTGCCGTCGATCACCTCGCAGGGCGTGTCGAGCCAGTGTTCCTGCAGGTTTGCGCCTTCCCCGATCCGGTCGATCACGGCGAACAGGCCGGTGCCCGACAGCGGCGTCAGAACGCCGTGCCAGGTGTTGCGGTGGATGTTGATCGCCTGTCCCGCCTGGGTCAGGAAGGCGCGGGGCGTGCCGGGTTGGCCGCCGTCATCCGGCGCGACGATCACCAGGAAGGGGTCGTGGCTCATCGGGACAAAGGCCTGGCTGCCCAGCGGGTGCCGTTCCATGAGGTCGAGCCTGTAGGGCATGCTGCGCAATTCGGCCTTGAACAGGCTGATCCCGGCGCGGCCATCGCCGAAATCGAGCGTCGCGCGGTCGTGGTAGCGGCCGCACAGCCCTTGGTTGATGATCTTGTCCGGGTCGCCGGCGCAATCCAGCAGGTCGCCGAACCGGGCGAAGGCGTCGGCCGTCAGCGGCTCAATGATGATCTGACGGGTCATGCGCCCAGATTTTCGATCAGGCGCAACTCGGCGATGCGTTCAACCTGGCGGCAGGCCTCGGCGAATTCTGTGTCGCGGTCGTTTTCGATGCGTCGGTGGAAGGCGTCGAGGATGGACGCCTTGGTGTTGTCCTTGACAGCAATGATGAACGGGAAGCCGTGGCGCGTGACATAGTCGGTGTTCAGTTTCTGGAACGTCGCGCGTTCCTCGTCAGTCAGCATGTCGAGGCCTGCGCCCGCCTGCTCGGCAGTGGACTCGGAGGTCAGGCGACCGGCGGAGGCAAGCTTTCCGGCGAGGTCCGGGTGGGCGTTCAGAACATCAAGGCGTTCGTCGTCCGATGCGCTGCGGAAGGCGCGACAGAGCAGGCTGTGTACGCCTCGGGCCGTGTCATGGGTCGGGCCGGATTCATAGGCGCAGGCGCGTTCTGCGATCCAGGGGGAATGTTCAAAAATGCCACCGAAGGCGGCGACGAACTCCTCTCGCGACATCTCGGAGGGGCGCTGTGCTGTCGGCGCGGGATGCTCCTTGGCCCAATGCTGCGCGATCTGCTGGCGGGTGGCGAACCAGACACCCTCGTGGCTGGCCATGTAGTCGAGCGCGCGCTTGAGGGCCGCGGCACGACCGGGGCGGCCGACGATGCGGCAATGCAGGCCGATGCTGAGCATCTTTGGCGACCCGTCTACGCCTTCGGCATAGAGATAATCGAAGCTGTCTTTCAGGTAGCTTTCGAACTGGTCGCCAGTGGTAAATCCCGCCTGGATGCCGAAGCGCATGTCGTTGCAATCCATCGTGTAGGGCATGATGAGCTGGTCGATGTCCCCAAAGCGCGACCAATAGGGCAGGTCGTCGGCATAGCTGTCGGCGACGTAGTCGAACCCGCCCTGTTCCGCCACCAGCCGCACGGTGTTGTTGGAACAGCGCCCGGTGTACCAGCCCTTGGGCGGCGCGCCGACCACTTCGGTGTGCAGGCGGATCGCCTCCTGAATCTGGGCGCGTTCCTCGTCCTCGGACATGTCCTTGTGTTCGACCCATTTCAGGCCATGCGAGGCGATTTCCCAGCCTGCGTCCTTCATCGCGGCCACCTGTTCGGGGGCGCGGGCAAGGGCGGTTGCCACGCCATAAATGGTGATGGGCAGGTCCCGCATCATCCGGTGCAGACGCCAGAACCCGGCGCGGCTGCCGTATTCGTAAAGCGACTCCATGTTCCAGTGCCGCTGGCCCGGCCAGGGCTGCGCGCCGGTGATCTCGGACAGGAACGCCTCTGAGGCGGCATCGCCATGCAGGATATTGTTCTCGCCGCCCTCTTCGTAGTTGAGAACGATCTGAACGGCGATTTTCGCATTGCCCGGCCAGTTGGCTTTGGGGGGCGTGGCGCCGTATCCTGTCATGTCGCGGGGGTAGCGTTGCACGTGTGAATCCTCCTGAGTGGTCGTCGTTATATTCCGAATAATGCAATCCGTTTTTCAAGAAATCCCGAAAGGTGTCTCAAACGCGTTCCATTTGCGATTTTGCCCGATCTGGCTGCATAAAGAGGCATTGCATCACGAGGAGCGCGCAATGTCCGGTTATTTGACGACCCATGTTCTCGATACGGCCAAGGGCTGCCCGGCAGCAGGTCTCAGGATCACGCTGTCCCGCGTGACGCAAGCGGGGACCACGCAGATCGCCGAGACCGTGACCAACGCGGACGGTCGCACCGACAGTCCGATCCTGCCTGCCGATGCGTTTCAAACCGGTACCTTTGAGCTGGTGTTCTTCGCGGGCGATTACCTGCGGGCGTCAGGTCAGGCGGGGGATGATCCGATGTTCCTTGACCAGGTGCCGATCCGGTTCGGCATGTCGGATGCGGCGGCGCATTACCACGTGCCGCTGCTGTTGTCGCCGTTTGGGTATTCGACCTATCGGGGCAGCTGAGCGCGCGTTTCCGTCAACGGAAACGGCCAGATGCGTTGACGCATCTGCGCCCAGCCTCAAGCGTTCTTGATTGTCATTCCGATCCGGCCGATCACGAAATCCATGAACAGCCGGGTCTTGGGATCCTGTTTGCGCCGATGCGTAAACAGGCACGCCATCTGCACCGGCATCGGCGGTGTGGCCTTGGCCACCGGGACCAGCCGGCCCGTTCGCAGGTGGTCGGCCACTTCGAACTTCGGTTTGAGCACGATGCCATGCCCGGCGAGCGCCCAATCGGTGAGCACATCACCATCATCGGATTCGAAGCGCCCGCGCACCTTGAAGCGTTTCGGACCGTCGCGCGTTTGCAGGCGCCACTGGAATTCGGTTGCGCCGGGAAAACGCAGGTTCAGGCATTCGTGGTTCTGTTCAATCAGGTCCGCGCCGGACTCGGGCATGCCATTGGCCGCGATATAGTCCGGTGCCGCGCAGAGCAGCCGGTCGACATCGGCAATCTTGCGGATCCGCAAGGTGCTGTCCTCGGGCTCACCCAGAAAGAAGGCCAGGTCCAGCCCTTCGGTGGTCAGGTCGACCTTGCGATCCGTCAGGCGCAACCGGACGGACACCTCGGGATATTGTTCGAGAAAGGCAGACACCTGCGGTGCGATCAGCCGGCGGCCCACGCCCAGGGGGGCGGCCACGTAGATCGATCCGCGCGGGTTGTCGGTAATGTCGACGACCTGCGCTTCGGCCACGTCGACCGCTTCCAGAACCTCGACCGCACCGGTATAGAACAGCCGTCCCTGTTCGGTGGGCGTCAGGTTGCGGGTGGTGCGCTGGAACAGGCGCACCGACAGATGGTCCTCAAGCTGGGCGATGCGGGTGGATGTCACGGCTGGTGAAATGCGCAAATCCCGACCGGCGGCGGACATGCTGCCCAATTCGTAGACACGAACAAAGGTTCTGATGTTGTCGAGATAGGACATTCTTCGCAGTTTTTTGATACAGCTTGGAGTTTCATCGGAATAGCAGAAGAATGCAGCTGCCGCTAGTCTGGTGCAAACCCCAAAGCCGGAGCCTTTTGCCATGTATGATTTCGCCGTTCTGTGGGACTGGATCGCTTTCGCGGTGCGCTGGTTGCACGTCATCACCGCGATGGCGTGGATCGGGGCGTCGTTCTTTTTCATTGCGCTTGATCTGGGGCTGAAAAAGGCCGCCCAGGCGCCGGCGGGTGTCTCGGGTGAGGAATGGCAGGTCCATGGCGGAGGGTTCTACCATATCCAGAAATACATGGTCGCGCCTGAACACATGCCCGAACACCTGATCTGGCACAAATGGCAGAGCTATATCACCTGGGTGTCAGGTGCTGCGCTCTTGATGATCGTCTATTGGGTGGGCGGTGAGCTATACCTGCTGGACCCGACCAAGGCCGATTTGTCCCTGTGGCAGGGGATCGTGATCTCGGCGCTGTCGCTGACCATCGGCTGGCTGCTCTATGATGTCTTGTGCAAATCCGCGCTGGGCGAACAGCCGACATTGTTGATGTTGCTTCTGTTCGTGATCCTCGTGGGGATGGCCTGGGGCTATGACCATGTCTTCACCGGGCGCGCGGCGCTGCTGCATCTGGGGGCGTTCACGGCAACGATCATGACGGCCAACGTGTTCTTCATCATCATGCCGAACCAACGGATCGTTGTGGCCGACCTCAAGGCGGGGCGCACGCCGGATCCCAAGTATGGCAAGATCGCCAAGCTGCGGTCGACGCATAACAATTACCTGACGTTGCCGGTGATCTTCCTGATGCTGTCGAACCATTACCCGCTGGCCTTCGGGACCGAGTTCGCCTGGCTGATCGCGTCTTTGGTGTTCCTTATGGGGGTCACGATCCGGCATTATTTCAACTCCATGCATGCCGGCAAGGGCCAGCCGAACTGGACCTGGGCGGCGACCGCGGTGATCTTTATCGCGATTGCCTGGCTGTCGACCTTCGGGGATTGGGGCAGCTATGACGCGGCGGCGGAGCGTCCGCTGACGGGGTACGAACAGCGCTTCGCGTCGGCTGACGGGTTCGAGGACGCGTATAATGTCGTGCAGGGCAATTGTTCGATGTGCCATGCGCGCGAGCCATTATGGGACGGCATCCGCTGGGCGCCCAAGGGCGTATACCTTGAGACCGAAGGCGATGTCGCGCAACATGCGGAAGAGATTTACCTGCAGGCGGGACGGTCACACGCAATGCCGCCGCCCAACGCGATCCGGATGGATGCGGAGCAGCGCCGCCAGATCGTGGCGTGGTATCGGGCGGTGGAGTAGCGGAAGGCTCTGGGAAAGCCTCCTGCAATTCGGCGAAGAATTGCGCGCCCTCAGAGGACCGCTTCGAACAATGCCCGCGTGTTGGCCTCGGTCATGGTGACCGGATTGCCGCCTGTGCTCGGGTCTTTCAGCGCATCACGGACAAGCACGTCGAGATCGGGGTCCGTGACGCCCAGCTCGGTCAGCGTTTTCGGGATCGCGAATTGCGTGTTGAAGTCGTCAACGAAGGCGCGGAACCCGTCAAAGCCGCCATCGATGCCCAGGTATCCCGCCGCGCGGTCGAAGCGGTCGCGGATGGCGTCGGCGTTGAACTTGAGCACGGCAGGCATGCAGACCGCATTCGTTGTGCCATGATGCGTGTGGTGATGTGCGCCGATGGGGTGAGACAGCGCATGGATCGCACCAAGCCCCTTCTGGAAGGCGGTGGCACCCATTGCGGCGGCGCTCATCATGTTGGCGCGCGCGTCAATATGTGACCCGTCCTTGTAGGCAAGGGGCAGGTTTTCCACCACCAGCTTCATGCCCTCCAGCGCCATGCCCTGGCTCATCGGATGATAATGCGGGCTTGAATAGGCTTCGACGCAATGCGCGAAGGCATCAAGACCTGTGCCCGCGGTGATGAACCTGGGCATCCCCACGGTGAGTTCGGGGTCGCAAATCACCACGGCGGGGAGCATCTTGGGGTGGAAGATGATCTTTTTCTCGTGGGTTTCCGAATTGGTGATGACGCTGGCGCGGCCCACTTCGGACCCTGTGCCTGCGGTGGTGGGCACCGCGACGATGGGGTGAATGCCGGCGGGGTCGGCGCGGGTCCACCAGTCGCCGATATCCTCAAAGTCCCAGAGCGGGCGAGACTGACCCGCCATGAAGGCCAGTGTCTTGGCAAGGTCGAGGCCCGAGCCGCCGCCGAACGCCACCACGCCGTCGAACCCGCCCTCGCGGTAGACGCGCAAACCCTCTTCGACGTTCTTTTCGTTCGGGTTGGGATCGACATCCGAGAACATCGCACGGCCCAGACCGGCCTGTTCGATCAGGTTCAGGGTCTTGGTGGTGATCTCCATATCCGCCAGGCCACGGTCGGTGACCAGAAGCGGCTTGGTGATCCCGGCGGCGAGGCAGGCCTCGGCGATTTCCGAGATGCGGCCGGCGCCAAAGCGGATGGCGGTGGGGTAGGACCAGTTTCCGGTGAGGCTCATGTCGTCACGCTTTCTTGAGATGGTAGGATTTGGGGCGCGTCAAAGCCTGATACGCCAGTTTCGACAGACCCTGCCCGCGTCCGGTGTCCTTGCACCCGGTCCAGCAAAGCGCCGGATCGAGATAGTCGCAGCGGTTCATGAACACGGTGCCGGTCACGATCCGGTCCGCGATGGCTTCGACGGCATCGGCGTCCTTGGAAAAGATCGCGGCGGTGAGGCCGAATTGGCTGTCATTCATCAGCTTGATGGCCTCTTCGTCGTCCTTGACCGGCATGATGCCGATCACCGGGCCGAAGCTTTCGTCGCGCATGACGCGCATCTGGTGGGTGACGCCTGTGAGGATTTGCGGGGTGAGATACGCGCCGCCATCATCGGCGGGCATGGTGTCGATATGGGCTGTGGCGCCATCGGCCAACGCCTCTTCGATCTGGGCGCGGACCTCATTGGCGAAGCGCACATTGGCCATCGGGCCCATCGTGGTTTCGGGATCCAGCGGGTTGCCCAGTTTCTGCGCGTTGACCCAGGCCACGGCCTTTTCAACGAACGCGTCAAACAGGCTTTCGTGCACATAGATGCGCTCGATCCCGCAGCAGCACTGGCCCGCGTTGAACATCGCGCCATCCATCAGCCCATCGACCGCCGCGTCGAGATCGGCATCGGCACGGACATAGCCGGGATCCTTGCCGCCGAGTTCGGTGGAGACCGGCAGGAACGTGCCCGCTGCGGCGCGTTCCATCGCCTGACCGCCACCGACCGATCCGGTGAAGTTGACGAAATCGACGGCGCGGTCAGTGATCAGGGCAGAGGTGGTGTCGTGGTCCAGCACGAGGTTCTGGAACACGGCCTGCGGCACACCTGCGGCATGGAACGCCTCGGCCAGATGGTCGCCCACGGCGAGCGTCTGGCCCGCGTGTTTCAGGATCACGCTGTTGCCCGCGATCAGGGCCGGGGCGACGGTGTTGATGGCGGTCATGTAGGGGTAATTCCACGGCGCGATCACCAGAACGGTGCCCCACGCAACGCGCTTGATCACGCGGCGGGCGGTGGCGCTGTCCTCGATCTGCATCGGGGCGAGGCCGTCTTCGGCGATGTCGGCCATGTAGGTCAGGCGTTCGTCGAAGCCGCCGTATTCACCGCCGTAGCGCACGGGTCGGCCCATCTGGTGCGCCAGTTCGGTCGCCATGCGGTCGGTTTGCGTGCCGATGATCTCGCCGGCCTTGCGGACCAGCGCGATGCGTTCGGCGACCGGGCGCGCGGCCCAATCGGCCTGCGCGGCGTGCGCCCGTTCCGCGGCGGCAAAGGCGGCGTCCCGGGGCAGCACATCGCGTGTGAGATAAACCGATCCATCGATCGGGGAGATAAGGTCTTGGGTTTTGGTCATGGTTCAGGCTCTTTCAAATCCGCGCTGGAGTTCCCAGTCGGTGACAGCGGCGTCGAACGCTTCCTGTTCGACTTCGGCGGCGCGGGTGTAGTGGTCGATCACGTCATCGCCCATTGCGCTGCGCAGCATTTCGGAGTGGCGCAGGGCATCTGTCGCCTTGAGAAGCGTGTTGGGAATCTCGGGGATGTCGGTCATGCCGTAGACATCGCCGGACACCGGATCGGCCAGCGACAGTCCCTCCTCCATCCCGGCTATTCCTGCGGCGAGCTGCGCCGCGCAGGCAAGGTACGGGTTGATGTCAGATCCGGGAATGCGACATTCGATCCGCACGCCCTTGGTCCCGTCACCGACAAGCCGGTAGCCCGCGGTCCGGTTGTCAACCGACCAGGCGATCTTGGTGGGGGCGAATGTGCCGGGCAGGAAGCGCTTGTAGCTGTTGACGTAAGGTGCAAGGAAAATGGTCATGTCGGGGGCGTATTTGATCAGACCCGCGACATATGCCTTCATCGTGTCGGACATGGTGAGCGTGTCACCCGCGTCATGGAAAACGTTGGTGTCGCCCTTGAACAGAGACTGGTGCACATGCGCCGCGCTGCCCACCTTGTCCGCGCGCCACTTTGGCATGAAGGTCGCGGCGTGGCCCTGCATCTGGGCGATTTCCTTGACCGCGTGTTTGGCGATGGTGTGGTTGTCGGCGCAGGCCAATGCGTCGGCGTAACGGATGTTGAGCTCTTCCTGGCCGGTCTCGGCCTCGCCCTTGGAGTTTTCGACCGGCACACCGGCGGCCACCAGGTGATTGCGGATCGGCCGCATGACGTGTTCTTCACGCGTGGTCTGGAGGATGTTGTAATCCTCGTTATACCCGCTGATCGGGGTCAGGGTGCGGAACCCGGATTTGCGGATGGCATCGAAGCTGTGTTCGAACAGGAAGAATTCCAGTTCGGTCGCCATCATCGGGGTCAAGCCCATCTCGGAGAGGCGGTCCACCTGTTTCTTGAGCATCTGGCGCGGCGAGTGGGGAATGGCGCTGTGCGTATGGTGGTCAAGCACATCACACAGGACCATGACGGTGCCTTCAAGCCACGGGACATTGCGCAGCGTGCCAAGGTCCGGCTGGATGACGTAATCTCCATAACCTGCTGCCCAGCTGCTGGATTTGTATCCATCCGGCGTGGCCATTTCTAGGTCCGTGGCCAGCAGGTAGTTGCAGCAATGCGTCTCTTTCCAGGCACTTTCGAGAAAGTTCGAGACGTGGAAACGCTTGCCCATGAGGCGCCCCTGCATGTCGACCATGCACACCAGAACGGTGTCGATCTCGCCGGTCTCGGCTTTGGCTTGCAACTCGTCTAGCGTCATCGGGGCCTCCCGGGGATGGTCAGTGCGCACCGCATTTGCGGTGCGCGATGTCTGTGCATTCGGCGTCCCCCGGTCGGTGCCGGGGAACGCCATGATGTGTTTACTCGAACGTGTACGGGGCACCCGCCTGATTGATGACACCGTTATATTCGCGGAAGATGTCAATGACCCTCTGGTGCACTTCGCCTTCTTCCGCAATCTCGTTCCAGAACTCCTTGGCGGCGTTCTCGACCTCGGCCCATTCGCTTGCGGGGACCTGGCGCAGCGCCAGCTTTTCGCCATTTGCGCGCAGGGCCGCTTCACCGCCCCAGTACCATTGGTTGCGATAGGTGTGGCCTGCCTCGGTGGCGGCCATGACGACCGATTTGAGGTGATCGGGCAGATCGGCCCAGCGTTGCTGGTTGACGAACCATGACCCGATCCAGGCACCCGAGATGTTGTTGGTCAGGAAATAGTCGGTCACGTCCGCCCAGCCGACGGTGTAATCCTCGGTGATGCCGGACCAGGCCATGCCGTCAAGCTCGCCTGTCTGGACCGCAACCTCGGCATCCTCGTAGGGGATGCTGACCGGGACAACGCCGAATTGAGACAGGAAGCGCCCCGCGGTCGGGAAGGTATAAAGCCGCAGGCCGTCAAGGTCGGCGACCGACGTGATCTCCTTGGTGGTGTTGAAGTTGCACGGGTCCTGACCCGCGGCGGACAGCCACTTTACACCGACCTTGGCATATTCCTCGTCCCAGATCTCGGCGAGGCCGTACTGGTTGAAGAGCACCGGCACGTCGAGGATGTGCTTGGTGGCGAAGGGGAAATAGCCGCCGAACTGGCGCAGCGGGGTGGGCGACGCCATGGAATCGTCATCCGAATGCACGCCATCGATCGTGCCGCGCTGGAGCGCCTGGAACAGCTCGCCCGTGGGCACGATCTGGTCGGCGTAGAACAGCTCGACCTGAAGCTCTCCGTTGGAGTTGTTGTTGATGTAGTCGATCACCGGCTTGGTCACGTGTTCGCCAAGCGCGGCCCCGGCATAGGTCTGGAACCGCCATGTGATTGCGTCCTGCGCCTTGACGACGGCGGGGGCGGCGAGGCTGCCGACACCGGCGATGCCGGCGGTCTTGAGAAACTTGCGTCTTGTAGTCATGTCATTTCCTCTCGGTTGGATTGATGCGCCCCGTTTGCGGGGTCTCTTGGTTAATTCCCGTATACGTATCCCGGTAGCCACAGGGCAATTTCCGGGAAGATCATGATCGTCGCGAGGGCGACCACCATCACTGCCACGAAGGGAAGGATGGATGTATAGATGTCGCGCAGGGTTATTTCCGGCGGGGCCATGGCGCGCATCAGGAACAGGTTATAGCCGAAGGGCGGGGTCATGTAGGCGATCTGCGTGGTGATGGTGTAAAGGATACCATACCAGATCAGGTCAAAGCCAAGTGCGCCCACAAGCGGCACGTAAAGCGGGGCCACGATCACCAGCATCGCGGTGTCGTCAAGGAATGTTCCCATGATGATGAAGCTGAGCTGCATCAAGATCAGGATCATCCAGGGGTTCAGGCCAAGCTGTTCGGTGAACAGGTTCTCGATCGCCTTGACCGCGCCCAGCCCGTCGAACACCGCGCCGAAGGCCAGCGCGGCGAGGATGATCCACATGAACATGCAGGAGATGCCAAGGGTCTGCCGGACCGAGTTCTCGAACACTTCGCGTGTCATGCGCCCTTTCAGGACAGCAGCCATGAAGGCGGCGATTGCGCCGATGGCCGAGCTTTCGACAAGCGAGGTCCAACCGTTCACGAAGGGCACCATCATGATGAAGAAGATCGCAAGTGGCAGGATACCGGCACGCAGCAGGCGCAGCTTTTCGGCCCGTGGGATGTCGCGTTCCTCGACCGGCAGAACAGGGCCGAGCGCCGGGTTCAGCTTGCAGCGGATGGTGATGTAGATGATGAACATCGCCGCCATGAACAGGCCGGGGATCACGCCGGCCAGCCAGAGCTGGCCGACGGGCTGCCGTGCGATCATCGCATAGAGCACAAGCACCACCGAGGGTGGCACGAGGATGCCCAGCGATGACCCGGCCTGTATCACTCCCGTGACCATGCGTTTGTCATATCCTCGCCGCAAGAGTTCGGGCAGCGCGATTGTGGCGCCGATGGCCATGCCCGCGACGCTGAGCCCGTTCATGGCCGAGATCAGCACCATCAGGCCAATGGTGCCGACGGCCAGACCGCCCGACAGCCCGCCCATCCAGACGTGGAACATGCGGTAAAGGTCGTCCGCGATGCGGCTTTCGGACAGGACATAGCCCATGAAGATGAACATCGGCAGGGTGAGAAGCGGATACCATTTCATCAGCTTCATCGCCGCCGAGAAGCCAAGGTCGTACCCGCCCCGATCCCCCCAGAGCAGAAAGGCCGCCATCACGGCGACAAAGCCGATGGCGCCGAACACCCGCTGCCCGGTGAGCAGCATCAGCATCATGGTCGAGAACATGAGGGCGGCTATCACCTCGTATGGCATCAGACCTTCGCCCCCATGTCATGTCCCTTGAGGCGCAGGATGTCCTTGGCCAGTTCGCACAGCACCTGAAGCAGCATCAGGAAGATGCCGATCACCATGATCGTCTTGATCGGCCAGAGGTAGGGCCGCCACGAGGTCGGGCTGCGCTCGAGGAAACCAAGCTCTTCGCTCCCCGTGGCAAGACCGCTGAAAAAGCCGATTGGATTGGAGCCAAAATAGCCCAGCGAATAGGCGGTGGAGGCGATGCCACCATAGAGCAGGAAGCCGAGGTAGACGAGCAGGAAGATCACCGTCATCGCGTCGATGGCGGCTTTGCGGCGGTCACTCATTTCGCCATAGATCAGGTCCATCCGCACGTTCGATCCCATCTGGATCGAATAGGGACCGCCAAGGATGTAATAAGCAACCATCGCGAATTGCGCCGTTTCCAGCGTCCAGAGCGAGGGCAGCAGGAACGCCTTGGAAATGGTGGACCAGAGCAGGATGCCGATTATCACGAAGATGCCGTACATCACGATGCGCCCGATCATCCGGTTGACCGGGTCGATGACGCGCACATAAGCCTTGAGGGCAGCGGTCATCGCGCCACCTCCCGTGTCATTGCCTGTGTCAGCATGTCGCCAAGAATGTCGGCAAATCGCGCAATCCCGCTGCTGTCAGAGATCAGGTCATTGCGAATTTCGATCATCACATTGTGGAGTCCCCGCGGGACCGCGTGTTCGCGCAGCGTGTGCGTCACGCCATCGCTGGCGTCGTAAGGTGCGTTGAGCCGTGTATCCAGGTCTTGCGGCGCCTCTGCGAGCATCGCCTTTGCCAACCGGTCGTCGCTGTCGTGCAACAGGCCGAGTTCCACGTTGCGCGGAACGCCGAACCATTCGGGCGTGAAGCTGTGCAATGTCACCATGATCGGCGGTGTCTCGAACTGATCGAGCCTGCGGCACAGCATGTCGCGGAAGGGTGTGTAGACCGCGGCGATGCGCGCCTGTCGGTCGTCTTCGGTCAGGTCGGCATTGCCGGGCACGTCGATTAGTTCGGTCCTTGCCGGGATCGAATCCGGTGCCCCTGGCGGGCGGTTGCAATCGTAGACCAGCCGCGACACGCGCGCCGCGACAAGGGGCGCGTCGAGCTTTTGCGCCAGTGCAATGGCCAGATCGCGGGCGCCGATATCCCATGCGGCGTGGCTGTAGCGGTGCTCGGGCGCGAGACCCAGATCGTCCAGCATCGCAGGAATGTCGGCGCTTGCATGTTCACACACAAGGCAAATAGGCGCGTGTCCCCCGGGGTGGATCACCTCGGCGGCGCTATCCTGCGTGCTCAGAATCGTATGTGGGGTGTTTTCGATCACCCTCTCATTTGCGGTGTTGGCTCGGGCCATGTCAAGAATTTTTGGTTGATTTTTGTACCAATACAAGCAAGGCTGTAATGATTGCTACAAACGGCATCATTCAATGGCAAAAGCTCTTTCAGTGAAGGATCGGCTGCATGACAATGCCAGCGCCCTGACGCCTGCAGAACGGCAGTTGTCGGGAGTTCTGATGCGTGACTATCCCGTGGGAGGCTTGCAATCGATCACGCGAATTGCCGAAGCGGCAGGGGTTTCGACGCCGACAGTGATCCGATTGGCGCGCAAGCTGGGCTTTGACGGGTTCCCGGAATTGCAGGCCGCATTGCGCGAGGAGGCGTCTGCGCAGGTCAAGACACCCATCGGCAAGCGCGAGGGCTGGGGCGACGCCAAGCCGGTCTCTGCCGCGTTCAAGGCGTTTGCTGAAGCCGTGTTCGACAACCTGAGCCGCACCATCGACCGGCTCGAGCCGGGTACGGTGGACGCGATCGCTGCTGTTCTGGCCGACCGACAGCGGCGGCTGTTCCTGTCCGGCGGGCGGATTACCCGGTCGAATGCGGATTATTTCTACAATCATCTTCAGATCATCCGGCCGGGGGTCACGCTTTTGGGCGCGTCCCCCAATGTGTGGCCGCAATACATTCTTGATATGGATTGCAGGTCGGTTCTGATCCTGTTCGACATCCGCCGGTACGAGCGTGATCTGGAACGTCTGGCAGAGTTGGCCAAGGATCGTGACGCGAAGATCATCCTGTTCACGGATCAATGGGGGTCGCCCATTTCGCGACAGGCGGATCATGTGGTGAATGCACAGATCGAGGTGCCGTCAAGCTGGGACTCGACGCTGGCGATCAACCTCGTGATCGAGGCGCTTGTCGCGGAGGTGCAGACGCGTGTGTCCGAAACCGCGCTGGACCGGATCGAGGCGCTGGAGGAAATGTTCCAGTCCACGCGGATTTTTCGCAAGCTGTGACCCGGTGCCGTATCATGAAAGCGTCAGCAGGATCACACCCAGCGCGACGACAGACGCGGCAATGAGCCGGCGTTTGGCCGGGCCTTCGCCCATCCAGTAGACACCGATCAAGGCGGCGAAGATCACGGAGGTTTCGCGAATGGCCGAGACGATGCCGATGGGCGCGAGCGTTTTGGCGTAAAGCGCAAGGGCGTAAGCCAGGCCCGAGATCGCACCGCCCAGGAGGCCCAGGGCCAATGCCTTGCCCGGCAAAGCGCGAAGGCGTTGGAACCGCGTGGCGCAGACAAAGAGCACCACAAGGATCTCTGCGGCGAAGAGCCAGATCACATATCCCAATGGCGCGCCGGAGACGCGGATACCGATACCGTCAATGATCGAATACGCGGCGATGATACCCGAGGTGACCAGCGCCGCGCCGATGCCGCGCGTGTCGGCATGACGGATGGCCGCGAGGATCATGATCCCGGCGGAAACCGTGACGATCCCGATCCATGCGAGGACTGGCAGACCCTCGTCGGCCCAGACCATCGCGCCCAGTGCGACCATTACCGGCGCCGTGCCGCGGGCGATGGGATAGATCAGCGACAGATCGCCAAAGCGGTAAGCGGTATTCAGGAAGTAGTAGTAGCCCCAGTGGATCACCGTGGATGCCACGATATAGGGCAGCGCCGCCATCGCCGGGACCGGTGCCATCGGCAGCAGCAGGATCGCAGGCACGCAATGGCCCGCTGCCACCAACCCCAACGTGATCGCACGGTCACCCGATGCCTTGACGAGCGCGTTCCACAGCGCGTGCAGGAACGCGGCTGTCAGGACGATCCCGAGAACGGAAAGCGTCACTCCTTCATGGCCATGGAAGGCTGTAGGTTTTCACGTTGGTGAAGAACTTCATCGCTTCGATGACGCCCTCCTTCACGCCGTTGCCGCTGTCCTTGATGCCGCCGAAGGGGGACATCTCGATCCGGTAGCCGGGCTGTTCCCAGATGTTGCAGGTGCCGACGTTGAGCCCATTGATATAGGCGATCGCCCGGTTCAGGTCGTTGGTGCAGACGCCCGAGGACAGGCCGAAGGCGGTGCTGTTGGAAATGCGCATCACCTCGGTGTCATCGTCGGGCACCCGCACGATGGGGATGATGGGGCCGAAGGTTTCCTCCATCACCAATTCGCTTTCATGCGGCACGTGATCGACCACGATGGGCGGCAGCAGAGCGCCTTGGCGACCCGGATCGTAAAGCACCTTGGCGCCCTGTTCGGCGGCCATGTAGACGCGCTTTTCGAACAGCTCGGCGGCTTGAGCGTGGATCACGCAACCCAGTTCGGTTTCGGGGTCTTGCGGGTCTCCGAATTTGATCTTCCTGGCCTTCTCGACCACCAAAGGCACGAACCTGTCCGCGACGCTGTCCTGAACCAGAATCCGCTTGATCGCGGTGCAGCGCTGGCCGGAATTGCCGGTGGCGCCCGCAACGGCGATGGTCGCGGCCTTGTCCAGATCGGCATCAGACAGGTCATTGCAGACGATGAGCGGATCGTTCCCGCCCAGTTCAAGCGCGGTGCGCTTGTAGCCCGCCTTGGTCGCGATCATCTTGCCCACGGGCACACCGCCGGTGAAGGTGATAATGTCGATGTTCTCGTTGGTGATCATCTCGTTACCGATATCGGCGGGCATGCCCGTGACCACCTGGAACATCTCGGGCGGCAGGCCAGCTTCGTACAGAATGTCGGCCAGTGTCAAAGCGGTGAGCGGCGTCAGTTCGGTCGGTTTGCACACCATGCAGTTGCCCGTCGCAATCGACGGCGCGATCTTGTGGCTGACCATGTTGAGCGGATGGTTGAACGGGGTGATCGCGCTGATGGCGCGCACGGGTTCGCGCATGGTGAAGATCTTGCGCGCCTTGCCGTTATGGGTCAGGTCGCATGAAAACACCTCGCCATCATCCTTGAGCGCCTCGGCGGCGGCGAACTGGTAGACATCCTGCGCGCGCTTGGTCTCGTAGATCGCGTGCTGGTGGCAGATGCCCAGTTCCAGCACCAGCCACTTGGCAAGGTAGTCGCGGCGTTCCCCGATCAGTTCGCCTGCGCGGTGCAGGATCTGACTGCGTTCGTAGCGCGTGAGCTTGGGGGTGTAGTTCGCTGCGATCTCGAAGGCGCGACGGGCGTGGTCTGCGGTGCCCATGGGGACGGTGCCGATCACCTCGTCCGTATAGGGATAGCGGACTTCAAGACGTGCCTCGGTGTCGACCTTTTCGCCGGCGATCCGCATCTGTTC
>JAWLGI010000110.1:0-4243 GCA_041685125.1 Marivita sp. | reverse complement strand
CGGACAGGATTTCGCCCTTGCCCGCGGCTACGGCGGGCAGGTCATCGCGGTGGGGCCGCGGATGGTCATGGCGATCACCTCGGACCCGACCCTGCCCGCGCGGTCCGGAGGGTATTTCGGCGACTTGATGAACCTTGTCCGCGACGGGCTGCGCGCAACCGCCTGATTGCAGGATGTCGGTGACCCTCAGAACGGATATGAGACAGCGCGACCTGACTCGTCTACCTTGATGATTGAAACAGACCGTTCCCTACGGAGGTGATCATGGCGGAATTCGACTGGCACGCGGATCGTGGCGATCTGGACGGGTTGGCTTTGCTCGACCGCACATCCGAAGACGCAGGTATTGATCTGGTGGCGGTGCGCGCCTGGCGGCAGGGCCGTGTGCGTCGGGAAATGGCCACCCGCGGGATCGACGCGGTGATCCTGATGGACCCGGTCAACATCCGCTATGCCACCGGCGCGCGCAACATGCAGGTATTCTCGATGCGCAACGGGCCGTCGCGCTACCTCGTGATGACCGCCGATCGCAGTATTCTTTACGAGTTCTCCGGCGCGCTGCATCTGCCGGGCGGGCTGGAGACGATCGACGAGGTGCGGCCCGCCGTCACCGCGAGCTTTGTCGCCGCCGGCCCCCATATTGCCGAACGCGAGAAACTCTGGGCGCAGGAGATGGCCGCGACCCTGCGCGCGCTGGCCGGTGACAGGCCGAGGGTGGGGATCGAGCGGATGAACGGCGGCACGGTCCTCGCGCTTGCCGAGGTCGGCATCCATCTCGTGGATGCGCAGGAGCCCGTGGAAATGGCGCGCGCCATCAAGTCCGCCGAGGAGATGAAATGCGTGAACGCCTCGCTGCGCGCGACCGAACGCGGCGTGGCCGACCTGCGCGCCGCCATCCGCCCGGGTCTGACCGAGGCGGAACTCTGGTCGGTGCTGCATCGCTCGATCATCGCGCAGAACGGCGATTACGTCGAAACCCGGCTGCTCAATTCCGGCGCACGCACCAATCCCTGGTTCCAGGAGACCGGCGACAAGGTCATCGGCGCGAACGAGTTGATCGCGCTCGACACCGATGTGGTGGGCTGCCACGGTTATTACTCGGATTTCTCGCGCACCTTTCATGCCGGCCCCGACAGGCCCACGGCCCAGCAACGCGATCTCTACAAGGTCGCGCATGAGCAGGTGCATCACAACATGAAGATTCTGCGCCCCGGCCTGTCGTTTCGCGACTATGCCGACGCGGCCTGGGACATCCCCGCGAAATACCATGCCAACCGCTATTACCTCTCGGCCCATGGCTGCGGCATGACCGGGGAATACCCCTATCTCTATCATCGCGGCGATTTCCCGGATGCAGGCTATGACGGCGAGATCCAGCCGGGCATGACGCTCTGTGTCGAAAGTTTCATCGGCGAGGAGCATCAGGGGGAAGGCGTCAAGCTCGAACAGCAGGTGTTGGTCACGGAGACAGGCGTCGAGCTGCTCTCGCGGTTTCCCTTTGAAGAGGCGTTGCTGGCATAGGGCGGGCAGTCACGCCGGAACACCGTCATGAGGATGGCAATATCAGGCTGATCAGCACGCCGGACTGTGTTCCTCGACCCGTGTCCGATGGTGTTTCTGAGAGGCCGCGTCATGGAAGATCGCGACGGCATTGGGAGCTTCCGACTGGGGGCGCTCGCGGAGCCAAAATGCATTCCCTTCATGCTAAGTGGAGATATCTAGGGCTTCACGACCCGGCCCGAGCATTTCGGCTGTTATCTATGTCGGCGCGTCCAGCCATTTCTCGACAGGGCACGACGCGCGGGACCGTTGTGACCAGCGCGTCGCTGTTTGTTTCAGGGTCTAGCGCTGCGACAGATCGCAATGCGGACCGAAAAATCAGATCTTGACCACCTTGATGGCGACGTTGCCAAGCGCACCGGAATTGATGTTGGCACCTGTCACCTGGATGACATAATCGTCTTCATCATGCATGATGAGATCGGAATGGTTCGTCTTGCTGCCCCAGGGACAGTCCCAGTGGTAGCTGGCGACGAGCGTGTTGCCATCATAAATGTCAAAGCTGCCTTCTGTGCCCGCCGCGGCATCGGAGCGGCCGCAGGCGCCGAACGTGTAGGAATTGCCATCGGTGATGGTTTTTCCATCAACATCGGAGGGAGGGATCTCATTGTCCTTGTTGGATCCGTCGTAAAACTTGCCCCATTCATGGACGACGTTTTTCATTGTCATCGTGAAGCCGACGACCTTGATCGTGAAAACTGCCCATTGTGCGTAAGCCATGGAGAAACTCCTGATTGAGTGATCATTGAACTGCACAGCCTGGATAACTGCCGTTCGGGTTTGCGTTGCGGCCAGGCGGCATCTTGGGTCCGCCGCCGAGACATCCGGAGATTGTATCCGACTTGTCTGTTCTCATTATGGGCGAGTCGGATGTTTTCGCTGTGAAGCGGTTCACATGTTTGAGGGTTTTGCACCGGATCCCCGCGATCTGCGGGCGCCTCGAAAAGACGGGTTGCTTCCAGGCGACCGGCTGCCCCCAACAATGTCATTCGGGGTAATAGAATACTTCGGAATGGCCGCTCGGATGTCGCTGGAACATGCGATCGGATGTGTCCTAGTGCGCATCTGGATTCAGTATCGGACCAGACAGGCTTGTCCCGCCCGACCGCTTGATCCTCAGCGCCGAGTGAGTGGACGCCGTAATTCGGTTTGCCGGCCGCGCCATTCCCGGCCTTGCAGAGGCGCGATCACGCCCGACAAATGTGTGCAGTCGCGCGGCCAAAGGACCAGAAGAGCAAGGTTGCGATCAGAACCCAGGCTTGCAAATCACCGAGTGTCATCAATGTCGCAGCACTCAACGTGCACCACAGCACGGGGATGACGGTGAGCGTCATGCGCCATCTGCCCGCGGACACGAGACTCAGCACGCCAAGACACGCAATTGCCGTCGGGTCGGGTGCGAGCCCGAAGATCTCGGCTTGGGCCACCGGGCGCCCGAACATGAGCGCCAGAAACGGGTAGAGGATGATCGCATGCGCAAGCAGGCCCCAGCCGACGATCTTCATGGGGCGGCCTTGATGCTCGGACAATGCCGGGCGGCCCGCGAACCCCATGAGCGCCAACAGGCCGGCCTCGAGGGCAAAACCCCATGCCGCGTAGCTCGCAGCCAGGTTGATCGGCGCATAGCGCGTGGCAAGGAAATACGCGGCCCCGAGGCAGGCGGCCGCCGTGAGGATCACCGCGGATCGGACGGTCACCCCTCGGCGCGCGGCCAGAAGCACGAGACACGCCAGCCCCACCACCTCCGCGATCACCGGAAGCGGCCAGAGCGCGCGATTGTGAAGCTCGAAGAGACGCCAGTAGACGTCCGGGCCGAACATCAGGAAATCGCGGGGCGCATAGGTCAGCCAGGTCGGCATCACAGGCTCGACAGGTCCGCCGCCATGCGCTGCCGCAGCGCCGCGTCGGGCAGCGGCCCCCGCGCCGCGGCCTTGTTCTCGCGCAGATGCGCGACCTGCCGCGTCGCCGGGATGGCGACAGTGACCGCCGGATGCGAGATCACGAATTTCAGCAGGACCTGCGCCCAGCTTTGCGCGTCGATCTCTGCCGCCCAGCCGGGCAACTGTTCGCCCTCGAACCTGTCGATGAGCGCCCCGCGCTGGTAGGGGCGGTTCACGATCACGCCGATCCCGCGGTCCTGCGCCAGCGGCAGGAGCCGCGCCTCTGCCTCACGGTCGAGCGCATTGTAGGTCAGTTGCACGAAATCGAGCGGCCGTTCGCGCATGATCCGCTCAAGCAGGTCGTGGCGGCGGCCATGCGAGGTGGTGACACCGACATGCGCAAGCCGGCCTTCATCCTTAATCGCGAACAAGCGGTCGAGATGCGCCCCCCATGCGCGAAGGTTGTGAACCTGCAAGAGGTCGAATGTCGAAATTCCCCATTTTTCCACCGTCCGGTCGATCTGCGCAGGGGCTTCCTCCGGCGCGGATGTCCAGACTTTGTCCGCGGAGAATATCGGTGACGGGTCTGCCAGCCTTTCGAGCCCGTAGCCGATCGTGTCCTGCGAGGAGCCATACATCGGGGACGAGTCGATCATGCCACCGCCTTCCTCGGCGAAGGCCGCGATCACCTCGGCGCATTGCTCCAGCAAGACAGGGTCGTCGCCGACATTGAAGGTGATCCAGCTGCCCAGCCCGACGACCGGCACGCGCGTCCCCGTCGTCGGGATCGTTCTCCAGGTCTC
>JAWLGI010000109.1:0-4365 GCA_041685125.1 Marivita sp. | reverse complement strand
CGAATTCAAGACTGTGGTGATCGCCTGAACCACAAAGGCGAGCCACCCTGTCCAGACCGGCCACCCCAGCCCGGGGAACCCTGCGGCCGAGAGGATCGCCAGGGCCTGAAACAGCACAACAGGGACCGAGACTGCCGCAACCAGTCGACCCGAAAGCGGCAACGCGCCCTCATGTTTGCCGCCCTGGGTATACGCACCCAGCGGCGCTCCGGCGATCAACGCGATCTGAAAGAACACGATGGCCAGGCAGGCCGACCCGTAAAGATGTGCAATCTGGACGATCACTGCCAGCTCGGGCTGCGCTTGTCGAAGAACGCCGCCACACCTTCGCGGGCCTCCTCCGATTTCCAGCGCTCTGCCAACGCGTCGATGGCCCTGTCGACCTGTTCCGGCGTGACCCGCCCCGAAAGGTCGCGCATCAGCGCCTTTGCCTCGGCCACCGCGCCGGGCGCGCAGGACAGGTAGGGCAGGATCTCGGCCTCGATCGCCGCATCCAATCCGTCCGGAGCAACCGTATGGCTCAACAAGTTCAATCGTACGGCCTCGTCCGCCGCGAACACCCGCGCCGACATGAACACCTCTGCCGCCCGCGTGCCGCCCATGCGCGCCAGAACATACGGCCCGATATTGGCCGGGATCAGCCCGAGCCGCGTTTCGGTGAACCCGAGCTTTGCGCCCGCAACGCCAATCGCCACGTCACAGACCGACACAAGCCCGACACCGCCGCCAAGCGCGTTGCCCTGCACCCGCCCGATCAAGGGCTGCGGCAGATCGTAAAACGCCCCGAGCATGGTCGCGATCCTGCGGCTTTCGGCCTTGCGCGTCCCGGCATCCATGTCGAACTGCGCGCGCATCCAGGCCAGGTCGCCGCCCGCGCAAAAGGTCTTTCCCGCCGCCGCCAGCACGACAACACGCACCGCCGGATCACCGGCCAGGTTGCGCGCTGACTGCTCCAACTCCGTCATCATCTGTGCCGAGAGCGCATTATGCTTGTCGGCCCGCGCCAGCGTCAGCACCGCCACACCGCGTCCGTCCACCTCGACCGTGATCAAGCTCATCCGCGCATCTCCCGCGCCATCTCGGCCGCCTCGGCCACCACATCCATGTCCAACCCGTGCCGATACCCCAAAGACGCCAGCCTTGCGGCCACGGCCTCGGTCGCCACATTGCCGGCAGCCCCGGGCGCATAGGGGCATCCGCCGAGCCCTCCGACCGCCGCGTCGAACACGCGCAAACCGCTCTCCAAAGAGACCTCGATATTGTCGCAGGCCAACCCGCGCGTGTCGTGGTAATGCCCCGACAGCCGCTCTGCGGGCATCTCGTCCAGAACGGCGCGAAGCATTGCCGCGATCGCCTCCGGCGTGGCCTGTCCGATCGTGTCGCCCAACGAGACCTCGTAACACCCCATGTCCCGCAGCGCCGCCACCACGCGGGCCACCGCCCCCGGCTCGACCGGCCCGTCATAGGGACATTCGGCGACGCAGGACACATAGCCCCGCACCGGAATGTCCGCAGCCCGCGCGGCCTCGGACACGGGTGCGAATCGCTCCAAACTCTCGGCGATCGACGCATTTATATTGGCACGCGAAAACCCTTCGGACGCTGATCCGAAAATCGCCACCTCGTCGGCCTTGGCGGCCATCGCCGCGTCAAGCCCGCGCAGGTTCGGCGTCAGGGCGGCATAGGACACGCCCGGCACCCGTTTGATCCCGGCAAGCACCTCGCCCGAATCGGCCATCTGCGGCACCCATTTCGGCGAAACGAAACTCGCGCACTCGATCCGCCGAAAGCCAGCCCTCGAGAGGCAATCGACCAAGGCCACCTTCTCTGCCACAGGGATCAGCCTTGCCTCGTTCTGCAACCCGTCGCGCGGCCCAACCTCGAATATCTCGACCCGTTCGACCAACGCGCCATCCCCCTGTTTCTTCTCTTTCCAAATATGCCAAGAATGCCCTCAGCCATCGGTCTCCCACGCGGGGTAGAAATCCTGCGCATACAAACGCGCGCTCCCCGCATCGGGCAGGGATTTGCGGAACGCGTCTCGGTCCGTGATCCGCTCGTACCACTCGGCCACCGCCGGATGGTCGTCCAACGTCCTGAAATACCGCGCCATGTAGACCGCCTGCCCGACAGACACATCGGCTGCCGAAAACCCGCTGGTCAAAAGATAGTCGCGGTTTTCCACCGGCGTCGACAGCCGTGCCTCCAGGGCGTCGTAACATTTGCCAAGGCGTGCCGCCTCCAGCTTCATCACCACAGGGGATCGCATCGAATCCTCGTAAAGCATGACATGCTGTTGCGTCAGCGCAGCGGCATGCTGGCTGATGGTCTCGGCAAAATGCACCCAGACCAGCCAAGCCATGCGGTCGGGATCCGAAGGGCCGCGCCCCATATTGGCCTCGGGGAAGCGCTCGCACAGGTATTCGGTGATTGCACCTGTCTCGAACATCCGCTCGCCGTCGATCTCGAGCGCGGGCACGCGCCCTGCCGGTGACAGCGTCAGGTATTCGGGGTCGCGCAGGCTGCGATCGAAGGCGTGCAGGACCACCTCGAAGGTGACCTCAAGCTCGTACAGCAGCCACAGCGTCCGCATGGACCGGGTCTGCGGGCAATGATGCAAGCGGATCATGTCGCGGTCTCCTCTTCCAATTGGATCAGAACGGCCCCCGCTTCGACCTGGGTGCCGGCGGCCGCCATGACCTCGGCGATCACCCCGTCACGCGCCGCAAGCAGGGAATGTTCCATCTTCATCGCTTCCAGAACCGCCAGCCGGTCCCCCTTGGACACACGGTCTCCGTCTGCCACATGCACCGACCGGACCATGCCCGGCATCGGGGCCTCGATCACGTCGCTCTTCGCGCGGGCAAACGCGTCGCGCTCCAACGGATCGACAAGACATAGCCGGCGCGGCTCTGCGCCGAACAGGGTCACCGACATCCCGTCCGAATGACACGCCCGTGCCGTTTGCCCGTCATAGCGCCAGCCGTTTGCCCCGTGCCGCGCCTGCACGATATCGTCACCGACGCTCAGATCAACCTCCCCCGGCGAGAACACGGACAGGCGCACCACATGCTCGGTCCCGTCGGCGCGCAGTCTGACATCCTGTCCGACGGGCTGCCACAAGGCAAACCCGTCCAGCGCGCCGGGAGCACGATCCAGCCCGCTCAACACCATCGCCGCCTGCGCAAGCTCTACCGCGCCCACTGCGCTGACCCCGGTCAAAGCGTCAATATCCCGTCCGATCAAACCTGTATCGACATCGCCGCGCGAAAACCCGTCATGCCGCGCCAAGGCGCCGAGGAAGGCAAGGTTGGTCACCGTCCCCGCCACTTCGGTGGCGGCAAGCGCCCGACGCAGCTTGCGCAGCGCCACATCGCGCGAGAGGCCGTGCACGATGACCTTTGCGATCATCGGGTCGTAATGCGGGCTTATCACGTCGTCAGAGCGAACCCCGGTATCCGCGCGCGCCGCCACCGGGAAGGCCAGATGCGCCAACCGCCCTGTTGCAGGCAGGAATCCGGCCTTCACATCCTCGGCATAAAGCCGCGCCTCGAAGGCATGGCCGGTGATGGACAGCTCGTTCTGTGACGCGGGCAACGGATCTCCTGCCGCCACGCGCAACTGCCATTCCACCAGATCGACACCGGTGATCGCTTCCGTTACCGGATGTTCGACCTGCAGCCGCGTGTTCATCTCCATGAACCAGAACCCGTCGGGGCGCAGCCCGTCCGACCCATCGACGATAAATTCCACGGTCCCCGCCCCGGCATACCCGATCGCCTCGGCCGCACGGACGCCCGCGGCCCCCATGGCCGCGCGCATCTCGGACGTCATGCCCGGGGCCGGGGCTTCCTCGATCACCTTCTGGTGGCGGCGCTGAAGCGAACAATCCCGCTCGAAAAGATGCACCGCGCGGCTGCCGTCACCAAAGATCTGCACCTCGATATGGCGCGGGCTGGTGATGTATTTCTCGATCAGAACATGGGGATTGCCGAACGCCGTCCGCGCCTCCGACTGGGCCGAGGCCAGCGCATCGGCGAAATCCGTCGCCCGCTCCACCAGCCGCATCCCCTTGCCGCCGCCGCCCGCCACGGCCTTGATCAGCACCGGATAGCCAATGGTCTCGGCCTGTCTCGCCAGATGCTCCACTGACTGGTCACTGCCGTGGTATCCCGGCACAACCGGCACACCCGCATGGGCCATCAGGTCCTTGGCCGCATCCTTGAGCCCCATCGCCCGGATCGCCGATGCAGAAGGCCCGATGAACACCAATCCCGCCGCCGCGACCGCGTCCACGAAATCCGGGTTCTCCGACAGGAACCCGTAGCCCGGATGGATCGCCTGCGCGCCCGTGGCCTGCGCCGC
>JAWLGI010000108.1:0-4365 GCA_041685125.1 Marivita sp. | reverse complement strand
GGTTTCCGGGCAGAGCGGTGATCGTTTCGGAGCGGATTATTTTTGGTGAATGAATGAATGACGCCACCACCCCAAATCGTCCTTCTCCGCCACGCGCGGCATCAAGACAGCTCCGGACCGGGTCGGTCGTGGGGTGCGGTCCCCGATTGCGAAACGGGGGCGACAGCGCGCCGCCTCTGCGCCAACAGGTTTTCGAACATGTCCGCGCCGAAGGCCAGGCCACCCGGTCCCAGATCACCCGCAGCTTGGGCATCTCGGGCGGCATGGTCACGCAACTCACGGCCGACCTGATCCGCAGCGGCCTTTTGGAAGAAATGACCGACACCGACCGCCAGACATCGCGGGAAACGGCCCGCGGCCGGCCACCCACAGCCCTGGGCGTGGTTCCGGAGAGCGGTCGGGTTCTGGGCCTGAAGCTGTCCGAGGACGTGCACACGGCTGTCATCACGGATTTCGCCGGGGTCGAGCATGGGTCGGCCACGCGCCCCAGCGGCCGCCGTCCCGGCGACCTTGACGCATTGAGCGAGGAGGTTGCGGCGCTCGTCGATCAAGCGCTGTCGAATGCAGCCGGTCCCAGCACCGTGCCACTCGTTGCCATCGGGCTGGGCTTGCCGGGTCTGGTCAAGCACGAAGAAGGCACAGTTGCCTGGTCACCGCTCCTCGCCCAGCGAAACGCCCCGTTGAAAGCCGCGCTCGAGGCGCGCTTGGGGCTCCCGGTGCATGTCGACAACGATGTGAACATGCTGTCCCTGGCCGAACTCTGGTTCGGCGCGGGACGGTGGAAATCGGACTTTGCCGTGGTGACGATCGAACAGGGGGTCGGCATGGGTCTGGTTCTTGGCAACCAGCTCTATCGCGGGGCGCGCGGCATGGGGCTGGAGCTTGGGCACACCAAGGTTCAGATGGACGGTGCGCTGTGCCGGTGCGGACGGCGTGGCTGCCTGGAGGCTTATGTCGCCGATTATGCCCTGCTGCGCGAGGCTGCCACGGCTCTGGATTCGGATGGTATGGGGCCCGTTGCCCCAGAAGACATGCTGGATCGTCTTTTCGGTCAGGCCAAGGCAGGCAACCGCGCCGCAGCGACGATCTTTCGACGGGCGGGGCGCTACCTGTCGCTGGGTCTGTCAAACGTGGTGCAGCTTTTCGATCCGGAACTCATCATCCTCTCCGGGGCGCGGATGCGCTATGATTACCTTTATGCCGAAGAGGTGCTGGCCGAGATGACCGCCCAGGCCCTCGATGACCAACGCCCGCCTGTTCGGGTCGAGATCCACGCCTGGGGCGACCTTGTCTGGGCGCGCGGGGCCACGGCGCTGGCCCTTTCGGTCGAAACCGACCGCTTGCTGGGCGACCCTGCATTGGCATGATGCACCGGCTTGCCCTTGTGATATGTCTGGCGGCCATCGCGTCGCCGGCGACAGCGTCTCCCCGCTTCGAACCGGTTGACGGCCCGATATCCAGCCATGTCTATGCCGGCGGGTGGGAACATTTCGTTGGCGGTGGCGTCGCTGTCCTTGACTGCAATGCGGATGGCAGGCCGGACCTGTTTCTGGCGGGCGGCGAGGCCCCGGCGCAGCTGATGGTAAACCAAGGCAAGATGAGTTTCGCACCACGCCCCCTTTCGGAATCGCCGGAGAACGCGCCACTGACCGGCGTGACCGGGGCCTACCCGATCGATCTTGATGCCGATGGCGTCCTTGACCTGTTCGTGATGCGCGCCGGGCCGAATGTCGCGCTTCGTGGACAGGGCGATTGCCGGTTCGAAAGGGCGACCGCGGCATTGGGCCTGCCCGATAGCGGCGAGGCCTGGACCACCGCCTTTACCGCCTGGTGGGCGCGCGACGCCGCCCGTCCGACGCTGGCGGTCGGGAACTATGTAGACCGCGCCGACCCCGAGGGCCCGTTCGGCACCTGCGATGACAATGCCATCCTGACACCGATGGACCAAGGCTGGCAGCGCCAGGCGCTGACACCTGGCCATTGTCCGTTGTCGATGCTCGCAGCGCGTGACGCGCGGGGGCGGCTCTCATTGCGTCTGTCCAACGACCGGCACTACTATGTTCGAGACGGGTCCGAACAGCTCTGGGATATTGCCGAGCAGCGGTTTCTCGGCACAGCCGACGGCTATGAGCCGCCCAAGTTATGGGGGATGGGAATCGCGTCACGGGATCTGGATGGGGACGGTCGTGACGAGGTCATGCTGACCTCGATGGGGGATCAGAACTTGCGGTTGGCCCGGGATGGTGGCTATGTCACGGCCCCCTATTCGATGGGAACCAGCGCGCATCGGCCCCATATCGGCGAAGATGGACGCCCCTCGACCGGCTGGCACGCGCAATTCGGCGATATCGACAATGATGGGCGTGCGGATCTCTTCATCTCCAAGGGCAATGTCGATCAGATGCCGGGAATGGCCATGCAGGACCCGAATTCATTGCTGATGCAGCAGCCTGATGGCACGTTCAGCGAACACTCTGTCGGCGCCGGGGTGGCCAGCACGGCACGCGGGCGAGGCGCGGCGCTTGCCGACCTCGATGGCGACGGACGGTTGGATCTCGTCGTGGTCAACCGCCGGGCAGGTGCCGAGCTTTACCGCAATGTCACGCCGGACGCCGGCCATTGGCTTGCGGTTGAACTGCACCAACCCGGTCGCAATTCCCGCGCTGTCGGAGCGCGTGTGCGGGTCGATGCGACACGCTGGTCCGAGGAGCAGGAGATCACGATCGGCGGCGGCCATGCAGGCGGGCAAGCCGGGCCGCTCCATTTTGGACTGGGTGATGTCACGGATGTGAAGATCACGGTTGTCTGGCCAGATGGAACCGAGACCCAGCATGCGCCCGCGGGCGTCAACCGCCGAATTACGCTGCGACGGTAGCAGCGCAAGGACGCGCGCGTTCCAGATAACGCGCGTTTTGCGCCTTGGCTTGAACGACGGATATCCCTATCGGGCGACGGGCAACCCGCTGGGCACAGTCTCGGGCACACCCATGCGCCCCTTGCGCGCCACTGGATCCGTCAAAGTGTCCAGGAACGCGACCAATGCGGCGAAATCATCCTCGGACAACTCCAGCGGCGCCCGAGAAATGGCACCGCTGATCGCATCCACCTCGGCTCGGTCCTCCATGATGCGCATGTCCTCGACCGGCAGGTCAGGTAAAATGGCGTGCCCGATGTCATATCGGGCCAGCCCGGTCACGGGGTCAGCATGGTGGCGCAGGTAGTCGGCCAGATCACGATAGGCCCCGGCATGACCATAGGGCCCGGTCAGGGCAACATTGCGCAATGAAGGCGTGCGAAACGCATAGGCGTCCTCGGGCTTGCCAGTTACCCGCATCCGGCCTGTGTCGCGCGCATGGGCCTCGAATCGCGCGGCCTTGCCGGGGCCGATCTGGGCGTCGCCCATGGCGTGGAAACGTTGATCGGTCAAAAGGGGGCCACTGTGACATTCCGCACAGCCGGCGTTTCCGTAAAACAGCTTCAGCCCAGCCATGGCCCGCGCGGGCAAAACTGCCGACCCGCGCAGGAACGCATCATAAGGTGCCGTGTCCGACCGCCATTCATGGACCATGAAGCCAGCAATCGCGTTGGATATATCGGTAAAATGCACATCTTGAGGCGCCTTGCCATACACTGATCGGAAGCGCTGCCGATAGGCCGGCAAACCCGCCACCCGCTGTGCCAGCAGGTCCCAGGCGCCGCCTGGCCCAGTGATCCGCCCGGTCCGCACGGCCGTTGATACGGGGTTCTCGCCGTAGTGACCGGCCATTTCGTCTGCGGAAAGGACCGGGAACATGGTCTGGGCCGATAAAAGACCATCAAAGCCCTGTTCCATCTCCGGGCCAAGAGGTGTGCGAAAGCCAGCATCCCGCGCGGGGTCCACCTCGATCCGCCCGTCATGGAACAGCACGCGAACCTGCCGCGCGCCGAGGTTGAACAAGGCGGGCGCATTGCGGGGGACGCGTTGTTCCGGCAGGTTATCAGGATCGGCCACCCTATCCGGACCCAACCCGCGCCCGCCGTCACCCATGCCAAGGCTCACACCATCGGATGTGCCAAAACGCGGATGGTGACAGGTGGCGCAAGACACCTCTTGATTGCCGGACAGGATCGGGTCGTAAAAAAGCAGACGACCCAACTGTGCCTCTGCCTCATCGATTTGCGGAAAATCCGCATCCCGGAGCGGTTCGGGCAAATCCTGCCCGGCCGCCACGCCTGCAAACAGGCAAAGAAACACCGCGATCCAGCGCATTTGGAAAATCCTCCGCCCCACAAGCTGCGAGATGCGGTCCACGACCGCAAGTGGTTTTCGCTCTCCGGCGGCGCCCGCAGCACAAACCGATTTACAGTCCGGCAGTCAGCGACGAT
>JAWLGI010000016.1:14787-57725 GCA_041685125.1 Marivita sp. | reverse complement strand
CAGAAGCCGTCCGGATCGGACACCGACCGCGCATACATCTCATCATACAGCGCCGCATCAACATGCGCGGTCTTCATCATGTCGTCGGATGGGGGATAGGTTGTGTCGGTCATATCGTGTCCTCCTCTTTCCTGAAAAAGAAAACCGCCCCGCCGGGAAATGGCAAGGGCGGCTTGGGTCGCAACAGCAAAATTGGCGATTTTCAGATGGCCAAGTATTCCGCCCGCAGGGATTCGTTTTCCAGAACTTCCTCCGCCGAGCCATCGAACACGATCGAACCGGTGTCCAGAATGATGGCCCGGTCGGCGAGTTGCAGCGCGCGGACCGCGTTCTGTTCAACCAGGATCGTCGTCATGCCCTGTTCCTTGATCAGGCGCAGGGTTTTTTCGATCTCGTCCACGATCACTGGCGCCAGACCCTCATAGGGTTCATCGAGCAGCAGCACCTTGATGTCACGCGCCAGGGCGCGGGCTATGGACAACATCTGTTGTTCACCGCCCGACAGCGTCACGCCTTCCTGCTTGCGGCGTTCGCCAAGGCGCGGAAAAAGATCATAGAGACGTTCGATCGACCATCCGATGGGCGGCGCGATCTGCGCCAGTTGCAGGTTTTCCTCGACCGTGAGGCCGGGAATGATGCAGCGATCCTCGGGCACGAGGCCGAGGCCGGACATGGCGGCTTCGTAGCTTTTCTTCGAGTGCAACGGCTGGTGATCGAGCCAGATTTCGCCGCGCTTGACCTCAGGGCTGTCCAACCGCGCGATCGAGCGCAAGGTGGTTGTTTTGCCCGCCCCGTTGCGGCCCAGAAGCGCGAGGATCTCGCCTTCATGGACGTTGAAGGAAATGCCCTGCACGATATAGCTTTCGCCATAGTAGGAATGCATGTCCCAGACGGACAGGAAGGCCGGGGCGGTCTCCGCCATGTTGCGGTTTTTCGAAAAATCGGGTTTGACGTTCATGCTGATATCCTCGCCATGGGAGGGGTGGCGCATTGCGCGCCGCCGAATGAATTAAGCGGCTTCGCCGAGATAGGCTTCCTTGACCTTGGGATGGCCCTTGATGTTCTCGGGAGAATCCTCGACCAGCGGTGTGCCTTGCGCCAACACCGTGATCCGGTCGGCAAGCGAGAACACCACGTGCATGTCATGCTCGATGATGGCGATGGTGATGTTGCGCGTCTCCTTGATTTCCTTGAGCAGCTCGATCGTGTTGTTCGTATCCGCCCGTGCCATGCCGGCGGTGGGCTCATCGAGCAATAGGAGTTTCGGATTCTGCACAAGGCACATCGCCATTTCGAGCCGACGCTTGTCTCCGCGGGACATGGAGGCTGAGTGCATGTGGCGCTTGTCGAGCATGTTGACCTCTTCCAGCATCTGCTCGGCCTGCGCGCGCAATTCACCCTCGCTGACGACAGAGCGGATGCCGTGCAGCGCAAACGACCCATCACGGCGGGCGAAACAGGGAATCAGCATGTTTTCCATCACGGTCAGGTCGCCGAAAATCTCCGGCGTCTGGAACACGCGGGAGATGCCCATCTGGTTGATTTCGAACGGGGTGCGGCCAAGAACCGATTGCCCGTCGAACATGACCGACCCGGTGTCCGGGATCAGCTTTCCCACGAGGCAATTGAGCAGCGTGGATTTGCCCGCCCCGTTGGGTCCGATGATGGCGTGGCAGCCGTTCTCCGCCACGCTGAGGTTCACATTCCCCAGGGCCTGAAGCCCGCCGAACCGTTTGTTCACGTCTTTGACGTCTAGAATTCCCATCTGTCCGTCTCCTTATTCTGCAGGTTCGGTGGTGGCGGTCTTGGTCTCATCGGCTTTCTTCCTGCGGAAGAGGCCGGCAAGGCGTTGTCCGCCTTCGACAAGACCGCCGGGCAGGAAGATCACGACCAGCATGAACACGATGCCCAGCGTCAGGTGCCAGCCCTTGCCGATGAACGGGTAGATCATCGCGACCACCACGTCTTCGAGCCCGTCGGGCAGGAACGCGAACCAGGTGTGCAGGATGTCCGAGTTGATCTTGGAAATGATGTTTTCCATGTACTTGATCATGCCCGCGCCGAGGACCGGCCCGATGAGGGTGCCAACCCCGCCGAGGATGGTCATCAGGACCACCTCGCCCGAGGCGGTCCAGAACATGCGTTCCGCCCCGGCCAGCGGGTCCATCGACGCCATGAGGCCGCCAGCCAGCCCAGCATACATGCCCGAGATGACGAAAGCGGCCAGCGTGTAGGGACGCGGGTTGACGCCGGTGTAATTCAGGCGTTGCTGGTTCGATTTGACCGCCCGAAGCATCATTCCGAAGGGCGAGCGGAAGATGCGGATCGACAGGTAGAAGGAGAGCAGCATCATCAGCGCGCTGAAGTAATAGCCGAAGTTGAAAGTGAACTCCCAACCGCCCAGAACCAGCTTTGAACTGTCGCGCATTTCAAGGCCGAACAGGCCCGGCACCGGGATATTGCCCTCACTGGATGACAATCCGCCCAGGATGCGCGGATCGTCCAGCGCCAGTTGCAGGCCGGTTTCGCCGCCGGTGATCGGTGTCAGGACCGAGTAGGCCAGCGCAAACGACATCTGCGCAAAGGCCAGCGTCAGGATCGAGAAGTAGATCCCCGAGCGCCGCAGGCTCACGAAGCCAATGATCAGCGCAAAGACGCCAGCGGCAATGACCGCCAGGATGATCGCCGGGATGACGTTCATGCTGAGCAGCTTGAACATCCACACGGCGGCGTAGGATCCCACGCCGAGGAAAGCGGCGTGACCGAAGCTGAGATAGCCGGTCAGGCCAAACAGGATGTTGAAGCCGATGGCGAAAATGCCGAAGATCACGAAGCGCTGCATCAGGTCGGGATAGCCCGCGTTGAACTGTGCCCAGCCCGAGGCCTCCGGGAACGGATTCAGGAAGAACGGGGCAAAGACCACCAGCGCTGCCACGACGAGCAGGAGAGATGCGTCTTTCTTGTCGAGTCCGAACATGGGATCAGTCCTCCATCACGCCCTTGCGGCCCATCAGGCCACGCGGACGCGTCAGTAGAATTACAATGGCAACGAGGTAGATGATCACCTGGTTGATGCCGGGAATGATGTTGGTGACTTCGCGCATCGAGGCAAAGCTTTCGAGGATCCCCAGCAGGAAGCCTGCGAGCACGGCACCGGGCAGCGATCCCATGCCACCGACAACCACCACGACAAAGCTCAGCACAAGGAAATCCATGCCCATGTGGTAGTTCGGCGAATTGATCGGGGTGTACATCACACCGGCCAGACCCGCGACCGCGGCGGCCAGACCGAACATGATGGTGAACCGCTTGTCGATATTGATGCCAAGCATGCCCACGGTTTCGCGGTCGGCCATGCCGGCGCGGACCACCATGCCGAAGGTCGTGAATTGCAGGAAGGCAAACACGGCCCCGATGATGATGGCGGCAAAGGCAAAATAGACCAATCGCCAGTAGGGGTAGATGATGGTGTTCGCCTCGAACCCGATCAGAGCGCCGAAATCGAACGATCCGGTAAAGGCTTCGGGCGCCGGGGTCGGGATCGGGTTGGCCCCGTAGTAATACTTGATGATCTCCTGCAGCACGATGGCCAGGCCGAAGGTCACGAGGATCTGATCCGCGTGAGGGCGCTTGTAGAAATGCTTGATCAGACCGCGTTCCATGATGACGCCGATAAGGATCATCACCGGGATCGCAAACAGGATGGACAGGGGAACGGCCCAGTCGATGATATGCGCGCCCCATGCCTCTCCGAAGATGTCGTATGCGTAGGGTTGTTCCCGCATGGCCGGATTGCCAAGGAAATCGACCTCGCCAGGGACGGCAACCTCGTGGTTGAGGTTGAGCAGGCGGGACAATGTCACGGCGCAGAACGCCCCGATCATGAACAAGGCGCCATGGGCGAAGTTCACGACGCCGAGCGTGCCGAAGATGAGTGTCAGTCCCAGCGCGATCAGCGCATAGGCAGAGCCCTTGTCGAGCCCGTTGAGAATTTGCAGAATTATGGCGTCCATTGCCCCACCCTTTGCGGTCCGAAGTGTGGAAGTGCACTCAGCCCGGCATTGTAACGGGCTGACGCAAGGAAGAGGCAGGCCGCGCGGCCCGCCTCGAAGAACATCGGCTTACGCGCCGTTGTTGCAGGTGCCCAGTGACCCGCCCGCGAATTGCGGGTGATCGGGGGCATAGGTGACCTGATCCACCGGGGTGACCTCGACGATCTCGAGAAGGTCGAATTCCGAGGACGGGTTGTCTTTCCCCTTCACGACCAGCACGTCCTTGAAGCACTGGTGGTCTTCTGCCCGGTAGAGCGTCGGACCATTGCCCATGCCGTCAAACTCGAAGCCTTCCAGCGCTTCGCCAACCGCACAGGGCGCGAACGACCCGGCGCGCTGCACGGCGTCCGCATAAAGCAGCGTCTGCACGTAGCATGTGTGCGCCGCCTGGCTTGGCGGGAAGCCGTACTTGGTGCCGAAGGACTGAACGAACGCCTTGGAGCCTTCGTCCTGCAGCGACCAGTGCCAGTTGGTGGACCCGAAGATGCCCTTCACGTTGGCGCCCGCACCGCGCGCCATCAGGCGTGAATAGAGCGGAACGACGATCTGGAAATCCTTGCCGTTGACCTGTTTGTCGCGCAGGCCGAATTGAACGGCGTTGGTCAGCGAGTTGACCATGTTGCCGCCGTAGTGGTTCAGGATCAGGGTATCTGCGCCCGACTGCAGAACCGGCGCGATGTAGGACGAGAAATCGGTCTGTGTCAGCGGTGTTTTCACCGCCGCGACGGTTTCCCAGCCCAGAGCTTCGGTCGAGGACTTTACTGCCTCTTCCGTGGTATAGCCCCAGTTGTAGTCCGCCGTCAGGTGGTAGGCCTTGCGATCGGTGCCGTAGTTGGCGGCCAGCACGGGCGCCAGCGCCGCACCGGACATGTACGAGTTGAAGAAGTGGCGGAAGCCATTGGCCCGCTTGTCCTTGCCCGTGGTGTCGTTGGAATGCGTGAGCCCCGCCATGAAGATGACGCCCGCCTCCTGGCAGAGCGCCTGAACGGCCACGGCCACACCCGAGGACGAACCGCCGGTGATCATCACCGCGCCGTCTTTTTCGATCATCGACTTGGCCGAGGCGCGCGCTGCATCCGATTTGGTCTGCGTGTCGCCGGTGACGTATTCGACCTTCTTGCCAAGAATACCGTTGCCCTGAAGCGCCTTCGACGAAAAGGTGTTCAGCATGCCGCCGTCGCCTTCGCCGTTCAGGTGTTCCACGGCGAGTTCATAGGCGCGTAGTTCGTCGGCACCCTCATCCGCGTAGGGGCCGGACTGTGGCACGTTGAACCCCAGCGTGACGGTGGAGCCGGTGGGCGCGTTGGTAAAGCCGCTTTCCTGCGCTGATAGATACGTCGGGACCGCGAGGCCCGCGCCAGCAACTGCGCCGGTCTTGAGCACGCCGCGACGTGTCAGATTGCCTTTGGACATGTAATCCTCCCAATGTCTTTAAGGGTCGACGGGATCCTCCACCCGTCGATGCCGCACATATGTGCAATATGATTATCGGGTATGCGTGGAAAACATAGCAACAAGCGCTTTCCCGGAAACGATTTTTCTGTCAAAAAATACACAATGTATCGCAGAAACCTGTAAATTTGTTTTTTCGGCGGTGCAGCAGCCGGTTGATTCAACACGAGATTTTGTCATGCCCCGCGACACTCTGACAGGCAGCCGAATCCGCGAACGGCGGGTGATGGCGGGGATAAAACAGTCCGAACTGGCCAAGCGCGCCGATATTTCGCCCTCGTACCTGAATCTGATCGAACACAATCGCCGCAGAATCGGGGGCAAGCTGCTGATCGATATCGCCAATGCTTTGGGGGTCGAACCAACCTCGCTGACCGAAGGGGCAGAGACCGCCTTGCTTGCCACACTGCGCGAGGCGGCGTCGAACACGCAGATGGGCGAAGGCGAGTTTGCCCGGGTCGAAGAATTTGCCGGACGTTTCCCCGGCTGGGCCGCGCTTCTGGCCGAGAGCCAGCGCCGGATCGAAACGCTTCAAAGCAGTGTCGAGGCGCTGACCGACCGTCTCACGCACGATCCGCATCTGGCGGCCTCGCTGCACGAAATGCTGTCGACCGTGACGGCGATCCGGTCCGCCGCGTCGATCCTGGTCGAGCCGGAGGATATAGAACCGGAGTGGCAGCGCCGGTTCAATCGCAACATCTATGAGGACAGCGCGCGTTTGGCGGATACGAGCCGCAGCCTCGCGCAATATCTCGAAGCCTCCGACACCGAGGCCACCGAAACCAACGCGCCGCAGGACGAGGTTGACGCGGTGTTCAACAAGGCCGGGTTTCATATCCCGGCGCTGGAACGGGACGCGGCGGATGTCGAGGACCTGACCGCGGTGCTTGGCGAAGGGTTGTCGCATTCGGCGCGCTGGCTGTTGCACCGCACCCTGCGGCGCTACCGCGATGACGCGGCGCGCATGCCGCTGGCCGATTGTGCCGATGCAGTCGCCGAAACAGGCAGCGATCCCGTGGCGCTCGCCGCCTGGTTTGGCAGCGACGTGGCCAGCGCCATGCGCCGCCTGGCGAGTTTGCCGGATGATCTGTTGGCCGAGCCTGTGGGTCTTGCCATCTGTGATGGCTCCTGCGTGACCACGTTTCGCAAACCCTTGCCGGACTTTCCCTTGCCGCGACTGGGGGCCGGATGTGCGCTGTGGCCGCTCTATCGATCGCTCGCGCGGCCCATGATGGTGCATTCCCAAGTGATGGAGCAATCCGCCCGCACCTCGGCCCGGTATCGGGCCTATGCCATCGCACAGCCCACCGGGCCGGTCCGTGCGGGGCAGGATGTCTTGTTCGAAAGTCACATGCTGGTTGTTCCCGAACCATCGCGTGATATCACCGAACCGATCCACGAAGTCGGATTGACCTGTCGGATCTGTCCCAATCCGTCTTGCGAGGGGCGCCGTGAACCATCGATCATGGGCACCACCGACGAGCGGAGGTTTTGACACCGCGGACGGTGTTCGTAATAGTCTGTGCAAGTCGATAAAAAACAACGTCTCAAGACGGTTGGCGATATGATGCGTCCGGGGGGAGGATATGCATGTCGAAACAGGTTCTGTTGATCGAGGATGAGCCAAATATCATCGAGGCGATCAGCTTCATTCTGTCCCGCGACGGCTGGACCGTGAAGACCCATTCCAACGGGGCCGACGCGCTTGATATTCTGCGCGACCGCCAACCGGATGTGGTCATCCTCGATGTGATGCTGCCGGGCAAAAGCGGCTACGACATCCTGCGCGAATTGCGCGAGGATCCGGAGAACGCGGCAATGCCGGTTCTGATGCTCACCGCGCGGGGCCAGTCCAAGGATCGCGAAATCGCCGAGCGGGCGGGGTGTAATGCCTTCATGACGAAACCGTTTTCCAATGCCGACATGCTGGAGACGGTGAGACGCCTCGCCGGGACATGACATCGGGCGCGGACAGGCCGGGCTCGCCGGCGAATTTCCACGAGAAACGCACCTATCGCAGGCGCCGCCTGACGGATGCCGCCCGACTGGCCCCGATCCTTGCGCTGGTGCTTTGGTTTATCCCGCTGATCTGGCCGCAATCGGGGGCGGGCACGGTCAGCAGCGCCACCGCGCTCATCTATATCTTCCTGGTCTGGGCCGGTGTGATCGTGATGACATGGGGTCTGTCGCGTCTGTTGGCGGATGACCCGACGAACCGCGCCGCGGATGAAGGATCCGAGGAATGAGCACTCTGAACCTGCTCATCGCGGTGTGTATCGCTTATGTCTCTTTCCTGTTCTTCGTCGCTTTCGCGGCCGACAGGCTGGCCTTGCAGGGCAAGAAAGCATGGCTGCGGTCACCGCTGATCTACACCTTGTCCCTTTCGATCTATTGCACCGCGTGGACCTTCTATGGCGCGGTCGGCTCCGCGGCGCGCAATGGCTTCGAATATCTGACGATCTATCTTGGTCCGACGCTGGTCATGGTCAGCTGGTGGTGGCTGTTGCGCAGGCTGCTGCGCATTGGCAGAACGCAAAAAATCACGTCGATCGCGGACCTCATTTCGTCCCGATACGGAAAATCCAGCCTTTTGGCTGCCGGGGTGACGACCCTCGCCGTGATCGGAACAACTCCCTATATCGCCTTGCAACTCCAATCGGTGACGCTGTCATTCTCGGTTTTTGCCGCACAATCCGACGGGTCGGATCCCGAAGTCTACCGTGATCTGGGTCTTTGGCTGTCACTTGGGCTGGCCGTGTTCACCGTCCTGTTCGGGACGCGCAACCTCGATGCGAAAGAACGGCATGACGGGGTGGTCATGGCCATCGCCGTCGAGGCGGTCGTGAAACTTGTCGCGCTGTTGTCCGTTGGCATCTTCGTGGTCTGGGGCGTCTCGGGCGGCCTGTCGGAGGCGCTCTACCAGATCGACGCGTCGGAGTTCGGCCAATGGCACACCGATCGCAGCCGTTGGGCCGGTCTGATCTTCCTCTCCGCTGCCGCCTTCCTGTGTCTGCCGCGCACCTTCCAGGTGCTTGTGGTGGAAAATGACGACGAAAGCCATCTGCGCACGGCCAGCTGGGCCTTTCCGCTCTATCTTTGCCTAATCAGCCTGTTTGTCGTGCCAATTGCCGTTGTGGGGTTGAGCATCATGCCCGAGGGGTCGAACCCCGACCTCTTCGTGCTGACCGTGCCGCTGGCGCTGGGCGAGAACGGATTGGCGATGCTGTCCTTCCTGGGCGGCTTCAGTTCGGCGACCTCCATGGTGATCGTCGCCGCGATCGCGCTGTCGACAATGGTGTCGAACCACATCGTCATGCCGATCTGGCTCCGGCTCCGGCCGAGCGGAGCCAGCGTGTCGGGCGACGTTCGCGCGGCTGTGCTGATGGCGCGGCGTCTTTCGATCGTCGGTGTTGTGATGCTGGGCTACCTTTACTACCGCTTTTCCGGCGGCGGCGCGGCGCTGGCCTCGATCGGTTTGGTGGCGTTCTGCGGCTTGGCGCAGGTGCTGCCCGCGATGCTGGGCGGCATGTTCTGGCGCGGAGCCACGCGGCTGGGCGCTTTTGCCGGTCTGACGGCAGGATTTGCGACATGGCTTTACACGCTCTACCTGCCCAGCTTCGGGGTGGGCACGATCCTGCCTGCGACGATCATTGACAACGGTCTGCTCGGATGGGCCTGGCTGAAACCCGACGCGCTGTTCGGGATCTCGGGGATGGATCAACTGATGCACGCGCTGCTGTGGTCCATGCTTTTCAATGTGGCGGCCTTTGTCACGGTTTCGCTTCTGAGCTTCCCGTCGCCGCTGGAACGCCTGCAGGCGGCGCAGTTCGTGAATATCTTTGAGCATTCCGCCAACACGCGCACCTGGTCGCGCGGCGGTGCGCAGACCGAGGATCTGATGGTCATGGCGCAGCGCATCCTCGGCGCGCGGGAGGCGCAGGCGCTGTTCGCGGGCCATGCGCGCAAGCAGGGCGCGCGGGGCGATCTGCCGGAACCGACGCCTGATTTTCTCGAAGTGCTGGAGCGCGAGTTGGGCAGTTCCGTTGGCGCCGCCACGGCACATGCGATGGTGGGCCAGATCACGGGCGGTATGGCGGTGTCGGTCGAAGACCTCATGGCGGTTGCGGATGAAACCGCGCAGATGCTGGAGTACTCCGCGCGGCTCAAGGAACAATCCGAAGAGCTGAGCCGCACGGCGTTGGAATTGCGCAACGCGAACCAGAAGCTGACACGACTGTCGATCCAGAAAGACGCATTCCTGAGTCAGATCAGCCATGAACTGCGCACACCCATGACCTCCATCCGGGCGTTCTCGGAAATCTTGCGCGACACTGATCAAATCCAGCCGGACGATCAATCGCGCTATGCGTCGATCATCCACGACGAAGCGCAGCGCCTGACACGGCTTCTGGACGATCTGCTGGATCTGAGCGTGGTCGAGAATGGTCAGGTGAACCTGAACCTGCGCGACGGCACATTGCGCGATGCGCTCGATCGAGCCGTGTCATCCGCGGCCGTGGGCGAGGATGGTGCACAGCTTGAAATCAAGCGCGATCCCGCGCGCGAGGATATCGCGCTGCACACCGATCTGGATCGGTTGAGCCAGGTGTTCATCAACCTGATCGCCAACGCGCGCAAATACTGCGACGCCCCGAACCCGTGCCTCACGATCCGCGTGATGCAGGACGCCGATCGCATCGTCGTCGATTTTCAGGACAATGGCAGCGGAATTTCGCCCGAGGCCGCGGACTTGATTTTTGAGAAATTCGCCCGCGTCAGCGATCAAAAGGCAGGCGGGGCCGGTCTGGGTCTGGCCATTTGCCGACAGGTGATGACCCGTCTGGGTGGGTCGGTGGAGTATGTGCCGGCCTTGCGCGGGGCAAATTTCCGTGTCGTGTTGCCGTATCGGACCGCTCTGGCCGCGCAATAGGGGCAGGCTCAGCCTCTGGTAAACCCTTGGTAACCAATTCTCGCCATAACCGGGGGCAGGCGGCGACGGGGATAGACACACAGCCATGACAGACGACACGGCCGACACTGTTCTGGAACGCAAGGTGCGGGCGCAGCGCAAGGCGCGGGGCGACGGCGCCTTGTTGGTTTCCCGCGCGCTTGGGCGCGGCCTGTCGATTGCTGCTGATGCGCTCTGGGGCCTTGCTCTTGTGGCGGCGCGGTCCAGCGACGACACCATGAAGGTTGACCGCGCCCTTGCCCAAGTCGGTGACGACGCGCTGCTGATCATTATCGAAAACGATCAGGACCCCTGCGGGCTCGTCGCGCTCGACCGCGAAATTGTCACCGGTCTGATCGAGGTGCAGACTTTGGGCAAGGTGACGCGCTTTCCCTCGGACGATCGCGCCTTCACCCCGACCGATGCCGCGATGATCGCGCCGCTGCTGGATGCGGCCTTGCCACGCTTTGCCTCGCTGCTGGCCGGTCAACCCGAATTGACGCATCTGCAGGGCTACCGGTTCGGTGCGCTGGTCGAAGATGTGCAGATCGCCGGGCTGGCGCTGGAGGGCGAGGCGTACCGGGTCAGTGCCTTCGATATCGCGCTGGCGCAGGAAACCCGCACCGGGCGTGCGGTGTTCCTGTTCCCCGATCCGCCAAAGCCGGAGCGACAGGACAAGACACCGAGCGCGGGGAAACATGCCACCACGCTCCAGCTGGTCCCGGCGCGAATGCAAGCGGTGCTGACGCGCATCCATTTGCCGCTGGACAAGGCGCAAGCGCTCAAACCCGGTGATGTCTTGCCGATCTCGACGCAGGCGGTGTCGTCGGCGGCACTGGTGGTTGCCGGTGGCCATGTCGCGGCGCGCGGCAAGCTGGGCCAGATGAACGGCTTCCGGGCCGTTCGGATCGGGACGGAGCCTGTGCACACGCCGATATCGGATCCCGGGCCCGAACCACCCGACAGCCCATCACCTTTGACCGAGCAGGTGTCGCAGCAGGGCGAGCCACAGCCTGTGACAGAGTTTTCCTTCGATGCGGCGCTGGACGAAATCGCGACCGGCCTGCCCGCCACGATCCAGACAGTCGATCCCTAACGCGACGCGTTTGCGGCGGCATCCAGTGTCGGGCGCAGGGCCGAGAGTTCATACCCTGCCTGCGAAAGGGCGCTCAGGATCGCATCGGTGCTTTGCTGCCCTGCTTGACCGAGCGCCCACACAACCGAACACCGCGTTCCGGAGGCGCAATAGGCCAGAACCGGCCCATCCGAGGCGTCGACAAGGGCCGCCTGTTCGGCCACGCGGTCCGGTGTCATTGTCTGATGCGTGATCGGCAAGACCTCGAAGCGTAAACCCTCTGCCTCGATCGCGGCGCGAAGGGTTTCAGCCTGGTGCGATGGCGGCACTTCGGCATCCGGGCGGTTGCAGATAACGGTTGTGATCCCCGCCGCCTTGATCGCCGGAGCATCTTCCGGGTCGATCTGCGGGGACACGGCGTAGCGGTCGGTGATTTGGCGAATATCCATGGGGTACGATTACTGCGCCGGTGCAGCCCTGTCCAGCCATCCGCGAAGGCCGGGCATCAAGGCCATCCCGGCGAGCATCGCCCCCAAAAAGACCAACCCGGAAGTCCCGCCATAGCTGAGCGAGGCGACCGCTGGTCCGGGACAGAGCCCGACTAGGCCCCAGCCCATGCCGAACAGGACCGATCCGACAACAAGATTCCGGCCCAGCCTTGGTTCCGGGGGGGGCGGCATGGCATCGCCCGTAAGCGCAAACCGCCGTTTCGCGGCCACGCGCCAGGCAATCGTCATCGGCAGGATCGCGCCGCCCATGACAAAGGCCAATGTCGGGTCCCAATCCCCGAAGATATCGAGCCAACCCTGCACCTTGCGCGTGTCGGTCATCCCGGAAATGAAAAGACCGGCGCCGAACAGGCCACCGGCCAGAAATGCGAAGACATTGCGCATCAGACGATCCCCAGCAAGTGACGGAACAGAACGATGGTGAGACCGCCGGCGAGGATGTAAAACACGGTGGCCACCATCCCACGCAAAGACAGGCGCGAAATCCCGCAGACACCGTGACCCGACGTGCACCCATTGGCGAGCCGCGTTCCGATGCCAACCAACAGACCGGCCGCGACAAGAAGCGCGAAGTTGTCTGTGGCATGGGTGTCCTTGGGACCAAGGAAAAACAGCATCACCACCGGGATCAGCACCAACCCCGCGAGAAAGCTGAGCCGTTCCCACATCGTGTTGCGCGCGCTGCCATCGACCAGCCCGCCGATGATGCCGCTCGCGCCCATGATGCGCCCATTGGCGAGCAGATAAACCGCGCCGCCTGTGCCGATCAGCATCCCGCCGATCAGCCCGTAAATCCAATCCGGGTTCATGTCTTTACAATCCGTTTACTGGAACCTTGAGGAAGACCTTGCCGTCGTCATCCTCGGGCGGCATCTGGCCTGCGCGCATGTTGACCTGCAAGGACGGGATGATCAGCTTGGGCATGGACAAGGTTGCATCCCGCGCATCGCGCATTTCCACAAAGGCATCTTTGCTCTTGCCTCCGCCGACATGCACGTTCTTGGCTTTTTGTTCGCCAACGGTGGTCTCCCACGCGTAATCGTCGCGGCCCGGCGCCTTGTAGTCGTGCCCGACGAAAATCCGCGTCTCGTCCGGCAGGGCGAGAATTTTCTGCACCGAGTCGTAGAGCTGGTCCGATGATCCGCCCGGGAAATCGCACCGCGCGGTGCCGAAATCCGGCATGAACAGCGTATCGCCGACAAACGCCGCATCGCCGATCACGTAAGTCAGGCAGGCCGGTGTATGGCCGGGCGTGTGCAGCACATCGGCGCGCATCTGCCCAATGTGAAAGCTGTCGCCCTCGGTAAAGAGCTTGTCGAATTGGCTGCCATCACGCTGGAACTCCGTGCCTTCATTGAACACTTTGCCAAAGGTATCCTGAACGACCTGAATGCGGTCGCCGATACCGATCTTGCCGCCCAGAGCCTCTTGCAGATAGGGCGCAGCGCTCAGGTGGTCGGCATGGACATGCGACTCGAGCAGCCATTGCACATCGAGGTCATGCTCATTGACGTAAGCGATGATGGTGTCTGCCGACCGGGTATCGGTGCGGCCCGAGGCGTAGTCGAAGTCCAGAACGCTGTCGACAATGGCACAGGCCTGCCCCGAGGGGTCTTGCACGAGATACGATATCGTATTCGTGGCGTCGTCGAAAAAGCCGGTGACGATGGGTGTCATGCGGGTGCCTCCCTGTGCTGAAATCCCTGTTGAGAAACATATAAACAAATCGGAATACGTTTCAAGTCTCTTGCAGCACGTGCATCAACCAGAATGCCCTCCTGCGCCGGGATCCGACAGATACGCCAGAACGTCGTTCTTCCCGATCACCCCGATCGGTCGGCCGTTCTCTGTTACGGCCAGATCGGTTTCGGCGCGCACAAGGGTCTTCATCACCGCTTGCACACGCGCGTCGGCATCCACCGCCTCGGCTCCGGCCGGTGCGGACAGCGCACGCATCACGTCGCGCGCGCGCAACACGCCGAGCGGATTCATGTGCTGTACGAAATCGGCCACGTACTCATTCGACGGGTTGCGGAAAATGTCCTGTGGCGTGCCGGATTGCACGATGCGCCCACCTTCCATGATGGCGATGCGGTTTCCGATCTTGAAAGCCTCGTCCAGATCATGGCTGACGAAAACGATCGTGCGTTTCAGCCGGTCCTGCAATTCCAGCAATTCATCCTGGAGCTTGGTGCGGATCAGCGGATCCAGCGCGGAAAAGGGCTCGTCCATCAGCAGGATCGGCGCATCGGTGGCAAAGGCGCGCGCCAGGCCGACGCGCTGTTGCATGCCCCCCGACAATTCCGCGACCTTGCGGTCGGCCCAATCCGACAAACCGACCAGCGCCAGCTGTTCTTCCACACGTGCCCTGCGTTCGGCCTTGGATTGGCCACCGAGTTCAAGGCCAAGGCCCACATTTTCGCGCACCGAGCGCCAGGGCAAAAGGCCGAATTGCTGGAACACCATCGCCACATGCTTGAGCCGCAGATTGCGCAACACATCGGCATGTGCATGGGTCACATCGACAAGACCCGAGCCGTCATGCACCCGGACGCAGCCGCGCACCACGGGGTTCAGCCCGTTCACCGCGCGCAGCAGCGTCGACTTGCCGGAACCGGAGAGCCCCATGAGGACAAGGATCTCCCCCTTGGACACGGTCAGCGAGCAATCATGCACACCCAGCACTTGCCCGGTGTCGCGCTGGATCTCGCCGCGCTCCTGGCCCTGGTCCATCAGCGGCAGCGCCTTTTCCGGCCGATCGCCGAAGACGATGGAGACATTGTCGAATTCTACGCGTGGATCGGTCATTTCCGGCGCTCCATCCGCAGCATTCGGTCAAGGATGATCGCGACCACCACGATCACGAAACCGCTTTCGAACCCCTTGGCCGTATTCACCTGGTTCAGGGCGCGCACCACGGGCACGCCCAGCCCGTCGGCGCCGACCAGCGCCGCGATCACGACCATCGAGAGCGAAAGCATGATCGTCTGGTTCAGCCCCGTCATGATCTGGGGCAGGGCGGAGGGCAGTTCGACCTTCCACAAAAGCTGCGACTTGGTCGCGCCAAAGGCCTGTGCCGCCTCGATCAACGGCATGGGCGTCGAGCTGACGCCAAGATGCGTCAGCCGGATTGGCGCGGGCAGCACGAAAATCACCGTGGCAATCAGGCCCGGTACCATGCCGATGCCGAAAAACACGATGGCCGGGATCAGGTAGACGAAAGTGGGAAGGGTTTGCATCAGGTCCAGGACCGGCCGCATCCAGGCGTATAGTTTTGGCCGATGCGCGACCGCGATCCCGATCGGCACGCCGACGCCCATGCACACGATGCAGGCCGCGAGGACCAGCGTCAGGCTTTCGGTCGTTTCCTCCCAATAGCCCTGGTTGATGATGAACAGAAACCCGAGCGCCACGAAAAGGCAGACCTTCCAACTTCGCTGAAAGCCCCATGTCAATGCCACGAAGATGGCGACGATCAGCAAGGGATGCGGCGTTTGCAACAGCCACAAGAACCCTTCGATCATCGCGTCCAGCGCGTCCGACAGGGCGTCGAAGAAAAACGCGCCATTGCGTTCAAGCCAGTCGAATGACGTCCCGGCGATATCACCCACCGGGATCTTGTTGTTGGTCAACCAATCCATGCGTGGTTCCTGTCGCGTGACGGAAAAGGGCGGCCCGGGGCCGCCGCAATCCGCGTGTCAGCTTTTATTGAAGCGCGGCCGTCACAGCCGCCATGGCATCGCCACCATCCTTGGTGGTCACACCGTCGAGCCAGCCTGTCATGGCATCCGGGTTTGCCGTGAGCCAAGCGGTCGCCGCATCGCGCGCCTCTTCCCCATCGTTCAGGATCGCACCCATGATCTCGTTTTCCATGGCGAGCGAGAATTCGAGATTGTTCAGCAGCGTGCCGACATTTTCACACTCTTCGACGAAGCCGGCCCGGGTGTTGGTGTAAACAGTCGCACCGCCCAGATTGGGTCCGAACCAATCGTCCCCGCCTTCGAGATAGGTCAGGTCGAAATTCGCGTTCATCGGGTGCGGTTCCCAGCCAAGGAAGACAACAGGCTCACCGCGTTCCGAGGCGCGATCCACCTGCGCCAACATTCCCTGTTCCGAGCTTTCGACCACGTCAAAGCCTTCGAGGCCAAACGCGTTCTGTTCGATCATGTCCATGATCAGGCGGTTGCCGTCATTGCCCGGCTCAATGCCATAGATCTCGTCATCGAGCGCGTCGCTATGGTCTGCGATCGCATCGAAGCTCGTGATACCAAGCTCGGCCCCGGCCGCGTTGGTGGCAAGCGTGTATTTCGCACCTTCGAGGTTGGCGCGCACGGTGTCGACGGTGCCGGCCTCGCGATAGGGCGCGATATCGGCCTCCATCGTCGGCATCCAGTTGCCAAGGAAAACGTCTACGTCACCCTCGGCCAGCGCGGTGTAAGTCACCGGAACAGACAGAACTTTTACGTCTGTCTCGTATCCGAGGGCATCCAGAACCACCGTGGTTGCCGCCGTGGTTGCGGTGATGTCGGTCCAGCCAACATCGGAAAAGACAACCGTATCGCAATTGGCCGAGGCCGCGCCGGCGGCACAGATGGCGAGGATCGAAAGCGAAGATTTCATCATGTGAATTGGTCTCCCTGAGAGAAGTCGGTTTTTGTTGATTGACGAGTCAATTAAGAACGCCATACAGTCCGGCCGTCAACCTTGAAGGAAAAGAACGTGCCGAAGCTCGGGATGGAGCCTATACGCCGCGAGGCGCTAGTAAAAGCCACGATCACCGAGATCGGCCGGGCCGGCTCTCTTGACGTGACCGTGTCCCAGATCGCGCGGCGGGCTGGAATGTCGTCGGCGCTTGCACATCATTACTTTGGTGGCAAGACCCAGATTTTCCTCGCCGCGATGCGCCATACGCTTGGCGTCTACGGGGCAGAAATTCGCGGTGCCCTTGCGATGGCGCAGGGGCCGCGTGCGCGGACCGAAGCGATTATCCGGGCCGGATTTACCAGCTCCAATTTCCGCCGCGAAGTGGTGGCGGCATGGCTCAATTTCTACGTCCTTGCCCAGTCCGATGATCAGGCACGGCGACTTTTGTCTGTCTATCAGCGGCGGCTGCATTCGAACCTCGTCTTCAATCTGCGCCCTCTTGTCGGGCCCAGGGCGGGCGAGGTTGCGGTGCGGATCGCAGGCCTGATCGACGGACTTTATCTGCGCGAGGCGCTGGGCCGGGACACCCCATCGGGAGACGCTGCCACAGGTCAGGTGCTGACCGCGCTGGCGCAAGACCTCAAACAGGCAGAAAGGGACCCCCGGCCATGAGCTATGACACGCAACCCAAAGCGAGCCATTTCATCGACGGTACCTATGTCGAGGACACGGGCGGACCGACGATCCCGGTCATCTATCCTGCGACGGGCGCGCAGATTGCAGAGCTTCACGCGGCGACCCCCGCGATCATCGACAGCACGCTTTCGGCGGCGCATCGGGCCCAAAAGCAATGGGCGGCCCTGTCGGGCACCGAACGAGGGCGCATCCTGCGCCGCGCTGCTGACATCATCCGCGAGCGCAACCGCGATCTGTCGGTCTTGGAAACCTATGACACCGGGAAACCCTTGCAGGAAACACTGGTCGCGGACGCCACCAGCGGTGCCGATGCGCTGGAATATTTCGGCGGCCTCGCGGGAAGTCTGACCGGAGAACATATCCAGCTTGGCGAAGATTGGGTCTACACCCGCCGCGAACCGCTGGGCGTCTGTTTGGGTATCGGCGCGTGGAACTATCCGACGCAGATCGCCTGCTGGAAGGGCGCACCGGCGCTGGCCTGCGGGAATTCGATGGTGTTCAAACCGTCCGAGACGACGCCGCTCTCGGCGCTCAAGGTCGCCGAAATCCTTGTTGAAGCGGGCCTGCCGGCCGGGGTTTTCAATGTTGTTCAGGGGCTTGGCGATGTTGGGGCATCGCTTGTCAGCGACCGGCGTGTCGCGAAGGTGTCGCTCACCGGGTCCGTGCCCACCGGAAAAAAGGTCTATGCGGCGGCGGCGGCACAGATGAAGCATGTCACGATGGAGCTGGGCGGAAAATCACCGATGGTGATCTTCGATGACGCCGATCTCGACAATGCGGTCGGCGGCGCGATCATGGGCAATTTTTACTCCTCCGGGCAGGTCTGTTCGAACGGCACACGGGTTTTCGTGCAAAAGGGACTCAAGGCGGCGTTTCTTGAACGGCTGACAGAGCGTCTGTCCGATGCGGTGATCGGCGATCCACTCAATGAGCAGACCAGCTTTGGCCCGATGGTTTCCGAGAAACAAATGAAAATTGTCCTCGATTATATCGAAAAAGGCGAAAAGGAAGGCGCACGACTGGTCACTGGTGGCAAGCGGCTGGATCGTGACGGGTTCTATCTGCAGCCCACGGTTTTCGCCGAAGTGACCGACGAAATGACCATCGCCCGGGAAGAGATTTTCGGCCCCGTCATGGCGGTTCTGGATTTCGAGACCGAGGAGGACGCGATCCGCCGGGCCAATGACACGGAATTCGGCTTGTCCGCTGGCGTCTTCACCCGCGATCTGTCGCGCGCGCATCGCGTCATCGGGCAGCTCGAGGCGGGGAGTTGCTATATCAATTCCTACAATGATGCCCCGGTCGAAGCGCCTTTCGGCGGGACCAAGATGTCGGGTGTCGGGCGTGAAAACTCGCGCGAGGCGATCAACCACTACAGCGAACTGAAATCCGTCTACGTGCGCATGGGTGACGTTGAGGCCCCGTTCTAAGGCTCTGAAATGAATGCAGACTATGTGATAGTTGGCGCGGGCTCGGCGGGCTGCGCGATGGCGGCCCGCTTGTCCGAAGCAGGCCGGTCGGTGATCGTCATAGAACATGGCGGCTCCGATGCGGGGCCGTTCATCCAGATGCCCGGCGCGCTCAGCTTTCCGATGAACATGAAGCGGTACGATTGGGGCTACCGGACCGAGCCTGAACCGCATCTGGGCAACCGCCGGCTGGCCTGTCCTCGGGGAAAGGTGATCGGCGGATCGTCTTCGATCAATGGCATGATCTATGTTCGCGGCCATGCCAAGGATTTTGACCATTGGCGCGACCAAGGTGCGGCTGGCTGGGGGTTTGCAGATGTTCTCCCGTATTATCAGCGGCTTGAGAATTGGCACGACGGTGGACATGGCGGCGACAGCGATTGGCGCGGAACCGATGGGCCGCTGCATGTGACGCGCGGCGCGCGAGAGAACCCGCTGACCCGGGCCTTTGTCGACGCCGGGGAACAGGCGGGATATGCTGTCACGGGCGATTACAATGGCCAGTGTCAGGAAGGGGTCGGCCCGTTCGACATGACGGTGTGGCGCGGCGCGCGTTGGTCCGCGGCCAAAGCCTATCTCCGGCCGGCGCTGAAACGGGAAAATTGCAATCTTGTCAGAGGCTTTGCGCGGAAAGTTGTGATCGAGGACGGGCGCGCGGTCGGCGTGGAGATCGCAAAAGGCGGTCAGATCAGAGTGATCCGCGCCGATGTTGAAGTGATACTTGCGGCTTCGGCCATCAACTCTCCGAAATTGCTCATGCTTTCGGGCATTGGCCCCGCCGAACATCTGTGTGAAAACGGGATAGACGTCGTCGTGGATCGCCCCGGCGTAGGGCAGAACCTTCAGGATCATCTCGAGGTCTATGTGCAGGCTGCGGCGCGCCAGAAAGTGAGCCTGTACAAATACTGGAGCCTGCTCGGAAAAGCCTATGTGGGTGCACGGTGGCTCCTGACGAAAACTGGGCCGGGAGCGTCCAACCAGTTTGAAAGTGCTGGATTTATTCGCTCTCGGGCCGGGGTGAGCTATCCGGATCTGCAAATCCATTTCCTGCCCATCGCGGTGCGCTATGATGGTCAGGCGTCTGCCGAGGGCCATGGGTTTCAGGCGCATGTCGGGCCGATGCGGTCCCCCTCGCGCGGAGAGATCACGTTGCGCTCTGGAAATCCCGAGGATGATCCGCGCATCTTTTTCAACTACATGAGTCATGACGCGGACTGGGCCGATTTCCGGCAGGGCATCCGCCTGGTGCGGGACATCTTTGCGCAGGACGCGTTCAAGCCATATTACAAGCACGAGATCCAGCCTGGTGACGCCGCGCAAAGTGATGAATTGATTGATCAATTCATTCTGGAACATGCCGAAAGTGCCTATCACCCCTGCGGCACGTGCAAGATGGGATCGCGCGACGATCCGATGGCGGTGGTCGATCCGGAAACCCGCGTAATCGGGGTGGATGGCTTGCGGGTGGCGGACAGCTCGATCTTTCCGCGGATCACCAATGGAAATCTCAATGCGCCCTCAATCCTTGTTGGCGAAAAGGCGTCGGATCACATCCTGGGCAAACCTGCGCTGGCGCCAGACAACCGGGCACCCTGGGTGCATCCGGATTGGCAAACGAAGCAGCGCTGAAACCGTACGACCCGTACAACCTGCACGGTTGGATCGTACGGTTGATCCGTAAGCTGCGCGCGGCGCGCAAAAACTTCGGCTTGAAGGCCGCGCGGCAAAGATTGTCAGCCGGATCACCTCAAGGCTGCAACGGAAAACGGCGGCCCGATATGGGCCGGGAACCGGCACAAGGGCTGGACGTTTGGCCGTGAACCTGCTGTTAACACCTCTTTCGATCGCGTATCACACTTCAATGCCCGACTCGCTTTCCAACATGATCGCCTGCCCCAAATGCGACGCGCTGCACAATGTGCCGCGGCTCAGCCCGGGTGCGCAGGCAAAATGTGTGCGCTGCGGCACGGTGCTCATGGCGCCCCGGGAAAACGCGATGACTCGGATCGTGATGCTGGCAACCACCGCGCTGATCCTCATGGTGGCCGCCGTGTTCTTTCCGTTCCTGGAGCTGAGCACGCATGGTCTGGGGCGCAAGAGTTCGGTCTTTGATGCCATCCTCGCCTTTTCCGATGGGTTGATGCTGCCGCTCTCTTTTGCAGTGGCGGCCTTGATCGTGGTTCTGCCAGTGATGCGATTCATCGCGCTGATCTATGTCTTTGCGCCAATGGCGCTGGGCTGGAGCCCGGCGCGCCATGCCAGGGACGCGTTCCGGCTGGCCGAGGCGATCCGGCCCTGGGCAATGGCCGAGATCTTCATCATCGGCGTGGCGGTTGCGCTGGTCAAGGTGGCGGGGCTGGCCCAGGTCACATTGGGACCTGCGTTCTGGGCTTTCGTCGGGTTGGTGATTGTCACCATCCTCAAGGACAATTTCATGTGTCGGGTGACGGTATGGCAAACATTGAACGCGCGCAGCCCGTCCTGACCGCGCGCGCCGCCGGACTGGTGGGATGCGCGGAATGCGGCCATGTCTATCCCAGGGGCACGCCGCATTGCGACCTGTGCGGAACGCCGCTGGTCAGCCGTGACAGGGCCAGCCTGCAAAAGGTCTGGGCCTGGCTGTTGGCCGGGATGGTCGTGTATATCCCGGCCAACGTCTATCCGATGCTGCGCACCAGCACACTGGGAAAGACGCAGGAAAGCACCATTGTCGGCGGTGTGTTCGATCTGATCGACCACGGATCCATCGGGGTCGCATTGATCGTCTTCGTCGCGTCGGTCGTGATCCCGGTCAGCAAGTTCATCGCGATCGCGTATCTTGCCTTGCGGGTCAAAAGTGGAAAACCCGGCACGTCCATCCATCTTCACCTGTATGAACTGGTAGAGTTTATCGGGCGTTGGTCGATGATTGACGTGTTTGTCGTTGCGATCCTGTCGGCCCTGGTGCAGTTGAATTTCGTTGCCACGATCAATCCGGGAATCGCGGCAGTGAGCTTTGCGCTCTCGGTTGCGTTCACGATGATTTCCGCCAATAGCTTTGATCCCAAGCTGATCTGGGATGCCCCGCGTGAAGGAGCACCGGTTTGACCGAGCCTACCCCTGCCGACATGAAGGTAACGCCGCCGAAAAAGTCGGTCCTGCGCAACCTGTCCTTCGTTTGGGTCATTCCGTTTCTTGCGCTTGCGGTGTCGCTGGGCATCGCATGGCAGAGCTTTGCCGACCGTGGCACGCTGATCGAGATCTCGTTCGAGAACGCGTCCGGCGTGGTCGCGGGTGAGACGACCCTGCGCTATCGCGAGGTCGTGGTGGGCACGGTCGAGGATGTGGGATTTTCCAGCGATCTGGACCGGGTGATCGTTGCGGTGCGCGTGGATAATGATGTCGCCTCCTTCATCGATGCCGAAGCCTTGTTCTGGGTTGTGCGCCCCGAAGTCTCGGCGCGTGGGATCAGCGGTCTGTCCACCGTGTTGTCCGGTGTCTATATAGAAGGCGCCTGGGACAATGAGCCGGCCGCCGAAGCGCGGGATTTCATCGGGATGAGTTCCCCGCCGCTGACCCAGCCTGGCCGTCCCGGCAAGCGGATCACGCTGGCCACGGATGACGGGACAACCATTTCCAACGGGTCTCCCGTGCTGTTTCGCGGGGTCGAGGTGGGGCGGCTGGAAACGCCGCGCCTGTCCTCGGATGGGCGCACGGTTCTGGTCGATGCCTTCATCGACGCGCCGCATGACGCGCGCCTGACGCAGGCAACACGGTTCTGGGATACGTCCGGGTTCAAGCTGTCCTTCGGCGCATCGGGCTTTGCCGTGGATTTCGACAGTCTTGCGTCGCTGGTCACGGGGGGTGTGGAGTTCGACAACCTGTATGATGACGGCGATCCCCTGCCGCCGGGCTACGTGTTCAACCTGTACGAAGAGGAAGAGGATGCCCGGCGCAACACATTGGTGCGCGGTCCGGCACAAGGCGTGCCGTTTTCGATCCAGTTCTCGGAATCCGTGAACGGGCTCGAAGCCGGGGACGACGTGACCTACCAGGGTCTTGAGGTTGGTGTTGTCACCGAATTGCGGTCCCGCGTGATCGAAACCGAGTTCGGTCCCGAATTGTCGCTGTCGGTGAACGTGTCGATTGATCCGCAGCGGATGGGTCTCGAGGCTGGCACAACGCCCGAGGAAACAGTCGATTTCTTCCGCTTTGCGGTGGAATCGGGGATGCGGGCGCGGCTGGCGACCGAGAGCCTTCTGAGCAGCGATCTGCGGATTGAACTGGTGGTGCTGGACGATGTCGCGCCGGCCCCGTTGCGGGAAGATGACACTGATCTGCCGCGCCTGCCCAGTGTCGAATCGAACCTGTCGGATTTCACCGCCACCGCCGAAGGTGTGCTGGAACGGATCAACGCGCTGCCGATCGAGGAGGTGATGCAGCGGGCGATCAGCCTGATGGACTCGGTCGAGGCTCTGGCCCGGAACGAGGATTTGCAGCGCGTGCCCGGATCGGCCGTGGCGCTGCTGGATGACACCCGCGCAATCGTCGGCAGCGAGGCGATCCAGTCTATCCCGGCGCAGTTGGATGCGGCGGTGACTGACCTGACGGAATTGGTGGCCGACCTGCGCGACGGCGGAGCCGTTGCATCGCTCAACAGCGCACTGGCCCGGCTTGACGAGGCCATGGAGGGGGTCAACGAGGCCTCCCGAAATGCGCCGGCGCTGACGCAGAACCTGACCAGGCTGACCGAAGAGGACATCCCGGCGGTTCTGGCCGAATTGCAAGGCGTGGCCGAAACCGCGCAGGCGCTTGAGCTTGATGGGCTGGTGGGCAGTGCGACGCAGACGCTGAACCGGATCGACGCTCTGATTGCGCAGGACACCGTTCAGGGCATCCCGGACGCGGTGACCGCCGCGATTGCAGATGTGCGCCAGGTGGTGGCCGACCTGCGCGAAGAGGGCGCCGTTCAGGCGCTGGGGTCTTCGCTGCGCAATCTTGATCGGGCGATGGCCGATCTCAGCGTGGCCACGCAGGACGCCCCCGCCGTCACCCGGAACCTGCGCCAGATCACGGAAAGCGACATCCCGGACGTGTTGGCGGAGATCGACGCCGTCGTGACCAAGGCGCAAGAGCTTGAATTGCAGGCCTTGGTGGACAGCGCGACCGGCACGCTGAACCGGGTGGATGCCCTTGTGGGCAGCGACGAGACGTTGGAATTGCCCGGCACGTTGAACGACGCGCTTACCGAGATGCGCCTTGCCCTGGCGGAATTGCGCGAGGGTGGCGTCGTCGAGAACCTGAACGCGACGCTGCAATCGGCCTCGGACGCGGCCGGATCGGTGGCGCAATCGGTCGAGGATCTGCCACAGCTTACCGCGCGGCTCGAGCGATTGGTGGCCGAAACCGAAACCGTGCTCACCTCCTACGGGGAACGGTCGGATTTCAGCGCGCAGACCCTGTCGGCCCTGCGCGAGGTGCAAAGCGCCGCCAAGGCAGTTTCGAACCTGGCGCGTGAAATAGAACGCAGCCCGAATTCCCTGATCTTCGGGCGTTGAGGAAGGACGAGACCCCATGACCGCATTGAACTTGCGCAGACTTGCCCTTGTCGCGGCCCTGCCGCTGGTGTCGGCCTGCGCCGGGGGCGATACAGGACGCTACCTGATCGATACGCCGGCGCGTGGCGGCGACGCGGCGGCGCGCGTTGCGGTGCGCACGGTGGAATTGCGGGACGTGTCCTTGCCCGGCCATGCCTCTGGTACTGCCATTCTGGTCCGCGAGGCCGAAGGCGCGTTGCGCCCGCTTGGTGATGCGGAATGGGCCGACGACCCGGAACGCGCGGTGACCGGGATATTGGCGCAATTGCTGGATGAACGCAGCAGCGCGACGGTGGCAGCCGAACCCTGGCCGCTTCGGGACGGACCGTCGGCGCGGCTCGATGTGCGGATCGACAAGATGCTGGCGACTATGTCCGGCGTGTTCGAGATTACCGGTCAGGCGGCTGTCAGCGCCGTGGACGGGCGTCCCCGCGAGCGGGTGGAAAGATTCGCCGTATCCGTGCCGGTGGCCGAATTCACCCCGTCTGCCGTGACCGCGGCGCAAGGCCGCGCACTCGCGGTGTTGGCAGACGATCTGATCGGGTTGATGCGTTAGCGATCATGGCGTTCACCCCCTCCAGCCTGCCGGAACTGCTGGATCACGGGTTCGATACCGTGATCGACGTGCGCAGCCCGGCCGAATTTGCCGAGGATCATGTGCCCGGGGCGATCAACCTGCCGGTTCTCGATAATGAAGAGCGCGCGCGTGTGGGCACCATCTACAAACAGGTGAGCCCCTTCGATGCGCGCAAGATCGGCGCGGCGCTGGTGTTCCGCAATGCCGCGCATCACGTAGAAACCGCGCTTGCGCAGCATGATGGCGCGTGGCGTCCGCTGGTCTATTGCTGGCGCGGCGGGCAACGATCCGGATCGTTTGCGTGGCTGCTGGCGGAAATCGGTTGGCGGTCCGATGTCATTCGGGGCGGATACAAGACGTATCGGCGGCTGGTGGCGGACATGCTGCACCGCGAGGCGTTGCCGTTCCGCTTCGTGCAATTGGGCGGCTATACCGGCACTGCCAAGACCGAGCTCTTGCCATATCTCGCACAGCGGGGCGTGCAGGTGATCGATCTGGAAGGCCTTGCCAATCATCGCGGTTCCTTGCTGGGCAGCATGGGGGGGCAGCCCGCGCAGAAAGCGTTCGAAAGCGCCTTGGCCCGGCAGCTTTGCCGGCTTGATCCTGCGCGCCCCGTTCTGGTCGAGGCGGAAAGCAGCAAGATCGGTGATCTCCTGATCCCGCCAAGTCTTTGGCAGGGGATGAAACAGGCCCCATGGATCGAAGTGTCCGCCCCCATCGCGGCGCGGACAGAGTACCTTGTGCGCGCTTATGATGACATCCTGTCGGACAGCGCCGCGCTTCATGCCAAGCTGGCCCCGTTGAAAGCCCATCGCGGTGAGACTCTGGTGGCGCACTGGATCGCGCTGAGCGCGGCGGGGGATGTGTGGGCACTCACGCGCTCGCTGATGGAGGATCACTACGATCTGGCCTATGCCAAGTCGATGAAGGCGATGTCGCCAAAGGTGATCGGACGCGTCGACACAGAGGGCCTGTCGCCCGGCGATCTTGAGACGGTCGCCGCAGAAATCGAAGCGGCGCTTCAGGTGATGGAGACCTGACCCGGCGGGCCGCCATGCAGCTGGCCGATCCGAGCAGCGTCGGGATAGCCCGCTTCGCGCAAATTGGCGAGTGTCTCGGTCGCCCTGGCCTCGGGAACCGCCGCAACAAGCCCGCCGCCGGTTTGCGGATCGAACAGCAGCCGGGTTTTCGGGCTGTCCGGGATATTCGAAAATCCCGCGCGATTATGCGTGTAGAGCGAAGAATGTTCACCGCGTTCGGACATGTCCAGCGCGCCGGGCAGCAACGGGATCGCGTCGAGCGTCAATTGTGCAGACAGGCCCGAGGCGCGACAGATGTTCTGCACGTGACCCGCCAGGCCGAAGCCGGTGACATCCGTCATTGCCACTGCCGTCTCGCGCAGGATATGCGAGGCCGCCATTTGCCCCTGCTGCATCGCCTCCAGCGCCCCGGCCACATCGGCGCCGCGCGCGGTGCCGGACATCGCAGCGGCCATCAGGACGCCGGTGCCGATCGGTTTTGTCAGGATCAGCGCGGCCGCGTCTTTCGCGCCGCCCAGGGTGATCGGATCGCGCGGGCACAGCCCCGTGACGGCAAGGCCGATGGTCAACTCATCACCGATGGTGCTATGCCCGCCGACGATATTCGCACCGGCCTCGCGCAGAACCTGGTCGGCCGTGGTCAGGATTTCGGTCATGCTGCGTTGCGCGAGGCTGTCGGACAGGCGGGGCAGGGTGATCGACAGGGTTGCCGCCTGCGGATCGGCGCCCATTGCCCAGACATCCCCCAGCGCATGATGCGCCGCGATGCGCGCCATGACGGCGGGATCGGCCCAGAAGCTGCGCAGATGATCCGTGGTGAACACTTGGCGCGCACCGCCGGTGGTCAAGAGCGCCGCGTCATCGCCGGGCAGGGAGATGATATCGCCCCGGTGCGGCGGCGGCAGCGTCGACACGGCCCGTGCCAGCGCATCGCGCCCCAGCTTCGCGCCGCAGCCGCCGCAAAGCGGTTTCGGGCCGAGAGCCTCCATACTGCCCTTGGCGCGCGGGTAGGGCAAGGGCGGCCTTTGCATCCTGGGCAGGGTGTCGAACCGATCCATGAATTTGCGGTCGATGCTGTCTTTCCAGCGCCAGACCCAGGGGCCGGCAAAATTGACGCCGAACCGGTCGCCAAGCGCCGATTTTTCGCCAAGCGAGATAAGCTTCAGGTAATCTTTTTGCGGTTTATAGGATTTCAGCGCCCCGGAGGACAACGCGGAGGTCAGGTTATGAAAGAGCACAGGCGCTTGGCGCACGGCATAAACGCCCGCCTTGGGGCGCGGCGCATGGGCCATATATGCACAATCGCCGACAGCGAAGATGCCCGTGTCGCTGGTTTGCAGCTTTTCGTTGACGACCAGGAATCCGTCATGGGTTTCAAGACCGGACTCGGCAAGCCATGGATAAGGCCGGGCTCCTGCGGTCCCGGTGATGAAGTCGGCTTGGATGCTGCGGGCGTCGTCCAGATGCACGGTGTTTTCGCCGAGATGGGTGATCCGGACGTTTTCGTGCAGCACAACCCCAAGAGATCTCATCGCGTCGCGCAGGCGTACCGCGCTTTTGGCAGGCAAAGTCGACAGGATCGCGCCATTGTCGATCAGATGGATCGTCGCCGGGCGGCCGCGCAGGGCATGCGCCATCGCCATGGCAAGTTCTGATCCGGCGACACCGCCGCCGATCACCGCCACGCGTGTTGGGCCGCTCGCGTTGCGGAACGCCTCCCAGCGGGCGGCGAAGGGGCCAAGTGGCTTGGCGGGAACGGCGTGCTCGGCAAAGCCGGGAAGGGCCGGCATATCGGAGGTAATGCCGATATCGACTGAACAGGTGTCAAAGCCCACCGCCGGATGGGTGTCGATCCGCACAGAGCCGGCGGCAGGGTCGATTCCTGTCGCAGCCCCGATGATGAGCCGCGCGTTCGCCGCCTGCGCCAGCCGGACCAGGTCGATATCCAGTTGATCGCGGCTGTAATGCCCGGCGACGAACCCCGGCAGCATGCCGGAATAAGGCGCGGTCGGGCCGGGGTTGATCAATGTCAGCCGCGCTCCGGGCAGGGGCCTCATCGCCCATTGGCGCAGGACCAGCGCATGTGTGTGGCCACCGCCGATCAGAACGAGGTCTTGGGAAAGCGGCAGGGTCGGTTGGTGCATGGGGCTGTCCTTTGTCGTTGCGCTTGAGCTATCATGGTGTGGCGGCCGCGCCCATGCGACGGTGGGTCAAGTTTCGACACCTATTCGGTGGTGCGGGACTTTTCATTGCCGGAGCTTTGGGTGAGTATCGCACCCGAGTGGCGCAGAACACTGGGACAGAACACTGGGGAGGAATGATGGCAAACACCGTGAAGGACTTGCTGGACGGGCATGACCCGGAGGCCGTGGCAATCGGCGCACCGGGGCGCGACTGGCTGAGCTATGGCGGGTTGCGCGACTTGTCGACCGAGGTGAGCGCGGCTTTGCGCGGCTTCGGGATCGGACACGCGGACCGGGTGGCCATCGTGCTGCCGAACGGGCCTGAAATGGCATCGGCCTTCGTCACCATCGCGCAGGCGGCCACGACCGCGCCGTTGAACCCGGCCTATCGCGAGGACGAATATGCGTTCTACCTCGACGATTTGGGGGCCAAGGCGGTCGTGCTCGCGGAGGGCTATGATGGGCCGGCGCTGGCGGCTGCCAACACGCTGGGGCTGATGGTGCTGCGCACGGTTGTGGCCGAGGGCGCGCCTGCGGGATCGTTCACCTTGACCGCTGATGGGGCGACGGGAGAGGGGTTGCCCGCAAGCGATCCGACGGACGACAACGTGGCGCTGATCCTGCACACCTCGGGCACCACGTCGCGGCCCAAGATCGTGCCGCTGCTGCAATCGAACGTGGCGGCATCGGCGCAGAACATCGCGGCGTCGCTTGACCTGACCTCAAAGGACCGCTGCCTGAACGTGATGCCGCTGTTCCATATCCACGGGCTGTTGGCGGCGGTGTCGTCTTCGCTGTCGGTGGGCGCGTCGATCTGGTGCGCGCCGGGGTTCGACGCGTTGCGGTTCTTTGGCTGGATGCGGGACGCCAAGCCAACCTGGTACACCGCCGTGCCAACGATGCACCAGGCCATCCTGAGCCGCGCGGGGCGCAATGCGGATGTGATCAAGGAGGTGCCCTTGCGGTTCCTGCGGTCGTCTTCGGCCAGCCTGCCCGGGCAGGTCATGGAAGCCCTGCGCGAGACCTTTGGCGCGCCGGTGATCGAGGCCTACGGCATGACCGAAGCGGCGCACCAGATGTGCTGCAACCCGTTCGACACGCAAAAACCCGGTGCGGTGGGTGTGGCGGCTGGCCCCGAAGTGCGCGTGGCGCATGAGGCCGAGAACCACCTGATCGACGGCACCGGCGAGGTGGTCATCTCCGGCCCGAACGTGACACCGGGCTATGAAAGCAACCCCGACGCCAACGCCAAGACCTTCTTCGAGGCGGATGGCAAGCGCTGGTTCCGCACCGGCGACCAGGGCGCGTTCGACGCCGACGGCTTCCTCCACCTGACAGGGCGATTGAAGGAGATCATCAATCGCGGCGGCGAGAAAGTCTCGCCGCTCGAAGTGGATGGCGTGCTGCTGGATCATCCGGGCGTGGCGCAGGTGGTGACGTTCGCGTTGCCGCATCCCAAGCTGGGTGAGGACGTCGCCGCCGCCGTGGTGCTGGCCGAGGGATCGGAGGCGACCGAGCGCGAAATCCGCGATTTCGCCGCCGAGCGCATGGCCGATTTCAAGGTGCCGCGCAAGGTGATCATCCTGGACGAGATCCCGAAAGGGGCCACGGGCAAGATGCAGCGCATCGGTCTGGCGGAAAAGCTGGGGCTGGTGGAGTCTGTCTGAGCGAGACATGTGATGAAGCGCCGGGTGGCCCCTGTGGGAGCCTCCGGCGGGAGTTTACTTGGCAAGATGAAGGAGGAGCGGTTCGCGATATGAGAGCGGACCGTTTCGGGGTGAGCGATGAAGATTTGCGTATTCGGAGCGGGCGCCATTGGCGGCTATATGGGTGTGAAGCTGGCGCAGGCGGGGGCGGATGTGAGCCTTGTGGCGCGCGGGCCGCACCTGGCGGCGATGCAGGCGAATGGTCTGAAGCTGGTCGAAGAGGATGGCGCGGAGACCGTTGTTTCGGTGACCGCGTCGGACAATCCGGCAGATTTGGGCGAGCAGGATTACATCATCGTCACGCTCAAGGCGCATTCGGTGCCGCCCATTGTGGACAAGATGGCACCGCTCATCGGGCCGAACACGACCATCGTGTCAGGCGTGAACGGGGTGCCCTGGTGGTATTTCCACAAGATCGGTGGCGAACACGAGGGCACGCGGCTTGAGAGCGTGGACCCGGGCAATGCGCAATGGGACGGGTTCGGGCCGGACCGGGTGCTGGGCTGTGTCGTCTATCCGGCGGCAGAGGTGACCCGTCCCGGTGTCGTCAAGCATATCGAGGGCAATCGCTTCTCATTGGGGGAGCCGGACGGGTCGAAATCGGAGCGCGCTGTGGCGCTGTCGCAAGCGCTGTCTTCGGCAGGGTTGAAAGCACCGGTGCGGCCGCGCTTGCGGGATGAGATCTGGGTGAAGCTTTGGGGGAACCTGTCGTTCAACCCGATCTCGGCGCTGACCCATGCGACGCTGGACGTGCTGTGTACCGACCCCGGCACGCGGGCGGTGGCCCGCGGCATGATGCTCGAGGCGCAGGAGATTGCCGAGGCATTGGGCGTGAAGTTTCCGATTGATGTGGAGCGGCGCATCGACGGCGGGGCGGCCGTGGGCGCGCATCGCACGTCGATGTTGCAGGATCTGGATCAGGGCCGTCCGATGGAGATCGACGCGCTGGTGGGATCGGTGCAGGAGCTGGGCCGTGTGGTTGGCGTGCCAACACCGACGATCGACACGGTGCTGGCGCTTGTGCAGCTTCGGGCACAGACAGCCGGGCTTTACGCGTAAGCGGCGGTCACGATCACTTCGACCTTGAGCTCGGGGCGGGCAAGCTTGGCCTCCCCGCAGGCGCGGGCGGGGGCGTGACCTTCAGGCACCCAGGCATCCCAGACCGCGTTCATCTCGGCGAAATCGGCCATGTCGGCGACCCAGATGATGGCTTGCAGGATCTGGTCGCGCGACGATCCGGCCTGCTCGAGCAGGCCATCGACGCGGGCCAGGCAATCTTGGGTCTGTTCGGTGACCGTCTCGCCTGCGCCGACCTGACCGCAGAGATAGGCTGTGCCATTGTGTTTGACGATCTTGCTCATCCGCTGGCCGGTTTCCAATCGCTCGATCATGTGGTGTCTCCTTGTTCATGTTCGCGCTGACACTTGCCGTTGGTGGGTGGATTGTCCAGCACGGTCCGGTCAGATGCGGGGCGCGATCCGATGTCCGACAGGCGCGCGAACAGGCGGGGCCGGTCGCGGGAATGGTCCGACATCCCGGGTAACGGGATTGCGAATGGCCAGTCTGATCTTGCGTCCGGCAATACGTTCCGCCTGTTCGTGATGGACCGCATCAATGACCCAGATTCGGTGATTGAAGAAGGGCGCGGTCTTTTCATCCGTGTTGTCGGCCGTGTGTCGGATATCCTGGATCGGCGGAAGCGGTGCCATTGCAGCCGTTGGAGGATCTGGGGAAGGGCGGCTGCACTCATCTGTTCAGGGTCGGACCGGGCGTCGCCGGAGATCGTCAACACCACGTTGTGGCAGGATCTCGATCGGGGGCAAGACGGCCAGGTTGGGGAGGGGGCGGTTTTGAACCGGCGACGGCGTATCAAGGGACGGCCAAGGATTTGCCGTGTGACAATTTTTGACTGAGACTTGTGGGGCGCTGCCTTATGAGTGAGGTTTGGGGGCGCTGCCCCCGTCGCCCCTTGGGCGACTCCCCCCGGAGTTTATGGGCAAGATGAAGCAGGGGATTGTTCGATCACACAGAGGACCATCATCACACGCCCGGGCCGCGGGATTGGAAAGGCCCGCGCCGCCCTGTGACGTGACGCAAGAGGACGGGGTGGCGATGGCCTTTGCCGCTGAGCGGGAGCGGAGGGTCCGGTGATCGATCTGGGCCCTGTCGCCGCGTCGCTGCTGTATAGGGTCAGCTTGTTGCGGGAGGCGAATGTGCCTTTCATGACGGCCATGCTCTTTGATGGGTCGGGGCAGATTTATCATGGATTCTTCATGCGCGACGTGTGTTTATAGACGGATTAAAACGGGAGGATTTGGCAATGAAAAAACGTGGTTTCATGAAACTTGTCGGCACAACCGCCGTTGCGGCGATGCTTGCCACCGGCGCATTTGCGCAGGATGTGACATTGCGGATGCATCAGTTCCTGCCAGCGCAGGCCAATGTGCCGAAGAACGTGTTGATGCCCTGGGCCGAACGGGTCATGGAGGCGTCTGATGGGCGGATCGAGATCCAGCATTTCCCGTCGATGCAACTGGGCGGTACGCCGCCGCAGCTGATCGACCAGGCGATTGACGGTGTGGCCGATATCATCTGGACCGTTGCCGGCTACACGCCGGGCCGTTTCCCGCGCGCCGAGGTGTTCGAGCTGCCCTTCCTGATGTCGGATGCGGGGGATATGTCCGCAGCCTATTGGGACTTGGCAGAAGAACAGATGATGGATCAGGACTTTGCCGATTTCAAGGTTCTGGGCGTCTGGGTGCATGGCCCCGGCGTGATCCATTCGACCGATCCTGTGTCGGAGCCATCGGACCTGAACGGGATGAAGCTGCGCGCGCCGACACGGGCGACAACAAAGCTGTTGTCAGATCTCGGCGCCACCACCGTGGGTATGCCGGTTCCCGCGATCCCGGAGGCGCTGTCCAAAGGGGTTGTCGATGGCGCTGTGATCCCGTGGGAGGTGACAGGCGCGCTCAAGGTGGCGGAGCTGGTGCGGAACCATACCGAGTTCGAGGGCAACGCGCTTTATACCACCACCTTCATCTTTGCGATGAACAAGGATGCTTATGAAGCGTTGCCCGATGACCTGAAGGACGTGATCGACTCGCAATCCGGTGCCGCGTTCAGCCGCATGGCGGGCGCACAGATGCAGGCTGATGACGGCCCGGCCCGCGAAGCGGCGCTGGATGCGGGCAACACGATCATCACCATCAGTGCCGAGGAGGCCGCCGGATGGCAGGAGGCCGCCGCAGCGACCCGGGATGACTGGATCGCGGAGATGGATGAAAAGGGTCTGGACGGTGCAGCGCTTGTCGAGCGGGCAAACGAGCTGCTTGAAAAGCATAGCACGCAGTAGGAGGCGCCGCGCCGTCCGGGTTCCGGTCCAGGGCGGCGCGCAGAACGACAAGGGGCGAGCGGCATGACAACGGCGATTGAACGCCTTGCAAGAGCCATGGCGGTGCTGGGGGGCGTTGTCTTGAGCCTTCTTGTCGTGCTGACCTGCCTGTCTGTCCTGGGCCGCGGGCTCAACAGCATCGGCCATTCCGACTGGCTTGCCGCGATTTCCGCGCAGGCGGGTGATGTGCTGATCAGCACGGGCGTCGGGCCGGTAACCGGTGATTTCGAGGTGGTCGAAGCCGGGATCGCCTTTGCGATCTTCGCGTTCCTGCCGATCTGCCAGCTTTACGCGGGCCACGCGACGGTGGATATCTTCACCTCGGGCCTGCCGGACCGGCTGAACCGGTGGCTTGTGGCGTTCTGGGAGGTGGTTCTGACGGCAGCCATCGTGGTGATCACCTGGCGTCTGGGCGTCGGCATGATGGACAAGATCAGCAATGGCGAGACGACGTTTCTGTTGCAATTCCCGATCTGGTGGGCCTATGCCGCAAGCCTTGTCGCAGCGCTCGTGGCGTCCCTGACGGCGGTGTTTTGCGCCGTGGGGCGCGTGGTGCAGGCCGCGACGGGGCGCAATATCCTGCCCGCGACCGGGGCGGAGGAAGCATGAGCCTATTGGAACTGGGCATCTGGTCCTTCCCGGTGCTTCTGGTGCTGATATTCCTGCGTGCTCCCATCGGGCTGGCCATGTTGCTGTGCGGGATCGGCGGGCTTTGGCTGTCGCTGGGCAGCCCGGACGTGGTGTTGGCCAAGCTCAAGTCAGAGACCTATTCGACATTTTCCAGCTATTCGCTGTCGATCATCCCGATGTTCTTGCTGATGGGCCAGTTTGCAACGCTGTCCGGCATGTCATCGGCCTTGTTCAAGGCGGCGGACTCGTGGCTTGGCCACCGCAAAGGGGGTGTCGCGATGGCGGCGGTCGGGGCATGCGCCGGCTTTGGCGCAATCTGCGGGTCATCCCTTGCCACGGCGGCAACGATGAGCCGCGTGGCGCTGCCCGAGTTGCGCAGAACCGGGTATTCCGGCGGGTTTTCGACGGCGACCCTGGCAGCGGGGGGGACCCTGGGCATTCTGATCCCGCCATCGGTGATCCTTGTCATCTACGCGATCCTGACCGAGCAGAATATCGCCAAGCTGTTCCTTGCGGCCTTTGTCCCGGGGCTGTTGGCTGCGCTGGGATACATGATCGCGATCTCGATCTATGTGCGGCGGCATCCGGAGGCGGCGGGCACCCGCGCGCCCGTACCCTATGCGGAGCGTTGGCGGGCCTTGCGCGACGTGTGGCCGGTGCTTGTGGTCTTTGCGCTGGTCGTCGGGGGGATTTACCTGGGCTGGTTCACGCCGACCGAAGGCGCTGCGGTTGGCGCGGCGGGCACCGGGCTGATCGCATTGGTGTCGGGCAGCCTGTCCTGGAACGTGTTCAAGCAGAGCATCATCCAGACGGCGGTGAGCACCGCGATGATCTTTTTCATCGTGCTGGGCGCGTCTTTTTACAATGGCTTTCTCGCGCTGAGCCAGGTGCCGCAAGAACTGTCGAACTGGGTTGTGGACATGGGGCTGAGCCCCTTCACGGTTCTGTCGCTGATTCTGCTCTTCTACCTCGTGTTCGGGTGTTTGATGGACAGCCTGTCGATGATCCTTTTGACCATCCCGATCTTCTTTCCGGTGATTTCGGTGATGGATTTCGGGTTTGTCGATCTCGCGGCGATGCAGGCGGATGCCGCGCGCGAGGCGCTGGCGACCGGGGCGGTCGAAGGCATGGGGCAGGAGATGCTGGCCTCGATCGAGGCAGCGATGGCGGCCGGCGCCGAGCTGACGCGTGAGCAGATGCAGGCGCTTGATATTCGCGTGACGCAGGGAATGGCGAACCGGATCGAATCGGAATGGGTTGCAATCTGGTTCGGTATCCTTGTTCTGATCGTGGTCGAGGTCGGGCTGATCACGCCGCCGGTGGGGATGAACCTGTTCATCATCAATTCGATGGATCGGGACACGCCGATGATGGACACCTACAAGGCGGTGATCTGGTTCGTGGCCTCGGATATCCTGCGGGTGATCCTGCTGGTGATGTTCCCGGCGATCACGCTGTTCTGGCTTTACTGATCCTTCATCGCGATGCGGTATTGCAACTGTGCAGAGGCGCACAGTGGGTTTTCACGTCTTCGGTGCAATTGAGGCGTGTCAAACTGAACTGTTCGGTTTAGTTGACACGCGACATGCGTGGAACGTCCCGTGACGGAGGTCGTTTCCCTGCCAATGTGACAAAGACCGGGAGTTTCGCCATGCGCCGCCTATTGTTTTGCCTCTTGCTGCTGGTCGGCCCGACGATGGGGGCGGCGCAGGACATGCGGTTGGCCAAGATCATCAAGGTGCAGGCGGCCGATGGCGCAGTGACACGGCAATTTTTCGGGCATGTCGTCGCCAAGGAAACGGTCGACCTGGCCTTCCAGGTGGGTGGGCAAATCGTCAAATTGCCCCTCATCGAAGGCAACCGGATCGACAAGGGGTCCGTGATTGCGCAGCTTGATGTTGAACCCTTTCAGTTGGCGCTGGATCAGGCGAGAGTACAGCGCAACCAGGCGGAGCGGACGCTGGAGCGGCTGCAGAAACTTCAGGGGAGCACGGTAAGCCAGGTTTCTGTGAATGATGCCCAGACCTCGCTTGAACTGGCGGAAATATCGGTGCGCAATGCGGAGCGGGAATTGAAGAACGCGACCTTGCTGGCCCCGTTCGACGCGCTTGTGGCGTCGCGCAACGTGGCCAACTTTGCCACCATATCGGCCGGAACGCCGGTGGCACGGCTGCACAACATGTCGGAGCTGCGCATTGACATCGAAGTGCCGGAAATCCTGTTTCAAAGGGCCGGGAGCGATCCGGGGATCGACCTTTGGGCCAAGTTTCCCACCGGTGACGAACGCTACCCGGTGACGCCCCGCGAATTCAATGCGGAGACGTCGCAGGTCGGCCAGACCTATCAGATCACCCTGGGCATGGAGCCTCCCGAGGGCAGGAGAATTCTGCCGGGCTCGTCGGTGACGGTCTATGCGACATTGGACGCCGGCACGCAGGATATTCGCATTCCGGCATCCGCGGTTGGCATGAAGAATGATGGCACACCCACGGTGTTGGTGTTCACACCGGTCGGCGCAGAAGAAGGCACGGTCGCGCGCAGGCGCGTGACTGTCGAGCCGACGATCCGGGGCGAGGTGCGCGTGATCGAGGGACTGGAGCCGGGCGAGGAAATTGTCGCCAGCGGCGCGAGCCAATTGGCCGACGGGGACCGTGTCAAGCGGTTCACCGAATTCTCGAACTGAGCACGGCACCATGAATATTGCAAAAGCCTCCATCGATCGCCCCATCCTCACATGGCTGATCATGCTTGCAGCCCTGCTTGGCGGCATCTGGGGGTTCTTCACCCTTGGCCGTCTGGAAGATCCGGCCTTCACCATCAAAACAGCTGTCGTGGTCACCGAATACCCAGGTGCCAGCGCCGCGCAGGTCGCGCGCGAGGTGTCGGAGCCGTTGGAATCCGAGATCCAGAAGATGTCGGAGATGAAAGAGGTGCGCTCTGTCAATCGGCCTGGCCAGTCACGGATCACCGTGGACATGAAGGATCAGTATGACGGCGAGGAATTGCCCGAGATCTGGACCAAGCTGCGCAACAGGGTCAGCACGGTACGGTTGCCGACCGGGGTCGGGACACCTTTCGTGAATGAAGGGTTCGGGGATGTCTACGGCATTTACTATGCCGTGACCGCCCCCGGGTTTTCCGATGCCGAGATCAACAACCTTGCCACCTTTCTGCGGCGCGAATTGCTGACTGTCGATGGCGTCGCCGATGTAAGCCTGTCGGGCGTGCCAGACGAGGTCATCTATGTCGAGCCGGACCTGGCCTTGACCACCAATCTGAATGTGCCGCCATCGGCCATTCAGGGCGCGCTGGCGACCGCCAATTCGGTGGTCGATGGCGGATCGATCCAGGACGAGGATGGCAGAACCCTGATACAGGGCCCGGACGGGTATGACACGGTACAGGAGATTGCCGGCCTCACGGTGGGTGTCGGCGGCGAGCTTTTGAACCTGTTTGACTTTTCCGAGGTGCGGCGCGCGCGCGAGGAGACGCCGGACATGCTGATCCGGCACAACAGGGTCGAGGCCTTCACGGTGGGGGTGGCCGGCATCGGGACCGAAAACATCGTCGATGTGGGCAAACGGGCGGATGCCAAGCTGGACGAACTGGCACCACAAATCCCCGTCGGTGTAGAGTTGCAGCCGATCTACCAGCAGCATGTCGTGGTGGAAGAGGCCTCGAACGCATTCCTGATCAACCTCGCCATGTCGGTGTCAATCGTGGTTGTCGTGCTGGCCGTGTTCATGGGTTGGCGCGCGGCCATCGTCGTCGGGGTGACGCTGCTTTTGACAGTGGTGGGCACGCTGTTCTTCATGTCGGTCTTTTCCATCGAGATGGAGCGCATTTCGCTGGGCGCATTGATCATCGCGATGGGGATGCTGGTGGACAACGCCATCGTGGTCGCCGAGGGCATGCAGATCGCCATGCGGCGCGGCAAGGACAGCCGTGCGGCAGCGGACGAGGCCGCGAGCAAGACGCAAATCCCGCTCTTGGGCGCGACGGTGATCGGGATCATGGCGTTTGCCGGAATCGGACTCAGCCCTGACGCGACAGGAGAATTCCTGTTCTCGCTGTTCGCGGTTATCGGGATTTCGCTGCTGTTGTCTTGGGTGCTCGCGCTGACGGCGACGCCGCTTCTGGGGCATTACTTTTTCAAGCGGGCCAGTGGCGAGGGGGAAGATGCCTATGGAGGGGTCTTTTTCAGACTCTATGCCGGCACCCTGCGGGCCGCGCTTCGGGTCTGGTGGTTGGTGATTGCCGCCCTGGTTGCGATCACCGTGGTCTGTTTCATGCTGTTCGGCCAGATCAAGCAGCAATTTTTCCCGGACAGCAACACGCCGCTGTTCTTTGTGCATTACAAGCTCGACCAGGGCGCGTCGATTCAAGAGACCTCGGGCGATATCAGGATATTGGAAGACTGGCTGGCCGGGCAGGAGGACGTGGTCTCCGCGACCGCCTATGTCGGGCAGGGGGCGGAGCGATTCATGCTGACCTATCAGTCAGAGGACCCGAACCCGAGTTATGGCCATATCATCGTCAGGACGGACACGATCGAAGAGATTCCTCCGTTGATTTCCGATCTCGAGGCGTTTGCCGCGCGGGCCTTGCCGCAGGGAGAATTCCGCGCCAAGCGGCTGGCCTTTGGCCCCGGCGGCGGCGATCCGATCCAGGCGCGGTTTTCCGGCTCGGACCCGGACGTGCTGCGCGATCTGGCGGATGAAGCGATGGTGCGCTTGACCGAAGCCACGGACAATATCGTGACGCCACGCATCGACTGGCGCGAGCAGGAATTGGTCCTGAAACCGGTTTACGCCACGGACCGCGCGCAGGAGGCCGGGATCACCCGCGACGACATCACGTCGATCCTGCGCTTTGCGACCACGGGCATCGATGCCGGTGTGTACCGTGAAGGCGACAGGCAGATCCCCATCGTGCTGCGCGCCAAACCCGAGGATAACCTCGCTCTGACGGATCACATGGTCTATTCGCAGAACGCGCAAAGCTTCGTGCCGCTGGAACAGGTGACAGACGGTCTGACCTTCGAGGCGCAGAACACGTTGTTGAAGCGGCGCGACCGGCTGCTGACGATCACCGTGGGCGCCGATATCGTCAAGGGCCTCACGGCGGCGCAGGTGCAGGCCGAGGTGACCCAGACGATCGAGGACATGGAGCTGCCATCCGGCTACAAGATGGAATGGGGCGGCGAGCTTGAAAGCTCGTCGCAAGCGCAGGAAAGCCTTGGGCGGCAATTGCCGATGAGCCTGATCATCATGATCGTGATCTCGGTGCTGCTGTTCAACGCGCTCAGGCAACCCCTGATCATCTGGCTGCTGGTGCCGATGTCGGTGAACGGGGTCAGCCTTGCGCTCTTGGGGACCGGGTTCCCGTTTACCTTTACCGCGCTGCTGGGTCTGTTGTCGCTCTCGGGGATGTTGATCAAGAACGGGATCGTTCTGGTGGAAGAGATTGACCTGGTGCGCGCAGAAAGGCCGGGGCAGACATTGAAGGAGTCGATTGTCGAGGCATCGACATCGCGTTTGCGGCCGGTGATCCTTGCCGCCGCGACAACGATCCTCGGCATGACGCCGCTGATCTGGGATGCGTTTTTCCGGTCGATGGCGGTCACCATCATGGGCGGTCTCGCCTTTGCCTCGATCCTGACTTTGGTGGCCGCACCGGTGTTTTACTACGCGTTCTTCATGCGCAGTGCAGCAGCACCACGACAGGAGGCGGCATGACGGGGCTTGCGAAGGCTTGAATTCATCATGATAAATTGCTTGCATGGCGCGGCTGCCCGGTTCGGGGCAGGCGCATCCGGGCATAACACGCATGGCAGCCGTCACCACACCTGAAACCTCCGCCCGCCGACCCCGTCGGTCGCGCCCCGTTCGCGTGGCCGAGGCGATCAAGGATTGGGTGGTCGAACAAGGGCTGAGGCCCGGCGACCGGCTTCCCGGTGAAGCGGAACTGATCGCGCGGTTCCAGATGTCCAAGGGCACGATTCGCGAGGCGATGCGCATCCTTCAGGCGCAGGGGCTGGTCGAGACCAAGACCGGTCCGGGTGGCGGCAGTTTCGTCGGCGAGGTGTCGCGCGAGCGGGCACACGCGCTTTTGGCGAACTACTTTTATTTCCGGAACCTGACCATCTCGGATATCTACGCCTTGCGCCTGTCGCTGGAGCCGGAGCTGGCGGCCTCCCTCGCGGGCCGGTTGACCGAGGCGCAGCTGGCCGAGCTGGACGAGATCATGACGGCCTACGCGGTGCCTGCCGAGGATTCCGAGGGCGAGCGGGCGCAGCATGTGGCCTCGCTGCGGTTTCACGCGCGGTTGTCGGATTTCGGCGACAACGCATTGCTGGGGTTCTTCATCGGTTTCATGGCGCAAATCCTGACCGACCTGACGGTGTACAAGCGTCTATACGCAGCACCCAACCATGACCTGTGGCGGCGCGGCCGGGACCACCAGCTGCAGCTCATCGCGGCCCTGCGCTCGGGCGATGCCGCCGCCGCACGCCAGGTGATGGAGAGCCATATGAAAATGGCGCGCGACCTGATGGAGGATCAGGAAGCCGAGGTCATGAAACGGTTTATCGCGGAGTGACGGGGCGGTCGGTGGATTGGAACGGCGTGCTGCGCTGCGGATCGTCAAGCGTGGGCACATGGCTGAGCCAATCCGCGTAGAGCCCGGATGTGGCGCGCCTATGCAATGCGTGCAGATCGGACAACGGGGTTTCGGAGTAATCGATGCGCAGGTTCAGCGGCGGTTGCGTCCGGCTGACCACGAGCAGCGCAGACGAGAGCAGGCCGCGGCTGTCCCCACCGGCCCCGGCGGCGGCCTCCAGCGCGGTCAAAAGACGCTCCGGCAGGGCACCCTTGGCCGTTTGAAAGCCGTCGAGGCAGGCATCCAGAACCGAGGCCGAGGCCAGAAGATTGCCGGTGACCACCACATGGGGCGCGGTCCGGGCGTCGGCGACGGAAATGCTGTTGTCGCCGGTGAAATGCCCGGTGCGCCCGGCCGGGTCAAGCGCGGCCAATTGGCGTTCGGCGCGGCCCGCATCGGCGGATGTGACCTGGGCCACGGCCGCCCCGGCGTCGGTCCCGCCACGCATCAGGGCCAGAACGTCAGTGCCCCAAAAGGTGCTGGGCAGCGATCCTTGCGAGGCCGACAGCCCCGATTCGGCATCGCCGCGCAGGACCCAACCGCCGACACAAAGGCTTCCGGTGGTCGCGGCGCCGCCATAAGCGCCCGTTTTTTCATCGAAAGCCAGTATGGAAATGGTCATCTGCAATCCTGTTGTTACCGGACTTGAATTTATCATGAAAATTTGGCCTGATGCAATTTATCATGATAAATAAGAACCGATATCTCAGGAGAGGAAGTCACCCATGCCGCTATTTCACCTCACCCGCCGCAGCCTTCTGGCCGCTGGCACCGCGCTTGCGTTGAGCTTTGGGGCAAGCGATCCGGCCCTTGCACAAACGCCCCCCGGCGTCTTGATCGTCGGCCAGATCGCCGAGCCCAAGGCGCTCGACCCGGCGGCGGTGACTGCGGTGAACGATTTCCGCATCCTGATGAATGTCTATGACGGGCTGGTGCGGTACCGCGATGGGACGCTCGAAGTGGAGCCTGCGCTGGCCACCGACTGGGAGATCAGCGAGGACGGCACGGAATATACCTTCACGCTGCGCGACGGGGTGCAGTTCCACGATGGCAGCGATTTCAACGCCGAGGCCGTAAAGTTCAATTTCGAACGGATGCTGAACGAGGACCATCCGTATCACGACACCGGTCCTTTCCCGCTGGCGTTCTTTTTCTCTGCCATCGAAACCGTTGAGGCGGTGGATGATCTGACGGTGAAATTCACGCTGAACGCGCCATATGCGCCCTTCCTGTCGAACCTCGCCTATCCCACGGGCCTGATCGTGTCGCCTGCCGCCGTCGAGCAGCATGGGGCGGAGTTCGGACGCAACCCGTCCGGCACCGGCCCCTTCACCTTCGCGGAATGGCGATCGAACGAGGCGGTCGTCGTCGAAGCGAATCCCGGTTACTGGGACGGCGCGCCCGAGTTGGAGGCGGTTGTGTTCCGCCCGATCACCGATGCCAACACCCGGACGGCGGAAATGCTCGCGGGCGGGATCGACCTGATGGTCGAAGTGCCGCCCGTGGCCTTGTCCGAGTTCGAAGGCGACAGCTATACCGTGCATGAACAGGCCGGGCCGCATGTCTGGTTCCTGATCCTGAACGCCAAGGAAGGCCCGTTTGCCGACAAGCGCGTGCGCCAGGCGGCGAATTACGCGGTCAACAAGACGGCATTGGTCGAAGAGGTGCTGGAAGGCACCGCCGAGGTGGCCGCCGGGCCGACGCCGCCCGCCTTTGCCTGGGCGTATAACGAAGAACTGGAACCCTATCCCCATGACCCCGACCGCGCCCGCGCATTGATCGCCGAGGCCGGGGCCGAGGGCGCGGAGCTGACCTTTTTCGTGACCGAAGGCGGATCGGGGATGCTGGATCCGGTGGCGATGGGCACCGCCATCCAGGCCGATCTGGAGGCCGTGGGCTTTGACGTGAGCATCGAGACCTACGAGTGGAACACCTTCCTGGGCGAAGTGAACCCGGGGCTTGAGGGCAAGGCGGATATGGCCGAGATGGCCTGGATGACCAACGATCCCGACACGCTGCCCTTTCTGGCGCTGCGCACCGAGGCCTGGCCCGATGCCGGTGGCTTCAACTCGGGCTATTATTCCAACCCCGAGGTGGATGCGCTCCTGGAGGCGGCGCGGGTGGCGACCGATCAGGCCGAACGTGCGCGGCTCTACAAGGAAATGCAGACCATCGTGCAGGAAGACGCGCCCTGGGTCTTTGTCGCCAACTGGAAGCAGAACGCAGTGACAAGCGACGCTGTCGAGAATTTCGCGTTGCAGCCGTCCTTCTTTCTCTTGCTGGATGACCAACGATCCCGACACGCTGCCCTTTCTGGCGCTGCGCAC
>JAWLGI010000016.1:0-14777 GCA_041685125.1 Marivita sp. | reverse complement strand
GGCCGACCCCCGCCCCCGCGCGGGGGGGGGGCCGGCCCCCCCGGCGGGGGGCCAGCCCCCCGCACCCCCCGGAGTTTTTCCGGCAAGATGAAGGGCGCTTGCGTGACCGGCTACATCCTGAAGCGTCTGCTGTCCGCGATCCCGGTGCTGCTGGGCATTACCGTGATCGTCTTCCTGATCATGGCGCTGATTCCCGGCGATCCGGCGATGGCGATCCTTGGCAGTTACGCGACGCCGGAGAATGTCGAGAAGCTCAACCGCGACCTTGGCTTGGACAAGACGCTGGTAGAGCAGTATTTCATCTGGCTGGGCAACATGTTGAGCGGGGATTTTGGCACGAGTTTCGCGCTCAACCGTCCGGTGCTCGATGAGGTGCTGGAGCGGTTCAACGCGACGCTGGTTCTGGCCGGGACGGCCTTTGTGCTGTGTTCGATCCTTGGCATCATCGCGGGCGTGGTCTCGGCGGCGAACCAGTATGGTTTGGCGGACCGCGCGATCACCTTCGTGGTGCTGCTCGGGATTTCGATCCCGTCGTTTTTCCTGGGGATGATGATGATCCTGTTCTTCGCGGTGAACCTGCGCTGGTTCCCGGTCTCGGGGATGTGGCCGATCTATGGCGCGCGGGATATCTGGGCGCTGCTGTCGCATCTGACCATGCCCGCGCTGGCGCTGGCGGTGGTGGCGACGGGGGTGATCGCGCGGCTGTCCCGCTCGGCCATGCTCGAGGTGCTGCGGCAGGATTTCATCCGCACGGCGCGCGCCAAGGGGGTGCATGAACGCGGCGTGATCTGGCGTCATGCGCTGCGGGCCGCGATGGTGTCGATCATCCCGGTGCTGGGCATCCAGGCCGGGTTCGTGCTGTCGGGTGCTGTCTATATCGAGATCGTGTTCCAGTGGCCCGGTGTGGGGCGGATGCTGGTCGATGCGATCCTGACGCGCGACATCCTGCTGGTGCAGGGTGGCGTGGTGTTCGTCGCCGCCTGCTACGTCATGTTCAACATCATGGTCGACGTGGCGCAGAGCCTGCTTGACCCGCGGATCAAGACATGAGGGCGTTTCTGGTCCTGTTGGCGCGAAACAAGTTGGCACTGGCGGGCGGCATCGTCATGGCCGTGGTGGTGCTGCTGGTGCTGCTGACGCCGATCCTGCCGCTGGCCGATCCGGATGTGACCAACACGAGCAACCGGTTCCAGCCGATCTTTTCCGAAGGCGCGCCCTTGGGCACCGACCACTTGGGGCGCGATCTGCTGTCGCGCCTGATGTGGGGGACGCGGCTTTCCTTGGCGGTGGGGTTCGCGGCGGCGATTTTAGCCGCGACACTTGGCGCAGCCATCGGGATCATCGCGGGATTTTACGGCGGGCGCACCGACAACATCATCATGCGCGGCGTCGATATGCTCATGGCCTTTCCCTATATCCTGCTGGCGCTGGCCATCGTGGCGGCGCTGGGGCCGGGGCTGTTCAACGCGCTCATTGCGGTGGCCGCCGTCAACGTGCCGTTTTTTGCGCGCAACATCCGGGGCATCACCGTGGGCATCGCGCACAAGGAATTCGTCGATGCGGCGCGGCTGGCAGGGTTGTCGAACACCCGCATCATCCTGTCCGAGATCCTGCCCAACGTGGTGCCCGTCATCGTGATCGCCATGTCCACCACGCTCGGCTGGATGATCCTGGAAACTGCGGGTCTGTCCTTTCTGGGGCTGGGCAGCCAGCCGCCGCAGGCCGATCTGGGCTCGATGCTGGGCGAGGCGCGGTCGGCGCTGATCACCAACCCGCATACGTCGATCGTGCCGGGGGTGATGATCCTGATCATCGTCATGTCGATCAACCTGTTGGGCGACGGGGTGCGCGATGCGCTGGACCCGCGGCTGAAATCCGGTGCGCTGTCGCGGCCGATGGCGACGACGCAAGTGCGGCGCAAGGGGCCGGTGCCTGCACCCAGGGGCAAGGGGTTGCTCGAGGTGCGGGGGCTTGAGACGCAGTTTCACGTCAAGGATCGCGTCTACCGCGCGGTGGGCGGTGTCGATCTGCATGTGCAAAAGGGCGAATGCCTGGGCATCATCGGCGAGAGCGGGTCGGGCAAGTCGGTCACGGCGCTGTCGCTGATGGGGCTTGTCGCCTCGCCGCCGGGGGTGATCACCGCAGGGGCGGTGCATTACGACGGCGAAGACCTGATCGGCGCGCCCTATGGGCGGTTGCGCGACATGCGGGGTCGCAACGTGGCCTATATCTTCCAGGATCCGCAGGCGACGCTGCATCCTTTGTACCGGGTGGGGGACCAGCTGATCGAGGCGATCCGGTCGCATCGGCCCATCGGCAAGGGCGAAGGACAGGCGAAGGCGGTCGAGCTTTTGCGCGCGGTGCGCATCCCCAACGCGGAACAGCGCGTCACCGATTACCCGCACGAGATGTCGGGCGGCATGCGGCAGCGGGTGGGCATTGCCATGGCGCTGGCCAACGACCCGGACATCATCATCGCGGACGAGCCGACCACGGCGCTGGACGTGACGGTGCAGGCGCAGGTGTTGACCATCCTCGATGATCTGCGCCGGTCGCGCGGGCTGGCCATCGTGTTCATCACCCATGATTTCGGTGTGGTGGCGCAGCTTTGTGACCGCGTCGCGGTGATGTATGCCGGGCGCGTTGTCGAGGAGGGCAGCACGGAAGACATCCTGCAGGCGCCGCGTCATCCCTATACCGCGCGGCTGATGGCCTGCGTGCCGGAACTGGGCGGCGGCAAGCGGCGGCTCGAGGCCATCACGGGTCTGCCCCCCGCGGTGGACAGGCTGCCGGACGGCTGTGCCTTTGCGGATCGCTGCCTCAAGGTGCGGCCCGAGTGCCGGGGCGCGGAGATTGCCCTGGAGCGACGGGGCGACCGCAAGGTGCGCTGTCTTTATCCCGAGGATGGAACGCGCGAGGCTGCGGAATGACACATGCGCTGAGATTGGTTGAGGTCTCGAAAACCTTTTCGGTGGGACGAACCCTGTTCGGCCGGGCCAAGGGGGCGGTCAAGGCGGTGCATCCGGTCACGCTTGACGTGCGGCAGGGGGAAACCCTTGGCATCGTGGGCGAATCCGGCTGCGGAAAGTCGACCCTCGCGCGGATGCTGGTGGGATTGCTGGAGCCGACCACCGGAACCATCGAGATCGAGGGCGCGGCGCTGGATACGGCGGACCCGGCGCTGTTCGGGCGGAAAATACAGTACGTGTTCCAGGATCCGATTTCGTCGCTCAACCCGCGCAAGACGATCCGGCAGGTGATGGAGGCGCCGCTCAAGCATCTTTATGGCATGGACGCGGCAGAGCGGCAGGCGCGGATTGCCGAGATCTTCGACAGCGTGAACTTGCGTGAGGAATTCCTTGATCGCTATCCGCACGAATTTTCCGGCGGGCAGGCGCAGCGCATCGGCATCGCCCGCGCGCTCGCGGCGAATGCGCGTATTCTGATCCTCGATGAGCCGGTCTCGGCGCTCGACGTGTCGGTGCAGGCGCAGGTGCTGAACCTGCTGGCGGATCTGAAGCGCGAGTTTGACCTGACCTACCTCTTCATCAGCCATGACCTTGCCGTGGTCGAGGCGGTCAGCGACAGGATTGCCGTGCTCTATTTCGGATCGGTGGTCGAGATTGGCCGGGCCGAGGACATCTTTGCGACCCCGCGCCATCCATATACGCGGCTGCTGGCGCAAAGCGCGCCGGTGGTGGGGCGGCCCCTGACCGAACCCGAGGCCAAGGGCACGGAATTGCCCGACCCTCTGAATCCGCCACCCGGTTGCGCCTTTGCCGCGCGATGCCCGCGCGCGCAGGCCCGTTGCTCGGCCGAGACTCCGGATTTGTCCCGGCAGGGCGAAACCTCCGAAGTGGCGTGCTTTTTCCCCTTGGATGAATAATGCGATGTCGCGCGTCCCAAACGCGGCTTGACAAAACGCCAGCGGCGGTCGCGTGACTGCACATGAGCGCGACACACTCTGAATGTCAGATGGTGGGAGCGCGCCCCAAGCGCGCTACCCGTACCGCGCAACCGGCGTGCCGGCGATGGCGGCCATGTTCAGCAATCCTCGTGCGGTGATTCCTTGTGTGACAACATGCGCCCGGTTGCCCATACCCATCAGGATCGGCCCGACCTCAAGGCCCCCGGCGCGCATCTTGAGGATGTTGCGCGTGGCCGAGGCGGCATCGGCATGGCCGAAAATCAGCACGTTGGCCTGCCCTTGCATGCGATTTTCCGGCAGGATGCGGGCGCGCAATTCGGGGTCCAGAGCCGCGTCCACGTTCATTTCACCTTCGTAGCAGAAATCGCGTGGCTCCGCGTCCAAGAGCGCGATCGCGTCGCGCAGCCGCTTTCCGGAGCCTTCCTTCTGGTTGCCGAACTGTGATTGCGAACAGAATGCGATATTGGGTGTCAGGCCAAAACGGCGCACATGGCGGGCGGCCCCGATTGCGGTTCGGGCCAACTCTTCGGGCGTGGGCAGGGACCGCACATGGGTGTCCGCAATAAACAGCGGCCCGTCTTCGAGGATCATCATGCTGAGCGCGCCATGCGGTGTCTGTGTTTCAGAGCCAAGCACTTGCTCGACATAGCCGAGATGCCAACGGAATTCGCCGAAGGTGCCGCAGATCAGGCTGTCGGCCTCGCCGCGATTGACCATCACCGCGCCGATTGCAGTGGTATTCGTGCGCATGATCGCGCGGGCCAGATCGGGGGTCACGCCGCGCCGCGCCATGATCATGTGATATGTTTCCCAGTAGTCGCGGTAGCGCGGATCGCTTTCCGGGTTCACCAGCGTGAAATCGCGCTCGGGGCGGATTTCCAATCCCAAGCGCTCGCAGCGCCGCGCGATGACCTCGGGGCGGCCAATGAGGATCGGCGTCTCTGTCGTTTCCTCGAGGATCGCTTGCGCCGCGCGCAGCACGCGCTCGTCCTCGCCCTCGGCAAAGACAATCCGTCGGGCCGCGGTGCCGGCCGCTTCGAAGACCGGGCGCATGAGCAGGGCGGATTTGTAGACGCTCGCATCCAGATGCGCCTTGTAGGCGTCCAGATCATCCAGCGGCCGCGTCGCGACACCCGATTCCATCGCCGCTTGCGCCACGGCGGTCGACACGACACCCGACAGGCGGGGGTCAAACGGTTTCGGGATCAGGTATTCCGGCCCGAAGGTGAGCTGTTCGCCGCGATAGGCGGCGGCGGCTTCGGCGCTGGTGGTCGCGCGTGCCAGTTTGGCGATGCCCTCGACGCAGGCCACCTGCATCGCATCGTTGATCTCGGTCGCGCCCACGTCGAGCGCGCCGCGGAAGATGAACGGAAAACACAGCACGTTGTTGACTTGATTGGGAAAATCGCTGCGCCCCGTGGCCATGATGGCGTCAGGGGCCACCTCGCGCACCTGGTCGGGAAGGATTTCAGGCGTCGGGTTGGCCAAGGCAAAGACGATGGGACGGTCGGCCATCCTGGCCACCATTTCGGGTTTGAGCACTTTTGGTCCGCTCAGCCCGAGAAACAGGTCGGCCTCGTGGATCACATCCTCCAACGACCGCAGATCGCTGTTTTGCGCAAAGGCCGCCTTTTGCGGGTTCATGTCTTCGGTCCGGCCCTCATAGACCAGCCCGTGAATGTCGCAGAGCCAGATATTTTCACGCTTCACACCCAGCTTGAGCAGCATGTTGAGACAGGCGATGCCCGCCGCGCCGCCCCCCGTGGAGACGATCTTGATATCCTCGAATGTCTTGCCTGCGACATGCAGCGCGTTGGTCGCCGCCGCGCCGACGACAATCGCCGTGCCGTGCTGGTCGTCATGGAATACGGGAATGTTCATCCGCTCGCGGCACAGTTTTTCGACGATAAAACAGTCGGGCGCCTTGATGTCTTCCAGGTTGATGGCGCCAAATGTCGGCTCCAGCGCGCAGACGATATCGGCCAGCTTTTCGGGATCGCTTTGGTTCACCTCGATATCGAAACAGTCGATATTGGCGAATTTCTTGAACAGGACCGCCTTGCCCTCCATCACCGGCTTGGACGCCAGCGCGCCGATATTGCCAAGGCCCAGCACCGCGGTGCCGTTCGTGACCACCGCCACGAGATTGCCCTTGGCGGTATAGCGCGCGGCATTGGTTTCATCCGTCTGTATCTCGGTGCAGGCCTCGGCCACGCCGGGGCTGTAAGCGCGGGCCAGATCGCGCCCATTGGCCAGCGGCTTCGTGGCGCGGATTTCGAGCTTACCGGGCTTGGGAAACTCGTGATAGTACAGCGCCGCCTGACGCAGTGACTCGTTGGTGCTGTCTGACATGAAAATTCCCCCCGCACATGTTTGGTTTAGGGGTAAACCACATCCGTGCGGAGGGAAAGAGCGCCGGGGCAGCGCTCATGCAAGAAGCTCAGTTCAGATATTCTTTAAGATGGGCGATGCGGCGCTCGGCCTGGCGACGCGTCAGGCTGGCATCGAACGGCTCATTCGCCTCGCTGGTCAACTCGCGCAGTTCAATGGCCTGAACCTCGGTCATCCTTTCTTCCGGGTCAGGGCCCAATCCAACGGACGGATCAAGCGATATGCTGTTTTGCATTGGCATGGTGATCTCCTCTTTTCGGTTGGAAACGCGAATCGGGAGGGACGGGTTCCCGCCGCCCCTTGCATTCGGGCGCGTGGCCTCGCAAACATGCAGGCCACAGTGATGGGGACAGTGAGCAGATGGACCTGAGGAACGCAGCACGGCAGGTGCGGGACAACGCCTATGCGCCGTATTCCAATTTCAAGGTCGGCGCAGCGGTGCGCTCTGGGGATGGGCGACTTCATGTCGGGTGCAACGTGGAAAACGTGGCCTATCCCGAAGGCACCTGCGCCGAAGCGGGGGCCATCGCCGCGATGATCGCCGCGGGCGCGCAGGACATTGTCGAGGTGTATGTGATCGCGGACAGCCCCGATCCGGTCCCCCCCTGCGGCGGCTGCCGGCAAAAACTGGCCGAATTCGGTGCCCAGGATGTGCCGGTCACGCTTGCCACCACGCAAGGCGCGGAACGCGAGACGACAATCGGCAGCCTTTTGCCCGGCGCATTCGGCGCGGGCCACATGGACAGATCCTGATGGAGGCACGGTCCATCATCGCCAGTCTGCGCCGGGGCGAGACACCCGGCAGCGCGGCCCTGGACTGGTTTGCCCATGCGCTAGCCGATGGCAGCGTCAGCGACGCGCAGGCCGGCGCCTTTGCCATGGGTATCTGTCTGAACAGGCTGGACAACGCGGGCCGCGCCGCCCTGACCGCCGGGATGCGCGACAGCGGCAAGGTTCTGAGATGGGATCTGGGTGCACCGGTTCTGGACAAACACTCCACGGGTGGCGTCGGGGATTGCGTGAGCCTTGTTCTGGCCCCTGCTCTGGCGGCCTGCGGTGTCCATGTCCCGATGATTTCGGGCCGCGGGCTCGGGCATACGGGCGGCACGCTCGACAAGCTCGAAGCGATCCCGGGGGTCCGCACCACGCTGACCGAGGACCAGTTCCGCCATATCGTGTCCGATGTCGGCTGCGCGATCGTCAGTGCCAGCGCCGATATTGCCCCGGCCGACAAGCGGCTTTACGCGATCCGTGACGTCACGGGGACGGTCGAAAGCCTTGACCTGATCACCGCGTCGATCCTGTCCAAGAAGCTGGCGGCGGGTCTCGACGGGCTTGTCCTCGACGTGAAATGCGGCTCGGGGGCCTTCATGAAATCCGCAGATGACGCGCGTGCGCTGGCCCGCGCGCTGGTCGATACGGCCAATGCGACCGGATGCACGACCACTGCGCTCATCACGGATATGTCGCAGCCGGTGGCGTCCAGCCTTGGCAACGCGCTCGAAGTGGTGGACGTGATGCGCGTTCTGACGGGGCAGGGCAGCGGGCGCCTTGCCGATCTGACCATCGAACTCGGCGCGGCCTTGCTGGATCAAGCCGGTATCGACACCGGCGCGGACAGGCTGCGCGATGCGATCAGCTCGGGTGCCGCTGCCGAGAAATTCGGTGCGATGGTGTATGCCATGGGCGGTCCGGTGCGCTTTGTCGAGGATTGGGCGCGGTTCCTGCCCGAAGCGCCCGTGATCCGCGAGGTGCCCGCAGCGGATTCCGGTACCGTCGCCGCAATTGACGGAGAGGCATTGGGCCTGGCCGTGGTGGCGCTGGGTGGCGGGCGCCACGTGGAAACCGACATGGTCGATCCCGCCGTCGGGCTGAGCGATGTGGTCTCCATCGGGGAGACGATCAACAAGGGCCAGCCGCTGGCCCGCATCCATGCCGCCCGCGAAGGGCAGGCCGACGCGGCGGCGCGGGCGGTTCTGGCCGCGATCACGCTTGACCGGGGCAGCATCGCGGTGCCCGACCTTGTGCTGGAGCATGTGACATGAGCCGTGCGTTCCTGATCGTCATGGACTCGGTCGGAATTGGTGGTGCGCCCGATGCCAAGACCTTCTTCAACGGACGCACGCCGGATACCGGGGCAAACACCGTGCGGCACATCGCCGTGGCCTGCGCGGAAGGCCGGGCAGAGGACGGGCGCAGCGGCCCGCTTGCCGTGCCGACCCTGGACGCGCTGGGCCTTGGCCGCGCTGTCGAACTCGCCTGTGGCGAGCCGGCGCCGGGCCTGACGGCCGCACCCGGCGGCAGCTGGGCCGCCGCGACAGAAATCTCGCGCGGCAAGGACACACCCTCGGGCCATTGGGAATTGGCAGGCCTTCCGGTTCCGTGGAACTGGACCTATCTGCCGGATGCCAAGCCGTCCTTCCCGCCCGAGATCACGGATCGTATCTGCGAACTGGCCGGCACGGATGGCATTCTTGGCAATTGTCACAGCAACGGCGTCAAGGTGATCGAGACTTTCGGGGCCGAGCATATGCGCAGCGGCAAACCGATCTGCTACACCTCGGCCGACAGTGTCCTGCAGATTGCGGCGCATGAGCAGAGTTTCGGGCTCGATCGGTTGCTGACGCTTTGCAAGGACCTCGCGCCGATGGTGCATGAACGCCGGATCGGCCGTGTCATCGCGCGACCGTTCGTTGGGCAGGACGGCGATTTCAAACGCACGTCCAACCGCCGCGACTTTGCCATCGCGCCACCCGAGCCGGTGTTGACAAACTGGGTTCAGGACGCCGGCCAGCCGGTTATCGCCCTTGGCAAAATTGGCGATATCTTCTCCATGTCCGGCATCGACGAAGTGCATAAAGGTCCCGACTCCACGCTGATGCAGCATCTTGGCGCGCAGATCGACACCGCGCCGGAGGGCGCGCTGGTTTTTGCGAATTTTGTCGAGTTTGACAGCAAATACGGTCATCGCCGCGATGTGTCGGGCTATGCAAGCGCACTCGAATGGTTCGACGCTGAACTTGCAAAGCTGCTGCCGCGTTTGCGCGACTCCGATCTGATGGTGATCACCGCGGATCATGGCAACGATCCCACCTGGATCGGCAGCGACCACACGCGCGAACGCGTGCCGGTCTTGATGGCCGGGGCCGGCACGGGCGAGATCGGCCATGTCGGGTTCGCCGATGTCGGACCAAGTGTTGCAGCGCATTTGGGTGTGTCGTCATCGGGATCCGGGCGGAGCTTCTTGTGATGGATGAAGACCAACTGGACCGGGTGGTCCGCCTGCCCAAGGTGGAACTGCACCTGCACCACGAAGGCGCCGCGCCGCCGGCCTTCATCAAAGGCCTGGCACAGGAAAAATCCGTTGACCTGTCCAGTGCATTTGCCCCTGACGGCAGCTATGCCTTCCGGGATTTTGTCCATTTCCTGCACGTCTATGAAGCCGCGACAAGCGTGCTTGAAACGCCCGAGGACTACGCGCGCCTGACCACCGCGATACTTGAGGAAAGCGCTGCAAATGACGTGGTATATTGCGAAACTTTCCTGTCGCCGGATTTCTGTGGTGGCGGTGATCTTGGGGCGTGGCGTGAATATCTGCACGCCATCCGCGATGCTGCGGAAAAGGCAGAGCAGACGCATGGCATCATCCTGCGCGGGATCGTGACCTGCATCCGTCACCATGGCCCCGAGAGGGCCAAGCCCGTTGCGCGCTGTGCGGCGGAAACGGCGGGAGACTGGATCGTCGGTTTTGGCATCGCAGGTGACGAAATGCGCGGCAAACTCAAGGACTTCTCCTACAGTTTTGACATGGCACGCGAAGCGGGGTTGCGTCTGACGGCACATGCCGGCGAATGGGGCGGCGCGACATCCGTGCGCGATGCGCTGCAGGATTTGCGCGTCGAACGGATTGGCCACGGTGTGCATGCGATCGATGATCTGTCGCTTGTGGACATGCTTGTGGAAAACGAAATTACGCTCGAGATATGCCCGGGTTCCAACGTGGCCTTGAAAGGCTATCCCAGCCTCGCCGGCCATCCTATTGAAAAACTGCGCCAACGCGGCGTCAAAATCACGGTCTCCACCGATGACCCGCCATTCTTTCACAGCACGATGCGCGACGAATACCGGAACCTTGCCGAAACCTTTGGCTGGGACGAAGATGTGTTTGCCAAGATCAACGAGACGGCCGCCCGCGCGGCCTTTTGCGACGAGGACACCCGCACGCGTGTCCTGAAACGACTGGAGCGCCCATGACCGATCATCTCACCATTGTCCGACACCCGCTTGTTCAGCACAAGCTGAGCCTGATGCGCGAACAGGACACCTCGACCAAGTCGTTCCGGCAGTTGCTGCGTGAAATCAGCCACTTGCTCGCTTACGAGGTGACGCGCAACTTGCCGCTCACCACAAAGCGGATCGAAACCCCGATGTGCGAAATGGACGCGCCGGTGATCGACGGCAAGAAGCTCGCGCTCGTGTCGATCCTGCGCGCCGGGAACGGGCTTCTGGATGGCATCCTCGACCTGATTCCGGCAGCGCGGGTCGGATTTGTCGGGTTGTACCGGGACGAGGAAACGCTCAAACCCGTTCAGTATTACTTCAAAGTGCCGACGCAATTGGACGAACGCGTGACCATCGTGGTCGATCCGATGCTGGCAACCGGCAACAGCTCGGCCGCCGCGGTGGAACTGGTGAAACAGGCGGGCGCCAGCAACATCATATTCCTGTGCCTTCTGGCCGCCCCCGAAGGCGTTGCCCGGATGAAGGAAGCGCATCCGGATGTGCCTGTCGTGACGGCCGCGCTGGACGAGCGCTTGAACGAACAAGGCTATATCGTCCCGGGGCTTGGTGATGCCGGTGACCGGATGTTCGGCACCAAATAGATCTTTACACAGCATATGCAGACAGGCAGGTTCGGGTCAGACCTGTGGGGACAGAGACATGACCAGAGAGTTTTTGACGGTCGCGCTTGCTGCCGCCGTAGCCACAACGCTTGTCGCTGACGTATCGGCGCAGGGTTCAAACACGGTTGGTCCGCCTGCCGAATATCCGCCGTCGACTTTCGATGGGCGGCAGTTCGTGGACAGCCGGGGCTGTGTCTATGTCCGGGCCGGCGTCGATGGTGCGGTGAATTGGGTTCCGCGCGTGTCGCGGGAGCGCGAAGTGATTTGTGGCCAGACCCCAACCTTCGCGCGCCAAGAGCTCGAGGACGCCGCACAGGCAGAGCCGGTCGAGGTCGCGCAGGCAGAGCCGGTGATCATCACGCCGCAGCCGGCGGCCCCGAAAACCCGACCGCGCAGCGCTTCGCAGCGAAGCGTCAAGCCCAAGCCACAGCGGCAGACGACCGCCGAGAGGATCGTGCCGAAACATGTCCATGACGCGCAGGGGAACACTCTGCCGCCGGTGCCAAAGGGCTACAAGCGCGCCTGGGAGGATGACCGCCTGAACCCGCATCGTGCCCACATGACCCGCGAGGGTCATCGCGCCACGCAGCAGGTCCTGAGCAATACCGTCCCGCGCAGATCGCTCACCGCGCCGCAGAATGTGCGAAAGCCGAAGATCGTCGGGCGCGGCAAGGGTCTTGGCCACTGATCACGCGCCGCAGATGCCCTGCAGGCGGAGCCAGTCCGCATCGCTCAGCACAGGACGCGGCGATCGCCCGGCCATTGGGTCGGCTTCGATGAGGGGCAGGGTGCTTTCGCCCGTAATATCAACGGAATAGGCATATGGCGTGCTGCGCAGCTCGGCCGTGTCGAAGGCGGCAAGCATCTTGTCGACAGAGAGCGGCGCAGCAGGCTGGGCCAACAGGTGTTCGCTGTATCGGTCAAGATCGTCTTCGGACATCTCTCCGGTGGTCAACAGGCGCAGGCTCGACCAGAGACCGGTCTGGATCAACATCTCCTCGAGCGGGTCCTGGCTCAAAGCACGCAGGCGTTCGGTAAGGATATATCCGGCCGGCACATCGGGGTCTTCCGGGTCCTCGATCAAGGACCGGTTCAGCAGGATGCGCCCGCCCGGCAGATGCGCCGTCTGCGCCACGCCGCCCGGCATGACCACGAGCGATCCGCGCTCTGCCGGTCCCAGCACGCGTGAGGCCAGCCGACTGAGAGGCTCGCGCGCGTCGCGTGTCATGCAGGGCTGCCCCGAGATGCGCGTGACCCGCGCCAGAAGGGCATTGCCGATCTCGACCCGTTTGACAGCCGGCACCACCTTCACGGTGTGGCGCAAGAGCGCATCCGGCAGCCAGAACAGGATCCCGGCCACGATCGCAGCCGCCATCGCCCCGGTGATCCAGAGGCGCAGCTTGCCGGGTTTCGCGCGGCTCTTGTCGATGGCGGCGCGGATCGTCTCGATGGCGTCGATCATCTGTGCGCCGTCTTCGCCGAATTCGAGCGTTTCGCCGGGATCGCCGTCGGGATGGTAGATCGCCGGGCGCTGCCCCTTGTTCGCGCGCGCCACGGCGGCAATTGACCAATGCGTCAGGACATTGTCGCGCAGATCCGTGATCGTCAAAGAGGCATCGCCCAACGACACGATCACGTCCTTGCGCTGGTCTGTCGGCGTCGCACGCCACACAGCTTCGGCCTCGAGCCGTTGAAATTCCTTCAGCGCGGTCATGCGGGCTGCTCTGCCTCGTTGATTACAGGCAAGCGTACACCCGCGCGCGATCTCGCGCAATCCGGCAAAGCGGGCGGCGCCTCGGCGCACTTCCCCTCGGGGCCGGGTGTTCTCTTTGGAATTTGGAAGCGGATGCGTGTCTGCTTTGCGGGCGTTGTCGACAATCTCCCCTGAAAATGCGCTAGATCGCCTGCCCGAGAAGTGGGACTGTCGCAACGACCTCGCTTTGGAAAAGCAAATCCTTGCCTCGGGCGGTGGGCGGTGGCACCTCATGTGCCATGATCATCTCGCCCGGCCGGAATTTCATCTTCGTGCACATCCCCAAGACCGGCGGGACGTCCTTGGCCCTGGCGCTGGAGGCGCGCGCGCACCGCGATGACATCCTGATCGGCGACACGCCCAAGGCAATCCGGCGCAAGGGGCGGGTGAACAGGCTGACCGCAAAGGGGCGACTTTGGAAACACAGTACGCTGTCTGATATCGACGGGGTTCTGCCCCCAGAAAAGATGGAGCAGATGTTCGTCTTCACGCTCGTGCGCAACCCGTGGGACCGGATGGTCAGCTATTACCACTGGCTGCGCGCGCAGGGCTTTGACCATCCGGCGGTGACGCTGGCCAAGGCGGTGAGCTTCGAGGATTTCGTGCAGCACCCCGACACGTATGGCGCGATGCGTGCCTCACCCGTCGCCAGCTATGTGACCGACGCAACGGGCATCAACCGCGTGTCAGCCTATATCCGGCTTGAAGCATTGGCAGAGGATCTCGCGCCGCTGGAGCGGCACTTGGGCTTTGCCCTTGACCTGCCCCACGTCAACGCGTCGTTGCGCCCGGAGGATTACCGCCATGCCTATAGCGAACGCACTGCGCAGACCGTGGCCGATATGTGCGCGCAGGACATCGCGCAATTTGGATATCGGTTCGGTGATTGATTTGCCGGCGCGCAGGTGATTTCTGCCCGCTCATTAGGCAGATCCGGCTTGTATTGTTGCGGCGCAGCAATGGATCGGAGACGCGCCGACGCAGACATGTAACCTCTGATGACCACGCGCAGACGTGGACAGAGCAAACGGGAGGACACTTGAAAAAGGAGTTTTCCCATGTGTCTGACGGCCGAAGCCCTCGCGCTTTTCCTCAACATGATCGTTGTGTCCGAGATCACGATGGAACCGGGCCGCATCGTCGTCCACGCCGATGCGCGCCAAGCCCATTGGGTTGCAGTGGGGGATGAATGGTGCACGATGGCCCCCCAGATTGACCGGATCGACCGCTTTGCCGCGCTTCGGGCAGAGTAGGGGCACAAGCTCAGGCGGCGGGGCGCCCCGAACAAGGTCCGGGGCGCAGCGAATGTCTGGAACACCGGCTGTCACACCGGACTGCGCGGAATTCAGGCCGCAGAGGCTTTTGGTGCGAACCGACCATAGAAGCTCTGGCCTTTCGCCGCCATCTCGCGCAGCAGGTCGGGGCAGGCAAAGCGGTCACCATGGGCCGCGACCAGTTCATCGCAGCGATGCGCCGCATATTCCGCGCCCAGCATGTCGAGCCAGGACAGCGGGCCGCCCGACCACGGCGCAAAGCCCCAGCCGAGAATGGCGCCAACATCGCCTTCGCGGATGTCCATCAACACGCCTTCCTCCAAGGCCCGCACCGCTTCGAGCGATTGCGCGAAGAGCAGCCGATGCTGCACGTCGATCAGATCGGGTTGGTCGTCGGCCTCGGGGTACTGCGCCTTGACCGTGTCGGACAGACCCTGACGTTTGCCCTTGTCGTCGTAGTCATAGAACCCTGCCTGCGCCTTGCGGCCCAGACGTCCCTGCGCTTCCATCCAGAAGATCACCTCGTC
>JAWLGI010000107.1:0-4453 GCA_041685125.1 Marivita sp. | reverse complement strand
GGGATGTAGGTGCACATCAGCAGCACCGTCGTAAGCACCGCGATGAAGTAGATATTCACCTTGGTCACATCCCAGATATTGGCCCGCGCCACGGCGCAAGCGGTGATCAGAACGCTGGCCACGGGCGGCGTCTGCTGTCCGATGGCGAGATTCAGCGTCACCACCAGCCCGAAATGGATCGGGTTGATCCCCACCGCGTCGATCAGCGGGATCACGATCGGCACCACGAGGATGATCGCGGCGGCCGAGTGCAGGAAGAACCCGATCACGAGGAAGAAGAAGTTGAGGATCAGCAGGACCACCCACTTGTTGTCCGTGATGCTCAGGATTGCCTGCGCCAGTTCCTGCGGGTATTGCGCCCGGGTCAGGAAGCCGCCCATGACCACCGACGCCGCGACCAGAAGCATGACCACGGCGGTCTGCATTCCGCCATCCAGCATCGAGCGCTGGAGATGTTTGAGATCGACTTGCCGGTACCACAGGCTGATCGCGATGGCCGCGAGCACGGCAAGGCCCGCCGCCTCGGTCGCGGTGACATAGCCACCAAAGATACCACCCAGGATGATGACTGGCAGCGCGAAGGTGGGCAGCGCATCCACGAAGGCGGTCCAGAGCACCCGGCCCGAGAACGCCTCTTCGCGGGGCAGGTCGTATTTGACGGCGAAGAAATAGGCGACGCCCATCAGGCCCGCCGCCCCCAGGACGCCGGGCACGACGCCCGCGACAAAGAGCTGTTCCACCGAAACGTTGGCCGATGTGGCGTAAAGGATCATCGGGATCGATGGCGGGATGATGATGGCCAGCGAGGCCGAGGAGGAGGTGACCGCCGCCGACAGCGCGCCGGAATAGCCGCGCTTTTTCATCTGCGGGATCATCACCGATCCCATCGCCGCCACGTCGGCCACGGCAGAGCCGGAGATTTCCGCGAAAAACAGCGACACACCGATATTCACATGCGCAAGGCCACCCCGGATGAACCCGATCAGGGCGGCGACGAAATTGATGAGACGGTCGGTGATGCCGCCCGCGTTCATGATGGCGCCCGCCAGCACGAACATCGGGATCGCGATGAGCGAGAACTTGGTGGCGCCGCCATACATGTCGAGCGCCACGTTAACCAGTGATCCAGTGCCTTCGAGCACCAGAAGCCCGCCAATCGCCGACACCGCAAGCGCCACGCCGATCGGCACATTCAGACAGATCATCGCGACCATGGCGATGAAGATACCCAGCATCAGCATCAGATGTTTCCTGCCTTCTTCATTTCGGTTTCGACCTCTTCCTCGATCTCGGCATGTTCGAGAGAGACGCCGGCCGCGGTTTTGCGCCAATATTCCGGCAGGCTGAGCGCCTGGCAGATCAGGAACAGGATCGCGCCCAGGGGAATGACGGACTGGGTAAAGCTGATCGGCACCCAGGTGAGCGATGTCAGCGACATGCCGCCCAGGATCGACATGACGACGAAGCCGGCCCAGGCCAGCAGGATGAAGAAGCCCGCGGTGATCGCCTCGGCGAGCATCACAGCCCCCATGCGGGCGGGCATCGGGATCGACAGGAGCACGCTATCGAACCCGATATGGCGTCGGCGCAGTACAGCCAGCGCCGAGCCGTAATAGGTGATCCAGGCCAGCAGGATCGCCGCGACTTCGTCATACCAGGCCAGGCTCGATCCCATCAGACGATAGATCACCGCCACCACCACGGTGGTGGTCAGGATGACCATCAGGAAGATGACGAAATACTCGAGGACGATTTCGAAGAAGTTGCGCAGTGAATTGAGCATGGAGGCTCCCTGCCGGGCAGCGCTCCCGGCGCTGTCTGATGACGCTGTCATGTCTCGTGATCCCAAATGGGGCAGGGGGCCAACCATGGCCCCCTGCGCTTTTCAGATCAGGACCCGGATGCGAGGTTCTGAATACGCTCGACCAGGTCCGCGCCGCCATCGACGGTATTTGCGAATTCCTCGTAGATCGGTGCGGAGGCCTCGACGAAGGCCGCGTTGTCGGCCTCGTTCACTGCGACCCCCGCATCGCGGATCACCTGCAGCAACTCCTCCTCGAGCTTGGCGGCGTGATCGTAGACGAACTCCTGGGTTTCGGATCCGCAGGCCTCGAGATCGGCCCGCACATCCTCGGGAAGTTTCTGCCAGCGGTTCTCGGCGACCAGAACATAGCCCGGGGTGTAGACATGGCCGGTGATCGAGAGGTATTCCTGCACTTCCTGGAACTTGGCCGACGCGATCTGCGCGTAGGGGTTTTCCTGTCCGTCGATCACGTTGGTCTGCAGCGCGGTGAAGACCTCGGAAAAGGCCATCGGGCTGGGGTTCGCTCCGTAGAGCTGGAACATCTTGACCCGCCATTCGCCGTTCGGCGTGCGCAGCTTGATGCCCTCGAGATCCTCCGGCACGTTGACCGGACGCAGGTTGTTGGTGATGTGGCGGAAGCCGTTCTCGAAATAGCCGATGATCCGGTAGCCCTCACCAAGCGCTGCCTCCTGGAATGTGTCGCCCACTTCGGCCTGGATGCGGCGCATGTGATCGCGATCCTGAACGATATAGGGCATCTCGAAGACGCCGAATTCGGGCGCGACGGAGGACATCACCGAGGATGGCAACGAGAAATCGACCTGCCCGAGCTTCAGCTTCTGCAGGAGTTCGCGGTCATCGCCCAGCTGGCTCGCGCCGAAGGTCTGCACCTCGGCCCGGTCGCCCAATTTGCTGTTGGCGCATTCGGCAAAGGCGTTGGCGGATGCCTCGAAAAGCGATCCGGGGTTGCCGACATGGCCGAAACGCAGTGTCAGGTCCGCTGCGCTGGCGGCCAGCGGCATCGCGATGCTGGCCACGCTGGCCAGGAATACAGCTTTGATCTTCATGGTTTTCCCTCCCTTTATGCCCCCTCCCGGGGCGTTGGTCATTCAGCGGCGAGCCGCTCTTTGGTCGTCTCCTTGATGTGCTCCATCGCGGCCTGCGCGCCGCCGGAGTGATGCGGGATACCGGCCTGCGCCAGACCCATTTCGACCCCGGACAGCGTGGCCATCAGCATCAGGTCGTTGAAATCGCCAAGGTGGCCGATGCGGAACACCTTGTCGGCCACCTTGGACAGACCATTGCCGAGCGAGATGTCGTAATGCTTGAGCGTGGTGGCGCGGAACGCGTCGGCGGAATGGCCATGCGGCACCAAGACCGCCGTGAGCACGCCGGATTCCTGCCCCTGTCGGGCGCAGAGCACTTCGAGCCCCCAGGCACGCACGGCTGCACGGGTCGCCGCGCCATGCCGGGCATGGCGGGCGAAGACGTTGTCCAGCCCTTCCTCGTGCAGCATGGCGATGGCCTCGTTCAGGCCGTAAAGCAGGTTGGTGCCGGGCGTGTAGGGGAAATAGCCGGTCTGGTTCGGGCCGACCATGTCGTGCCAGTCCCAGTAGCTGCGCGGCATGGTGACGGATTTTGCATGCTCCAGCGCGCGTGCGCTCACCGCGTTGAAGCTCAGTCCGGGCGGCAGCATCAAGCCCTTCTGCGAGCCCGAGACGCAGACATCCACACCCCATTCGTCGAAACGGAAATCGATGGAGGCGAGGCCCGAGATCGAATCCACCATCAGCAGGGCAGGGTGACCGGCCGCGTCGATGGCCTTGCGCATGTCGGCAATGGGCGACACCGATCCGGTGGAGGTTTCGTTATGCACCACGCAGACCGCCTTGATCTCCTGCGCCTTGTCTTCGCGCAGCCGTGCCTCGATCCGGTCGGGTTCGGCCCCGCCGCGCCAGTCGCCCTCGAGGAATTCCGGCTCCAGCCCGATCTTGCGCGCCATCTTGTTCCAGAGCGACGCGAAATGACCGGTCTCGAACATCAGCACCTTGTCACCGGGCGAGCAGCTGTTGACCAGGGCAGCCTCCCAGGCACCGGTGCCCGACGCGGGGAAGATGAAGACATTCTGCTCGGTCTTGAAGATCGTCTTCATGCCCTCGAGCGCCTTCATGCCCACATCGGCGAAATCGGGGCCGCGATGATCGATGGTCTGCTGGCCGATGGCCTTGAGAATACGGTCTGGCACCGCGCTCGGGCCGGGGATTTGCAAGAAATGTCTGCCAGCTTGGCGCATCGAATCGGTTTCCTCCCTTGCGCACCGTGGATCGGCGCGATTGCTTGTTGCGAAAGCGTAATTATGAATGCATAATTCAGTCAACAAAAAACTTCGGCCGGAACATGCGGCCCGAACCGGGAGGAGGCCTTTCGACTGATGCGTGAGAACACCCGCCTTGGCAGCCGCTTGCGCGCCGCCGTCTCGGGCGACGTGATGGGCGATGCCGCCACGCGCGCCCGCTATGCCACCGATGCCTCGATTTACCAGATGGTGCCGGAAACCGTCGTCATCCCGCGCAGCCAAGAGGATGTGCAGGCCGCGATGCAGGTCGCCCGCGAAGAAGAGGTGCCGGTCCTGCCGCGCGGCGGAGGCAC
>JAWLGI010000047.1:0-18240 GCA_041685125.1 Marivita sp. | reverse complement strand
CCGATATCCACCGGAGCGCGCGAGCGCCCCGGCACAGACCCGACATCACCCGTTGCACGCCAGCTTTTGCGGCTGGGGCTGGCGGACATAGGACGACAATTCGACCACCGCTGCCGGTTTTGAATTGGCCCATTCGGGCGCGGCCGGCGTGCTGGCGGCCTGCCCCTCTTGGCGCAGTTTTTCAGGCAAGTCCGGCGAATGCGACTGCATCAGCAGCTGCGGATTGGTCGCCTTGCGTACATTTTTCTGAATCGACATATCGAACTGGATCAGATCACCCGCATCGAGCGACGGCGCATCGTGAATGCTGCCATCGCCCGGTGTGTAGAATGCAAGGTCCCCCTGGTCCTCGCACCAGATCACGGCCTTTTGCGCCGCTGAATCCGACCACAACACGACACCGAACATATTCTGCAGTTTCATAGTCTAGGTTCCCCATCTTGCCCTGATACTGTGTTAATTTTTCTGCGCTCGAAACATGATGAAGTTGGCGTCGGGGAAGGAAAAATTGTGTCACCGCATGTTGACGCTGACGCCAACCCGCAGCACAGTTGGCGTAGATCAGCGTCAATTGTCTCGAGTTCGACGGGTTCCTTGGTTTCACTGTCGCGACACCAGCCTGTCGCGGACATTTGCTGCCGAGAGATGTTCACAGCGCTACTCCGCATCGAACCTGACGAAGGCCCTGACTATGACCAATCCAAGCCCCTCGGAGTTGCGTAACATGCTGGGCGCGAACTTGAGGGAGTTGGCAAAGTCCACCAATTCGATTTCGGCGCTGTGTCGAGAGATCGGAATCAACCGAACACAATTCAATCGCTACCTGTCGGGAGAGAGTTTCCCACGGCCTGACGTGCTGTTTCGCATCTGCCGGTATTTCGATGTCGATGCCCGGATCATTCTGGAACCGCTGGCGGATATCGGCCCGTCAGAGCGATCCTTGCTGGCGCATCCCGATGTCGAGGATTTCCTGTCAGCAGGTGTGCAAGCCTTGACCGAGGCTCAGTTCCCCAGCGGGTTTTACCAGTTCGTGCGCAAGAGTTTTCTGAATGACGAAACCTTCGTGCGGGGGCTGATTTATGTCTATCGCAAGGACGATGCCGTGTTTCTGCGCGGGCTCGAGGCGAAGGCGGCCATGGAGGAACAGGGCCTGCCAACCGATCCCAAAACACGCGAGTTTCGCGGTTTGGTGATGGCGGCGGAAGGCGGGATTGCCGCGCTGGTAAGTCGGCGCAATTCGCTGTCGATCTCGTTCAACTTCTTTGCGCAAATCGCGTCGTTCGAGAACAATCAATGGGCAGGGTACGCTGTGCGCACGGCGCGGGAAAGCGTGATTGGCTCGCGCACATCCCGGGCGGTTTACGAGCATCTGGGACAGGACACGGGCAAGATCCTGTCGGTGGCCCGGCAATCGGGATTTTGCACGGCGGATGAGCTGGTGCCTTATCAACGGTCACATCTGCGCGTCGGCGAGCCGTTTTACTAGGTCGGAGGCGCAGCAACACATGTCGCGATCCGACGCGACCTGGATGCGGAGCTGCGTCACGGTCTTCAGTAGATTCTAGCTGGAGGCCGCGATGACCGTAATTGATCCCATTCTGGCCAATGTGCAAAAACCGACGTCACAGGCGCGGGGATTGCCGAATGCGCATTACACCGACGCAGCCGCCTTTGCAGAAGAGCGCGATGCGCTGTTCGGGACGGGCTGGGCCGGTCTGGCGGTGGCGTCGGACGTGCCGCAGATCGGCGATGCGGTCCCGATCACGTTCCTTGATATGCCGCTGCTGCTGATCCGGGGGCGCGATAACGTGGTGCGGGTGTTCCAGAACATCTGCCGTCATCGCGGCATGATCCTGGTCGAGGCGCCGCGCCGGATCGAAGGGGCGATCCGCTGCCCCTATCATTCGTGGTGCTACAGCACCCAGGGGCAACTGGTGGCAACGCCGCATGTTGGCGGGCCGGGATACAATTCACATGCCGAGCTGGATCGCACGACGCTGGGCCTGATCGAGGTGCGCAGCCATGTCTGGCGAGATGTTGTCTGGATCAACCTGTCCGGTCACGCCCCAGACTTCGAAGAGGCCATGGCCGATGTCATCGCCCGTTGGAGCGATTTCGAACAGCCGATCCATCACGGTGGCGCGGACAGCCGGTTCAGCCTGACCGTCGACGGAAACTGGAAACTCGCGATCGAAAATTACTGCGAGAGCTATCACCTGCCTTGGGTGCATCCGGGGCTGAACAGCTATTCACGGCTGGAAGACCATTACAATATTGAAATGGATGGGCTGGCATCCGGCCAGGGCACATTGGTCTATCGTCAGTTGCGGGATGAGGCGGGCACCACCTTCCCGGATTTTCCGGGCCTGGATGCGAAATGGGACGCCGGTGCGGAATACCTGTCGGTATATCCCAATGTGCTGATGGGTGTACACCGCGACCATGCATTCGCGATCATCCTGCTTCCCGAAGGGCCGGGGCGGACACAGGAGCATGTGCACCTTTACTACGCAGCCCAAGACACGGATGACGCACTGCGCCGGCGCAATGCCGCGCAGTGGAAAGACGTGTTCGAAGAAGACATCTTTGTCGTCGAGGGGATGCAGCGGGGCCGGCGCGCCCCCGGTTTCGACGGCGGGCGATTTTCTCCGGCGATGGACGGGCCGACGCATTGCTTTCATCGTTGGGCCGCCGGGCGGCTGGCGCAGGCAAGGACGGTCGAGGCATGAGCAGGACATTGGACAGCGCGCTGTGCGCGGCGCATGCGGCAGGCGACCTGGATGCGCTTGTGGGCCTTTACCATCAGGCGGCAACCGAAGCGAATGCCGAGGATGCCGCCGGGTTCTACCTGACCCATGCCTATATCTTTGCCCTGGAACGGGGCGACCAGCGCGCAGACGCGTTGCGCGATCACCTGGTCTTTTTGGGACGCGAAAGCGGTCCCCCTGCCCCGGCCCTGGATCAGCCGACCGCCGCGGCCATGGGCGGTGTCCGCACCTGGTCGTAAAGGTGCCATGTGGCATGTCCCAGCAAAGGCAGCACGATCAGCAAGCCAAGAAATGCCGGGATCATCGCAAGCAGCGTGACCACCGCGATGAACGCGCCCCAGCCCAGCATCACCACCGGGTGCTGCATCACGTATTGGAACGAGGTGATCATCGCGGTCACGAAGTCGACCTCGCGATCGAGCAATAGCGGCAGCGCGATCACCGTGATGTTGAACAGCAGGATCGCGAAGAGTGCCCCGACGATGGTGCCCACCGCCAGCATCATCAGCCCGTTTGGAGTCAGGTAGACGTCAAGGGACGTGGACACGTTGGTCATGGTGCTCAGGCCCAGGAACAGGGCAAAGATCATGTGGCCGATGAAAAACCAGAACAGGAACACGATCACGATGATCGCGCAAATCGACGGCAATTGCCGACGCGACTGATGCAGGACAACGCCGAAAACTTCGGAGGCGACCAAGGCTTCGCCACGTTCGAGACGCCGGCTCACTTCGTAGAAGCCAACCGCGGCGAAGGGGCCGAGCAGTGGAAAACCGATGGCGGCCAGCACCAGCCAGAAGGTCGTTTCCGTCTGCACCGTGATCCAGGAAATCCCCCAGCCGGCAAGGACGTAGACCCCGGCAAAAATCAGCGCGTATCCCGGCGCGCGGCGCACATCCTGCCAGCCGCGCGCCAAGGCCGTGCGTACTGTGCGGATCGACACCGGGTTCAGCGTCGGCACACCCAGCTGCGGTGTTTCAGCCATGCGATCCTCCCTTCAGCGGGACGTTCCCGCCTCCCCATGAAAGCCGCTTGTGGCAGGTTTGGCAACGCCACATCCACGGAAATCCGTTTGGCGCGCCCACCACCCGTGCCCGATCAGTCGCCCTGCGCTTCGGCCCTGGATTTGCCCGACACGTTGAGCGCCAGCGTCGCCGCCATGAACGGGCCAAGATCACCGTCCAGAACCCCTTTGGTGTCGGAGGTTTCGTGACCGGTGCGCAGGTCCTTGACCATCTGGTAGGGTTGCAGAACGTAGGACCGGATCTGGTTGCCCCAGCCGGCGTCGCCCTTGGCCTCGTGGGCGGCATTGATATCGGCGTTGCGGCGATCCAGTTCCATCTGGTAAAGCCGCGATTTCAGCGCCTTCATCGCGATATCGCGGTTCTGGTGCTGGGATTTTTCCGAACTGGTCACGACGATCCCCGTGGGTGCATGGGTGATCCGCACCGCGGAATCGGTGGTGTTCACGTGCTGCCCGCCCGCGCCCGACGACCGGTAGGTATCAACCCGGATATCGGCCGGGTTCACTTCGATCTCGATATTGTCATCGACCACCGGGTACACCCAGACCGAGCAGAAAGACGTGTGCCGCTTGGCCGCGCTGTCGAAGGGTGAAATGCGCACCAGGCGGTGCACGCCGCTTTCGGACTTGAGCCAGCCATAGGCGTTCGGTCCGCTGATCTTGTAGGAGGCCGATTTGATCCCTGCTTCCTCACCCGGTGTTTCGGATTGCTTTTCGACCTCGTAGCCATGCTGTTCGGCCCAGCGAACATACATGCGCGCCAGCATATTGGCCCAATCGCAGCTTTCGGTGCCGCCCGCGCCCGAATTGATTTCAAGGAACGTGTCGTTGCCGTCCGCCTCACCATCCAGCAGCGCCTCCAGCTCTTTCTTGGCAGCTTTTTCCTCCAGCGCCTTGAGCGCGTTCTCGGCGTCGGTGACAACCTCCTGGTCGCCCTCCATCTCGCCCAGCTCGATCATCTCGACATTGTCGGAAAGATCCTGCTTGATCGAGCTGTAGGTCTCCATCGCGTCGATCAGCATCTGCCGGTCGCGCATCAGCTTTTGCGCGGCCGCCGGATCATCCCACAGGCTCGGGTCTTCAACGCGCGCGTTGAACTCTTCCAGACGGTGCTGGGCCGATTCCCAATCCAGACGCTGTTCCAACAGGCTCAGCGATTTTTCGATTTGGGCCACGGTGTGTTCGATTTCGGCGCGCATCTTGGGTTCCCGGTCAGTCAATCAACCCGGCTGATACCAAGCCCGTTCGCCAGCAGCAAGCGGTGCCTGTGCAGCCCGAAGCGCGACACCCTGCACGTATCATGCTGCGAAAGCGGTCTGCACGGCCCCCTTGGCATGGCATGTGGTCGCAATGTGTCGCATTTGAAAACAAGGGGCTTCCGGCCGGTGCCCATCCCCGGAGTGGTCATCCTACACGGCGCCGCTGCCGTCGAGGTCGGCGAGCCCGAAATTCGCCCGCATCGCAAAACCGCTGACACCCGCCTCAAACACAACAGGATCAGCAGGGCTGAACCTGAACTGACAAAGGCCGCCCCTTCGGACGGCCCTTGTGCTTATCTGACAGGTGACCGGGCGACCGGCCGGACGGCCTTACTCGTCGTCGTCCAACGCCTCGACAGCCTTTTGCAGGTCGTCTTTCGACACTTCCTTTTCCGTCACCGTCGCCTGTTCGGCCACGTGATCGACAACCTTGTCCTCGAAGATGGGCGCGCGCAGTTGCTGTTGCATCTGCTGGTTCTGGCGCACGAAATCGAAGAATTCGCGTTCCTGACCGGGGTATTGGCGCGCCTGGTTCATGATGGCTTGCGTCATCTCGGCATCGGTTACCTCGATCTCGGCCTGCTGCCCCAGCTCCGCCAAGAGCAAACCCAGCTTCACGCGGCGTTCAGCCAGCTTGTTGTGTTCCTCGGTTGATTCGATCTCGGGGTGATCGTGCCCTTCAACGTCCGGGTTCTCCTCGTGCCAGAGCTGATGCGCGATCTGCTTGGCCTCGGCCTCGACCAGCGACGGGGGCAGATCGATGCTCACTTTTTCGTCCAGTTGGTCAAGCAGGTCCCGTTTCATCACCTGGCGCGCGGCACCGACATATTCGGCTTCCAGCCGCTCCGCGATCTGGGTCTTGAGCGCGGCCAGATCCTCGGCGCCGAACTTGGTCGCCAGCTCGTCATTGATCTCGGCTGCAACCGGTTCCTTCACGGCCTTTACGGTGCATTCGAAGACCGCCGTTTTTCCGGCAAGGTTCTCTGCGCCATACTCTTCGGGGAAGGTCACTTCGACGTTTTTCTCGTCACCAACCTTCACACCGACCAGCTGTTCTTCGAAGCCCGGGATGAACGAGCCCGACCCCAGAACGAGCGGATAATCCTCGGCCGCGCCACCTTCGAAGGCTTCGCCATCGACCTTGCCAAGGAAGTCGATCACGACCTGGTCGCCGTCCTGGGCTTCCGATCCCGCGTCGCGGTCAGAGAAATCCTGCGCGCTTTCGGCAAGATTCGCCAGCGCCTCGTCCACCTCGGCATCGCCCGCCTTGACGATCATTTTCTCCAGATTGATGGAGGCGTAATCGACCTCCGGCATGTCCGGCAGTTTCTCGTAGGACATGTCGACTTCAATGTCTTCGCCCTCTTTCCAGTCCTCGTTGGTCATCTTGACCTCGGGCTGCAGCGCCGGACGGTCGCCGGACTCCTCGAAGTGCTTGGACATTGCGTCGTCGATGGTTTCCTGCATGGCTTCGCCCAGCAGGCGCTGCCCGAACTGCTTCTTGAGAAGCGGCATCGGCACTTTGCCTTTGCGGAACCCCTTCATCTCGATTTCGGGTTGCGCTTCCTTGAGTTTGTCGTTGACCTTTGCGTCCAGCTCATCCGCCGAGACGGTGATGGAGTACTGGCGCTTGAGACCTTCATTGAGCGTTTCGGTGACCTGCATGTCGTCCTTATCCATTGCATAGGGGCCGCGGAGGCGTCCACGGCGGTCAAAATCCACCGCGTCTTAGAGGTGGGTGTGAAACGGTGCAAGCGGGAATCTTGGATTGTCCGGCTGACATTGACGGCTGGCGCATAGCCGCCGGGTCGGATCGGCCGCATGAGAACCGGCAATCGCCCGTACAGTTCTGAGGGCCTGACCGAAATCGGTATTGTAACCATGGTGCGGGTGAAGGGACTCGAACCCCCACGCCAAAGGCGCCAGAACCTAAATCTGGTGCGTCTACCAATTCCGCCACACCCGCATTGCGCAGGTCAGTAGCAAAGCTCCAACGCCGATGCGAGAAGAATTTTCGTCCGAAAATTCTGGTCGTCAAGAAACTTCATACGAAGTTTCGGCACCCTTCAGTGCCGTGAAGACTTGGGGAAGAACGTCGGGGAGATCCTCTGCGATCAGGCCCGGGCCCGCGATGCGGGCGGCTTCGACATGCAACCAGACTGCGGCTTCCACGACCTGGAACAGCGCTGGCGCGCCTGCGGGTGCGGCAAGACCTGTGATCAGCCCGGCCAGAACGTCGCCGGCGCCCGCGGTGGCCAGCCACGGCGCGGCGCGCGGACCGGCCGCAGAATGGACACTTGCGCCGCCGCCAGGTTGCGCGATCACCGTGTCGGCGCCTTTGAGCAGCACGATGCAGCCCGCCCGGTCCGCCGCGGCGCGCACCACATCGATCTTGGACCGGGTGCCGCGACTGGCCTGCGACAGGTCCGGGAAGATCCGCGCGAATTCGCCTTCATGCGGTGTCAGCACCGTGCGGCGATGGGTCCTGTCGAACAGCGCGTCCGGCGCGTCCGCGAAGGCTGTCAGCGCATCGGCGTCCAGCACCACGGCGGCTCGGTCGGCCCGGGTTTCATGCGCCAGCGCGGCGGCCACGAGATCGCGGGTAGCCGCCGCGGTGCCCATACCCGGCCCGAGACAGAGAGCCGACACGCGGTCATCGACACTGGCGTTCAGCGCGTCGGACCCGTCGCAGGGCCGGAGCATGATGGCGTTCAATTGGCACGCATTCTCCGGCAACGCATCAGGTGGACACAACAGCGTGACAAGACCCGCACCGGCGCGCAGGGCCGCGCGGGCGGCCATGCGCGCCGCGCCGGCCTGCCCTGTTCCACCCGAAAGGACCATCGCGTGACCATGGTCGTATTTGTGCCCCGCGCCCTGCATCTTGGCGATACACAAAGCGGGCCAGTTGTCCGGTGTGGAGGCATCCCGATCGATCAGGCGCGCGCGCTCGGGGGACGCGTCGCCGCCCAGCGGCGCACGCTCTGCCGAATTCACCCCTGTCAATCCGATATCGACAATCCGGACCGTGCCGCACAGGGCGGGTCCCTCGGACAATATGTGCCCCAGTTTCAGGCTATGGAAGGAGACGGTCAGGTCTGCGCGGTTCTGGCCCCTGTCCGACCCATCCCCCCCGGGGACAGTTCCGGTATCCAGGTTCAGTCCCGAGGGGCAATCAACCGCAAGACGCCGGGTCCTGCCAGGGCCGGGCCAGTGCATCATCATCCGCATATCCAGCGCGTCGGAGAGCTCATCCGGCAATGGCCGCGTCAGGCCGGTACCGAACACCGCATCGACAAACAGGTCCGGGCGCGGACACACGCGGATCGCATCTGACGACAGCGGGTGCACCGTTCCCATGTCCATCCAGAGATCGTGGTTGGTCTTGGCATCGGGCGGCAGTTTGGCCGCGTCCCCGTAAAGGAAGACATCGACGGCCCAACCGCGATCGCGCAACCGCCGCGCGATGACGAAGCCATCGCCGCCATTGTTACCGGGTCCACACAGGACAAGCGCGCGGTGCGCACCTTGCGCCAGCTCTGGCCAGTGTTCCAATGCCGCCGCAACCGCGCCGCGCCCGGCGCGGTCCATGAGGCGCAGCCCGGTGACCGCCCCCGACTCGATTTCGGCCTGTTCGATGTCTCGCATCTGGGCTGAGCTGAGCAATTCGGCCACGATCGACCCTCCTTTCGATTCAATTCTGCACACTATTTAGGCGATCTGCATGTTTTTGCGGCACTTGATGCCGCCCCAAGCCCGCGCAAGCAGTCACCGAACCCTAGCCGATTGTCGCCCCGAAACAGAAGTGGTCTGACGAGCGCAATGCCGGAGCGAGGGACATGCCATGAAAAAGATCGAAGCCATCATCAAACCCTTCAAACTCGACGAAGTGAAGGAGTCCCTGCAGGATGCCGGGATTCAAGGTCTCAGCGTTGTCGAGGTCAAAGGGTTCGGGCGCCAGAAAGGCCACACCGAACTCTATCGCGGCGCCGAATACGTGGTCGACTTCCTGCCCAAGGTCAAAATCGAGGTCGTTCTCGACGATGATCAGGTAGACGGGGCCATCGAGGCGATCGTCGAGGCGGCAAAGACCGACAAGATCGGCGATGGAAAGATTTTCGTCTCGCCGGTCGAACAGGCCATCCGCATTCGAACCGGTGAAGACGGATCCGACGCGCTCTGATCCGCGAAAACACAACCAATACCCAAATATCAGTGAAAGGGACGAGAGAATGAGCACAGATGCGCTTCTCAAGATGATCAAGGACGAAGATGCCGCTTATGTGGACATCCGCTTTACCGACCCGCGCGGTAAGCTCCAGCATGTGACATTGGTGTCCGACGAAGTTGACGAGGATTTCCTCGAAGAGGGCTTCATGTTCGATGGCTCTTCCATTGCCGGATGGAAATCCATCGAAGCCTCGGACATGAAACTGATGCCCGACACGGAAAGCGCATATGTCGATCCGTTCTATGCCGAAAAGACGATCTGTCTGCATTGCTCGATCGTCGAGCCCGACACGGGCGAAGCCTATGACCGCGATCCGCGCGGAACGGCCGAAAAGGCGGAAGCCTACCTGAAGTCCTCCGGAATCGGCGACGTTTCCTACTGGGGGCCGGAAGCCGAATTCTTCCTGTTCGATGATGTCCGGTTTTCGAACTCGATCAACAAGGTATCCTATGAGGTCGACGCGTTGGACGCGTCGTGGAACACCGACACCGAGTACGAGATGGGCAACACAGGCCACCGTCCCGGCGTCAAGGGCGGCTACTTCCCGGTGAACCCGATCGACGACGGCCAGGACATCCGGTCAGAAATGCTGTCGACGATGAAGCGTCTTGGCATGAAGGTCGACAAGCACCACCACGAAGTGGCGTCGTGCCAGCACGAGTTGGGCCTGATCTTCAGCTCGCTGACCAAGCAGGCGGACGAACTGCAGAAATACAAATACGTGATCCACAACGTGGCACAGGCCTATGGCAAGTCGGCGACGTTCATGCCCAAGCCGATCTACGGCGACAACGGCACCGGCATGCATTGCAACATGTCGATCTGGAAAGACGGCAAGCCGCTTTTCGCCGGCGACAAATACGCTGACCTGAGCCAGGAAGCGCTGTATTTCATCGGCGGCATCCTGAAGCACGCCAAGGCCCTCAACGCCTTCACCAACCCGTCGACCAACAGCTACAAGCGCCTGATCCCGGGCTTCGAGGCCCCCGTTCTGCGCGCCTATTCCGCGCGGAACCGTTCGGGCTGTGTGCGGATCCCGTGGACCGAAAGCCCCAAGGCCAAACGCGTCGAGGCCCGGTTCCCGGACCCCAGCGCCAACCCCTATCTGTGCTTTGCCGCCCTGCTGATGGCCGGTCTTGACGGGATCACAAACAAGGTCGATCCCGGCGAGGCGATGGACAAGAACCTTTATGATCTGCCGGCCGAGGAACTGGAAGGCATCCCGACCGTCTGCGGCAGCCTGCGCGAGGCCATCGATGAGCTGAACGCCGACATGGACTTCCTTCTGGCCGGTGATGTGTTCACGAAGGAACAGATCGAAGGGTATATCGAGCTGAAGATGGAAGAGATCGAGCTTTACGAACACACGCCGCACCCTGTGGAATTCGGCTTGTATTACAGCTGCTGATCCAACGACGAACGCACAACAGACCGGGCGTCCCACGGGCGCCCGGTCTTGCTTGTTCTGGACGCGTCTTGACTGGCACCACGGAGACCCACTCGCGCGGGCCAAAGCCGCCTCAAAACATGCCTGCCGGGGCCGACCACAGCCGACACGGGCGCGCGACAGGCGGGTGTTTCCAAGAAAAAAACGTCTGGAGTCACACAGATGTCTGCATTGCGACAGACCGGCTCCGTATTTCAGTCACATTCGAATTATTAAGTAGGCGTATCGATATACTCACTTGATGCACCTGAGGAGGTCTCAAAATGGCCCATTCGGATGTGACAGTAATCAGTTTGGTGATTGACACGACCCGTGACAGCATTTGCCAGTCCCTTGACCCGACAATCGCGCAGGCCCTTGGCAAGCTTGGCATCCCTTTCAAGAAACTGCCGGCAACGCGCGACTACGCCGACTGGACCCTCAACGAGATCGACACGCTGACTGTTGCGGTTGACGAGGTTGGCGCGGCAAGCGTGATTGTTGTCGCCTGCAAGGGGCCGGACACGCATCGCTGCGCGGTGCGATTGGCCAATATCGGCGCCGATCTGTGCGCTGAATTCAATGTCCACACGGTCTTCTGCAACAGCTGCAAGACGCCCATCGCAGTCGCCGATTTCCTGCAGGCAGGAGAGCGCATTGCGCAAACGGGCGGCGCACCTGCGCGGATCATTCCACGCAAGGTGCAAGCGTCCACCGCCGTCCGGGCAGGACTACGCCGCAAACGCGCAGAGATGGACGCCTGGATGTTGTCCGCAATGCGGGCGCATATGAACGCAGCCGCGCCAAGCGACCTCGAGCAACAGGAAATGGACGACCGCCGCGTCACCTCGGCGCCGTTGCGGCTTGCAACCTGGTCGCTATCCTTCGCCACCGCGATCATTGCGTTGCCGCTGGCATTCCCGCTGATCATGCACAATGCGCTGCGCGGAGAAAACCTGTCGGCGGCGGCCATGTCGCTTGCTGTGGCAGGACTATATGCTGGGTTGGCACAATCGGGCCTTGCACCGGGTCTGAGCGATTTTCTTTGAGACGCACCTGCAAGCCGCGGCGTCACGCGCTGTCGGGGTCACCCGGCGGCGCGTTTGCGCTTGCCGATTGCAGCACGTTTGGTAGGTTTACGGTTGAAATGGTTGTTTGGAGGACCCGCAATGCGTCGCATCTTTGCCGCTGCATGCATCACCTTTATTGCGTCTTTGCCCGTCCATGCGGCGCAATGCATCACCGAAAAGGGCGCATTCGACCAGTACAAGCAGGGACTTGCACAGCAGGCGTCAGCTGCGGGGATTGGCGATCGCGGTCTGTCGGCGCTTGAGAACGCACGCCTGTCCGGGATCACCTGGCGGTTTGAATCCAACCCCGGCAACCAGACCGGCACCTTGCAGGGCGATCCGGCGCAATTCCTGGCCAAACGGTCCGGCAGCACGGCCGACAGCTTTATTCAGCAGACCCGCAACAAGATCGCGCGCAACCCCAACACCTTTTCGTCGATCGAACGAAATTCCGGCGTGCCCGCGTCGATCCTGGCCACGATCTGGGGCCTCGAGACAAGCTGGGGCGGCTATCTTGGCGCCACATCCATCGTGGACGGCGCTGTGACGCTGTCGTCCTACTGCCGCCGGCATCCCCGGTTCGAGCCGCATGCGATTGCCGCGCTGGACATGGTGGATGCGGGCATCCTGTCACCCGGCACCCAGGGCGGGCCGTCCGGCGAATTGGGCCACATGCAGTTCCTTGCGGGCAACTGGGTGGAATACAGTGTTGATGGCAATGGCGACGGCCGGGCCGATCCCTACAACGCGGTCGATGCTCTGGCCACGGCGGCCAACATGCTGCGCCACAACGGCTGGCAGGCAGGGCAGCCCTTTGGCGAAGGCACCCACAATTTCGACGTCTTGTCGGTCTGGAACGACAGCGGCAACTACCTGCGCGCCATCGTCTACTCGGCGGAACGCGTGGACCGCTGACCACCCGCGACCGGCCCTCGTGTCAAAACCTCGCGCCGCACCATGAAGGTGTGGATCGTGAACAGGACAGCGTCGCTGTCCGCAAGGCGCCGGATCACCTGCCGTTCGCTGCGAAGGAACGCCGCCTGATCCGGCGCGGCAAGCGGCCTCGGATCGCGCGTGGAGCGTGGTTGAAACAGGCTCGGGTCGTCGTACCATAACGCGTTGAACCGCCACAGCGGCTGTCCCGGGCGCACCCCGTCGAACAAGCGCTGCACGCGCCGGGCGATATCGGCCGTGTAGCTTTTGACCGGCCCATGTATGTCGGTCAGCGGATGCCCGATCTTTTCGACCAGGCGCCAGCTTGCCGGGAAGCACAGCACGGCCCCGGTCAACACATGCTGGTCGCCGCGTTTCTCCAGCAGGCAAATGTCGTCCTGCACGATTCGGCCCAAAGTCCCGAACGGATCGGTTCGGTCGATCTGCACGGTCCGCCCGTCCGGACACCGCACAATGTCGCCCGAAAGGGTGGCCCCTTGCGGCAGGTTGCCCAGCACCGCCGCCATCATCTTGTCGACCGCCCCCTGCGTTGGCGCATCGGTGGCGATCACGGCATCGCGGTCCAGGTCGATCAGCTGCTGGCGCAAGGCCATCTGGTCGGAATAGACCTCATCGCACAAGAACCACGGCGCCTCGCCCAGCGGCGCAACCCCCGGCAACGGGCGGGCCGACAAGACATCATAGGGCAAGGAATTTTGCACGATCATGCGCCCGCTTTAGCCCAGCCTGTCCATGCCGAACAGTGGGCGCCTGAACAAAACATTCAGGCGGGATCGAACACGAATACCCTGGCCAGAACACCGCTGTGATCCGAGCCGGCCAAAGGCCGCCGCGTCGCCTGGCCGCCGCCGGGTGCATAGACGTGGTCGATGGGCAGCGGCACGCCCCACTTGAAAAAGGTCGGGAAAAGCGGCCCGGCCCGCGTCGTGCCGGTGCTTGCAGCCATTTTGCGCAGCGTTCGCGACCATGGCACCATGTTGAAATCCCCTGCGATCACCACCGCTGTCCCGAGATCGGCCAGCACCGGCAACAGGTCATCGAATTGGCCTTCCTGGCCATGCGGCCACGGCCAGAACGCGTGCAGGCTGAACGCCCAGAACGTGCCCGATGGCGATTCGATCTGAATACCGACGAGCCCCTGTTTCTCCAGACAAATCTCTCCCTCAACCGGCCAGCGCGACAGGATCGCCACGCGCGCCCATTCCACAAGCGCACAGCTGGCCTGATACGGATACTCCTGCCGCAAATCCCGGACCAAGGGCGCATTGCGCGATGTCAATTCCTGAAGTGTGACAATGTCCGGATCTGCCGCCCGGATATCCCGCGCCAGGGCCGCGACCTGGTCGTTCTGAAACAGCAGGTTTTTCTGGTAGATGGTGATCGGCCCCGCTGGATGCGACAGGTATTTCAACGCCACGATCTGCGCCATCGCCCCGATGCAAAGGACCGCCACAAGCCAGCGCAGCCAGGCCGGCCAGGGCAACCAGATCACCCAGAGCGCAAAGACGGCTGCGATGGGCAGGCGAAACACCGCAAGGCTGTCACCAGCGGGATGCAGCCCCCCGAAGAAGCTGGCAAAAAACGCCGCGGCCAGCCCGAGAGCAACAAGGTGCACCATAAAAGACATCGCTCTCATCATCCTGTGACGCTCTGGACTCACCGCTTGCGAACGGGCCCACTGACCCGCACGTTCAAACGACACGCAACAAGATACATTGTTTCCCCGCCCCGAGGACCAAAGACATGACCACAGAACGCATCACTTTTCCGGGCCATTCCGGCGCAACATTGGCCGCACGGCTGGACCTGCCCGATGGACCTCATCTGGCCACCGCCCTTTTTGCGCATTGCTTCACCTGTTCCAAGGACATTCCGGCGGCCCGGCGGATCGCCGCAAGACTGGCCTCCATGGGGATCGCGGTGCTGCGGTTCGATTTCACCGGGCTCGGCCACTCCAAGGGCGAATTTGCCAACACGACCTTCAGCTCCAATATCACGGATCTGCATGCGGCCGCGGCCTATCTCGCGGCGCGCGGCATGGCCCCGTCACTCTTGATCGGCCATTCACTGGGCGGCGCGGCGGTGTTGCGCGCAGCGCCAGGGATCGACAGCACGAAGGCGATCGTGACGCTTGGCGCGCCGTTCGATCCGGGGCATGTGACGCATAATTTCGCCGACGCGCTGGACCATATCGACAGCACCGGGCAGGCACAGGTCGATCTGGGGGGCCGTCCCTTCACCATCAGCAAGGCCTTTGTCGAGGACGTGGCCGCGCAGGAACTGGGACCCGTGATCGAACGGCTCAAGGCGGCCTTGTTGGTGATGCACGGACCCCGCGACAGCGTGGTCGGGATCCAGAACGCGACCAACATCTTTGCCGCTGCACGCCACCCGAAAAGCTTTGTCACGCTGGACGACGCCGATCACCTGATCTCGAACGGCGCGGATGCCGAATACGCCGCCGAAGTGATCGCGGCATGGGCGGGTCGGTATCTTGGCCTGACCCCGCCTGCCCCGCCGGCGGGCGCACCCGAGGGTGTCGTGCGCGTGTCCGAGTCCGACCCGGATGGGTTTCTGCAGGATATACAATCCGGCCCGCATCATCTGCTCGCGGATGAGCCGCTCTCCCATGGCGGCACGAATCGCGGTCTGTCGCCATATGGATTGCTGGCAGCCGGTTTGGGGGCCTGTACCTCGATGACATTGCGCATGTATGCGCGAAGAAAGGGCTGGCCGCTGACACATGTCTCGGTCGATGTCAGCCATGACAAGGTCCATGCACAGGACGCGCAGTCCTCCGGCGCCGCCAAGGCCGACCTGTTCCGCCGACGGATCACGCTTGAGGGCGATCTCGACGGCGACCAAAGGGAAAAGCTGCTTCAGATCGCCGACAAATGCCCGGTCCACAAGACGATAGAAGCGTCGAGCCAAGTGGAGACCGAATTGACGTCGGAATGAAAACGCGACGACGCGTTTTGCCCAGTCCTTTTGCAGGACTGGGCAGCGCACTATTCATAGCTATGTCGAATATTATGAATTTGCTTCAAGACAGAAGATCTGGCACCTAAAGGGCACCCATAAAATCTACAGGCCCGGCATGACCAACCCATTGAGCGATCTTCTTGCCACGCGCGACTGGCTTCTGGCCGATGGGGCGACCGGAACGAACCTGTTCAACATGGGTCTGGAAAGCGGCGATCCCCCCGAATTCTGGAACGAGAGCAAACCCGACAACATCCGCGCGCTGTATCGCGGCGCGACAGACGCGGGCAGCGACCTGTTCCTGACCAACACCTTCGGGGCGAACGCCTCGCGCCTTGCGCTGCACGATGCGCAAGACCGGGCGCATGCACTGTCCCGGATCGGGGCGGAAATCGCCCGCGAGGTCGCCGATGCGGTGGGGCACCCGGTGATCGTGGCAGGCTCCGTCGGACCGACGGGAGAGATCATGGAACCGGTGGGCCCCCTGTCCCATGCCCGCGCGGTGGAGATGTTTCATGAACAGGCCGAGGGCCTCAAGGCAGGCGGGGCCGACGTGATCTGGGTCGAGACGATCAGCGCGCCAGAGGAATTCCGCGCAGCCGCCGAAGCGTTTGCCCTGGCGGAGATGCCGTGGTGCGGCACCATGAGCTTTGACACTGCGGGACGCACGATGATGGGCATGACCTCGGAAGGCATGGCCCAGATGATCGAGACGCTGCCGAACCCGCCGCTCGCGTTTGGCGCGAATTGCGGCACCGGCGCATCGGATCTGCTCCGCACGGTGCTGGGGTTTGCTGCCGCCAGTCCCAAGCGCCCGCTGATCGCCAAGGGCAATGCCGGGATTCCCAAATATGTCGATGGCCATATCCATTATGACGGCACGCCGGAGCTGATGGCGCGTTACGCCGTGTTCGCACGCGATGCCGGGGCCACGATCATCGGCGGCTGTTGCGGGACAATGCCTGAACACCTGCGCGCCATGCGGGCGGCGCTCGAAGAGACACCACGCGGGACAGCTCCGGGTCTGGAGCGGATCGAAGCCGAGATCGGCCCGTTCAGTTCGGCCAGCGACGGCACAGGTGACCAGAGCGCGGCGCCAAAGCGCGAACGCCGGGGCCGGCGACGCGCGTGACCGATCTCGGGGTCACTTGACGTCCACGCCACATGTCGGCGGCGCAAAGACCGGGATGACCATTTTGACCCGCGCCGTCGGTCTGGCGGGATGAACCTGTCGGGCTGAATCACTTCCCAGCTTGAGAACAAAAATAGAACATTTATAATCCCGAATGGCTTTTGTCACGCGCACAGGGGGTGCGCGTCGGTTGCGTTCTTGCGTATGTCGGATTTCACCAAGTTGAGCCGTCGTAAAAACATGAATAGTCGACAGAAATCACTGGTGGAAATGCCAGCGTCTGGAGTGACACAAAATGGCTGACGAAGAAGACGACATCATCCTTGCAGACCTCAGTGACGAGGAGCTTGTCGAACAGATGTTCGATGACCTCTACGATGGGCTGAAGGAAGAAATCGAGGAATCGGTGAACATCCTGCTGGAGCGCGGATGGCAGCCCTACGACATTTTGACCAAGGCGCTGGTGGGTGGCATGACCATTGTCGGTCATGATTTCCGGGACGGTATCCTGTTCGTGCCCGAAGTGCTTCTCGCGGCCAACGCGATGAAGGGCGGCATGGCCATTCTCAAGCCGCTCCTGGCCGAGACCGGCGCGCCCAAGCAAGGCAAGATGGTGATCGGCACCGTCAAGGGCGACATCCATGACATCGGCAAGAACCTCGTGTCGATGATGATGGAAGGCGCGGGCTTCGAGGTGGTTGACCTGGGCATAAACAACCCTGTTGAAAGCTACCTGGAAGCGATCGAGGCGGAGGAGCCTGACATCCTCGGTATGTCGGCGCTTTTGACAACCACGATGCCCTACATGAAAGTCGTGATCGACTCGATGATCGAAAAGGGCATCCGCGACGATTATATCGTGATGGTCGGTGGTGCGCCGCTGAACGAGGAATTCGGCAAGGCCATCGGGGCCGACGCCTATTGCCGGGATGCGGCGGTGGCTGTGGAAACCGCCAAAACCTTTATCGGGCGAAAGCACAACCAGCTTGCCGCCGGATGATCGGTTGATCCCCGAAGGTCAGAGATAAGGCGCCAAGGCGGGCGCCTTGTCCTGTCCGACTGTCTTCGTAGTCACGCGCCTTTTGGCAGCACACCGGGTGCGTGTGGCAGCTCTTCTCCGGGGTGTGGCGCATCGCGGCTGTGCCCGCATCGGGCACGTTCGCGGCGGCTTGCGTAATTCTTGGGCGGGCGTTCTTCCTGACGGTCTGCAGCCCAGGCCCCGGCAGGCCGCCAGGTATGGCTATTCAGCAGAAGCTGAAACTTCGCGCGTCCAACGGCGTTGATGAATCACGAGCCACAAGAGATTGCGCCGCCAGCTTGCCAAGGCAACATGCCTTCGCGACGCGTCACACCGCTGTCAATCTGGGCAGTCATGTTTCAAGGCCATCGCAAAT
>JAWLGI010000106.1:0-4454 GCA_041685125.1 Marivita sp. | reverse complement strand
GCGGAGTTCACAGTCGCTCCGATCCCGCTGCCTGCGGCAGGGTTGCTCTTGCTGGGTGGACTGGGTGGTTTGGCGGCCCTCCGCCGTCGTAAAAAAGCAGCCTGACACTCGTCACTGCATTACAAGTCTGGAAAGCCTCGCCAGTTTGCGGGGCTTTTCTTTTGGGCCAACGGCCTTCTTGCGCCTCTCTGGCCAAGAATAGTCATTTCACTCCGGACGATCACATAACCCTCGTCGGACTGCGTTTTTCATGACAAGATCGATCCCGCGCGAGATTCGGGACAGATGGCACGCATGCTGATCTCTCTTCACAAGCAAGCGACGCCAACGACGCCAAAGATACGGGCTGCGATCCAGGTGAGCACGGCGGCCAGCTTGGCATGGCCACTGCCATTGCACTAGGCGCGCAGTTCCAACCCGCCCGTCTCGCGCGTCAGAAACACCATGTCGTTGACGAACTTCGCCGAAATCCGGAACCGCGCCCCGGCTGCGCAATGCAAATGCCCTTGCTGCACAAAAGCGACGACAGGCCAACGAAGCGGCACAGGATGCGGTTTGCTCACCTCACCCCCACCATATCTGCTCTATATATAGGAGATTACAGATCAGGCCGGTCGGCATCCTGACTCCGAACAATCGCAACCCACTCCCAACTCCGCATCTATGTGGGCATGCCTCGCATAACAATCTGCGGAGCCGCGTTCGGAGGACGTTCCACCACATGGCGTATCAGCAACGGGCCGTCCTCGGTAACCTTATTCCCCGCCGCATCGAACCGCATGGTCCCTTTAGACCCTTGTCGTTCCCAGCCCAGAGAGACGCCCGACGAATCATAGCGATAGACGTCGCGCCAATCGGCCTGCGGGAAAAGCACCGGATCGGCGTAGCCGCCTTGTGGCACGCGAAGATCACGGCTCTCGATCCGCATTTGACCATCGGGTCCGAGTGCGTAACGCCGCGTCTCGTGCTGCGGCAACAGGATCGAGATCAAGCCCGGCATGCTGTCATGATCCCCGGTTCGAGCGAATACGCCGATATCTACCCGGTTGGAGCGAAGTTCGGGTCGTCCCGGCACCGGGCGCGGCAATTGCCAATCGAGCGTAATGCGGGCACGGAGACCACGGTCGTCCAGCGGCTCGACCCGGGTGCGTGCTGGATCGCCGCGTAAAACGCGCCAGAGGAAATTAGGTGTCCGCCCATGCGGATCACGCGTCGCTTCGACCGAGACTACCATGCTGCGGCGATATGTGTGACTTCGCCAGAGCCGGGCAATGGCAGCAGGTGTATCGAAAAGCCGCTCGCTCAAGCCCTCGCCGAAATAGTCGATACCTTCGGTGGCACGCGTCTCCGCCAGGATCGACAGCCGCACCATGGGCGGTACCGTGTCGGGCGTGAGCGCATTGGCCAGCTTCACCATATGCATCAGGTTGATCTGATCTCGCGGGATGACCGAAGGATGCGCTTGCCCCGACAGATACCCATCCCGACCGTGCGCCGGGGCAAGGCTGCGACGCAGAATCATCTGTACCGTCGGGGCCAAAAGCTGATTTTCGTGCAGGAACGTCTTGGTTTCGGGACGCAAGGCGGCAAGAATCATGGCGAGCGCTTCAAGATGTGGTCGGTCCGAGCCGGATGAGCCTTGCGAGACGACGAAGAATGGGGTGTTGGCCGGGATGAGATCGCCATGTTTGGGATCGTGGTCGCGGTTTTCAGGATAGACATGGATCTGCCCTGCCAGATAGTTCTGGTAAAGCGTCTGATGGTGGTTCTGCTGTGTCAGTGCCATACGCGGCAATGACCGCCAGAACAGGCCGTGCTTCACTGCGGTCGAGGAATTCCCGATCAGCGGCGCGTCGAAGATCACCGGCCCGGCCAGCCCGTAATCAAGCCGTGCCTCGCGTGTCTCGGCATCATAGGCCACATGGGTCAGCTGCGGATGCGCCTCGGGCGAAAGGCGCGAATGCCCCCGGTCGCGGTTCTCGTAGAGATCTCCATGATTGCCCGCCGCGCGCCCCTCATGGATCAGCCGCCGCAACAGGCGCTGCCCCGCGCCTGACGCCTTGGGCCCCAGAACCGGAGCGTCTGTCCCGGGGATGCGCACCCGCGCCAGAAGCCGCCCGCCGGAGCCGTTTCGCAACAGCGCCGCGCGCCGCACCAACACCTTGCCGTCCTGCGCCACTATCGGCCCCGCCTCTGATTGGCCGATCTTCGGTTGGCCTGTGCCCTGTGCCAGCGCGACCCCGGGGACGAGACCTGTCCCGGCGAGAAAACGCAGCAGCGTGCGACGCGTGAGAGTTAGGCGCATGGCAATGACGCTTTCCAAAAATTCAACTTTACTCCCGAAAGGATCGAAGCGAAAGATCGTGTCGCCCGAAAACCCCGGCAGACGTGCAAAGGCCTTCCGTGATGTTCCGAGAACAGGTTGCCTGAGCCTGCCGGAGCGGGATATGCGACGAAAAGTCGATCGCATGAATTTCTAAGACAGCAACAAGGATATTTTCAATGAAGATCGCGATGATCGGGACCGGCTATGTGGGGCTTGTATCGGGGGTGTGTTTTTCGGATTTCGGGCATGACGTGGTTTGTCTCGACACCAATCCCGACAAGATCGCCATGCTGGAGCGCGGCGAGGTGCCTATCTTCGAGCCGGGGCTGGAGACGCTCATGGCGCGCAATGTTGGCGCGGGACGATTGCGCTTCACCACGGATCTGGCCACCGCGCTCGATGGCGCGCAGGCGGTGTTCATTGCCGTGGGCACGCCCACCCGGCGCGGCGACGGTCATGCCGATCTCACTTACGTGATGGCCGCCGCCGAGGACGTCGCACGCGCCGCCACGGGCTATGTGGTCATCGTCACCAAATCCACCGTGCCCGTGGGCACCAATCGCCGCGTGGGGCAGGTGGTGGCGGCCGCCAATCCGGATCTCGATTTCGACGTGGTCTCGAATCCCGAGTTTCTGCGCGAAGGCGCTGCCATCGACGACTTCATGAAGCCCGATCGCGTGATCGTCGGCGTGCAGTCCGATCGCGCCGCAGAGGTCATGGCCGATATCTACCGCCCGCTCTATTTACGCGACTTCCCGATCCTGACCACCGATCTGGAATCGGCCGAGCTGATCAAATACGCCGCAAACGCCTTCCTGGCCACCAAGATCAGCTTCATCAACGAGATCGCGGCGCTGTGTGAACGCGCCGGGGCGGACGTCAAGGAGGTGGCGCGCGGTATCGGCCTGGATGGCCGGATCGGCAACAAGTTCCTGCATGCCGGGCCCGGCTATGGCGGCTCGTGCTTTCCCAAGGACACGTCCGCATTGGCGCGCATCGGACAGGAACATGCCGTGCCGCAAAGCATCATCGAGGCGGTGATCCGCGTCAACGACGCGGTCAAGCTGCGAATGGTCGAGAAGCTGCGCGATTTGTGCGACGACAGCTTCAACGGCAAGACGGTGACGGTACTGGGCGTGACCTTCAAGCCCAATACCGACGACATGCGCGAGGCCCCCAGCCTGACCATCATCCCCGCGCTGGTGGGCGGCGGAGCCCGTGTGCGCGTGGTCGATCCGCAAGGCCGGCGCGAGGGCGAGGCGCTCTTGCCCGGGGTGAGCTGGCACGACGACCCCTACACGGCCGCGCAGGGGGCCGATCTGCTGGTGATCCTGACCGAATGGAACGAGTTTCGCGCGCTCGATCTCAAGGCGTTGGCGACAACCATGGCCACCCCCCGCATGGCTGACCTGCGCAATGTCTATGTCGCCGCCGACGTCACGAATGCCGGCTTCGCGGCCTATGTCGGCGTGGGCCGCTGATGCGTATCTTCATCACCGGGACGGCCGGGTTCATCGGCTTTCACCTGGCAGAGCTGTTGTTGCAGGAGGGCTGCGAGGTGGCGGGCTATGACGGGATGACCGATTATTACGACGTCACGCTCAAGCAACGACGCCACGAGATGTTACGTCAGCATGAGCGCTTCACGGCAACCGAGGCAATGCTGGAGGATGCGCAGACGCTCTCAGACGCCGTGGCCCGTGCGCGCCCCGATGTGATCGTGCATCTGGCCGCACAGGCAGGCGTGCGTTATTCGATCGACAATCCGCGCGCCTATATCGAGGCCAATATCGTCGGCACCTTCAACCTGATGGAGGCCGCCCTGACCACGCGTCCGGCGCATTTGCTGATGGCCTCGACCAGTTCGGTCTATGGTGCCAACACCGAGATGCCCTATTCCGAGGCGCACAAGGCCGATACTCAGATGTCGTTCTATGCGGCCACCAAGAAGGCCAGTGAGGCCATGGCTCATGCCTGGGCGCATATCCACGGGCTACCGATCACGATGTTCCGGTTCTTTACCGTCTATGGCCCCTGGGGACGGCCCGACATGGCGCCGCACAAGTTCACCCGAGCAATCCTGAGCGGCGATCCCATCGACGTCTACAACCACGGCCGGATGTGGCGC
>JAWLGI010000105.1:0-4494 GCA_041685125.1 Marivita sp. | reverse complement strand
GCGATTGTCTATCACGGCACCGATGGCGTGTCGGGTATGGCGACCGATCAATATGACCGGTTGGTTGACGAGATCGAGAGCCATCACATGGGCGCGCGCAATGCCGGGCGGCCGATGTTGCTGGAAGGGGGGCTGGACTGGAAACCGATGGGGTTTTCGCCCTCGGACATGGAATTCCAGAAAACAAAGGAGGCGGCGGCGCGCGAGATCGCGGTGGCCTTCGGGGTGCCTCCCATGCTGCTGGGGATTCCCGGAGAGGCGACCTATGCGAATTACCAAGAGGCGCATCGGGCCTTTTACCGCCTGACGGTCTTGCCGCTTGTGGCTCGTGTTTCGGCAGCCGTGTCGGTCTGGCTGTCGCAGCATATCGGGCAGGACGTGGTGCTGAAGCCCGATCTCGACCAGGTCCCTGCGCTGGCAACGGAGCGTGATGCGCAATGGGCGCGGGTCGCGGCGGCGGATTTCCTGACGCCGGGTGAGAAGCGGAGCCTGTTGGGCCTGCCGGTTCTGGCCGAGGAGACGGCCCATGGCTGAAGCGCGCACGGGGTACGAGCCGTTCGACTGTGCACCGGCGCTGCGCCTGGAGGCGCATGAGCGGCTGACGCTGGTGCGGTTCGAGGGCATTTCAGACCGGCTGGACCGGATCGAGGGATCGCTCGAGCGGCTGGAACGGCGGGTCTGGCTGGCGGTCTATGGCGTCGCCGCGGCGGTGGCTGCGGATGTTTTCATCGGGGTTTTGCAGGCCGCGCCATGAGCGTCGGCAAAAGGGGTAAGTTTATGGAACTGGAACGGAAGTTTTGCCGGTTCGATGCAGCGGTGACCGTGACGGATGGCTGCGTGATCGAAGGCTACGCGTCACGGTTCGGGCAGTGTGATCAGGGCAATGACGTGGTGGCCTCGGGCGCCTATGCGGCGTCGCTCGACCGGTTGGTGGCGAGTGGAGGCGCGGTGAAGATGCTGTGGCAGCATGATCCGGCGCAACCCATCGGCATCTGGGACGAGGTGCGCGAGGACGGCACGGGGCTTTTCGTGAAAGGCCGTCTGCTGGACAGCGTCGCGCGGGGGCGCGAGGCGGCGGCACTGGTCGCGGCGGGTGTGATCGACGGGCTGTCGATCGGCTATCGCACGAAGGCTGCCACGAAGGACAAGCAGGGCCGCAGGGTCCTGACGGAACTGGAGCTGTGGGAGGTGTCGCTCGTGACCTTCCCGATGCTGCCCAGTGCGCGGGTTGCGGCCAAGGGGGAAGCCCCTGAACTGGCGGATCTGCGGGAGATGGCGCGTCTGATCGACGAGGCACGCCAGACATTGGTGGACGGCTGACAGCCGCCTTTTGACAACGGGAAAACGGGATGAGTGAGACCGGGACAACGTCGCGGAGCGGGGAAGATGTGTCTCCGTTCACCCAAGTGGGTGCCGCCTTGGCGGGGCTGGTGGGCGACATGCGCCGCCAGCGCGACGACTTCGACAAAAAGCTACAGGAACAGGAAAAGCGAATGACCAAGTTCGACCAGAAAACCGCCTTTGAGGGCCGCCCAGCGCTGGCAGGAGGTGTGAAGACCGAAGACGTGCACTACCGGGCCTTTGATGCCTATCTGCGCACCGGTGATGACGATGCGCTGCGTGGATTGGAGCTGGATGTGAAATCCATGTCCACGGTCGTGAACGGCGACGGCGGATTCCTGATTGACCCGGTGACGTCCGAGACCATTCAGGGCGTGCTGTCGAGCAGCGCGTCCTTGCGCGCGGTGGCCTCGGTCGTCCATGTCGAAGCGTCGAGCTATGACGTGCTGATCGACCAGGGTGATGCCGGGGCGGGCTGGGCAGATGAGGTCAGCGCGCGCTCCGAGACCGGATCGCCGACGATCGACCGCATTTCGATCAAGTTGCACGAGCTGAGCGCGATGCCGAAAGCCAGCCAGCGTCTGCTGGATGACACCGCTTTCGATATCGAAACCTGGCTGGCGGGCAAGATCGCCGACACGTTTTCACGCGCCGAGGCGGGGGCGTTTGTCACCGGTGATGGCAATGACAAGCCGCAGGGCTTTCTGACCCACCCTGGCGTGGACAATGATGTCTGGACCTGGGGAAATCTTGGCTATGTCCCGACCGGTGTGGATGGCGATATCGGCAGTGGCGACGCATTGATCGAGCTGGTCTACGCGTTGGGCGCGGAATACCGGGCGAACGCTGTCTTCGTTCTGAACTCCAAAACGGCCGGCACCTTGCGGAAACTGAAGGATGCGGATGGGCGTCATCTTTGGTCCGACGGGTTTGCCAGTGGCGAGCCGGCGCGTTTGCTGGGCTATCCGGTCCTGATCGCCGAGGACATGCCGGATATCGCGACGGGTGCCGATGCGATTGCCTTTGGTGATTTCCGCGCGGGCTACACCATTGCCGAACGCCCGGACCTGCGTGTGCTGCGCGATCCGTTCAGCGCCAAGCCGCATGTGCTGTTTTACGCGACCAAGCGGGTCGGTGGCGACGTCAGTGACTTTGCAGCGATCAAGCTGCTGCGCTTTGCCACTGCCTAAGTGGTGATGGCGGGCATGGGGAAGGCGGTGCGTGCCGTCTTCCTCATGGGGCGCGCGCCGGAGTGCCGGCGTTGTCTAGCCGCTCCCCTCCGTCCGAGCAACGACGGCGGCGCGCGTCCGACAACACCCCGGCCCCCGATCAAGGGACAGGTTTGCGGAGAACACGAGATGTATTTGATTGAAGAAAGCCAGATACCTGACGCGGCTTTGCCGGTGGCGCGGCTGCGAGACCATCTTCGGTTGGGCAGCGGCTTTGTCGAGGACGGGCTTCAGGACGGGTTGCTGGGCGGGTTCCTGCGCGCGGCGATCGCGGCGGTGGAGGCGCGGACGGGCAAGGCGCTCCTGGTGCGGGATTTCCTGTGCAGCCTGCATCGCTGGCGCGATGTGACTGGGCAGGTCTTGCCGATTGCGCCCGTGCAGACGGTCACGCAGATCACGCTTGTCGATGCGTTCGGCGCGGGATCGGTGGTTTCCGCAAATCGCTATGTGCTGGTCGCCGATGGTGAGGCACCCAAGCTTGCGCCGGTCGGAGCCTGTCTGCCGTCGATCCCCGAGCACGGAAGCGCCGAGCTGCGCTTCGAGGCCGGGATGGCCGGGGTGTTTGGCGATCTGCCCGCGGACATGGCGCAGGCGGTGATTCTGCTGGCGGCGCATTATTATGAGTACCGGGACGAGACGGCGCTGGGGCAAGGGTGCATGCCGTTCGGTGTGACCAGCCTGATCGCGCGCTATCGTCCTGTCCGCTTGGGGTTCGGGACATGAGCGGGCCGCGCCTGACATCGAAGCTGATGCTGGAGCGGCTGGAGGCGGTGCCGGATGGCGCGGGCGGGATGCATGAAAGCTGGGCCACGCTGGGGGTGCTCTGGGGCGAGGTGAAGCCACGCACGGGGCGCGAGACCAGGGGCGAGACCGGGCAAGTCTCGGTGACCGGATACCGCATTACGGTCCGAGCCCAGCCGCAGGGCCATTCGGCGCGGCCTTTGCCGGAGCAGCGGTTTCGGGACGGCGCACGGGTGTTCCGTATCAATTCGGTGACGGAGGCCGATCCCGCTGCGCGGTTCCTGATCTGCATTTGCGACGAGGAGGTGGCGACATGAGCTATGCGGTGGCGGCAGCGTTGCAAGGTGCTGTGTACCAGCAATTGCAGAGCGATCCGGGGCTGTCCGTTCTGGTCGGAGACCGGGTCTATGACGCGGTGCCGAAGGGGCGGTTGCCGGACCTTTACGTCGCGCTGGGTCCTGAGAGGGTGAAGGATGCCAGCGACAAGACCGGGCATGGGGCGTGGCACGAATTCGCGGTTTCGGTGATCTCGGATGATGCCGGTTTCCAGTCGGCCAAGGAGGTGTCGGCGGCGGTGTGTGACGCGCTGATCGACGCGGATTTGGCATTGGACCGGGGCCGGTTGGTGGCGCTGAATTTCAAACGCGCGGTGGCCCAGCGTGAAAGGGCGGGGCGGCGTAGGGTTGACCTGATCTTCCGCGCGCGGGTCGAGGATGACGCCTGAGGGCGTCGCGGATTTCCAGAGAATTTCCAGACAAGGAGTGTGGGCGATGGGTGCTCAGAACGGCAAGGACCTTTTGATCAAGGTCGATATGGATGGCAGCGGCATGTTCGAGACGCTCGCGGGGTTGCGCGCCACGCGGGTCAGTTTCAACGCCGAGACAGTGGATGTGACCTCGCTCGAGAGCGAAGGTGGCTGGCGCGAATTGCTGGCAGGCGCCGGAATGCGCAGCGTCGCGATCTCGGGCGCGGGTGTGTTCAAGGATGCCAGCACGGATGAACGGGCGCGGCAAATCTTTTTCGACAGCCAGACGCCCGCATTCCAGGTGATCATTCCGGATTTCGGGGTGATTCAGGCACCATTCCAGGTGACCGGGTTGGAATATGCCGGGTCGCATAACGGTGAGGCGACCTATGAGATGTCGCTCGCCTCGGCCGGTGCTGTGGCCTTTACTGCGGCGGT
>JAWLGI010000015.1:35971-58278 GCA_041685125.1 Marivita sp. | reverse complement strand
ATCCTGATTGAAACCGATGAACGCGTCCTGGACAAACCGATACAACATGGCCGCGCCAAGGTGCCTGCCGGCCCCTACGTTGTCGTTCGGGTCCAGGATGAGGGGGTCGGAATACCGCATGACAAGCTGGAAAAGGTGTTCGAGCCCTTCTTCACAACGAAACGCACCGGTGAAGGTACGGGGCTGGGCCTCTCCACTGTCTACGGTATCGTGAAGCAATCGGGCGGCTTCATCTTTGTCGATAGCACGCAGGGCAAAGGAAGCGTGTTCACATTGATGTTTCCGGTTTGCCAAGAGCCGGTCACTGCCCCGCCAAGCCGGCGTGAAACGCCGAAATCCATCCCGGTCCGCGAGGGTGACGGAGTTGTGCTTCTGGTCGAGGATGAGGCCCCGGTCCGCGCCTTTGCGTCCCGCGCGCTGTCGCATCGTGGCTTCAAGGTGATCGAGGCCGCAAATGCCGAGGACGCGCTTGATCTGTTGGAGGATGTCGATTTGACGGTGGATGTTTTCGTCACCGACGTGGTCATGCCCGGCCTCGACGGACCAAGCTGGGTGCGCGAGGCCCGCCTATCCCGACCGGACGTGCCGGTGGTGTTCATGTCGGGCTATGCCGAGGACGTGTTCAAATCCCAGGGAGCGCGGATCGAATCGTCAGCCTTTCTCGCCAAGCCGTTTTCCCTGACAGACCTGACCGCACTCGTGAACCAGCAGCTTGTCGCCACGTCTGCGGACGGAAATACTGCGGAAAAATGATCAGCCGCCTTCGGGAATCGAATTCCAAAGCGAAAACTCGGCTGCCCGGCGCTGGCGCACCAAGTCTTCGGCGTCTGGCGAAATCTGGAAAGACTGTGCGGGAGAGACGTTCACTTGCGGGATATCCGGCAAAGGCCCCAATCGCTTGCAAAGAAAGGCGCGAAAACCCGCCTGATCCTCGTAACGAAAGAAATGCGACACAGCCGTCCCGTTGGGCCGCGGTTCCACGAACTTGGCTTGGGATCCGACATTCGCATAGGCTGGCGGCGACTCTTCGCACGCTGCGCGCAGGAAGGTGTCGATCGTCACATCCTTTGTCGAAGTGGGGCGACCGTCCAACGCGGCCCGTTGACGGTAGCGATACCAACTTCCCAACCAGCTCAGCGGTTCGCGGATCACGGCGACCAGCTCCAGGTCGGGTTTGCCCATCTTGTCGAACATGGGCCGAAAAAACCGGTTATAGCGATAGACCGGCGCATGTTTGAGCTCCGGCGGATCGCTCACCACCAGTGACGCGCGCGGTGCGAGGGCGCGCATATAGGCGTGTGTCCCGGTCTTTGGCACCGATAGAAGGACCAACCCTTCGTTCCAGAACACCATCATGATCGCCGCTCCGCCTGTGATTTCGGTGCCATAAACCACTCCTTAACCAATCGGCGCAACAGTTGGTGTGAAAATAGACGTTGAAATGTTCGCGTTTTGATCTCATAAGGGGAGCAGAACAAGAAGTGAACAAAAGCAGCAATTGCCGCACCTGTCCGGGTGTGGGATAAGGATCGAAAGCAATGGCAATGGCAGATCTTCTGAATATGGATAGCAAGCGCGACGCGAACAAACAAAAAGCCCTCGACTCGGCGCTGGCGCAGATCGAACGCCAGTTCGGCAAGGGCTCGATCATGAAACTGGGGGGCGACAACGTCTTGCGCGACATCGAGTCGACCTCGACCGGATCGCTTGGCCTCGACATCGCCCTGGGAATCGGCGGTTTGCCCAAGGGCCGGATCATCGAGATTTATGGCCCGGAAAGTTCGGGCAAGACGACGCTGACACTGCATTGCGTGGCCGAAGAACAGAAAAAAGGGGGCGTCTGCGCCTTTGTCGACGCGGAACACGCGCTCGATCCGCAATATGCGCGCAAGCTTGGTGTCGATCTGGACGAATTGCTGATCTCGCAACCCGATACCGGCGAACAGGCGCTCGAAATCACGGACACCCTCGTGCGGTCCGGCGCGGTCAGCATGGTCGTGGTCGATTCGGTGGCAGCGCTCACACCGAAATCCGAGCTCGAGGGCGACATGGGCGACAGCAGCGTCGGCGTCCATGCCCGCCTGATGAGCCAGGCCATGCGGAAACTGACCGGGTCGATCAGCCGGTCGAATTGCATGGTGGTGTTCATCAACCAGATCCGCATGAAAATCGGCGTGATGTTCGGCAGTCCCGAAACCACGACGGGCGGCAATGCCCTGAAATTCTACAGTTCCGTCCGTCTCGACATTCGCCGGATCGGTGCGGTCAAGGATCGCGACGAGGTGGTCGGCAACGCAACCCGCGTCAAGGTGGTCAAGAACAAGGTTGCACCCCCCTTCAAGCAGGTGGAATTCGACATCATGTACGGGGAAGGCATCTCGAAGATGGGCGAGCTGATCGACCTTGGCGTAAAGGCGGGCGTCGTCGAAAAATCAGGCGCTTGGTATTCCTATGGCGACGAACGGATCGGACAGGGCCGCGAAAACGTCAAGAATTTCCTACGCGAAAACAAGCAAGTCTCGCTCGAGATCGAAGACAAGATACGCGCGGCGCACGGACTGGATTTCGACATGACCGGCTCCGGGAATGAACCCGAGGACGATATCGTCGAAAGCTGATCGCGACGCGACCAAGCCTCCAAGGTCAAGCGTCGGCGACGCGGATATGGAAAAGCAGGGTGGCGGATGCGCCACCCTGTTTGCGTTTCGGCCGGGTTTGGACGGTGGACAGCCTTCAAAGCAGAGGCTATTTCAGCCCGAACGACACACGCCGCCTTTTTACCTTTCGGGTCAGGTCAAACATGCCAACGCTGAACGATATTCGCTCTACCTTCCTGAGCTATTTTGAAAAACAGGGTCACGAGGTTGTTTCGTCGAGCCCGCTTGTCCCGCGCAACGATCCAACGCTGATGTTCGTGAACTCGGGGATGGTGCAATTCAAGAACCTGTTCACCGGGGTCGAACACCGCGACTATCGGCGCGCGGCAACGTCGCAAAAATGCGTGCGCGCGGGCGGCAAGCACAATGATCTGGACAATGTCGGCTACACCGCGCGGCATCACACCTTTTTCGAAATGCTCGGAAATTTCAGTTTTGGCGATTACTTCAAATCCGAGGCGATTCCCTTTGCCTGGGAGCTGATCACCCGGCACTTCGGAATTCCCGCCGAAAAGCTCTATGTCACGATCTATCATACCGATGACGAGGCATTTCAAATCTGGAAAAAGGTCGGCGTCCCCGAAAGCCGTATCATCCGCATCGCGTCGTCGGACAATTTCTGGCAGATGGGACCAACCGGGCCGTGCGGGCCATGCACCGAGATCTTTTACGATCATGGCGATCACATCTGGGGTGGCCCACCGGGCAGCCCCGAAGAGGATGGCGACCGGTTCATCGAGATCTGGAACATCGTTTTCATGCAGAACGAACAGTTCGAGGACGGCTCGATGAAGGCGCTCGACATGCAGTCGATTGACACCGGTATGGGGCTCGAACGGATCGGCGCCTTGCTTCAGGGCAGCCATGACAATTATGACACCGACACGATGCGCGCCCTGATCGAGGCGAGCGCGGACGTGTCCTCGACCGAGCCGGATGGCCCCGGCAAGACCCATCACCGGGTGATCGCGGATCACCTGCGATCGACGTCCTTCCTGATCGCCGATGGCGTGATGCCGAGCAATGACGGGCGCGGATATGTGCTGCGCCGCATCATGCGCCGGGCGATGCGTCATGCGCATTTGCTGGGTGCGCAGGATCCGGTGATGCACCGGCTGGTGCCGGCATTGGTGCGTCAAATGGGGGCTGCCTATCCGGAATTGCCACGCGCACAGGCCCTGATCGAGGAAACCTTGCAGCTCGAAGAGACGCGGTTCAAGCAGACGCTGGATCGTGGGTTGAAGCTGCTCGACGAAGAATTGAGCGGGCTGTCCGAAGACGCGCCACTGCCGGGCAGTGCGGCGTTCAAGCTCTATGACACTTATGGCTTTCCGCTGGATCTCACACAAGATGCGCTGCGTGAACAGGGTCGAAGCGTCGATAAGGACGGCTTCGATGCGGCGATGGCCGAACAAAAGGCCAAGGCGCGCGCCGCGTGGTCCGGGTCGGGTGAGGCGGCAGATGCCGCGATCTGGTTCGATTTGGCCGAGAGCCATGGCGCGACGGATTTCCTGGGCTATGACACGGAAAAAGCCGAGGGCCAGATGCTGGCATTGGTGAAGGACGGTGCTGCGATTGACACGCTGAACGCGGGCGAAAGCGGCTGGATCGTGCTGAACCAGACACCGTTCTATGGCGAGGCCGGGGGGCAGGTGGGCGACACTGGCTGGCTGCGGCGGCTCGAGAATGAAGATGATCAAGCCGAGGTGACCGATACCCAGCGCATGGGCGGCGGCAAGGTGGTCGCGCATCACGTCACCATTCGCAGTGGCACGTTCAAAACCGGTGAAGCGGTGCAGCTCGAGGTCGATCATGGCCGCCGCACGGCGATCCGGGCGAACCACTCTGCGACGCATCTGCTGCACGAGGCGTTGCGCCGCGCGCTTGGCGATCATGTCGTGCAGCGTGGCTCGCTGAATGCACCGGACCGGCTGCGGTTTGACTTCAGTCACGGCAAGGCGTTGAGCCAGGAGGAACGGGAGCGGGTCGAAGCAGAGGTGAACGCCTATATTCGCCAGAACCTGCCCGTCGAGACCCGGATCATGACGCCGGATGATGCCCGCGAGATGGGCGCACAAGCGCTGTTCGGTGAGAAATACGGCGATGAGGTGCGCGTTGTCTCCATGGGAGAGCAAGCCGGATCGGGCAAGGGCAGCGCCGGCAATACCTATTCTCTGGAACTTTGCGGCGGCACCCATGTGCAGCGCACCGGCGATATCGGCGTCTTTGTCACTCTGGGAGACACCGCGTCAAGCGCTGGGGTGCGCCGTATCGAGGCGCTGACCGGGGCAGAGGCCTTTGCCCACCTGTCGGGGCAGGATCATCGGCTGGCCGAAGTGGCACTGGACCTCAAGTCGTCCGCGCCGGATGTGCCCGCGCGGGTCAAGTCGCTTCTGGATGAACGCAAGGCGCTGTCAAACGAGGTGGCACAGCTGCGCCGGGAATTGGCCATGGCTGGCGGAGCCGGGCAGGGCCAGGCGGCCGAGCCGAAAGATGTAAACGGGGTGAAATTCATTGCGCAGGTATTGTCCGGTGTGTCTGGAAAAGATCTGCCACCCCTGATCGACGAACACAAACAACGGCTTGGCTCTGGCGCGGTTCTCCTGATCGCGGACGCGGGCGGGAAGGCGGCCGTGGCAGCCGGTGTGACGCCGGACATGACCGGATCGGTGTCGGCAGTTGATCTGGTCAAGGCTGCTGTGCCAGAACTGGGCGGCAAGGGCGGCGGCGGCCGGCCCGATATGGCGCAGGGTGGCGGGGCTTCCGTCGACAATGCCGATGCCGCGATCAAGGCCGCCGAAGCCGTATTGGAAGGATAGGATATGCCCGCACTCTGGATTGCCCATGTCACGGTGACAGACCCCGAGGCCTATTCCAAATATGCGGAACTGGCCGGCCCGGCGATTGCCAAACATGGCGGACATTTCATCGCCCGCGGTGGGCGCTATGTCCAGCTTGAGGGACAGGAGCGGGAGCGCAATGTCGTGGCCCGCTTCCCATCAGTCGAGGATGCCGAGGCATGCTACAACAGCGCTGACTATCAGCGCGCGCTCGACCACGCCCGGGGTGCGTCTGAACGGGAATTGCTGATCGTCGAAACGACGGAGTGACCCCGGAAGGGGACATCGCAAGCGCTTGACGCCTGCGATGTCGACCCCCTTATCCGGCTTTTGACATCCGCTTCCGCTCGTGCGGGTCAAGGTAGCGCTTGCGCAACCGCACCGCGTTCGGCGTCACCTCGACCAGCTCATCGTCGTTGATATAAGCGATCGCCTCTTCCAGCGACAGGGTGATCGGCGTCGTCAGGCGTACCGCGTCATCGGTGCCCGAGGCGCGCACGTTGGTGAGCTTCTTGCCCTTGAGCGGGTTCACTTCCAGATCGTTTTCGCGGCTGTGTTCGCCGATGATCATGCCGGTATAGATCGCCTCCTGCGAGCCGATGAACATCTTGCCCCGATCTTCGAGGTTCCAGAGCGCGTAGGCGACCGAAGTGCCGTTTTCCATCGAGATAAGCACACCGGCCCGGCGACCGGGGATCGGTCCCTTGTGCGGCGTCCAGCCATGGAACACGCGATTGAGAACGCCGGTGCCGCGCGTGTCTGTCAGGAATTCGCCATGATAGCCAATCAAACCGCGGGACGGGACATGCGCGATGATGCGTGTTTTTCCGGCTCCGGCGGGTTTCATCTCGACCAGATCACCCTTGCGGGCACCGGTCAGTTTTTCGATGACCGCGCCGGAATAGTCGTCATCCACGTCGATGGTTGCTTCCTCGACCGGCTCCAGCATTTGGCCGTCATCGCCTTCCTTCATGATCACCTGCGGGCGCGAGATCGACAGCTCGAACCCTTCGCGGCGCATGTTTTCGATCAGGACGCCCATCTGCAATTCGCCGCGGCCCGACACTTCGAAAGCTTCGCCGCCAGGCGTGTCGTTGATCTTGATGGCAACGTTGGATTCCGCTTCCTTCATCAGGCGTTCCCGGATGACCCGTGATTGCACCTTCTTGCCGTCGCGGCCCGCCAGCGGTGAATCGTTGATGCCGAAGGTGACGGTGATCGTGGGGGGGTCGATCGGTTGCGCTGCCAGAGGTTCGTCCACGGCAAGCGCGCAGATCGTATCGGCGACGGTGGCCTTGGACATGCCCGAGATCGACACGATGTCGCCCGCCAGTGCCTCGTCGATGTCTTGCGGTCCGAGCCCGCGGAACGCCTGGATTTTCGTGACACGGAACTGTTCGATCTTCTGGCCAAGGCGGCTCAGGGCCTGCACCGTGGCGCCCACCTTGAGACGACCGGTTTCAACCCGGCCGGTCAAAAGGCGCCCGACAAACGGATCGGATCCCAGCGTGGTGGCCAACATGCGGAAATCATCGTCCTGCTTCGTGATCTGCTTGGGGGCGGGTACGTGGTTGACGATGAGTTTGAACAGCGCTTCGAGGTCCTGGCGGGGTCCGTCAAGCTCTGTATCGGCCCAGCCGGACCGTCCCGACGCATAGAGATGCGGGAAATCGAGCTGGTCCTCGTTTGCGTCCAACGACGCGAACAGATCGAAACATTCGTCCAGCGCGCGGTCCGGTTCGGCGTCGGGCTTGTCGACCTTGTTCAGTACGACGATCGGGCGCAGGCCCAGGGCAAGCGCCTTGGCGGTCACGAACTTGGTCTGCGGCATCGGCCCTTCGGCGGCATCGACCAGCAGCACCACGCCATCGACCATCGACAGGATACGCTCCACCTCTCCGCCGAAATCGGCGTGGCCGGGGGTGTCGACGATGTTGATGCGTGTGCTTTTCCATTCGAGCGACGTGGCCTTGGCAAGGATGGTGATGCCACGCTCGCGCTCGAGATCGTTGCTGTCCATGGCACGCTCTGCCACAGCCTGATTGGCGCGAAAGGCGCCGGATTGTTTCAATAGCTCGTCAACCAGGGTTGTCTTGCCGTGGTCCACGTGAGCGATGATCGCAATGTTGCGAAGGTCCATGTCGTTATCTCTTGTCGGAATGAATTGAGGCGGGGTTACTAGGCCCCACCCGGGAACACCAGCAGAAAACCCCAAGCAAATGGGAAGTGCCGCGTTGTCACCACAGGGCGATCACAACAGTGTGACAGCGTGTTGGCAAGAAACCACCGATCTCGCCGGTTTTCGGCGGCGAATGGCCGGAAATCCGCGCCCTGTGCGCGCGCCGTGGCTGCGCTGTTGAAACGACATTGGACGTGGCGACGTTTCTTTCATGGCACGTCGGGGCAAAAGCCGGGCTGACGTGACGCAACGAGGCGAACCAAGAGAAAGGAACTCTCATGACACGCATTTTTCTGAGCAGTGCACTGGCCATGACGGCCGCAACCGCGTCCTACGCCGGCGGCGCCGACCCTGCACCGGTGGAGCCGGTGGTGATTGAACCCGAGGCCGCGGCCCCCGCCCTGATGGGCGGAGACTGGACCGGGGGTTATGGTGGTCTGAGCTTTGGCAACCTGTCGCTGGACGCCGATGGGGCTGACGATAGCGAAAGCGTCTATGGCCTGTATGGCGGCTATGACTACGATTTCGGCCAGTTCGTGGTTGGTGGTGAATTGGACTACCAGACCGGTGAAGATATCGAGTTGGGCAGCGTGGAAGTGGACAACATTCTGCGCGCAAAGCTGCGCGGCGGGTATGATCTGGGTCGGACATTGATCTATGGCACAGTCGGCGCGGCGCAGCTCAACACAGATGGCGGAGACGACACCGGGATCGTTGGCGGCCTTGGCGTTGAATACAAGGTGACGGAACGGTTTTCCGTGGGTGGCGAATACCTTGCCCACCGGTTCGACGATTTCGACGACACGGGCGTCGATATTGATGCCGACACCGTGTCGCTGCGCGGCAGCTTCCGCTTCTAGGGTCTCGACCCGGTGATCGGCCCCGTCCAAGGAGCGCGGAATCCGGTGCTCACATCGGCGCGGCGTGCTCGAAAATGAACCGATTGTCGCAAGACATGGAACGCGCGCCGTCCCTTCGGTGCGCGTTTTTCAATGCGTGGAAGTGCCGGAGAAGAGGTTGATGACGACGATCCCGGACATGATCAGGGCGATCCCGATTATTGCCGCCATGTCCAGCCTTTGCCCGAACACCGCAAAACCGATGATCGCGATGAACACGATGCCCATGCCGGACCACATGGCATAGGCCACGCCGACAGGAAAGGTGCGCAGCGCGATGGCCAGCAGATAGAAGGCCGCGCCATATGCCACGATCACGATGACCGACGGAAGGGGGCGGGAAAACTGCTGGCTGGCCTGAAGCGCCGTGGTCCCGATCGTCTCGGCGAGAACGGCCAACATGAGAATGAAATAGGGCATCGCGGCCTCCTCAGCCTTTGGGATGGCCGGCTTGTGCGTCCTGCGACTGTGTGTGCCGGTGGTTCATCTGTCAGGACCGTGCGACATAGCGGTCGCCGCGGTGGTTGACCGTCACGATCAGGTTCAGGATCACCGCGCCGAGCAGGGACCAGGCAACCACCGGCCAAGGCAGGATCCAGACGGCCAGGGCAAAGACACCCAGATCGAACAGCAATTGCGTGTTGCCCGCCTGAATGCCGCGCGTGTCTTGCAGCCAAAGCGCCACGATGCCCACACCGCCCAGCGTCGCTCCGTGCCTGAACAGCGAGATCAGTCCCACCCCGGCCAATATGCCGCCCAGTATCGCGCCAAGCGCAGGGTGAACGGTGTCGACCGTCAGGACCAAGGGCAGCACTTCAGATATCGCGGACATGGCCGCCACCGCGCAGAAGGTCTTTATCGTGAAGACCCAGCCCAATTGAGAGACGGCCAGCAGGTAGAAGGGCAGGTTCAGGACAAAGAAGATCGCTCCGAAGGGCCAAGCCGTGGCATAGCTGACCACGAGTGACAGACCGGCGATCTGACCCGTTATGAGGTTGGAGGCGGACAGGAACTGAATGGCCAGCGCAACCAATGTCGCGCCAACCAGGATGCCCTGGACGTCTTCAAGCGCGGTATGCCTGTCCGCTGGTGGCTTGCTCAGCAGGAACATAGGTCAGGGTGTATGACGTATCTGAACGCTGTCAAGCCCGCCCATGCGTTACCCCTTGAGCGCCGCGTCCAGACGTTGATCCAGCTTTTCGAGAAAGCCCATCGTCGTCAGCCAGCCCTGTTCCGGTCCCACCAGCAGGGCAAGATCCTTGGTCATGAAGCCCGCTTCGACGGTTTCCACGACCACACGCTCCAGCGTTTCGGCAAAGGCGCGCAGGCTGATATTCTCGTCAAGCTTCGCGCGATGCTTCAACGCACCGGTCCAAGCGTATATACTTGCAATGGAATTCGTCGATGTCTCTTCACCCGCCTGGTGCTGGCGGTAGTGCCGCGTCACGGTCCCATGCGCCGCTTCGGCTTCGACAATCTTCCCATCCGGGGTCATCAGCTGCGACGACATCATGCCGAGCGATCCAAACCCTTGAGCCACGGTGTCGGACTGCACATCGCCGTCATAGTTCTTGCAGGCCCAGACGAACCCGCCCGACCATTTCAGCGCCGAGGCGACCATGTCGTCGATCAGGCGGTGCTGGTACTCGATGCCCTTTGCTTCGAACTTGTCCTTGAATTCGGCCTCGAACACGTCTTCGAAGATCTCGATGAAGCGGCCATCATATTGTTTCAGGATGGTGTTCTTGGTCGACAGGTAGACCGGCCAGCCAAGGTTCAGACCATAGTTGAACGAGGCCTTCGCGAAATCGCGAATCGACTCGTCAAGATTGTACATCGACATGAAGACCCCGGCCGAGGGTGCATCGAACACGTCGCGTTCGATCACCGTGCCATCCTCGCCTTCGTATTTCATCGTCAGCTTGCCGGCCCCCGGAAACTTGAAATCCTGCGCCTTGTACTGGTCCCCGAAAGCGTGGCGCCCGACCACGATGGGCTTGGTCCACCCCGGAACAAGCCGCGGCACGTTGCGACAGATGATCGGTTGGCGAAAGATCACGCCGCCCAGGATATTGCGGATGGTGCCGTTCGGGCTGCGCCACATCTTCTTGAGCCCGAATTCCTCGACCCGCGCCTCGTCAGGGGTGATCGTCGCGCATTTTACGGCGACGCCGACCTGCTTGGTTTTTTCGGCGGCATCGATGGTGATCTGGTCTTCGGTGCGGTCCCGCTCCTCGATCCCGAGATCGTAATAAAGCAGGTCGATATCGAGATAGGGCAGGATCAGTTTCTTCTTGATGAAATCCCAGATGATCCGGGTCATCTCATCGCCGTCCATCTCGACAATCGGGTTTTCGACTTTGATCTTCGACATTGGAGGGTCCCTTTCCTTTGTCGGGTCAGTTTGGAATCGTTGGAGCAAGCCGCGCTTCTGCCATCATCATCAATCGCATCAACCAAAGCGCCGCGAGCGCTTCGACAAAAATCGCGATAGACAGTGGCACTGGCGTTCCATCAAACAAGAGCCCCACCGGGATCGCAAGGCTCACGGCGCCCACGGTCGACATCGCGCTGATGATACTGGCCGACATGCCGGCAATATGCCCCATGGGTTCCTGCGCGATGGCTGCAAGGTTCCCGATGGTCATTCCGGCCTGAAAGAAGATCGAAACCTGCCAGGCCACGAACGCGGCGAAAAACAGGCCGGGCGCGATCGCACCCGCGTTTGCGCTGATCCCCAGCCCGATCATCAGGCCCGAAATCAACACCTGCGCCGATAGAATCGCCCGAACCAGGACCATCATGCCCAGCCGCACCACGAGGGCGGCGTTGAGGATGCTGGATGACGCGGCAAGGACGGCCACGACGCCGAACCACAGCGGGAAACTCTCGGCGCGGTCAAAGGTGATATCATAGATCTGCTGAACGCTCGCCAGCATGGAAAACAGCATGCTGAAACACAGGGCTTGCACGAGGATTGACAGGCGCACGACGGGATGGGCGAACACCTCTTTCGCGGCACTGGCCAGGTCTTCGAGCCGGAGGCGGCGGCGGTGTTCCGGCGACAGCGTTTCGGGCAGGCGAAGAGCAAGCCATGTCGCGGTGACGACAGAGAACGCGACAAACCCGTAGAACACCGCGCGCCAGCCTGACAGGTTTATCACGACAGAGCCCAGAAGCGGCGCGATTGCCGGGACCAGCGCGAACACGATCATTATGAAAGACAATACCTTGGCCATGCCGCGCCCGGCATAAAGATCGCGGACCACGGCCAGCGTCACCACGCGCGGCCCCGACGCGCCCAGGCCCTGCAAGACCCGCGCCGCGATCATGACCTCCAGGGTCTGCGCCCGCGATGCCACCAGTGCCCCCACGATGTAAATGCCGGACCCGATCAACATCACCGGCTTGCGCCCGAAGGTGTCGGACAGAGGGCCAGCGAACAACGTGCCGACCCCCATTCCCAGGACGAAGGTGGTGATGACAAGCTGGGCGTTGTTCAGATTGCCGGGCGTCAGATCCTGCCCGATCTGTGGCAACGCCGGAAGCATTGCATCAATGGACAGGGCGATGGTGGCGGCCAACATCGCCATCAGGGCGATGAACTCGGCGCGCGGCATGGATTTTGGCATGAAGGGTTCCCGAAGCTGCGCCCTGGCCTTTAGCACCAAGTCAAATCGGCGAACAGCCCCGGCACGCGTCAGGCCTGCTGTGCGGCGTTCTGTTCTGCGATATCATCCAGCACCTTGAGCCAGAGATCTGTCGGCTGTGCGCCGGGAACCGCGTGCTGGCTGGCCACGATGAATGTGGGAACAGAGGTCACTCCCATGCCGCGCGCGGCGGCATCGCGGTCTACAATGTCGCGCCTGTCTTCTTCGGTGGCCAACAGGCGCAGCACGACGCTGGCATCCATGCCACAGGAATCGGCGATATCGCCCAGAACGTCCGGATCGCCGATATCGCGGCCTTCGACGAAGTAAGCCTCGAAGAGCGCATCCACGACGAAGAGCTGGTGCCCTTCGATCCCCGCCCAATGGATCAGGCGGTGTGCGTCCAGGGTATTTGGTGTTTTTTCAATGGCTTCGAGGTTGATCTTTACACCGGCCTTTTCGGCGTGTTCCATCACGGGCGCATAGGCCTTTGCCGCGGCCTCCTGTCCTCCGAACTTGTTCTCGAGATAGGCGCGACGGTCCATGCCTTCGGGGGGCATGTCCGGGTTCAGTTGGAACGGGTGCCAGGTGATTTGAAAGGGGTGATCCGGCCTTTGTTCAAGCGCGCGATCCAGGTTTGCCTTTCCGATATAGCACCACGGGCAGATCGGGTCGGACATGATATCAAGCTTGACCATGTGTGATTCCTTGAAAAAAAGCGTTTTGCCGCGTGTATCAGAGGTCCATGCAAATGATAAGGAGATGTCCGCAAATCGTGTTGGTCTTAAGGGCTATACGCCCGCCATCAGGACATCTATGGCCCGGGTGACCAGTTCACCCTGGTCCGCAACACTCCCGGTGCGGCGCAAGCTCGCCCGTCGAACGCCAGCAATCAGGCGTGTCGCAAGCACCAGGCACCTGCCATCGTGTTGAAGTTCAGGATTCAGATGACGCACCGCGGGGTAGCCGGAGAGTAGCGGAATGACCACGACAGAGGCATCGGGCGGCAGAAGGTCGCTTTCAACAACGACCATGGAAATACCATTGTATTCCGCGACATCAAAGCGGGTCAGGGTATCCAAGAAGAACCGCCTGGCGCTGTGACAATGTCGGCCAGCGGATGCCCATGACGCTCGTGCCAATCCGATTGGGCCGCAAATGCGTCTGCGTTCTCAGCGAGCCACTTCTTGTATCGAGTTTCGGCGACCGCCTTGATGAGTGCCGCTTCGGCCACTGCGGAAACGTTGATGCCAAGTTCCTTTGCGTCATCAAGCGCCTCGGTATCAAGTGTCAGAGAGGTCTTGCGCTTGATTGCAGCTACCATACGATCACACTCCATCATGATACCTTCAGGATATACCGCATTGCGATGCAGCGCAAGCTCGGTAAACCAGAAGCCCGGGTCGAACAACACGATTTGCGGACATGACCAATGATAACCCGCACTAATGCTTGCTTTGATCGGGGAGGGCACGGCGCAAGAGCTTGTTATTGGCGTTCCGAGGCAGGGAGGCGATGCGGGTATATAGTCGCGGCTGCTTGTACCGGGCCAACTGGCTGGCGGCAAAGCGGGACAGGGCATCGGTGTCGATCTCGGCATCGGCGACGTAATAGGCCGCGATGATGCGGGTGTCGGGTTTGATTTCAATGTCGGTGACAGCGACATCCTGAATGTCGGGATGGGTCAGAAGCTTGGCCTCGACCTCCAGCGGGCTGACCCGGAAGCCCCCGGCGTTCATCATGTCGTCGGCGCGACCGTGATAGAGAATATCCTTATTTTCAGTCATTTCACCGGTGTCTCCGGTCAGGAACCAGTCATCTTTGAACCGGGCTGCCGTTTCTTCGGGCTGATCCAGGTAGCCCAGCATCAACCCCGGATCGCTGCGGTGAACGGCAATGATGCCGGGCGTGCCGACGGGGACGGGACCGTGTGTGCCGAGAATCGCGACCCGTCGCCCCGGCTGGGGCCAGCCAAGACTTTCCGGGGAAACCTGTGGCGTGCCCGGCGCGGTTGAGATGAAGGTGGAACATTCCGACATGCCGAACGCCTCGAAGATCGGTGTGCCTGTGGCACTCTGCCAGGCATCGCGGATCGCGGCGGGCAGTTTTTCCCCCGCAGACAAGCCGTGGCGCAGCTTTGGCAGAGTGAGGCTCTCCGACTTGAGAACAGTCCTGTAAACGCCCGGCGTTGCGGCAAAAATTGTTGCTTCATGGCGTTTGAGCAAGAGCGGCAATTGCGCATGGGATACATCCCGGGCCGGGATCAGCGCGGTCGCGCCCCTGGTCCACGGATCCAGAAGCCCGGTGCCCATTGTATAGGTCCAGTTGAAGGCACCCGCGTGCATCAGCCGGTCGGTTTCGGCCAATCCATACCAGCCATCCAACATCATCCCCCGCGCCCAGATCGCGCGGTGGGCATGGCATACCGCCCGTGGTTTGCTGGATGTGCCAGAGGTGAAGATGATATAGGCAAGCCGGCCCGGATCGCCGAAATCGAATGTAGCGGGGGGCGACCCGTACCATTCCGCCATCTGGGCCGTACGGATGATCGGCACAGATGTCGGGCAGGCGGTTTCACCGTCATGCAGGATCGCCGCCGGATCGGTCATGTCGACCAGCACCTGAACTTCGGGCTTGGTCAGCTGTGACGATGTCGGGATCGGCACGATGCCCACCGCGATCGCGGCAAGGTAGGCGACCGGGAATTCGACACTGTTTCCGACCCGCATCAAGAGCCGGTCACCCTTTTGCAGACCAGCCCGTTGAAAACCGGTGGCACATCCCAGGATCGCCTGCTTCAATCGCCCATAGCTCCAGCGTTCGGCCCCCGACATCCGCAACACCGCGAGCGCGATCTTGTCAGGCGTGCGTTCCGCCGCCGCCAAAACATGCGCCGCGAGATTGAAATCCTGCGGGCAGGGCGGGTAGGTGGTATCTTCGACAACGGACTGCATGGCGCATGACTAGGGTGCATCTTGCAGTGTCGCAAGCAGCGGTTGCCGGGCCTGTGGGCGGTGGCTATAGAGATTTGCATGTCAGATGATCCCAAGAACCTCATCCGCATCGCGCGCGACACCGGTACTCAGGACCAACCCGAAGCGCTGAACCTTGGTTTGCGCGTGCGCGATTTGCGCAAGGCACGGAACTGGACGCTGGAACAAGCGGCGCAGCAGGCCGGACTGGCGCGGTCAACGCTGTCCAAGATCGAGAACGGGCAGATGTCCCCGACCTATGACGCGCTGAAGAAACTGGCCGTGGGCTTGCAGATCAGCGTGCCGCAGCTTTTCACGCCGCCGCAGCGCGAGAAGATCAATGGCCGGATGGTGATGACGCCGCATGGATCAGGTCAACATCATGCCACGACCACCTATGAACACGAACTTTTGTCCGAAACCCTGACCAAGAAGCAGATGCTGCCCTACCGGGCGCGCGTGCGGGCGCGCAAGATCGAGGAATTCGATGGTTGGGTGCGGCATGACGGTGAAGAGTTCCTCTATGTCCTGACCGGGGTGATCCGCCTGTTCACGGAATTCTATGAGCCGATCGACATGCGCCGAGGCGACAGCGCCTATTATGATGCCACGATGGGACACAACGTGATCTCGGTGTCAGAGGACGACGCCACGATCCTTTGGGTGACATCCTTGCTGTGAGATTTGCTCTGGCGTGCGGGCCATTTCGCTCGCCTGCCGCGCAAGCGATTCGACGAAGATCAGGTCCGCAAGCTCTTCCGACGCTTCGCGTGGTGTCAGGTCATGTATGTCGGCAAGGTGCCGGGTGATGTCTTCCATATCATCCGACGGCCGCGGCAGCGTTTCGCCATTGAGCAACGGAAACCGCGCCTGAAGACGGATCAGCGCGGCGTGCCAGTTCCGGGAAAATTCAGACCACGTCATCCTCACGCTCCTGGCTGTGTGCCGTCGTATGCCATAATGGCACAGCGCCAGGGCCGGTCAATAGCAGTCTGCGGGCGCAGTGATCCCCGAGACACCTTTCCCGACTGTCAGAACCAGGTTTGCACGGCCCGCGCGCTGCCGGAGATGTCCCGTCCCAGGCCATCGACCGTGGCGCAGGCGGTGATGCTCCAAGCCAGCAGCGCCAGAATTCCCCATTTTGGCATCGATCACTCCTCGTCCCACCACCAGACATCGGGTTGCCAGCCGATCCAGTCGCCGTAGATCGGCAACGCGTCGGGATATTTCAGCTCTTTCACATGTGCGATGCGGCTGATGTTCCACTGGTAGATCGGAATGACATAGCGCCCGGTGGTCAGGACACGGTCAAGCGCGCGGGTGGCGGCGATGAAGTCCTCGCGCGACTGGGAATTCAGGATCGTGTCGATCAGGTCCTCGGCCGCCGGCGAACACATCCCCATCCAGTTGCGGGTGCCGGGGGCCTCGACCCCGTCACAGCCCCAGTAGAGTTTCTGTTCGTTGCCGGGGCTGAGCGACAGGCCACGCCGGTAATAGGTCATGTCAAAGTCATAGGTGTTCGTGCGTTCGCGAAACTGGGCGCTGTCGATGGTGGTGACGGTTGGCGATATTCCCATGCGTTCCAGTGACTGGGTGAACAGGTCGATGATCGACTCGTTTTCTGAGCTGCCCTGGCTGAGCACGATTTCAAAGGTGAATGCTGTGCCATCGGGGCGCGTCATGACACCGTCTTCGATCGAGTACCCGGCGTCTTGCATCAAGGAGATCGCCGTGCGGATATTGCCCCGGTTCCGCGCTGTGCCATCACTGACGGGTAGGGTGTAGCCATCCAGCGCGCCGGGCAGCAAACTGTCTTCGAAAGGTTCCAGAAGGTCACGCACGCGTCCGTCCGCCGGACCGTCCCGCATCCCCAACACGGAGTTCGAAAAATAAGAGGTGATGCGCGGCTGTTCGGAGCCGGTCATGGTTTCGTTGATATATTCAAAATTGAACGCGTGGATCATCGCGTCGCGCACGCGCCAATCGCTGAACGCATCGCGGCGCGTGTTCATCACGAACCCCGTGATCCCGGAGGGCCGTTCATGCGGGATCACCGATTTGACCACATCGCCGCTGTCGATGGCGGGAAAGTCGTATTGCGTTTTCCATTTCTCGACATTGAATTCCCGGCTCGAATTCAGCGCACCGGCTTTGAACGCCTCGAACATGGCCGTGCCATCGCCGTAGAACTCCATGCGGATTTCATCGAGATTGGCCTGACCCCGCATGAAATTGATGTCCTTGCCCCAGTAGTCCGGATCGCGCTCGAGACTGACGAAACGGCCTGCCTCGTAATCGTCGATCACGTAAGGCGCGGTGGTGATGGGGATCTCGTCGATACCGGACGCGGCAAAATCCTTGCCGTCCCATTGCGCCTTTTTCAGGATCGGCCGCATGCCGATCAGCAGCGCCATTTCCGGATCATTCTCTTCAAAGGTAAAGCGAATGGTGCGCGGGCCGGTCTCTTCCATCGAGGCGACCTTGGCCCAGGCACCGTGATAGCGCGGATGGCCGATCGTGCCGAGCGTTTCGTAGGACCACATCACGTCCTCGACGGTGACAGGGCTGCCGTCGGAGAATCGGGCTTCGTCGCGCAAGACGAATTCCACCCATTCGCGGTTCGGTCCAGTTTCGATTGATTCGGCCAGAAGCGTGTATAGCGAGAACGGCTCGTCCCAGTTTCGTCCCATCAGGCTTTCATAAAGCAGGAAACGCAGTTGCCACGGGGTCGAGCCCTTGGGGATATGCGGGTTGAGGCTGTCGAAGCTTCCAGTCTCGCCGGTGACGATCCGGCCGCCCTTGGGGGCATCGGGATTGGCATACGGCAAAGACACAAAATCAGGTGGAAGTACGGGGTCGCCATACATAGCTATGCCATGCTGAGGGTCGGCATACGCGGATTGCGCGGCCATCGTGAGGGCAAAGGCGGCGGCGCTCAGCTGCCAAATCTGGAAAAAATTCGTTCTCATTTTCGCAACGATCCCCGTCTGCCCTTGTTTTATTGCTCCTGACGGTAACGAGGCTTTCGTGGGTTTTCAAACTTTTAGCTTGGATCGGCGCGAAAGATTGCTTATAAAGAGATCACTGCTCGATAGGTTTCTTGCCTGTATGAAACCTGCCTCAATGACTTGACCCCGGCCTTGCGCCGGGGTTTTTTTTGGTCTCATGACAGGTGATCGCTGCAAGAGCAACGGGCGACATGTTGGGATAAACACGACCTGTGTGCCGCTATATATGGGTTTGGGCGATGCCGCTGTGATGCTGGCGCCGGCGTGAAAATTTCCGCCGGGACCATCGGTCAGGCCTGAAACCGGCAACGCCATTCCGCACGCGGGACGATTCGCCCAAGACCGGCGATTGCCTGTCTGATCCCCGACAACACCCCTTTGTATTATGCAGGCGCAGCATGTAAATTGCTGCGCAAGCAAACAACGCAAAGAGGAAGCGAACATGTCGCTCAATGGGAAAACGGCTGTCATCACAGGGTCGAATTCGGGAATCGGTCTGGGCGTGGCGCATGAACTGGCCCGCGCGGGCGCGGATGTGGTGATCAACTCCTTTACCGACACGGCGGAGGATCATCGGCTGGCAGAGACCATCGGCAAGGAGCACGGAATCACCGCGCGCTATATACAGGCGGACATGTCGAAGCCGGACCAGTGCCGCGCGCTTATCGAGCACGCCGGTGGCTGCGATATCCTTGTGAACAACGCCGGAATTCAGCATGTCGCACCGATCGAGGAATTCCCGACGGAAAAATGGGACGCGATCATCGCGATCAATATGTCCTCGGCCTTTCACACCACCGCCGCAGCAGTGCCGATGATGCGCCGGGCAGGCTGGGGCCGGATCGTCAACATCGCCAGTGCACATGGCCTGACCGCTTCGCCGTTCAAATCGGCCTATGTGGCGGCAAAGCACGGGGTGGTCGGCCTGACCAAGACTGTCGCACTCGAGACCGCGAAAGAACCGATCACCGCGAACGCGATTTGTCCCGGCTATGTCCTGACACCGTTGGTCGAAAGCCAGATCCCCGATACCGCCCGGAAATACGACATGTCCGAGGAGGAGGTGAAGCAAAAGGTGATCCTCGAGCGGCAGCCATCCAAGGAATTCGCCACGGTCGAACAGGTCGGCGGCACCGCCGTGTTCCTGTGTTCGGATGCGGCCGCGCAGATCACCGGCACGACGATCTCGGTGGATGGCGGCTGGACCGCGCTTTGAACATGCGCTTGGCAACGGGGTGCGAGGGGCCAGCCCCTCGCGCTCCCCGGAGTTTACCTGGCAAGATGAAGGAGCGCGTGGTGGCATGGTAAAGATCAACCTGGCGCTCCAGGGGGGCGGCGCACATGGCGCGTTCACCTGGGGGGTGCTTGACCGGATTCTCGAGGACACGGACATCGAGATTGCCGCGATCACCGGCACCTCTGCCGGGGCGCTGAACGGTGCGGCGGTGAAATCCGGCCTTGTGCGGGGCGGGCGCGACGGCGCGCGCGAAGCGCTGGACTGGCTGTGGACGCAGGTGGCGCGGCTGGACGACCTGAGCATGCCGAAATGGATGCAGGCCTGGCTGCCATCGCCAGGCGCCATCAGCACCTCCATCGAATATTCCCCCGGTTTTCTGATGAGCGATACGTTCAGCCGGATGATGTCGCCCTACGCGTGGGGGCCACTTTACGACAATCCGTTGGAGAAGATCGTCGATCAGATGGATTTCGAGACGGTCTGCACGCCGAAAGGGCCCGCATTCTATGTCTGCGCCACCAATGTGCGTGATGGCAAGGTGCGGGTTTTCGAAGGGGACTGGATTTCCACCCAGAGCATCCTGGCCTCGGCCTGTCTGCCAACGCTGTTCAAGGCGGTCGAGGTGACAGATCCGCAAACCGGCGAGGTCGAGGCGTTCTGGGATGGCGGCTATACCGGCAATCCGGCGCTTTTCCCATTGTTCCATGATGATCTGCCCAAGGACGTGCTGATCGTCAACATCAACCCGCTGCACCGCGACACGGTGCCGAAAATGCCGAACGAGATCCAGAACCGGATCAACGAGATCAGCTTCAATTCGTCACTGCTGCGCGAGTTGCGGGCGATCGAGTTCGTGCAACGCCTGATCTCTGATGGCACGATCGCCGACGGCGCGATGAAACGGATGCGGGTTCACATGATCTCGGATGATCAGCTGATGAATGATCTTTCGGTGGCGACCAAGATGGTGGCGGTGCCGTCGGTGATCGCGGCGCTGAAAGCTGCGGGCCGTCAGGCGGCGGATGCTTTCCTGGTGCAGCACAAGGCGGACCTTGGCACGCGGCAGACGGCGGATCTGGTCAAGATGTTTGGCTGAGAGGGACTGTTCGGACCACCAGTGGCGGCGGGCGCCACGCACAGGACCAGGGTCACGCGGCCCTGGCGGGCTGGGTCGGGTCCTTGTCGTTCGGATAGACCAGCCCTGCCGAAATCACCAGTTTCGCGGCATCTTCGATGCTCATGTCAAGTTCGATCACGTCTTCTTCGGGAAAGAACAACAAAAAGCCCGAGGTGGGGTTCGGCGTGGTGGGCACGAAGACCGAGATCAGCTTGCCCATGGTTTCGGCGCGGCGCGCGACCTCGCCGCGTGCATCTGTGGAGATGAAGCCGATGGCCCAGATGCCCTTGCGGGGATACTGGATCAGGCAGGCCTTTTCGAAGCTGCGTTCCGACTGGGCAAAGATCGTTTCGGCGATCTGTTTCACACCGCTATAGATCGACCGGACCACCGGCATGCGCTGGACAAGGCTTTCGGCAAAGCGGATCAGCGATCGCCCTATCAGCCCCTTGGCGACCCAGCCGATGAAGATCGTGAACAACAGGAAGAAGATCACACCAACGCCGCGCAGGTTGATGCCGATATATTGCTCGGGATTGAACCGGCCGGGCACCAGAGGCAGGACAAACCCGTCGATCCAGCCCATGATCGACCAGATCAGCCAGATTGTCAGGCTGACCGGCGCGATGACGACAATTCCAGTGAGAAAGCTTGCCCGAAGGCGGGCAAACATGCCGGGTTTGCGGCGCTCTGGCTGAAATGGGGTGGTCATTTGCAGTCCGTCTCTGGTTCCTTCGAAACCTAGGAGGTTCCCGGTTGCTCTACAATGGCTCCGCTGCCCAAGGCTCTGAAATTCAACGCAGAGACGTTATTTCCTGTGCAATTCGCGCGCCCAGCCTGGCATTGTTCAACACCAGAGCGATATTCGCGTCGAGCGACCGGCCGTCCGTCAGCTCGTATATCCGTTGCAGAAGGTAGGGCGTCAGCGCCTTGCCCGAGATTCCATGCGCCTCGGCGTCCTTCGTGGCGCGGGTGATGATCGGGCGCATCTCGGAATGTGGGATCTCGGCGTCCTGCGGGATCGGATTGGCGACAAGCTGTCCGCCGGGCAGCGACAGGGCGCGGCGCATCCGGTGGGCTTTGGCGATGTCCAGCGGGGTATCCACGCGCAGAGGCGCCTTGAGTGTCGCGCCGCGTGACCAGAATGTGGGGAGCATGTCCTGACCATAGGCCATGACGGGAACACCCAGGGTTTCCAGCACTTCGAGGGTCTTCGGCAGGTCGAGGATCGCCTTGGCCCCGGCCGCAACGACGGTGACCGGGGTCTGCGACAATTCCTGCAGATCGGCGGAGATATCAAAGCTTTGATCGGCACCGCGATGCACACCGCCGATGCCGCCGGTGGCAAAAACCGAAATCCCCGCAAGATGTGCCGCGATCATGGTTGCGGCGACGGTGGTCGCCCCGGTGCCGCCGCGGGCCATGCAGACGGCCATATCGGCGCGGCTGAGCTTGGCAACCTGTTTGGCTTGCGCCAGCGCGTCCAGCTCATCGGCATCCAGGCCAACGCAAAGCCGACCGTCCAGGACGGCGATTGTCGCGGGCTCTGCGCCGTTTTCCCGGATCGTGGCTTCGATGGCGCGTGCCGTTTCGAGGTTCTGCGGCCAGGGCATCCCGTGGGTGATGATCGTTGATTCCAGCGCCACAACCGGCGCGCCGGTGTCGAGGGCCGTCTGAACGGCGGGCGAGATATCGAGGGGCAGGGCGGTCATCGGTCAGGTTCCTCCGGCAACATAGGCTGCGGCGGT
>JAWLGI010000015.1:3324-35871 GCA_041685125.1 Marivita sp. | reverse complement strand
CGGCGCGCCGGTGTCGAGGGCCGTCTGAACGGCGGGCGAGATATCGAGGGGCAGGGCGGTCATCGGTCAGGTTCCTCCGGCAACATAGGCTGCGGCGGTCGCAAGCGCGCGGTGCAGCGCCAATTCTCGCGGAGCGCCGCGCAATTCGGACGCGATATGGGCGGCCATGAACGCATCGCCCGCGCCAGTGACGCGCGTGACCATCACCTCCGGCGGTCGTTCGGCAAGGATACCCTCCGACGTGGCGTCGCAGGTGACATTGCCGCCATCGGTGACCAGCGCGCGCGCCGCCCCGCGCGCGACCAAAGCAGCGCCAGCCTGCGGGGCGCTGTCGAAGGGTGTCTGGCAGAGCAAGCCGGCCTCTTCGAGATTGACATAGAGCGCCCCATGTCCGCTGCGAATGAAGGGCAGGAGCCGTTCCGCCTTGCCGGGTGACGCGGGGGCGATGCGCAGGTCGGCCTTGGAAAAGGCGGGATGCTGGGCGATCTGGTCCAGAAGCGCTTCGGTCAGGTTGCCATCAAGCGCGATGGGTCCGGGAAACGGGGCTTCGACAAAGCCCAGCGGCCCGTCGATCAGGGGGCGCAGAATCTTGTCGCCCGCCTGTTCCAGCGAATGGGCATCGGCGATGGCCGCCGTGAGCCCATTGGCCCCTTCGATGGCCATGTATTGGTCGGTGGGAAGATCGTCAGACCGGTAGATCTGGTCTGTCACGAGGCCCAGCCGGTCGCAGGCCGACACAAGCTCTTCGCCTTCGGGGTCGCGGCCCACGACACTGAGCAGGGCAGGGGTCAGATCGAATCGCGCCAGCGTCATCGCGATATTCAGCGCCACGCCGCCGGGCAGGCGGGTGATGTGGCCGGGCACGTCGCTGCCGGGCTTCATGTGGCGGTCGGATCTGCCGATCACGTCCCAAAGGACGGACCCGATGCAGAGGATATCAGGGCGCTTGGTCATGCGATGTGTCATCGCCCGATGCGGGGGGCTGCGCAAGTGCCGGTTTTCAAATTGCGCCGATGCAGAGCCCATTGTTGCGGCACTCGCTTTGTGGCAGGGCTTTGCCACGGATTGAACGGAGCTCTGCGACAATGATGAAACGCACCCTTATGCGCCCGGATGGACTTCCCGACAGCGCATCGACGCCTGTGGTCACACCGCTGATTCCGTCGGTCGTCTATGCCAGCGAAACGCCGGATCGGCTGGACGATCAGTACGAGGGCCGCGCCGACGGGTACACCTATGCGCGCGAGGGGCATCCGAACGCGGATGTGCTGGCCCGCCGGATCGCCGCGATGGAAGCAGCGCCCGAACCGGGGCTGGTTGTCGGGTCCGGGATGGCGGCTGTCACGGCGGTTCTTCTGGGGCTGTGCAAGAGCGGCGATCACGTCGTGGGCGGCGACCAGCTTTATGGCCGGTCTCTGCGCATGATGCGGGACGACCTGCCACGGCTGGGGATCGAGACGACGCTGACCGATCCGACCGATATCAACGCGTTCGCGGCGGCGCTGCGGCCGAACACGCGTCTCGCCTTGATCGAGGTTGTGTCGAACCCGACGCTGCGGATCGCGGATCTGCAGGGGATTGCGGATCTGTGTCGCGAGAGGGGGGTGCTTCTGGTGGTGGACAATACGTTCACCACGCCACGGGCGATCAAACCGTTCGAGATGGGCGCGGATGTTGTGCTGCATTCTGTCACCAAGCTGCTGGCCGGCCATTCGGACGTCACGCTGGGCTGGGTCGCGGCGCGGGATGCGGACCAGGCCAAGGCGATCTACGACTTTGCGGTGACAACCGGCCTGACACCCAGCCCGTTCGATTGCTGGCTGGCGGAACGTGGGCTGATGTCCTTTGACCTGCGATTTGATCGGGCCGAGGCAACGGCGGCGCGGCTGGCTGATCATCTCGCGGCGCAAAACGGCGTGACCCGCGTCCTTTATCCCACGCGCCCCGATCATCCGGACCGCGCGCGGGCGCAGGGGCTGCTGCAGGGGCGCGGCTGCAACATGGTGAGTTTCGAGCTGGACGGCGGGCGTGCGGCCGCCAACGCCTTTACCAAGGGGGCGGACCGGATTGCCTTTGCGCCAACTCTCGGGGACGTGGGCACCACGTTGTCGCATCCGGCATCCTCGTCGCACCGAGGTTTGACGCCCGAGGGGCGCGAGGCGCTTGGTATGACCGAAGGGTTTTTCCGTGTCTCGGTCGGCTTGGAAGATCCGGATGCGCTGTTGGCGGCGTTTGATGCCGGGCTGGCGGCAGCGGCGTCCCAGAAATGACAGCCGCGCCCCGCGATATCCTGATGACGCTGGGAATCCCGGCGCTGTTGATTGCGCCGGATGAGGCGATTTTTGCCATAAACGAGGCGGCTGAAAAGCTGCTTGGCCGCAATATCGAGGGGCGCCATTTCATCACAGCGCTGCGTCAGCCGATCCTGTTGGAGACGATCGAGCAGGTTCGCAAGGACGGCAAATCGCGCGAGGCGCGCTACCTGACCAATGACGGGCAGCACGATATAACCTACCGCGTTACCTGCGGCGCGGTGCCGATGGACGGCCGGCATGGAACGCTCGTGTCGTTCGAGGATATCACCCCGATGGAGCAGGCCGGCCAGATGCGCCGCGACTTCGTCGCCAATGTGAGCCACGAACTACGCACGCCGCTGACGGCGCTTCTGGGGTTCATCGAAACGCTGCAAGGTCCGGCCCGCAACGATGCCAAGGCGCATGAGCGGTTCCTTGGCATCATGGCCGCCGAAGCGGAGCGCATGAACCGGCTTGTGTCGGACCTGTTGTCCCTGAGCCGGGTCGAGGCCGAGGAGCGGGTGCGACCACTCGACCGGATCGATCTTGGCGGGGTGATCCAGCAGACGCGCCACAGCCTGTCGCAATTGGCCGCCGAAAAGGATATCGAGGTAAGTGTGACCCTGCCGGAGGAAACGGTGATCGTTCCCGGCGACGTGGATCAGATCCGGCAGGTCATGACCAATCTTGTCGAGAACGCGATCAAGTATTCCGACCGCGGGTGCTTTGTCCGGGTGGGGCTTGGCACGCCGGATTATGAAAATCGTCTGCGCGGCAGAGGTGTGCGGATCGAGGTGAGCGATACCGGGCCCGGCATCGACACCGTCCACTTGCCGCGCCTGACCGAACGGTTCTACCGGGTGGACAGCCACCGATCCCGCGAACTGGGCGGAACCGGGTTGGGTCTGGCGATCGTAAAACACATCGTGAGCCGTCATCGCGGCCGCTTGCATGTGGACAGTCAGCTGGGCCACGGCACCACGTTCAGCGTGATCCTGCCGGTCGACGACTGACCGCGGGCGGACGATCAGCCGAGCGCGTATCCCGCACCGCGCACCGTCCGCAACGGGTCGCCGCCGCCCGCCGTGGTCAGCGATTTGCGCAAGCGGCCGATATGCACGTCCACGGTGCGCGTATCGACATAGATGTCGCGGCCCCAGACCCGATCGAGCAATTGTTCCCGCGACCAGACCCGCCCCGGTTTTTCCATCAGCGTGGACAGCAGGCGGAACTCTGTCGGCCCCAGCTTGACCTCGGACCCGTCGCGGGTGACCCGGTGGGTTTCGGCATCAAGGACGATATCATCGAATTCGAGCCGCAAACCGGCGGCGGCGGGACGGGTCCGGCGCAATTGCGAGCGCACACGGGCCATCAATTCGACGATGGAATAGGGCTTGATGACATAATCATCCGCCCCGGTTTCAAGCCCCCGCACGCGGTCCACCTCTTCGGAGCGGGCGGACAGCATGATGATCGGGACATTGCGCGTGTCAGCCCGGGTCTTGAGCTGGCGGCACACCTCGATCCCTGACACGTTGGGCAACATCCAGTCGAGCACGATGATATCGGGCTGTTCCTCTTGCACCAACATCAGGGCTTCTTCGCCATTCTCGGCTTTGGCGACGCGAAATCCTTCGGCTTCAAGGTTATACCCAAGGACTTCGCGTTGCGCGGGTTCGTCTTCGACAACAAGAACGGTGGGTTGAACGGAGTTCATGGGTTTTTTGTCTCGGTTACGATGAGGCCGACAGACCTGCATCAGATGATGTGACATCTTCTTTCTTGCGTGGCTCGTCCGGTTTTTCGCCGGTCACGAGAAACACGACCTGTTCTGCCACGGAGGTCACGTGATCACCCATGCGTTCCACGTTCTTGGCAATGAAATGCAGATGCATGCACGGTGTGATGTTGCGGGGATCCTCAAGCATGAATGTGAGGAATTCGCGGAACAGCGTATTGTACATCTGGTCCACGTCGATGTCCCGTTCGATCACGTCTCGGGCCAATGCGTCGTCGCGTTGGATATAGGCATCCAGCGCATCCTTGAGCATGATCTGCACATCACGCGACATGCGGCGCAGCTGGGACGAGGCCCCGTCGATCGCCGGCATGGTCATCAGGACCGCGTTGCGCTTGGCCAGGTTCTTGGCCAGATCACCGATGCGTTCGAGATTGGCACTGATCCGCAAGACCGACAGGATGACGCGCAGATCGACGGCTGTCGGTGCGCGCAGGGCGATCACGCGCGCCGCTTCCTCGTTCAGAAGGTCTTCGAGTTCGTCGATCGTCTTGTCATTGGCGCGCACCTTGTCGGCCAGTTCCTGGTCCCGCGTTTCCAACGCCTGGGCCGAATCGAGGATGGCCTGTTCGACCAGCCCGCCCATCTTCATGATCCGGGCCTGGATCCCTTCAAGATCGCGATCGAATGCGCTTGCGATATGTTCCTGATTCACGATCTTATCCAATCCGTCCGGTGATGTAGCTTTCGGTGCGGCTGTCTTCGGGGTTTGTGAAAATCTTCGGCGTATCGCCGTATTCCACGAGGTTGCCCAAGTGGAAGAACGCGGTTTTCTGGCTGACGCGCGCGGCTTGCTGCATCGAGTGGGTCACGATGACCACGCAGTAGTTCTGGCGCAGCTCGTCTATCAGTTCCTCGACCTGCGCGGTGGCGATCGGGTCCAGCGCGGAACAGGGTTCGTCCATCAGCAGCACCTCGGGTTCGGTGGCGATGGCACGCGCGATGCACAGGCGCTGCTGCTGGCCCCCCGAAAGGCCGGTGCCCGGTGCATCGAGCCGGTCCTTGACCTCGTCCCAGATGGCGCCCCGGCGCAGGGCCTTCTCGACGATCTCGTCCAGTTCGGCCTTGTTGCGGGACATGCCATGGATTTTGGGGCCATAGGCGACGTTGTCGTAAATCGACTTGGGAAAGGGGTTCGGCTTCTGGAACACCATGCCGACCTTGGCGCGCAACTGGACAGGGTCCACCTGCTTGTCGTTGATGTCCTCGCCGTCAAGACGGATATCACCCTCGACGCGGCAGACGTCGATCGTGTCATTCATCCGGTTGATGCAGCGCAGAAACGTTGACTTGCCGCAGCCAGAGGGACCGATGAAGGCCGTCACTGTGTTGTTCTCGATCTCGACCGACACGTCCTTGATGGCATGGTTGTCGCCGTAATAGACCTGCACGTCCTTCGCTTTGATTTTGACGTCCGTCACGACCGTCTCCTGTGTAGTATTTGGTACATCGTACATGGGGATATGTGTCCTTTACCAGCGACGTTCGAACTTGCGGCGGAGAATGATGGCAACGAGGTTCATGACCACGAGGAAGGTCAGCAAGACGCATATCGCCGCCGCGGTCTTGGCCTCGAAGGCGCGTTCGGGGAAGTCAGACCAGCGGAAGACCTGCACCGGCAGGACCGTCGCGTTGTCCGTGATGCCCGTGGGGACCTCGACGATGAAGGCCACCATGCCGATCAGCAGCAGCGGGGCGGTTTCGCCAAGCGCCGCGGCCATGCCGATGATCGTGCCGGTCAGGATGCCGGGCATCGCCAGCGGCAGCACATGGTGGAACACCGCCTGCACCTTGGAGGCCCCGACGCCCAGAGCAGCCTCGCGGATCGAAGGCGGCACGGCCCGCAGGGCGGCCCGCGAGGCGATGATGATCGTTGGCAGTGTCATCAATGCCAGCACGATCCCGCCCACCAGCGGGGCCGAGCGCGGCATTCCGAAGAAGCCGAGGAAGACCGCCAACCCGAGCAGACCGAAGACGATCGACGGCACGGCAGCAAGGTTGTTGATGTTCACCTCGATGAAGTCGGTGAAGCGATTCCGCGGCGCGAATTCCTGCAGGTAGATCGCGCCGAGCACCCCGACCGGGAAGGTCAGGCTGAATGTCACGAGCATCGTCCAGAACGAGCCCACGACCGCGCCCCAGATGCCCGCCAGCTCTGGCGCGCGGCTGTCAGCAGCCGTGAAGAACCGGGTGTTGAAGACCCGCTCGATCAGGCCCGCTTCATCGAGCGTTTCGGCCCAGGCGATCTGATGGTCGCTGAACGGGCGATTGGACTCGGGCATGGCCATGATATGGAACGACCAGGCTTCGCTATCCTCGATCGGCAGCTCGACCCGGGTGAGCATCTCGCCCGAAGCGTCCGCCCGATTGACCTCGGTGAGCCGCATCCATCCGCCGCCCGCCTTGATCAAGAGCGAAACGTTGTCGTCATCCACCTCTTCGGCACCGCCGGCGCCGTCGGCGCGTGCCTCCAGCCCCTCGGCTTGGGCGATCAGGGCGTCGCGCCGCTCGCGTGCGAGGTCCTGATCGGCCAGATGTTCGCTGCGCTCCTCGTCGGTCTCAGCCGCCTCGACCCGTTCGCCATAGACCCGGATCGCGTTTTCCTGGCGGCTGGCCTGCCGGCGCAACCGGTCTGCATCCACGTAAAGCTGAGCCTTCACCTGACGCAGGGCATCGGTGAAGTCGTTGGCACTTGTCGAGATGTCGAGGTTGCCGTCTTCACGTTCCGACACCGAAAGCAGGCCATTCACCGGCTGCCGGTCGAGCCGCCCGTAAGCGCCCTGCTTGTAGAGGTCCAGCGTGTCGGACCCGATCAGCGGGAAGTTGATGCTTTGCCCCAGGAGATCGGGGTTGGCGGCAACATGATCGGCCAGCTCGAAATTGGCTCCGCCAGAGACAAGGTCGTGCAGCTCGCGCCGTTCCTGCCGGCCAGTGGCGAGGGGGAAACGCTCTTCGAGGCCCCGTTCGATCAGGCCGTCGAAATCGGCGCGGCGGATGACATCCGGGTCCGAGCTTGCGGTGACCCCGAGAAACTCGGTGTCGAGCTGGATTTCCTTGTCGAAATAGGTGGAGAAGAGAGCACCACCGGCCTGGAACACGACCGTGGACAGCAGGGCGATCAGCGCCGCGGCCGCGATGCCGATGGCGGAGAGGCCGTAGATTTTCAACCGCAATTCGGCGCGGCGCCGCTTGCGCAGACGATCCGATCCGGCGGCAAGGCTGCCGGGGCGGGGCGCAGCGTCGGGAATAGTGGAAGCGATGTCAGCCATGATCAGGTCCCGTCAGTCGTAGGCTTCGCGGAAGCGGGCAACCAGCCGCTGTGCGAGCATGTTCATCAGAAGTGTCATCACGAAGAGCGTGAAACCGAGTGTAAAGGCCGGGCCAGCGGCCGTCTTGGCATCGGTATCGCCGGTAATCAACGCCACGATCTGCACCGTCACGGTCGTCATGGCCTCAAGCGGATTGCCGGTCAGGTTTGGCCCCTGGCCGGCGGCCATGACCACGATCATCGTTTCACCGATGGCCTTGCTCACACCCAGCACGATCGCAGAGACGATCCCGGGCAATGCGGCCGGCAGGACGACCTGCCGGATCGTTTCGGCCTTGGTCGCGCCAAGGCTGAGCGAGCCGTCGCGCAGGCTTTGGGGGACGGAATTGATGACGTCGTCGCTGAGCGACGAAATGAAGGGAATGATCATGATCCCCATCACCATGCCGGCCGCAAGCGCGGATTCCGACGCGATCGGGACACCGATCGCCGCGCCGGCATCGCGGAACAACGGGGCGACGGTGATCACAGCGAAAAAGCCGTAGACGACCGTCGGGATACCGGCGAGCAGTTCCATCACCGGCTTGACCACCGCGCGAACCCGATGGTTGGCGAAATCCGACAGGTATATGGCCGCGAACAGGCCGACCGGCACCGCCACCAGCATGGCGATCAGGGTAATCATCAGGGTGCCCGCGAAAAGCGGCACGATCCCGACCTTGTCGGCATCCATCTCGCCCTCGAAGACACCTGACAGCGGGCTCCAGGTGGTCCCGAAGAGGAACTTGTGTAGCTGCCAGTCGATGGCGTTGAAAAACCGGAGCGTCTCGAAGATCAACGACAGCACGATGCCGATGGTGGTGAGAACGGCAACCGTTGCCATAAGGGCCAGACCACGGCGGATCATGTTTTCCGCATAGATACGCGCGCGAAGCTCTATCGTGATTTGTTGGTACGTCCACCAGCCAACCGCGGCAACCGCGCCGATCGTGGCCAGCGCCGTAACCCAGAGGCGCGTCGCGTTCATCCAGGAGAATGAGCTCGCGATCTGCTCGCGCAGCATGTCAGTCGAAGACGCGACAGTGCCCTGCGCGATGCTGCGCGCATCCGACAGGACAAGGTTCCATTGAAGCGGGCCGTCACCGGGCAGGGCATCGCTGACACGACCGATGAGGATCCTGTGGATCAGCGTTTCGCCAAGAACCGTCAGAGCAAGCAGTACGCCCCAGCCGGCCAGCATAACCCAGAGCATGCTGTGCATCCCATGGTGCTGGGGTCTGGAGTGCAGGCGCTGACCCGTGGCGGAGGACAGCGCGTTGGCGCGCTGCTGCGAGACGTAAAACGCGGCGATCGCCGCGACCGGGACGAAAACAAAAAGGGCGAATATCATACGGGGACCCCAGTGTGACCCGTTCCGGCAGGGAATAGGGTCGAACTTGATTGAAAATGCCGGGGGCGGCACACCGCCCCCGGCCTTGTCCGATCAATCGGATCAGTAGTTCTCGGTCGTCAGAGCCGGCAGCTCCTCGATGGCCTCGAGGTTTTCCTGCTGGTCTTCTTCGGACACCGGGATCAGGCCGACATCTGCCAGGTAGCCGCCCGGGCCCTGTGCGCTGACGAATTCACGGGCGTATTCCTTGATGCCCGGGATCACGTCAACATGGGCGTGCTTGATGTAGAAGAACATCGAGCGCGACACCGGGTATTCGTCCGACGCGATGGCCTCGAAGGTCGGCTCGACACCGTCGATCACGACACCCTGCAGGGAGTCACGGTTCTGATCGAGGTTCGAGAAGCCGAAGATGCCAATCGCGTTTTCGTTGGCCTGGAGCTTGGAGACGATCAGGTTGTCGTTCTCACCAGCCTCGACAAAGGGGCCATCCTCACGGAGTTCCATGCCGGCACCGCCGCAGTCTTCGCCACCGGCCTCTTCGCAGCCGACTTCCATGACCAGCTCTTCGAACGAATCACGGGTGCCGGATGTCGGCGGGGGACCCTGGACCTCGATCTCGATGGTCGGCAGAGCCGGATCGATGTCGGACCACATGGCCGGCATCGGGCCTTCGGCGGCCAGGGCTTCCCAGACCTGCGCCTTGGTCAGCTCGAACTTCGGACCGTCGGCGGAGTTGGCCATCACGAGACCGTCATAGCCGACCAGAATCTCGGTGAAGTCGACGCCGTTCTCGAGGCATTCCTCGACTTCGGACATCTTCACGCGACGCGACGCATTGGTAAGGTCGGGATGCTCGACGCCAACGCCGGCGCAGAACAGCTGCAGGCCGCCGCCCGAACCGGTCGATTCGATGACCGGGGTTTCAAAATCGGTGGAGTTGCCGAACTGCTCGACGACTGTAGTGGCGAAGGGGAACACCGTCGAAGAGCCGACGATGCGGATCTGGCTACGATCCTGGGCTGCCGCGGCAGTTGCGGACACGGCTGCAACGGCAAGTGCCGATACGGCGAGTTTTACGGACATTACGTTAACTCCTTGTTTAAACGTCTCGCGGCCATCACGTGATGACCGTCGGCGCCGGGTCTATTGGTGTTTCGCCATGCTTTTGTGACAGGGAAGTAACAGTTTGATGACAGGTGCGGGTGCGACCCGAGAAAATCTGAACCGGTCTCTTAACACATTGATTTAATGTTACAATTTTTAACTCTCCAGCGATGTGTCAGAGCCGGAATAGGAGGCGGCTCTGGTCCCTTGGGCGAAAAACCCGCGAGTCCGCGACGGCTCAAAGGGAAATTTGTAACAGATATCGTCGCGTTTCGGGGAATCGCCCGACTCGGTCCATGCCTGCCGTTCTGCACGTTTGCAGAGGACGCACCATCCAGGCGTCAAGGGCGCCAGACGGGCGCACATCTCGGGCGGGTCATTAAGAGCGACCTGTATCTATCTGACAGGATGTAATAAAAATTTGCAGCCCAGTTTGGAATGTGCCCAGCTACATAAGGTTATTCGTATAATCAGTATTATGTAATAAATCGATCTTCAAGTGTGACGCGCAAGACGTGAAAAAATGCGGGTCTGAAAAATCCAGACTTTCTTGACGCCGCGTAAGGTGGCATAATCGTGAGGTTCCGTGAGTGGTGGCAATTATGGCCAGGGAACGCGAGGTCCGCATCCGCATGCATTTCTGCGGCTCTGTGGACCTCTTTCAAGACACTTGGTGTGTCATGGCGCGGATCCGTCCCGTGATCCGTAGCCAGTCACCGAGTCGTGGCGCGGCCCCAAAACGCGCCCAGCGTTACTGCAACGCAAAGCGGCGCTGTCCATTCAGACAGCGCCGCTCGCCATTTCGGGTTCTGAAGCGGATTTAGCCCTGAGCCGCTTTCGCGACTTCTGCTGCGAAATCCTCTTCTACCTTCTCGATGCCTTCACCGACTTCGAGGCGCACAAAACCGGTGATCTCGACACCCGCTTCCTTGGCGGCAACGCCCACGGTCAAATCGGGATTCACGACGAACGACTGGCCCAGCAGTGTAACCTCACCTAGGAACTTCTTCATGCGACCCTCGATCATTTTTTCGATGACCTGCTCGGGTTTGCCGGATTCCCGTGCGATGTCGATCTGGATCTGACGTTCCTTTTCGACGATTGCCGGGTCGAGATCGGCTTCGGACAGCGATGCCGGGGTCACGGCGGCGATGTGCATTGCGACCTGCTTGCCGAAGGCTTCATTTTCGCCCGACAGCGCGACCAGAACGCCGATCTTTCCCATATCCGTTGCCGCTGCATTATGCACGTAAGACACGACCTGGGTGCCTTCGATCGATGCCATGCGGCGCAGCGACATGTTCTCGCCGATCGTCGCGATCTTGTCGGTGATCGTGTCGGACACGGATTTCCCGCCGATATCCTTGGACGCGAGGTCTTCGACATCCGACGCCGTCATGGCGGCCTCGGCGATGGACGCGACCATGGACTGGAAGTCTGCGTTCTTGCCGACGAAATCGGTTTCGGAATTCACCTCGACCGCGACACCCTTGCCGCCCTCGACCTTCACGGCCACGAGGCCCTCGGCCGCGGTGCGGTCGGACTTCTTGGCCGCCTTGGCCAGACCCTTTGTGCGCAGCCAATCAACTGCGCCATCCATGTCGCCATCTGTTTCCACCAGCGCTTTCTTGGCATCCATCATGCCAGCGCCTGTCATTTCGCGCAGTTCTTTGACCTGTGCAGCTGTGATCGCCATCTTGGCTCTCCTCAAATATGTGTCGGGTTGCGAGGCAGATATGCCCGCCTCGCATCACATGCAAATGAAGGCTCAACCTTCCTTGTTCGCCAGCTCGTAAGGCGCATCTTTCGCCTTCGTGTCGTCGTGCACGGCTTCGTCCGAGGCACCGCCCACCGGCGTTTCGGTGGCGGCGGCCTCTTCGGTCACGGCTTCTTCGCCCGGAGCTTCTTCGAGCGCGCCAAGATCGACGCCGGCGGCGCCCATCTGCGCGGTCATGCCATCAAGCGCGGCGCGCGAGACCAGATCGCAATACAGGCTGATCGCACGCGCGGCGTCGTCATTGCCGGGAACGATGTAATCCACACCATCGGGCGAGCAGTTGGTGTCCACGATCGCGACGACCGGAATTCCCAGCTTCTTGGCTTCGGCAACGGCCAGCGCCTCTTTCTTGACGTCGATGACGAAAAGAAGGTCGGGCACGCCACCCATCTCGCGGATGCCGCCGAGGGACGCTTGCAGTTTGCCCTGCTCGCGCTCCATGCCCAGACGTTCCTTCTTGGTCAGACCTTCGGCGCCGCCTTCCATCTGTTCGTCGATGTTCTTGAGGCGTTGAATCGACTTGGAAACGGTCTGCCAGTTGGTCAGCGTGCCGCCCAACCAGCGGTGGTTCATGTAATATTGTGCGCATTTTTCGGCGGCTTCGGCGATCGGCTGCTGAGCCTGGCGCTTGGTGCCCACGAACAGGATGCGGCCGTTCTTGGCCACGGTTTCGCGGATCACGTTCAATGCCGCGTCGAGCATGGGAACGGTCTGCGTGAGATCCATGATGTGGATACCGTTGCGCGCGCCATAGATGAACTCGCCCATGCGGGGGTTCCAACGCTGCGTCTGGTGGCCGAAGTGTACGCCTGCTTCAAGAAGTTGGCGCAATGTGAACTCTGGAAGAGCCATTGTCGTTATCCTTTCCGGTTTCAATCCTCGGCGGGGGTATCATCCCATCTGGGACAACCGGTGGACTTTTGAGGATGTCTCCCCCAAAGGCCCGACCCCGCCTGCGGTGTCAGTGGCGCGCGTATAGCGGAAGTTTGGGGTAGGCGCAAGCCATTGCGTGCGGGGCACGCCCGGGCATGCCCCGCCTGTCATCGGCGCGGCTGCCAGTAGAGGGTCCCCTGCCCGGAGGTTTTGGCGCCGGGCAGGAAAAAAGTTCTGGATCAGGCCGCAAAGCCGAGCTTGGCCACGTGAATCTCGAAGGTCGGGTGCATTTCCGCGCCCACCACGTTCGGCGCGTGGTGGCGGTAGATCGACCGCCAGTACGGCTGCACGATCACGCCTTCGTCCTGCATGATCGTTTGCAGTTTCGCCATCACCGTGCGGCGTTCATCGGCATTGGCGATGGACATCGCCTCGGCCAGCAGGGTGTCGAACTCCTCGTTCGAGAAACCTGCCTCGTTCCACGGCTCACCCGAGCGGTAGGCAAGCGCAAGCACCTGAACACCCAATGGGCGCTGCGCCCAGTCGGTGGTCGAGAACGGGTATTTGACCCAGTCATTCCAGAAGGTCGATCCCGGCAGAACGGTGCGTCTCACGTTGATGCCGGCGTCACGCAGCATCGCGGCGGCGGCATCGCTTGTGTTCTTGCGCCAGGTATCATCGATCGAGATCAGCTCATGCTCGAAATCGGCCATACCCGCCTCCTCCATCAGCGCGAGTGCGCCTTCGGGATCGTGCACAGGCGCCGGAATCTCGGCGTATTCCGGATGAAGCGGCGAGACGTGGTGGTTTTCGGCCACCAGGCCGTTGCCAGCAAACCCAAGCTCGAGCGCCACGTCATTATCGACGGCCATGGCCAGGGCACGGCGCACGCGCGCATCCGCGTATGGCTTCATCCCGTCAATCTCGGCCTGCTGGTTGGGCCGGATGACCACCGTGTTCGCTGTGATCGCTTCGGACTTGGTCCAGCCGATTCCATCCATCATCAGGATGAATTCACCGATGGATTCGTAGACCATGTCCACTTCGCCGGAATCCACGGCGGCAACGATCCCGGCCTGTTCCGTGCCGAAATCGATATATTCGATGCGGTCGAGATACGCGCCCTCACCCCACCAGTCATGGTCCTCGTTGCGGACCAGAACGGCATTGACGCCGACATTGTATTCCTCGGGCCGATACGGGCCGGTGCCGATGGGATTGTCCAGCGGATCGCCGTTGAAGGTTTGGTGCACGATGGCCGCCGGATAATCCGAGAACCCTGCGATGATGGTGATATCGGGCTGGTTCAGGCTCAGGCGCACGGTTGTGTCATCCACCACGTTGATCGCGCCTTCGCGCGCCATCGAGGTGTCCGGGTCAATCAGAGATTCCATGCGCGACGCCATCGAATTGCCCTCGACTTCGCGTTCGCACCAGCGCGCGATATTGAAGGCGACATCCTCGGCCGTGAAAGGATCGCCATTGCTCCAGGTCACGCCGGGGCGGACATTCAGCGTGTATTCCGTCGCATCCTCATTGACCTCCCAGCTTTCGAGAAGGGCTGGCGCAATGCTCCCATCGATCTGGTACTCGACGAGGTATTCAAGGTAGCCGCGTGTGAAGTTCGACAATTGCGGCCAGTCGAAGGTACGCGGGTCCTTCATCGCCACGAGGTTGGATTCGATCCGCAGATTTCCGCCCGTTTGCGCATGCGCGGCTGCCTTGGCGGGTTGCGACAGGCCAAGAAGGCCATAGGCCGTGGCGGCCGTCACGCCCAGCGCGGTGGAGCGGGTCAGGAATTCGCGTCGGGACAATGTGCCGTCGGCAACTTCCTGGGCATAGCTATAGGCTGCGGGATGAACGTTTTTCAAACTGTGCATCGATATCTCATCAATCAGGGTGATAAAGGAAAAGGCGTCCGGTTTTCGCTGTCATCAGGCGCCTTGTTTGCGATCATAGCACCCTATGTTGTAGCTTGATCGGCGGATTTTCAAGCAAAACACCACGGATCGGTGCCCTTGCCGTTGCGCGCGTGCCTGCGAATGGTGCGTCACCAGTCCGGTCCCGGTCACAGAAACACCCGCTCCACGAACCAGTAGCTCCCGACCAGAGCGATCGCCACCGACGCGGGGATCGCCACGACACGGCGATACGCATCGAGGTGATCGACCATTGTCGCCGACATCGCGCAGAGCACCGACAGTGCCGCCAATGGCCAGAAGAACACCATTGACGACGCGCCCATGGCATCCTGAAACTCGGGCGTGTTCATCGCGAAACCCGCACCGGCAAGGAGAACCGTCAGCACCGCATAGAGCGCCTGCGCGGGCGCCACGTCCGCCCGGCCGCGATCGACCCGGATCGCGTACCAGACAAGGATGAAGGCAATCGCGATCACCGTGAGCTGTCCCAGTTCCACCCCGATATTGAAGCCGATCAGCGCCGGGATCACCTGCCCGTCGGGCAATCCGAATTCGCCCAGCACGCTGGCAAAGCCCAACCCGTGCAACAGGCCGAAGCCGAAGATCACGAAGGGTCGCCAGCGATGCAGCTTGTCCGACACGATGTTTTCCACCGCGACATAGACGATGGAGGCGGCGATCAGCGGCTCCACGATGCTGGCGGGCACCGACACGATGCCCAGCACCGCCATGGCCAGCGTCACCGTGTGGGCCAAGGTAAACGACGTCACTTGCCAAAGCAGCGGCGCAAACCGCGTGGACAGGAAAAACAGGCCGAGCACAAACAGGATGTGATCCAGGCCTTTGGGCAGGATATGGTCGAACCCCACCGGGATATAGTCCGCGAATGTCGCCCAGCCGCCGGCGGCGTCGCCGCCACCCAGCCGGATGTCACCGCTGGATTGTCCACCTTCAAGGTAGCCGGTATATGGCTCATCCACACCCTGCTGACGCAACACCAGCGCGCCGTAAGCCGCCGGCCATGTCAGCGCGATCGTGTCGGCGCCGTCGGGCAGCGGACCTTGCAGCGTCAGCACGGTGTCGCGTGGCAGGTCGGTGTTGCCCACCTCGGCCACGTCGATCCCGGTCACGGTCAGATCGACCGGATCGCCGCCGGCCGTCACGTTCAGGCTGTCGACAAAACCCGGCATGCGCGGGTCAAGGTCTGTCCGCAGCGCATCCGGTTCAAGCGCACGCAAGCGGTCCAGTTCCTCAGAGGCATCGAGCGCATTGGTGTCGTCGATCCCCTCGAGGCTGACATCCGCGACAAGCGCTTCGCCGTTCAGCGTCAGGGTCACCTGGACCTGCCCGTCCGAAACCACAAGGTCGCCGATCGCGGGGCGCACCTCGTGGGCGGCGACAAGCGTTGCGGCAACGAGCAAACACAAACTGACCCAGATCGCTTTCATCGCGCACGTCCTTTGCCTTTTGGTTGACACAAGAGTGATACAGACACGCGTGGCTTCAAGCAAAAGTTTCAAGAAACTTTGGTGGCATCCACGTCAGACGCGCTGCAACCCGGCGCGGAATCGGCGCATGTTGGCCTGGTAGCCAAGCGCGCTTTTACGCAGCCCCTCGATGGCGGCTTCGTCCAGTTCGCGCACCACCTTGCCCGGCGCCCCCATGACAAGCGATCCGTCCGGGATTTCCTTGCCCTCGGTGATCAGCGCCCCTGCCCCGATCAGGCAGTTCTTTCCGATCCTTGCCCCGTTCAAGACCGTGGCGCCCATCCCGATCAGCGCGTTTTCCCCGATGGTGCAGCCATGCAACATCACCTTGTGGCCGATGGTGCAGCCCGCACCGATGGTCAGCGGGTAACCGATATCGGTGTGCAGAACGCAGTTTTCCTGCACATTGCTGCCCGTGCCGACGGTGATTGGCTCATTGTCGCCGCGCAGGGTGGAACAGAACCAGACGCTTGCCGCGGCTTCGATGATGATCCGCCCGATCAGGTTGGCGTCGGGGGCGATCCAGGTGTCTTCGGCAATGTCGGGGGCGATCCCGTCAAGGGTATAGAGCGTCATTTCAGATCCTCGAATTCATCCTGCAGTTTGCGTACATGATCCACCAGCGAAGGTTGCTGCAGGCGGCGCAACCGGGTGGCAGTCACGATTGTTTTCAGTTTCTCGAAAGTCTGGTCCAGATCGTCATTGACCAGCACGAAATCATAGCTGCCCCAGTGACTTATCTCGTCCCAGCTTTTCAGCATGCGCTTGCCGATGGTCTCCGGGCTGTCCTGGCCGCGCGTCTCCAGCCTGCGACGCAGTTCGTCGATCGAGGGCGGCAGAATGAAGATCGACAGCGTGTGCGGCCCCAGCGATGAATTGACGATCTGCTGGGCCCCCTGCCAATCGATATCGAACAGCACGTCATTGCCGGCATCGATCGCCTTTTGTGCCGGCTTTCTCGGGCTGCCGTAGAAATTGCCGAAGACATGTGCGTGTTCCAGCATGTCGCCATTGTTCACATCGCGCTTGAAAGTGTCTTCGCTCAGGAAATGGTAATCTTTGCCATCCACCTCGGCCGGGCGTGGCGGGCGCGTGGTGGCGGAGACCGAAAAGCGCAAACTGTCATCCCAGCCCAGCAGCCGCCGGGACAGGGTGCTTTTGCCCGCGCCGGAGGGGGAGGACAGGATGATCAGCAATCCGCGTCGGTTGGTCATGTCCTACTCCACATTCTGAACCTGTTCGCGCATCTGTTCGATGACGGTCTTCAACTCCAGCCCCACAGCCGTCAGGGCCGAGGATTGCGCCTTGGAACATAACGTGTTGGCTTCGCGGTTGAATTCCTGCATCAGGAAATCGAGCTTGCGGCCCACCGCGCCCGGCGCGGCCATCAACGCATGCGCCGCATCGACATGCGCGCGCAGCCGGTCGATCTCCTCGGTCACGTCGGCCTTGACCGCGATCAGCGCCAGTTCCTGCGCCACGCGCTGTTCATCAACGCTGTCCTGCGCCTCCATCACCCGCGCGAGCGCCGCGCGCATTTTCTCGGCCTGTTCGTCCTTCCGCGCCGCCGCAACGGTCCCGGCTTGCGCAACGAGATCCCCGATCCCGTCAAGCTGGGTGGTCAGAACCTCGGACAGCGCCGCGCCTTCGCCGTGACGCGCGGCAACGAAGCTGTCGAGAACCGGCTCGAAATCTGCCATAAGCGCGGTGCGCAGTTCGGCCGGATCGGCCTGGTGTTGCGGAATGTCCATCACGCCGCGCACGGTGATCACGTCGGCCGCGGTCGAAGCGGTCAGCGCCAAACCGCGCATCATCGCCTCGTGTTCGATCCGCTGCATGGCGTCCAGAACCTGCGCCAATTGCGCGGTGTTCAGTTCCTGTGACGCCTCTACCCCTGCGGAGTGCAGCCGCAGCGAGACGGTCACGTTTCCCCGGGACAGGCGTTTGGTCAGCGCAGCGCGCAGCGCCTGTTCAAGCCCGTCGATCCAGTCCGGCACGCGCACGCGTATATCCAGCCCGCGCGCATTGACACTGCGAACGTCCCAGGACCAGGCCAGCCCCAGCGCCGCCCCCTGCCCCGAGGCAAAGCCGGTCATGGATTGGCGCATGCTGTCCCCCTCGAACCTGTTCGATATCGCACATCGGGTTACGCGCTGCGCCCTGCCGATGCAAGCCGCGTCGGACCTGTGGGTGTTAACCATTTGGTAAGATCTGGGTCAGGATTGGGGCGGAATTGTGGTAGACCGGACAAGGGTGAAATGGATGGGAGCGGATGTCATGCAAGGCATGTCATTGATCGACGAAACGCTGCGTGTGCATGGCGACCGGGCGTTGCGGACGCTTGCCGCGTATTGGCACGGATTGGCGGCGCATGACGCGCTTCCGCATTGGTCGGCGGTCGATCCTGCCGCGATAGAGGATACGCTTGAATACGCCTTTCTGGCGGAACGTCTTGGGCAAAGCCATGCCCGTCTGCGCGTCGCGGGTGGATCGGTGGTTCAGCTTTTCGGACAGGAGGCGACTGGACGCCCACTCTCTGGGCTTCTGTCTCCAAAGGCGCGTCCGGTTTTCGATGCGGCATTGCGTCGGTGTTTTATCGTCGGGACGCCGCTTGCACTGGCTTTCGGGTCGTCACGGCACGCCGTGACCGGGCGCATGGCGCTTTATCCGCTGCGCGGAGACCGGGGTCGTGTGTCCCAGTTGCTGGGCGGGTTGGTTGTTTCGGGCCATCCGGGTCCTGCTCCGGTTCGGTTTGATTTCATCGACGTCGAGGGGCGTGGCGTTGCGGAGCGGTTCGGGGCATGTGGCGCGCGGTGGATTGGGGCGCTGCCCCAAACCCCGGAGTTTACGGGCAAGATGAAGCGGAGGCCCGGCCCATCACTGAGGCTGGTTGTGAATAACGGCTGAGCCCGATGTAAATGTCAGTGGAGGGCGGCGCATCATCGCCGGGCCCGGCGACCTGGTTGCTCCTGCGCGTCGCGTTGCCCGTCTGTCAGGATGACCAGTCCGCGGTCCCGTGCCGCGTGGCTATGCGCAAACCCTGCAAACGAAAAAGGGCGCGCCGGATCAGCGCGCCCTGGCGACAATTCTGATCGCGTCTCAGCCCGCTTTGACAGCCACCTGCGCCTCGCGCCGCGCGGTCAGCTCTTCGGCCACGAGGAACGCCAGTTCCAGCGACTGAGAGGCGTTGAGACGCGGATCGCATGCCGTGTGGTAGCGGTCGCTCAGATCTTCCTCGCTCACCGCCCGGACACCGCCGGTGCATTCGGTCACATCTTGACCGGTCATCTCGAAATGCACCCCGCCGGGGACCGTGCCTTCGGCGTTGTGGACTGCGAAAAACTCCTTGACCTCTCGCAGGACCGAATCGAACGGACGGGTTTTGTAGCCTGTCGAGGACTTGATCGTGTTGCCATGCATCGGATCGCAAACCCAGGTGACACTCGCGCCTTCCTCTTGCACGGTCTTTATCAGGCGCGGCAGGTGTTCACCAACATTGCCCGCCCCGAACCGCGCGATCAGCGTCAACTTGCCCTCTTCGTTGTCGGGATTGAGCTTGGACATCAGCACCTTGAGGTCTTCGGCCGTTGTGGTCGGGCCACATTTCAGTCCGACCGGGTTCAGGACGCCGCGCGCGAATTCCACATGCGCGCCGTCGGGTTGCCGCGTGCGGTCGCCAATCCAGATCATGTGACCGGAGCCGGCAAGCCATTTGCCGGAGGTCGAGTCCTGTCGGGTCAGCGCCTCCTCGTATTCCAGCAGGAGCGATTCATGGCTGGTGTAGAAATCCACAGTCTGCAACGTGTGCGCCCGGTCGCTGTCGACACCGGCCGCTTTCATGAAGTCCAGCGTGTCGCTGATCCGGTTCGCCATATCCCGGTATTTCGAGGCTTTCTCGCTTTCCGTGAAACCGAGTGTCCAGCCATGCACCTGATGCACGTCCGCGAAACCACCGGTCGAGAACGCGCGCAGCAGGTTCAGCGTCGCGGCGGCCTGGGTGTAGGCTTGCAACATCTTCGCCGGGTCGGGGATGCGGGCCTCCGCGGTGAACGGCAGATCGTTGATGATGTCACCGCGGTAGCTTGGCAATTCCACCCCGTCCACAGTCTCGGTCGGTGCGGAGCGCGGCTTGGCGAATTGGCCGGCCATGCGCCCCACCTTGACCACAGGCACCTTGGCGCCGAAGGTCAAGACCATCGCCATCTGCAACATCACCTTGAACGTGTCGCGAATCCCGTTCGCGCTGAACTGGTCGAAGGCTTCGGCGCAATCACCGCCCTGAAGCAGGAAGGCGTCGCCGCGTGACGCGGCCCCCAGTTCCTTCTTGAGCGTGCGCGCTTCGCCAGCAAAGACCAAGGGCGGATACTTGGACAGCTGGGCCTCCACGGCCTCCAGCTTGGCCGGGTCCGTATAGTCGGGCATTTGCACCCGCGGTTTCGTGCGCCAGCCAGATTTATGCCACTCGGTCATCGTCTCTACTCCGATTGATGTTCACGTCGCCCTAGGTCAGCGCGCCCGCTATAACGAATGCGTCCCTGTCTGACCAGACAGGAATCGTTCCACGACCGCTTGACCCTGCCATCCACTTCTGACCTTGTGTTCTGCAAACTGCCGCAGGGCAAAGTTAAAAGTCGGACTTGTATGTTACCCACACGCCAAACTGTCGAGCTTGACCGCGTCCCGAACAGGTCGCGCCGGTTTGTCTTTGTTCTGCTGCCGGATTTCACCATGCTGTGCTTTGCCGCCGCGGTCGAAGCCCTGCGCATCGCCAACCGCATGGCGAACCGTCAGCTTTATGAATGGACAATCATCGGCGAGGGCGGCGAAGAGGTAACCTGTTCCGCTGGCGTGTCGTTCAAGCTCGATTCCGATCTGATCGAATTGAACCGCGATGACATGGCGCTTTTATGCGGCGGCATCGACGTACAAAGCGCCACGACACGGCGCATCATCAACTGGCTGCGCCGTGAAGCGCGACGCGGATTGTCGGTTGCGGGGCTGTGCACCGCGGCCCATTCGCTGGCCACGGCAGGCCTGCTGGACGGCAAACGTGCGACGATCCATTGGGAAAACCAGGACAGCTTTTCCGAGGAATTTCCCGAGGTCGATCTGACAAAGTCGATCTTTGTCGTGGACGGCAACCGCATCACCACCGCCGGCGGCACGGCTTCGGTGGACCTCATGCTCAAGATCATTGCGGACGATTTCGGCGAGGAACTGGCCGGAGCGGTGGCCGACCAGTTGATCTATAATTCCATCCGCACCGACCAGGATACCCAGCGCCTGTCCGTGCCGACCCGCATCGGCGTTCGCCATCCGAAACTGAGCAAGGTGATCCAGATGATGGAGCAGAATATCGAGGAGCCGATCAGCCCGTCGCTCCTCGCTCAGCAAGTCGGCATGTCGACCCGGCAGCTCGAACGTCTGTTCCGCCGCTACCTGAGCCGCAGCCCGAAGCGGTACTACATGGAACTGCGCCTGCAAAAGGCGCGCAACCTGCTGATGCAAACGGATATGAGCGTCATCAACGTGGCACTGGCCTGCGGGTTCGCCTCGCCCTCGCATTTTTCCAAGTGCTACCGCGCGCATTACGAAACCACGCCCTATCGAGAGCGCGGCGCGCATGCCTCGCGGTTGTCGGTATAGGGGCAAGACCCGGCGAACCAATGCTCAGATCGGACGCGGTGTGTGTGGCAGGCATCCACCCGGCGCTCGAAGGTCATTCATACCCCTTTAACGCGGCGTTCGCCGCGTATGGCGCTGCCAAGCTGCGTCATGGACACTGGTCCGACGCGCTTGCGGTCTGGATTCTAGCTATTCGCCATGCCCATCCGGTACAACGCCCCGTTGCCGACACTCAGGAACCAGAGATCGCCGTTCGGGCCTAGCCGCAGGTCACGCACGCGCAGTGTGCTTTCGCCCTTGATCTGTTCGACCTCTTGCATGGGTGATCCGCTGAGCCGCGCGATGTAGTCGAACTTGAGTGAGCCGACGAACATATCGCCGGTCCACTCGTCGATTTTGCCGGAGTAAAATGTCATACCGGAGGGGGCGATGGACGGGTCCCAATATGTTTGGGGTTGTTCCATGCCCTCTTTCGCGGTCCCCTCGCCGATGCGCCCGCCGGAATAGTGCTGCCCGTAGGCGATGACGGGCCACCCGTAATTTGCGCCTTTCACGATCCGGTTCACCTCGTCGCCGCCGCGCGCGCCGTGTTCGTTCACCCAGAACTGGCCATCGGCATCAAACGCCGCGCCTTGCGGATTGCGGTGGCCATAGGACCAGATTTCGGGCTGCACGCCGCCTGCCGCCACGAACGGATTGTCATCAGGGACCGAGCCGTCACGATTGATCCGCAGAACCGAGCCATTATGCAGGCTGCGGTCTTGCGCGGACGGGCGGTCGCCGCGATCCCCCACCGTCAGGAAAAGCGTGCCATCGGGGGCTTCGGCGATCCGCGATCCGAAATGACGCCCGCCGCGGCTTCCCGGTTCGATCTCGAATATGGTGCGATGATCCGTGAGTGCAGTGCCATCCGCGTTCAGAACCGCCCGAGTGACAGCCGTCCCGCTTGCCCCGCCCTGCCTTTTGGCATGGGTGAAAAACAGCTCTCGGCTCTGCCCGAAATCACGGGGCACCAGCACGTCCAGCAAACCGCCCTGCCCGTTGACATGCACCGAAGGCGGATTGCGCAGCGCCGCAACGCCTTGCCCCGGGGTGACCATAAGGACACGGCCGTCGCGTTCGGTCAGGACGATGTCACCGCCCGGCAAAAAACCGAAGGCCCAAGGCGTGTCGAGCCCCGTCACGACAGCAGACACTGTGACGTCTCCTGCGCGGGTGGCAATGGTTTCAGACCGCACTTGCGCCATGGCCGTGGTCGGGAGCGCGCTGGCCAGAAAAAGTGACAGGGCGATGGTTCTCGGGATTGGCATGTGACATCTCGCTTCAACAATTCACCCGGTGATACTGGCGACGCGTGACGCCGGGGCAAGCCCGCTAACACAGACGTGACCATGCAAAACCGACAAGCGCCACGTTGCGGCTGAAACCATGCGCGGGACTAACCCCCTGAAAACCTTGGGATCAGGGATCGCCATGTGCTGCGCCTCAGGTCTTTTCTTTTTCCTGAACTGTGCATATCGTTCGGGCTGGACATCACATTGTTCCAACATGGGAGTGAAACATGACCAGAATTCTGACAGCCACGGCGGCCTGTGCCCTGATGGCCGGCGGCGCCTTTGCCGGCAGCCATACCAACGACATCAAGATGGGGATCATCCTTGGCTTTACAGGGCCGATCGAATCCCTGACCCCGGCCATGGCCACCGGCGCCGAGATGGCGATCACCGAGGTGTCCGACAGCGGCCTGCTGCTTGACGGAGCGACGGTCAGCCCGGTCCGCGCCGACTCCACCTGTGTGGACAGCGCGGCGGCGACCGCTGCGGCAGAACGCCTGATCACCAGCGATGGCATCAAGGCAATGATGGGCCCCGATTGTTCGGGTGTCACCGGGGCGGTCCTGGCGAATGTGGCGGTGCCGAACGGCATGGTCATGATCTCGCCCTCGGCAACATCTCCGGCCCTGTCCGAAGCCGAAGACAACGGCTTGTTCTTCCGCACAGCACCGTCGGACGCCCGCCAAGGCGAGGTTCTGGCCCAAATCCTCGATGACAAGGGCATCTCCTCGGTCGCGGTGACCTACACCAACAATGATTACGGCAAGGGGTTTTCCGACGCGTTCGAAGCCGCCTTCGAAGAGGCAGGCGGCACCGTCACGCTGACCGCGCCGCATGAGGACGGAAAAGCGGATTACTCGGCCGAAGTGGGCGCTCTGGCCTCTGCCGGCGGCGATGCGCTGGTCGTGCTTGGCTATGTCGATCAGGGTGGAGCCGGCGTGATCCAGGGGGCGCTCGACAGCGGTGCATTCGACATGTTTGCACTTGGGGACGGCATGATCGGTGACGGGCTGACCGACGCGTTCGGGTCTGACCTCAACGGCACCATCGGCACTGCGCCGGGCAGCGACAACGAAGGCACCGCGAAATTCGCCGAAATGGCCGAGGCCGCAGGCATCGACGGCACCAGCGTCTATGCAGGAGAAAGCTACGACGCGGCGGCGCTGATGCTGCTGGCCATGGCCGCCGCCGGGTCGAGCGAGCCGGGCGACTATGTCGGCCAGATCGAGATGGTGGCCAACGCTCCGGGCGAGGCGATCATGCCAGGTGAGCTTGCCAAGGCGCTTGAAATCCTGGCCGATGGCGGCGACGTGGATTATCAGGGAGCGACAGGCGTTGAATTCATCGGATCGGGGGAAGCTGCCGGCAGCTATGCCGAATACCTGGTCGAGGATGGCGCCCTGACGGTTGTGGGTTACCGCTGATCCATGGCGAAAAGATGATAGCAAAAAGCGGCGCAGAAATTCTGCGCCGCTTCAATATATTAAGAGGCATTGTTCACGCAGTGGATAAGGTATGATCGAGGTCAAGAACCTGCATCGCCATTTTGGTGGTTTCCGGGCGGTCGATGGCGCAACCCTGACCATCGAAACCGGAACCATAACCGGTCTGGTGGGTCCGAACGGCGCTGGAAAAACGACGCTTTTCAATGTCGTGGCAGGCGTTCTTCCACCAACATCGGGTCAGGTCTTCATGGCAGGCGAAGACGTGACCGGGCTGCCGCCACATGCATTGTTCCACAAGGGCCTTTTGCGGACCTTCCAGATTGCGCATGAATTCGCCTCCATGTCCTGCCGCGAGAACCTGATGATGGTGCCGGGCGGCCAGACCGGCGAGACGCTGTGGAACACGTGGTTCGGACGCAAGCGCATCGCCGACGAGGAACGCGCGCTGCGCGCCAAGGCGGACGAGGTTCTGGAATTCCTGACCATCGAACATCTGGCCGACCACAAGGCGGGACAGGTCTCTGGCGGGCAGAAAAAGCTGCTGGAGCTGGGCCGCACCATGATGGTGGATGCGCGGATCGTGTTCCTGGACGAGGTCGGCGCGGGGGTGAACCGCACGCTTCTGAACACCATCGGCGACGCGATCATCCGACTGAACACCGAGCGTGGCTATACGTTCTGCATGATCGAGCATGATATGGATTTCATCGGGCGGCTGTGCGATCCGGTGATCGTCATGGCCGAGGGCAAGGTGCTGTCGAAAGGCACGATTGACGAGATCAAGGCCGATGAGCGCGTGATCGAGGCGTATCTGGGCACCGGGCTGAAGAACAAGGACGTGGCCCTATGAGCGGCAACCCGTACCAGGACGATCGCGGCAACACCGACGCGTCGATCACCAATCCGCACGGACAAGGCACGCTGACATCCGCGGGAACACAGCCGAACCCGATGCCGGGCAAGCCGGGACCGTTCCTTGTCGGCGAGAACATGACCGGCGGTTATGGCAAGACGGGCCCCGACATCCTGCATGATTGCACCATCGAAGTTGAGCGCGGCGAAATCGCGGTGATCGTCGGACCCAACGGTGCAGGCAAATCGACGGCGATGAAGGCGGTGTTCGGCATGCTCGACCTGCGCGAGGGTCGCGTGCTGCTGGATGGTCAGGACATCACGCAGCTGACGCCACAGGCGCGGGTGCGTCACGGCATGGGGTTCGTGCCGCAAACCTCGAACATCTTTACCTCGATGACGGTGGAGGAGAACCTCGAAATGGGCGCGTTCATCCGTGAGGATGATTTCCGGTCCTCGATGGAGCAGGTCTACGAGCTGTTCCCGATCCTGAGGGAAAAGCGCAACCAGGCGGCGGGGGAATTATCTGGTGGCCAGCGCCAACAGGTCGCCGTGGGCCGCGCCTTGATGACCCAGCCCAAGCTGCTGATGCTGGACGAGCCGACAGCGGGCGTGTCGCCCATCGTCATGGACGAGCTGTTCGACCGCATCATCGAAGTGGCGCGGACCGGCATCTCGATCCTGATGGTCGAACAGAATGCGCGGCAGGCGCTCGAGATCGCGGACAAGGGATATGTGATGGTTCAGGGTGCGAATGGCTATTCCGGCACCGGCAAGGAGTTGCTGGCAGACCCGGATGTGCGGCGGTCGTTCCTTGGCGGCTGACGGGAGCGCGGGTGGAGATGTGGAATTTGCATATTTTTGAAGAGAAGAAGCCGGGGACGCGGCGGATGATCGGCAAAGCGAGGGCGACATGGACCTGTTGAACGGCTTCGTGGCGCTGGCCAATTTCGTCCTGATTCCGGCGATTGCCTATGGCAGCCAATTGGCGTTGGGGGCGTTGGGGGTGACGCTCATCTACGGCATCCTGCGGTTTTCCAACTTTGCCCATGGCGACACGATGGCGGTGGGCACCATGTTCGCCGTGCTGGTGACATGGGGATTACAGGCGATGGGTGTCGGCCTTGGCCCCTTCCCCACCGCGCTGCTTGCAATCCCGTTCGGCATTCTGGGAGCGGCGGCGATGGTGCTTCTGACCGACCGCTATGTCTACAGGTTCTACCGCGCGCAGAAGGCCAAGCCGGTGATCCTCGTGATCGTGTCGATGGGGGTCATGTTCATCTATAACGGCTTCACGCGCATCATCATCGGCCCCGACGACCAGCGCTTTGCCGATGGCGAGCGTTTCGTGATTTCGGCGCGCGATTTCAAGGAGATGACCGGGTTGGCGGAAGGTCTGTCGCTGCGCACCAGCCAGGTGATCACGGTGATCACCGCGATTGTCGTCGTGGCGATCCTGTTCTGGTTCCTGAACAAGACACGCACCGGGAAATCCATGCGCGCCTTTTCCGACAACGAGGACCTCGCGCTGTTGTCGGGGATCAATCCAGAGCGCGTGGTGCTGGTCACTTGGCTGATCGTGGCGTCGCTCGCCACGGTGGCCGGGGTGCTTTATGGCCTTGACAGATCGTTCAAGCCATTCACGTATTTCCAGCTTCTGTTGCCGATCTTTGCCGCCGCCATCGTGGGCGGCATGGGCAACCCGCTCGGTGCCATTGCAGGCGGGTTCGTGATCGCGTTTTCCGAGGTGGGGATCACCTATGCGTGGAAAAAGGTGCTGGGCTACCTGATGCCCCCCGCGCTTCAGCCGGACGGTTTGATGCAGATGCTGAGCACCGAATACAAGTTCGCGGTCAGTTTCGTCATTCTGGTGATCGTGCTTCTGTTCCGGCCAACCGGCCTATTCCGGGGAAAATCTCTATGAGGACCTTTCTGCTATTTGCCCTCGTGGCGTGTCTCATCCTTGGGACGGGCGTGCTGCAAAGCTGGAATTCTGCACTGCTGATCCTGAACATGGGGCTGGTCAGCGCGGTGATGGCATTGGGTGTGAACCTGCAATGGGGCCTTGCGGGGCTGTTCAATGTCGGGGTCATGGGGTTTGTGGCGCTGGGCGGTCTGGCGGTTGTGCTGGTCTCCATGCCGCCTGTCGGTGCGGCGTGGCAGGCCGGGGGTGGCGGCATCCTGCTGGGGCTCACGCTGGGGGCGGCAACCATCGTGGCGGCCGTGCTGGTCTGGTCCCGCACGTCCGGCCGGCTGCGCGGCTGGGCCACGGCGGCGGTGCTGCTGGTCGGGCTGGTGATCTACCGCATGGTGTTCGACCCGGCAGTCGAGGCAGTCGAGGGCGTCGATTCCGCGTCGGCAGGGTATCTGGGCGGGCTTGGCCTGCCCGTGTTGTTGGCCTGGCCGGTGGGCGGCGTGCTGGCGGCAGGCGCGGCATGGGTCATCGGCAAGACAGCGTTGGGGTTGCGGTCAGACTATCTTGCAATCGCCACGCTGGGCATTGCCGAGATCGTCATCGCGATCCTCAAGAACGAGGACTGGATGGCGCGGGGCGTAAAGAACGTGATCGGCTTGCCGCGCCCCGTGCCCTACGAGGTGGACTTGCAGAACGATCCCGCCTTTGTCGACCGTGCGGCAGCGTTCGGGATGGATCCGACAACCGCCTCGACGTTCTACGTGAAACTGGAATACGGGCTGTTGTTCGCGGCGGTGCTGATCATCCTTCTGGTGCTGTCGCAGCTTGCGCTCAACAGCCCGTGGGGCCGTATGATGCGTGCGATCCGCGACAATGAAACGGCGGCCCGCGCGATGGGCAAGAACGTGACCGCGCGGCATTTGCAAGTGTTTGTCCTGGGATCGGCCATATGCGGCATCGCGGGCGCGATGATGACGACGCTGGACGGTCAGCTGACACCGGGCAGCTACCAGCCGCTGCGCTATACATTCCTGATCTGGGTCATGGTGATCGTCGGTGGCTCGGGCAACAACCTTGGCGCGGTGCTGGGCGGGTTCCTGATCTGGTTCCTCTGGGTTCAGGTGGAACCGATGGGTCAGCTTCTGATGAGCGGCATCACGTCCGGGCTGTCTGATGGATCATGGCTCAAGGGGCATCTTCTGGACAGCGTGCAGCACATGCGGCTGCTGACCATGGGGGTGATCCTTCTGCTGGTTCTGCGACTCAATCCGCGTGGGCTGTTGCCGGAGCGCTGACGCAGGCCGCGTCCTGAGACCTTTGGTCAGGTGACGGCACCGGCAGAACCTTCTAGTCTGGACGGACTGGCAGGGCCGTGCCGCGCCATTCGGGACGACGACAAAAGCAGGCATCCATATGCGCGACAAACCCATATCCGCACTGACCGCCCTCGTCGTGGATGATCACCCGCTTTTCTGCGACGCGCTGATGTTGACGCTGCGATCGATCGCGGATTTTTCTGACATTCAGACCGCCGGGACATTGGATGCGTCGCTTCGCAAGGTTGCAGACGAAGACGTCTTCGACCTGATCCTTCTGGACCTGAATCTGCCGGATGTGAACGGGCTTGACGGGCTCGTGCGGCTGCGCAGGGCGTCTCCGAAATCAACCATCCTGATCGTGTCGTCGATGGCGGACAACCGCCTGATCGCACAGTCGCTCAAGGCCGGCGCACGCGGTTTCGTACCGAAACATTCACAGCGCGCGATATTCCGCAAGGCGTTCGAAACCGTGCGCGAGGGTCAGCCATTCGTTCCCGATGGCTATATCGATCCGCATGGCAAGGATGGCGCGCGCGACACCCCCGAGGACGCGGTGACGCGCCTGGCGACGCTGACCAATCAGCAGGCGCGGATCCTGAACCTGATCTGCGAAGGCAAGCTGAACAAGCAGATCGCCTATGACCTGTCGATCGCCGAAACCACCGTGAAGGCGCATGTCACCGCGATCATGCGCAAGCTGGGTGTTCACAGCCGAACGCAAGCCGTGCTCATCGCACAAGAGGCGCGCTTCGACCGGGTATTGCCAAGCGAAGCGTGATGCTCCTATCATCTTTGCCAGCCAACACTGGGGAAGCGGATCGTGGAAGGGAGCAGGATTTTTCCTGGCGGAGACGACCGTGAGGCGGTGCCAGAGGTGATTGCTGTCGCACAGGTTCCCTGTGACGCAGATGATGCCGCAGAGCAGATCGCTGTTCAGCTCGGTTCGGGACCGTTCGAGCTGGTATGTCTATTCGTGTCACCGGATGCGGCGTTCCATGACCTGGTCGCGGCAACATCCGACTTGTTCTCGGACACGGATGTCGTGGCCTGCACCACCGCGGGCGAAATTGGCCGCGCAGGCTATGAAGACCAGCAGATCATCGCCGTTGCCTTCCGCAAGGATCACTTCAGCATCGAGACCTATGCCATCGAGAACCTTGATCGGATCACCGAAGAGGACATCGCGGGCGCCTTGATCGACACGCGTGTGACGCTTGCTCAGAAAACCCCGGACTGGTCGTCGGAATTTGCTTTCCTGATGGTTGACGGCTTGAGCCTTCGCGAAGAGAAATTGACCGCTTTTCTGTCCGCCGGGCTTGGTCCGACACCGCTTTTTGGCGGCTCCTCCGGTGATGGCACGCGCTTTGCGCAAACATGGCTTGCCCGAAACGGCGTGGTCCTGCGCAACGCCGCCATCGTGATGGTCGCGCGGTGCGACAGGCCGGTGCGTGTCTTCAGCCTCGATCACCTGATCCCCACGGACGCCCGGATGGTGGTCACGTCGGCGTCGCCCGATACGCGTATCGTGCACGAAATCAACGCCGAGCCGGCCGCGCTGGAATATGCCCGGCTTTTGGGGCTGGACCCGCACCAGCTGGATCAGTTCACCTTTGCCGCGCATCCCGTGGTGGTGCGTCTGGGCGACACGCACCATGTCCGCGCGATCCAGCAGGTGAAGGAAAACCATGACCTGGTCTTCTTCTCCGCGATCAACGAAGGCATGGTCCTGTCCCTTGCCACGCATGATGACATTGTCGGGCATCTGGATCGGGGGCTGGAGCATCTGGCCAAGCACACCCGCCCCGAATTCATCCTTGGATGCGACTGCATCCTGCGCCGGATCGAGGCGGGCCGCATCCAGAAAACCCGCGCGGTCTCGGACGTGCTTCAGGCGCATCGCGTGGTCGGGTTTTCGACCTATGGCGAACAGACCGGCGGTCTGCACGTGAACCAGACGCTGACCGGCGTTGCCATCTATCCCCCCGCTGCCGGATGAGACCGAGACCCGAGATGTCCCTGATCGACCCCAGCGACAGCCTGGAGCGGCAGAATGAAAAGCTGCTCAAGATCGCCGATCGCCTTATGCACCGGGTGGAATACGGCACCGCGCATTCCGGCGCGGCCTATGCGCAGTTCGAACGCGCCGCCCTTCTGGAAAAGCGGGTGCGCGAACGCACGCTTGAACTGGAACGCACGTTGGACCTGTTGCACGACGCCAATGCACAGTTGGCCAGCGCCAACGAAGAAACCGAAACCGCACGCCGCAACCTTGCCGATGCGATCGAAACGATCTCGGAAGGCTTCGCGCTGTTTGATCCTGACGACAACCTTGTGATGTGCAATTCGCGGTTTTGCCGCGATTTCCGGGATACGGCGCGTGATCTGAAACCGGGTCTTGCCTTTGACAGCTATGTGGATCGCGTCAGCCGGTCTGCATATCTGCACCTGCCCGATCATCAGGACCGCGGCACCTGGGCCAAGCTGCGCCGCAAACGGCATCAGGACCGGCGCGTGCTGTTCAACGTGCAGCTCAAACAGGATCGCTGGTTGCAGATATCGGAACATCGCACCACCAATGGGGGAACGGTGGTGCTGCAAACCGATATCACCGACATCATCCAGATCGAACGCCATGAACAGACCAAGCTGCGTGACAAGCAGGCGCGGATGATCCGTGCAACGCTTGATCACTTGAACCAGGGGGTTTGCATTTTCGACGAAAATGCCCGGCTGGTCGGGTGGAACCGGAAGCTGGGGAGCCTCTTGTCGATCCCGGCGCGGCGCCTGCGGATCGGGGCATCCTTTGTCGGATTGCTCGATGATCTGGACGACGCGTTCCAGTTCACGCGCGGCATCGACCGCGCCGCCTTCCGCCGCTGGGCACTGGCGGAGGGGACGCGCCAGCCCGTATCCTTCGAAGTCCAGCGCGGCGATACCCTCATCCTGCATATTTTCGGCCGCGCCATGCCGGATCGGGGTTTCGTGATCTCCTGCACCGATGTGACAGCGGAACGCGAAGCGGCGCGCAAGCTCCATGAATTGAACGAGATTCTCGAACAGCGCGTGATGGAACGCACGCTGGAGCTTGAGGACGCCCTGACCGCCGCAGAACGCGCCAACGCCTCGAAATCGCGCTTTGTCGCGGCAGCAAGCCATGATTTGCTGCAGCCCTTGTCGGCGGCAAAACTGTTCATGGCCTCCTTGTCAGACAAGATCGACACACCCGATGAAAAGGCGGTTCTGGACAAAGCCGAAACCGCGCTTGGTGCGGCGGAACAAATCATCGACGCCTTGCTCAATATCTCGAAACTGGAAGGCGACGGCCCGAGTTTTGACATCCGCCCAGTTGCCTTGCGCGAAATTTTCGATCCCCTGCGTGACGAGATGGAACTTCTGGCCGCGCAAAAAGGCCTGTCGCTGCGAATAGCAAACAGCTCGCAGGTGGTGGAGTCCGACCCCGCCTATCTGCGGCGGATCGTTCAGAACCTTCTCGCCAACGCGATCCGCTATACCGAAACCGGGCGGGTTGTCGTCGGCGCGCGCCGAAATGGCGACTCTGCCCGGATCGAGGTATGGGACACCGGGCCCGGAATCGCCGAGGAGGATCAGAACCGGATTTTCGAGGAATTTCATCGGCTGGACGCCAAGGCGAGCAACAATGACGGCCTTGGCCTGGGCCTTGCCATTGTCGAACGTGCCTGCGCGCGGCTGGGACACCCGCTGGGTCTTTGGTCCGAGCCGGGACGCGGGTCGTGCTTCATGCTCAACGTGCCGATTGCCCGACGCTTCGATCCGGTGCGTCCGGCCAAGGCGCGGTCTGCTTCTGCGACAGCGCTCAGGGCGTCCGGGCTGATCATGCTATTGGTCGAAAACGATCCGCAATTGCGGCGCGCCATGTCGATCCTTGTCGAAAGCTGGGGCGTCAGCGTGATCGAAAGCGAAGACGCCGAAAGCGCGCTGCAATTGATGCAGGATCTCGAGATCACCCCCGATGCGCTGCTTCTGGATTACCAGCTTGGCGATGGGGCCACCGGAACCGAGCTTTTCGAGGAACTGACCCGGCGTCTTGGCCGCCTGCCCTGCGCCATCGTCACGGCAGAGAGGTCGGCGAAATTGCGCCATGAAACGAAACGGTTGGGCG
>JAWLGI010000015.1:0-3224 GCA_041685125.1 Marivita sp. | reverse complement strand
TTTTCGAGGAACTGACCCGGCGTCTTGGCCGCCTGCCCTGCGCCATCGTCACGGCAGAGAGGTCGGCGAAATTGCGCCATGAAACGAAACGGTTGGGCGTTGACCTTCTGCTGAAGCCGCTGGATCGGACAAGGCTGGTGGAATTTCTATATGCCGCGGCACAGGACGCCTGAGGCGCCGTTATTCGGCCACCTTGCCGATCGTGACATCGGGCAACACCTGGAATTCCCGAATGCGTTCGGCAATCGCGTCGGGCCAGCGCCGTGCGCGCAGGGCCAGGGCCTCCGATAGAACCAGCGTGCCGGTCACCACGACCCGCGTCTCTGCGCCCGTGGTTCCGGTCAACTCAAGCCGCAAGCTGCTGCGCCGCAATTCACGGACCGTGAGGCGCCATTTCAAGCGATCTCCGAGCCGGCTGGGCGCGGGAAATTCCGCGCCCACATTCACGAAGGGCAAGGAAAAGCCATTGCTGCCCTGAACCTGACTGATCGGCCAATCAAGCGCTTCGTCCAGCCAATTCTCGATCACTGTGTGCACCATCTCGAAATATCGAGGCAGGAACACGATCCCCGACGGTTCGCAATCGCGCAGCATCACGTCATGCACATAGGTGTAAGCCGGCATTACAGGCGTCCTATCTTGGTTGCGATCTGGGGTCGGTATGCACCCGTGTACCATTTCATCCTACAAACAAGATGGAACTTTCAACAATTTTCGCGCCGGTTGCCCGAAAAAATAGCCGTTCCGGTATGCGGGTCGCGGTTTGGACTGCCTTATCGCGCGATGACGATGTCGGCGCGCAGTCCGCCCAGCGTCTCGCTGACACCAAGACGCAGCACGCCGCCGTGGCCGCGCGCGATATCCGCCGCGATGGCAAGGCCCAGCCCGACACCTGTCCCGGAATCCTGGTTGCGCGCCGGATCCAGCCGCACGAAAGGGCGCAGCGCGGCACCCCTCTGGCCTGCGGCGATTCCCGGCCCATCGTCCTCGACCCGAATGCGCAGCGATTTCTCGGTCAGTGCCACGGAGACCTCGCAACGTGTGCCATAGCGTTCGGCATTTCCGATCAGGTTCTCCAAGGCGCGGCGCAACGCGGTCTGGCGCAGGGTGACCCGCCCTGCCCCGTCGACATGGGCCAGTGACACGGCCACCCCCGCGCGTTGGCAATCATCGACGATCTCCCGCACGAACTCCGGCATATCGGTGGGTTCCGGTTGCGCGCTGTCAGCATTGCCGCGCGCAAAATCCAGAAACGCATCGATCAATTTCTGCATGTCGTCGATGTCGCGTTCCAGCGGTTCGCGCTCTGTGTCGTCAAGCATCGATACGCTCAGACGCAGACGGGTCAGGGGCGTGCGCAGGTCATGGCTGATCCCGGACAACATCATGGTGCGCTGTTCGATCTGCCGTTCGATCCTCGCGCGCATATCCAGAAAGGCGTGTCCCGCCGCCCGTACCTCGATCGCACCCGACGGCGAATACGCGACATGCCGCCCCCGGCCGAAGGCCTCGGAGGCCTTGGCAAGCCGCTTGATCGGGCGCAGTTGGTTGCGCAAATACAGATAGGCGATCAGCGTCATGAGCGCGCCGAACACCACCATGTTCACCAAAAGCTGATGCGGGTTTGACGCGGACGCGCGTTCACGCTCGAACTCGATCATGCGCACGGGCTCATTTCCGCGCTGCACCCAGATATGGACGGTCCAGTCATCCACTAGGTGAGCGCGCTGAAATCCGACCACATGCTGGTCCAGGGTTCGGATCACCACGATCCCTGAAAAATCATACCAGCGTCGAATATGCGCGTCCGGCACCTGCGCCGCCGAGGTCGGGAGGAAATCGAGGCTCAGAAGCTCTGCAAGCCGCGCGTCATCGTCCCATTCGGGATCGAGCGCGGTGTTGATCTGACGCGCGATGTCGCGGCTCATCTGTTTGGTCACCCCTTCGAAATGCCTCTGGATGAACACCACGGAGACGACGAGCTGCAGTGTCACAACCGGAAGGACCAGGATCAGCGCCGCTCGGCCGTAAAGCCCGCCTGGCATGTAGCGTTTTAGCCATTCGAATGTCATGCGGCGACGCTACCCTACCGCGAACGAAAACGGAATGTCTGCAAGCGGCAGGCCTTGCATTATGCCGGCGGTCCTGCTGCTGTCCGCTGCATGAGACCCGATCCCCAGGCTGGATGTTCCCCAACGCCCGGCATCGCCGAATCCGTGGGCCCGAACATCCGCCGCATCTTGGCGCCGAACCCGTCACCCATGACGTTTTGGGGGACCAACAGCTATCTTGTCGGGCAGCGTGATCTTGCCGTGATCGACCCCGGCCCGGATGATCCGACCCATCTCGCCGCCCTTCTGTCGGCCGTTGGAGAGGCGCGGGTCACTGCGATCCTCGTCACGCATGCGCATATCGATCATTCGCCCTTGGCCCGGGCCTTGAGCGCCGCAACAAAGGCGCCGATCCATGCCTTCTCGGATGCCATGGGCGGGCGAAGCGCCGTCATGCAGCGCTTGGCCGAAGATGGGCTTGTCGGCGGTGATGAAGGCGTCGATCCGGGTTTTGCCCCGGACGAACCCCTGGCCGATGGGGATGTGGTGGAGGGGGCGGACTGGAGCCTCACGGCGCTCCACACCCCTGGTCATTTCGGCAATCACCTGTGCTTTGCGCTTGGCGATACCTTGTTTTGCGGTGATCTGGTGATGGGCTGGGCCAGCTCGCTTGTCTCTCCGCCGGATGGCGATCTCACGGATTTCATGGCGTCCTGCCGCCGCTTGCAACAGGGCACTTGGCGCATCTTCCATCCCGGCCACGGTGCGCCGATCGACACCCCGGCCGAGAGGCTCGATTGGCTGATCGGACACCGCCTGTCCCGCGAGGCCGACATCCTCAAGGCGCTCGCTGACGGCCCCGCCACCAGCGCAACCCTCGCTGCGCGAATTTATGTCGACACGCCCGCCGCGCTTCTGCCAGCCGCCACCCGCAATGTCCTGGCGCATCTCATTGATCTTTATGGCCAAAATCGAGTTGCCCCGGTCGATCCTCTCACGGAAGAGGCGGTTTTTTCACTGACCTGACTCCGAAACGGACTTTTTTCACCAAACCCTCTGGACGCCCGCCAAGACTGTTGCTAAACGACGCCTCGTGTTCCGGCGTAGCTCAGCGGTAGAGCAGTTGACTGTTAATCAATTGGTCGTAGGTTCGATCCCTACCGCCGGAGCCAA
>JAWLGI010000014.1:56462-58533 GCA_041685125.1 Marivita sp. | reverse complement strand
ATGCACAGATCGGGCAGCTTCTTGAGCCGCACTGCCCCTTCGAGCAGCGAGTATTCGGAATGGACGCGAAGGTGGATGAATCGGGGATCTGCCATGTTTGCACGATATCGACGAGTTCCATCGAGCGAAAGCCGCCATGCCGCAGTTCCGGCACAATTCTGGGGTACTCGTCCTGTTACGACACAAAGTAGGGTATCAGGCATGTCTGATTCGATCGTATACGCGATGATTGGTTTGGCGGCACTTCTCATGCTGGGCCGCCCCGCGATCATGGTGTTCTTCCCCGGCAGTGATGTTGCCTGCTGGCTGGAGAGGACCTTTCCCGAACGTTTCGACAGCGACGGGGAGGACGGGGAAAGCGGCGGAGACGGCGGCGGAGATTGATTGATCACCTGAAGGCCGCTTGATCCCCAAGACTGACGGCACTGCCCGAATTGGCAAATCGACACCCACCTCCTGCCCACGAAACGCGCACAGGACCACGCGCCAGGCAGATCACAAGCTGATACCAGGCTGATATCGGACAGATTCGACTTGCCAAACCCCGACTCGCCCGCCTAGCCTTAACCACAAGATACGAGACCCGCGCGTTTTCTACGCCGCATCGAAGACGCGCACCCTACGGGTGTTTGGTAAGGCGGCAGGATCTTTCACATGGATATCACCTTTCTTCTCAACGGAGAGAGCGTGGACTTGCACAATGTGTCGCCCACGGTGACACTTCTGGACTGGCTGCGCGAAGACCGCGGGCTGACCGGGACAAAGGAAGGCTGCAACGAAGGCGATTGCGGCGCCTGCACGGTGATGGTCACCGATGCCGCTGGCGTGCGTGCGCTGAACGCCTGCATCCTTTTTCTGCCGCAGCTGGACGGCTGTGCAGTGCGCACCGTCGAGGGAATCAGTGGACCGGACGGTGCGCTGCACCCCGTGCAGGAAGCCATGATCGACAATCACGGCTCGCAATGCGGCTTCTGCACCCCCGGCTTCATCGTGTCGATGGCGGTGGCGCATCTCAATGGCCGGCGCGACCACGACGATGCTCTGGCCGGCAACCTGTGCCGGTGCACCGGTTACGCCCCGATCATCCGCGCGGCGCAAGCCGCCACCGACCAGCCCGTGCCGGATTGGCTGAAGGACACGCCCCCTGCTTCTCTGGTTCAAAAATATTCCTCGGGGGGTCTGGGGGGCAGACAGCCCCCCAGCCTCAAAGCCCCTATAACGCTGGACGATCTCGCCGCCGCCTACGCCGCCCGCCCTGACGCCACGCTGATCGCGGGGGCGACGGATGTGGGCCTCTGGGTGACCAAATCCTTGCTGGATCTGGAGGACGTGATCTTCCTGAACCACTGCAACGAGCTGCAACAGATCGAGGTAACCGACGACAGCCTGCGCATCGGTGCGGGCGTCACGATGAACCGCGTGATGGACGCGGTGCAAACGGACTACCCGTCTTATGCCGAAATGATCCGCCGATACGGCTCGGACCAGGTGCGCGCGACGGCGACCATCGGAGGCAACATCGCCAATGGCTCCCCGATCGGGGACAACCCGCCTGCACTGATCGCGCTTGGCGCAATATTGCACCTGCGGGCGGGCGATCACCGCCGCGATATGCCGGTCGAGGAGTTCTTCATCGAATACGGCAAACAGGACCGCGCCCGGGGCGAATTCGTCGAGGCGGTGAGCGTGCCCCTCTCCGAACAGGCGTTTCGCGTCTACAAACTGTCCAAGCGGTTCGATCAGGACATTTCGGCCGTGTGCGGCGCGTTCAATATCCGGGTCGAAGCCGGCAAGGTGGCAGACGCCCGGATCGCCTTTGGCGGCATGGCAGGCACACCGAAACGGGCCAGCGCCGTTGAAGCCGCGCTGACCGGGGCGGAGTGGTCGGAAAAAACTGTGCGTGCGGCGATGGCAAAGATGGCCGAGGCCTTCACACCGCTTTCGGACATGCGCGCCAGCGCCGACTACCGATTGCACGCGGCGCAGAACATGCTCTTGCGGTGCTGGCAAGAGGATCAGGGGCTGAACGTCAACGTGCTGGAGGTGTCGGCATGAGCGTCTCGAAGCCGCT
>JAWLGI010000014.1:0-56362 GCA_041685125.1 Marivita sp. | reverse complement strand
TGCACGCGGCGCAGAACATGCTCTTGCGGTGCTGGCAAGAGGATCAGGGGCTGAACGTCAACGTGCTGGAGGTGTCGGCATGAGCGTCTCGAAGCCGCTTACGCACGATGCCGCGCGCCTGCACGTGACCGGACAGGCCCGCTATGTTGATGACATCCCAACCCCCAAAGCAACGCTGCATCTTGCCTTCGGGCTGAGCACGATCGCGGCCGGGCGCATCACGTCGGTCAATCTCGACGCGGTTCGGGCGGCGGACGGTGTCATCGGGGTCTGGGAGGCCAAGGACCTGCCCAGCGACTGCGACTGTTCTCCTTCGAACCATGACGAGCCGCTGCTATCGGGGGCCTCGATCCGCTATCTTGGCCAACCGGTCTTCCTCGTCGCCGCCACCAGCCACCTTGCCGCCCGCAAAGCGGCGCGTCTTGGTCGGATCACCCATGAGACGCGCGACGCGATCCTGACGATCGAGGAGGCCATGGCGGCCGACAGCCGCTTTGAAGACGGGCCGCGCATCTGGGAAAAGGGGGACGCGGGCGAAGCGATCGACACGGCTTCCCGACGGATCAGCGGCGTGATCGAGATGGGCGGCCAGGAGCATTTCTACCTCGAAGGCCAGGCCGCCCTCGCGCTGCCGCAGGAAGGCGGCGACATGGTGGTGCATGCCTCGACCCAGCACCCGACCGAGATCCAGCACAAGGTCGCCCATGCGCTGCACCTGCCGATGCATGCCGTCCGGGTAGAGACGCGCCGCATGGGCGGCGGCTTTGGCGGCAAGGAAAGCCAGGGCAATGCGCTCGCCATCGCCTGCGCCGTGGTCGCGGCGGCAACCGGACAGCCCGCCAAGATGCGGTATGACCGCGATGATGATTTCATGATCACCGGCAAACGGCACGATTTTCGCATCGCCTACAGCGCCGGATTCGATGAGACCGGCGTGATCCGGGGAATCGAGTTCGAGCAATACACAAGATGCGGCTGGGCGCAGGACCTGTCCCTGCCCGTGGCGGACCGTGCGATGCTGCACGCCGACAATGCCTATCACCTGCCCCATGCGCGGATCGAAAGCCACCGGCTCAAGACCAACACGCAAAGTGCCACCGCCTTTCGCGGCTTCGGCGGGCCGCAAGGGATGCTGGGCATCGAGCGGGTGATTGACCATATCGCGCATGATCTGGGGCTGGATCCGGTCGCGGTGCGGCGGGCGAATTACTATGCGGCAGAGGTCGAGGGGGGCCAGCCCCCCACGCCTGCGGCGCCCCCCCGGAGTTTGCCGGGCAAGATGAAGGAGCGGGATATCGCCTCGCGCGGCTCTGAAGAGCTGGTTCAGGACACCGGCGCGACGGGCGCGGAGGCCGAGCAGACCACGCCTTACGGACAGGTGGTCGAAGACTTCGTGCTGAGCGAGATGACCGACCGTTTGCTGGTCACGTCCGATTACCAGGCACGCCGCGCCTCGGTCGGCGCGTGGAACGCGGAGAACGCGGTGATCAAGAAGGGCCTCGCCTTTTCGCCAGTGAAGTTCGGGATCAGCTTTACCCTGACCCATCTCAACCAGGCGGGCGCGCTGGTGCATGTCTACCAGGACGGGTCGATCCACATGAACCACGGCGGCACCGAGATGGGTCAGGGCCTGTTCCAGAAGGTGGCCCAGGTGGCCGCCGACCGGTTCGGCGTGCCACTGGAATTGGTCAAGATCACCGCGACAGATACCGGGAAGGTGCCCAACACCTCGGCCACGGCGGCCTCGTCGGGGTCGGATCTGAACGGGATGGCGGTCAAGGCGGCCTGCGACACGATTCGCGACCGTATGGCGAACCATTTGGCCAGCCTGCATCAATGCGACGCGCGCGATGTGCATTTTGCCGAAGGGCACGTCGCGGTGAAGGGCGAGAGTTACAGCTTTGCCGATGCGGTGCAGATGGCCTACCAGGCGCGGATCAGCCTTTCGGCCACCGGATTTTACCGGACGCCGAAGCTCAGCTGGGACCGGATCAAGGGGGCCGGCCGCCCGTTCTACTATTTCGCCTATGGCGCCGCCGTGAGCGAGGTGGCGGTGGATACGCTGACCGGGGAATATCGAATCCTGCGGACCGATATCCTGCATGACGCCGGGGCGTCACTGAACCCGGCAATCGATATCGGCCAGATCGAGGGCGGCTTCGTGCAAGGCGCGGGCTGGCTCACAACAGAAGACCTGGTCTGGGACGACACGGGCCGGCTGCGCACACATGCGCCGTCGACCTACAAGATCCCCGCCTGTTCGGACCGCCCGCGCGTGTTCAACGTCGCGCTCTGGGACGGGCGCAACCAGGAGGACACGATTTACCGGTCCAAGGCGGTGGGCGAGCCGCCTTTCATGCTGGGCATGTCTGTGTTCCTGGCGCTGTCGGACGCGATTTCGACATGCGGCGACGCCTACCCTGCGCTTGATGCCCCGGCCACACCCGAGCGGGTCCTGGCGGCCATCACGAGGGTGCGCGATGGCGTTTGATCTGGCAGACTTGCGCGCCGCGGTGGCGCATCATGGCGAGGTCGCCCGCGTGGTGATTGCCGAGGTGCAAGGTTCCTCCCCGCGCGAGGTGGGCGCGGCCATGCTGGTTTGGGAAGGCGGGCAATCCGGCACGATCGGTGGCGGCGCGCTGGAATATCAGGCGGCGCAACAGGCGGTCCGGCAGGGCGGGTTCAGCAAACATCCCCTCGGCCCGGCCCTCGGCCAATGCTGCGGCGGGACTGTGACGCTCTGGACCGAGATTTTCGATTCAGACGCACTTGGTCGGCTGGACGGCGAAACCCTGATCGCTCGCGGGGCGGGCGAGATGCCACTCGCGGTCAAACGCTTGCTCAGCTGCGCGCGCAACCAGGGGATTCCTGTCCGGCCCCGCATGGTGCAGGGCTGGTTTGTCGAGCCGATGGCGCAAACCACCCGCCCGGTCTGGATCTGGGGCGCGGGCCATGTCGGGCGCGCCTTGGTCGATGTGCTGGGGCCGATCCCGGATGTCGACATCACATGGGTCGATACCGCGCCAAATCGCTTTCCCGATCCTGTGCCGGATGCCGTCAACGCCCTGCCGGCCAGCGATCCCCTGCGGGTTGTGCCGCATGCCCCGCAAGAGGCAGCGCATATCATTGTCACCTATTCCCACGCGCTCGATCTGTCCCTGTGCGACGCGCTTTTGCGGCATGGCTTTGGCTTTGCCGGCCTCATCGGATCCGACACGAAATGGGCCCGCTTTCGGGCGCGTCTCCGCAAGATGGGCCATCTCGATGCGCAAATATCTGGCATTTGCTGCCCGATTGGGCAAAAATCGCTTGGGAAACACCCGCAATCGATTGCCGTTGGGGTCGCCGCCCAGCTATTGAGCCTTCCAAACACCAATGCAGGTGCCCTGTGCCCGACGACCTCCTTCGCCTCTCCGGCCTGACCAAGGCATATCCAGGCGTTATTGCCAATGACGACGTGTCCTTCGACATCCGCGAAGGGGAAATTCACGCTCTTCTGGGCGAGAACGGCGCGGGCAAGTCGACGCTGGTCAAGATGATCTACGGTCTGGTGACTCCGGACAAGGGAAGCATGACGCTGCACGGGTCGCCATATGCCCCGACCGAGCCCAGCGATGCCCGCAAGGCGGGTGTGGCGATGGTGTTCCAGCATTTCTCGCTCTTCAATGCGCTGGACGTGGCCGAAAACGTGGCGCTGGGGATGGAAAACCCGCCAGCGCGCCGCGACCTGGCCCGCCGGATCCGGGATGTGTCGGAAACCTATGGCCTGCCGCTCGATCCGTCGCGCATCGTGGGTACCTTGTCGGCGGGCGAGCGCCAGCGGGTCGAAATCATCCGGTGCCTGCTGCAAAACCCACGTCTGTTGATCATGGACGAGCCGACCTCTGTCTTGACACCGCAAGAGGTGAAGATCCTGTTCGAAACGCTCCGCAAGCTGAAATCCGAAGGCACGGCAATTCTCTATATCAGTCACAAGCTCGAAGAGATCCGCGCGCTGTGCGACCATGCGACTGTGCTGAGGCTGGGAAAGAAAGTCGCCACCTGCACGCCGTCCGAGACGACGGCGCGTGCGATGGCGGAAATGATGATCGGGTCGAGCTTTGCCGCGCCGGCGGCCAAGACGACGACACCTGGCGACGTTGTTTTGCGCGTCGACAGCCTCACCATGCCAGCCCCGGCCGCCTTCGGCACGCCGTTGCGCGACATCAGCTTCGAGCTGCGCGCGGGAGAGGTGCTGGGCTTTGGCGGCGTCGCTGGTAACGGGCAGGACGAATTGCTTCAGGCGCTTTCTGGGGAACGGGCCCCGCCGTGCGGCACAATCTGGGTCAAGGGCGTGGATGTCAGCCGAGATGGCCCGGTCGAACGGCGCGCGGCGGGCTTCCTGTCTGCGCCAGAGGAACGTTTGGGCCACGCGGCCGCCCCCGACATGAGTCTGACCGAAAATGCAATTCTCACCGCCGGTCGGCGGGAAGGTCTGGTTCGCAATGGCCTCATCAACTGGCGCCGCGCAGACGCTTTTGCGCAAGGCGTCATCGACCGCTTCGACGTGCGCACCCCCGGCACCCACGTTGCGGCCCGCGCGTTGTCGGGCGGCAACCTGCAAAAATTCGTCATTGGTCGCGAGGTGGCGCAAAACCCGGATATTCTCGTGGTGAACCAACCCACATGGGGCGTCGACGCCGCGGCCGCCGCCGCGATCCGGCAGGCCTTGCTGGATTTGGCCACGCAGGGCGCCGCGATCCTCGTCATCAGCCAGGACCTGGACGAGTTGATGCAGGTTGCCGATCGCTTTGGGGCGCTCAACGAAGGGCGCCTGTCGGAGCTGAAGCCGGTGAGGCAACTCACCATGGAAGAAATCGGCCTGATGATGGGTGGCGCGCATGACATGGAGGTGGCGCATGTCGCAGAATGATCCCGGCGCGCGACCGGACTGCAAAGTTGCAAAGCTTGATTTGCATATTTTTGAAGAGAAGAAGCCGGAATGGTGCGCGCGCCTCCCCCGTTCTTCTCTTTTCAAATATGCACAATCCACCGTCGGCCCTCCGGCACATTCGGAGGGATCTGCATGATCCGGCTCGAAAAGCGCCCGCAGCCGTCGAAGGCCTGGACAGTGGCGACGCCCGTCCTGGCGGTGGTCCTGACGATGATCTTCGGCGGTATCATGTTCGGCCTGATCGGCACGCCGCCGGTCGAGGCGATCCGCACGATCTTCTGGGACCCGCTGTTTCATCCGCAATTCGCGGATTTCTCGCGGCCGCAACTGCTGGTCAAGGCCGGCCCGCTGATCCTCATTGCCATCGGCCTGTCCATCGGGTTCCGGGCCGGCATCTGGAATATCGGGGCCGAGGGCCAGTATATCATGGGCGCCATCGTCGGCGCGGCGGCCGGGCTGGCGCTTTATCCGATGGAGTCGGCGCTGATCCTGCCTTTGATGATCGTTGCAGGAGCCCTCGGCGGTTGGGCCTGGGCGATGATTCCCGGCCTGCTCAAGGTGAAATTCGGCACGAATGAAATCCTCGTGTCGCTCATGCTGGTCTATGTGGCCGAGAATATCCTTGCCTCGGTCTCCTCCGGCGTGTTGCGCAACCCCGAAGGCATGGGGTTTCCCGGGTCTCGCAACCTCGCGCAATGGTCCTCGTCGCAGAATCTCGAGTTGATCCCGAATACGGGGATGCATCTGGGTGTTCTGTCAGCCTTCATCGCGGTGATCCTTGCTTACGTGTTGCTCACGCGGCATATTCAGGGGTTCAACATCCGCTTGTCCGGGCAGGCCCCGCGCGCTGCGAAATTCGCAGGAGTGGCCCCTGCGCGGATCATTCTGTTCTGTCTGGGCCTGGCCGGCGCGCTGGCCGGAATGGCCGGTCTGTTCGAGGTCACGGGGCCCGCGGGTCAGGTCAGCATTGATTTCGGGTCCGGGTATGGCTTCACCGCAATAATCGTGGCCTTCCTGGGCCGTCTGCACCCGGTGGGCATCCTGCTGGCGGGGCTGCTCATGGCGCTGACCTACATTGGGGGCGAATTGGCGCAGCTGATGCTGGGCGTGCCCGGCGCGTCGATCCAGCTGTTCCAGGGGATGCTGCTGTTTTTCCTTCTTGGAGTGGATGTTCTGACAAATTACCGCGTCCGGGTCGGCGCAGGCGAGGTGGCATGATGGACCTGAACAACATCAACCCGATCCTGCTCGTCGCGTCGATCATGATCTCGGCCACGCCGATCCTGCTTGCCGCGCTGGGAGAAATGGTGGTCGAGAAATCGGGTGTTCTGAACCTCGGGGTCGAGGGCATGATGATTTCGGGCGCCGTGATCGGCTTCATCGTCGCCATCAATACCGGCGCGCCCTTGCTGGGTTTTGCCACGGCGGCCGTGGCGGGCGCGGTCCTGTCGCTGAGTTTTGGCATTCTGACGCAGGTGTTCCTGTCCAACCAGGTGGCCACCGGGCTGGGGCTGACACTGGTGGGGCTGGGTCTGTCATCGCTTCTGGGCAAACCCTATGAAGGCATGAAAGCGGAAACCCTGCCCAAGCTGGACATCCCGGTTCTGGGGGACTTGCCCGTGGTGGGCCCGATGCTCTTCAGCCATGACATCATGGTCTATCTCAGCCTCTGCATCGTGGTCGCGGTCTGGGCCTTCCTCAAATATACCCGCGCCGGGCTGATCCTGCGCGCAGTGGGCGAAAGCCATGACAGCGCCCATGCGCTGGGCTACAAGGTCGTGCGCGTGCGCCTGCTGGCGATCATGTTCGGCGGGGCTTGTGCAGGGCTTGGTGGTGCTTATCTGAGTCTTGTGCGGGTGCCGCAATGGACAGAAGGCATGACCGCAGGCGCCGGCTGGATCGCGCTGGCCATTGTGGTCTTTGCCAGCTGGCGCGCCGGACGCGTGCTGATCGGTGCCTATCTTTTCGGCGGCATCTCGGTGCTGCAACTCAATCTGCAAGCCGCCGGATTGACCTGGGGCGTGCAATACTTGTCGATGTCACCGTATCTGATAACCATCCTTGTGCTTGTTTTCATCTCGTCCAACCGCAGCCGCAGCAATCATGATGCGCCCGCGAACCTTGGACAGACCTTCCATGCAACCCGCTAAGACCAAGTGGGCGCATCAACACCAACGGGGCGCCAACCGCCCACCAACCGGGAGTACCCATATGATCCGCAGAACACTTCTCGCGACAGTCGCCGCCGGCCTGACGCTGGCCATCGGCGCGCCTGCCATGGCGCAGGACGATCCGACGAAAGCCTGTTTCGTCTATGTCGGCCCCATCGGCGACGGCGGCTGGACCTACCAGCACCACCAGGGCGCGCTGGCCTTGAAAGAGGAATACGGCGATGACGTCGAGATCGCCTACCAGGAAAGCGTGCCCGAAGGCGCCGATTCCGAGCGTGTCATCACCCAGATGGCGCTGTCGGGCTGCAACATCATCTTCACCACATCCTTCGGCTACATGGACCCGACCAACAACGTGGCGGCCAAGTTTCCGGACGTGAAGTTCGAACACTCCACCGGCTACAAGCGCGAACATCCGAACGTGTCCACCTACAACGCGCGCTTCTACGAAGGCCGCGCCGTGGTGGGTCATATCGCGGGCAAGATGACCGAGACCAACAAGATCGGCTATATCGGGTCCTTCCCGATCCCCGAGGTGATCATGGGCATCAACAGCTATTATCACCACGCCAAGCTGGCGAACCCGGATGTCGAGTTGGTCGTGACATGGGCCTACACATGGTTCGACCCGGCGAAAGAGGCGGACGCTGCCCGCGCGATGCTCGATCAAGACGTCGACGTGATCACAGCGCATACCGACTCCACCGCACCGCTGGCGGAGATCGCCAAGGAAGGCGGCAGCGCCTGGGGCTTTGGTCAGGCGTCCGACATGGCGGCCTTCACCACCAATGACGACGGCACACCGGGACCGCGCATCGCGTCGATCATCGACGACTGGTCGCCCTACTACATCAAGCGCGTCGGCGCCCTCATGGACGGCACCTACGAGCAGATCGACAGCTGGGCCGGCATGCCCGAGGGCGAGGTCGTGATCGGCGAGATGAACGACGCGATTCCCGATGACGTGAAGGCCGAGGCGGAAGAGCTGATCGCATCGATCACCGATGGTGAATACCATCCCTTCACCGGCCCGATCAACAAGCAGGACGGATCCGCATGGCTTGCCGAGGGCGAGACAGCCAAGGACGGCACGTTGCTGGGCATGGATTTCTACATCGAAGGCATCACCGGCGAAATTCCAAATTGATTGACCGCAGGTCGATACGACAAGACGCAAAAGCCCCGCGACATGCGGGGCTTTTGGTTTTGGTGGATCCGCGTATTTGAACCGATGGTTTACGCGGCCGCGAGACCGTCCGCTTCGATCTGTTCAAACAGGGCGTCGAACTTCTCTTGCAGGCGACGCGGCCGATGGCTGATGGATTTCGCCGCTTCGTAATTGTCCATCTTGCCGTCGCCTTCGACGACGATCATACCCGCCATGGCAAGCGACACGTGTGGCTGACAGACGTATCCATAAAAGCCGGGAACCTCGAGGTTCAGTTCAACCTCTTCATTGATCCCGCCGCGCCATTCTTCGGCACCTTCGGGCAGCATCCCGTCGACAGATACCGTGTTATGCCCGCGATCCGTGGCGACGAAGCGCAGGGTGTCGCCGGGCTGTGCCACGATGATGTCCGGATAGAACACCATATTGGTCCGCTCTTCGGGGTGGCGGTTGAGCATTTCGACCTCCAGCGTCTCCTGTGCGGAGGCCAGTCGCGGTGCGAAGGCTGCCGCTGTTGCAGCGCTTGCGGTCATCAACAGCTGTCGGCGTTTAATCAGGAATTGCATATTCTGCTCCTAAGCATTCGTCATGATGTCAGCCGCGCCTCACACAGGATCGTTGCTGTGCAAATTGCAGCATGCGGTGTGTCACGAGCCAATAGGTAGGGGGAATGGAGCCGTAGAAAATGCCCGTCTCACGGAGATGTCAGACGGGCTGGACGCGCTGAAATCTCAGCTATGTTCTATTTGCTTTTCAGTCGGATTGGACCGACATCAAGTACGCCACCAGATCAGCCATAGGCTGCGGGACAAGGATGGGCTGAGCATCGGCGAGCTTCATCGGTACATTCGCAACCCCCTCGAAATACGGCCCGAAGACCGGCATCGGGGACCCGTGGCTCACAAGTGGGTCTGTCCCATCGATACGCTTGAGAACCCGCTCCAATGGAAATGTACCATCATTTCGGCTGGAAAGCGTGGTGAGGTCGACCGGTTGCAAGACAAGCGCCGGGGCCAATGGACCCTGCCCCTCGGCATCGGCACCGTGACAACTTGCGCAATGCGTCTGGTACAACGCGCGACCTTGGTCAGCATCTTGCGCTGGCAGGGCCGTTGCCGAAAAGCACAGCGCGACAAGGCAGGCAGTGGATCGTCGCATGGGATTTCCCCTTCTGTCTGAAACAAAGGCAATTCTAGGCGCCGTGGCAAAAACGCGCGTTGATCGGGATCAATCGCTTTGTCGTTTCCGTCAGGCGGGCTAGATTATGACGCAGAGGTTCGGGAGACGATGATGCGGTATGTGTTGATCTGTTTGATGTCTCTCGCAACACCCCTTTGGGCACAGGACACCGACCTTGAACTCGTGTTGCTGGCCGATGCGTCGGGGTCCATCGACCAACGCGAGATCGCGTTTCAACGTCAGGGATACGCGCAAGCGATCACCGATCCCGAGGTGCTCGCCGCCATTGCCGATACGGCCTATGGCTCGATTGCCGTGACCTATGTCGAATGGGCCGCCAACCAGGCCGTTGTCGCCGACTGGCGCCGGATCGACGGGCCGGAGAGCGCAGCCGATTTCGCCGCCCAATTGCTGGACAAACCGCGTCAGGCTTATGGCCGCAACGCCATCGGTGCCGCGCTGATCGAAGGGCTGCGGCTGATGGACACCAATGAATTCGACGGCTGGCGGCGGGTGATCGACTTTTCGGGGGATTCCGCGCGCAGCTATTCCGGACCACCCATCGCCGAGGCCCGCGACACGGTTGTCGCCGCTGGCGTGACGATCAACGCCCTGCCGATCCTGCGTCCCGATGATCCCGGCCGCGCACAAGGCGGGCTGGAGGCGCAATACGAGGCGCAAATCATTGGCGGGCTGGGCGCCTTCGTCGTGACGGCCGAGGATCGCGGGTCGTTCGCCGAAGCGGTGAAACGCAAGCTGATCCTCGAGATTTCAGGCGAGATGCCATCGCGCGACGTGGCGAATATGTCGTCCCCCCGGCGCTGAGACCACGAACCCCGTCGAAGGGGCCTGCGCGCAAAAAGACAGGGGCGAAAGCGGTGATACGCCATCAGGTTAGGGCTTCGCATCCCTTGCGTCTGTCGCGCCCGCCCGAAGGTCACCCCGTGCCGTGCTCATGCGCGGTCTGCGGCCACCAATGTGCGGGCAAGATCGCGGAACGCCCCCGCCTGCGGGCTGTCGGGTTTCAACACGACGATCGGCGTGCCGTCATCGGATGACGTCCGGATATCGAGATGCAAAGGAATCTCGGCCAGCAGGGGCACGCCCAGTTTCGCCGCTTCCGCCGCGACACCGCCATGACCGAAGATGTGTTCCTCGTGGCCGCAATTCGAACAGATATGCGTCGACATGTTCTCGATAAGTCCGACAATCGGCACGTTCATCTGGTTGAACATATCGATCCCCTTGCGCGCATCGAGCAGCGCCACGTCCTGCGGCGTGGAAACCACGATGGCACCATCCACATGGGCCTTCTGTGACAGCGTCATCTGCACGTCACCGGTGCCGGGAGGCAGGTCCACCAACAGGACGTCCAAATCGCCCCATCGCACCTGCATCAACATCTGCTGCAACGCGCCCATGAGCATCGGTCCGCGCCAGACGACCGCCTGGCCTTCGTTCACCATCAGCCCGATGGACATCATGGTGACGCCGAAATTGCGCATAGGCAGGATCATCTTGCCATCGGGACTCGCTGGACGACCCGACACACCAAGCATGCGCGGCTGGCTGGGGCCGAAGACATCGGCATCCAGGAGACCGACCTTGCGGCCCTCTGCGGCCAACGCGCAGGCGAGGTTCGCCGACACGGTCGATTTGCCGACGCCGCCCTTGCCCGAAGCAATCGCGATGATGCGGTCGACACCGGGGATTTTCTCGGGGCCTGCCGATTTCGGCTTGGCGCCGCCTTTCAGGTCCGGCGGTGGTTTGGGCGCGGAATGTGCGGTCATCACCGCCGACACAGTTTCGACGCCCAACGCCCTGACCGCGTCCTCGGCCGCTTGCCGCACAGGGCCGTAGGCTTCGGCCCTGTCCTCGGACACCTCGATGACGAAACGCACCACGTCACCATCCACATTCAACGCCCGCACAACGCCGGCAGACACGATATCCTGTCCGGATACCGGATCGGTCACGGCTTTCAGCGCGGTCAGGACCGCCTCTCGCTCGATGGCCACTGTCAGTCCTGCCCGGTGATTTTGCCGGTCACGACATGCTCGAGGTCGAGCTCCTCAATCGTCAGCACAACCTTCGCGTCAAATGTCTTGCCGCTGGTGTCGGCGTTGCGCATCGCCTCTTCGATGACCTGCTGGGACGTCACCCCGACCTGCTTGAGGAACTTGCGCATCGACATGTTGAAATCATCGCTCATTTTTTCTCTCCTTGCGGTCCCTGCCCGTGTCCGGCGGGCAGGAGCATTGATGGACTTAAGCCAGCGCCCCCATGCATTCAAGCGAGCAAGCCTCTGTGATGACGCGCCAACCTGCGACACGCCCCAAACGGCATGTGCAAGCTGGCCCCACCCCGCGCAGGCCGGGCAGCGGGCCTGCCGCTCTCGTGCTGCCGCGCGTCCCGGCCCGGCTCTGTTGACGCGTCAGGTCCCGACGCGCAGCACCGCAGACCTTTGCCGCAGCATCGCGATGACGCTGAGCGCGGTGATCTTGCCCGTTGCGGGGTTCTCATCGCTCGGACGATTCTGGATCTCCATGGTGAAATCCGAACTGTCCGAGGTCACGCGCACCGTGTGCAGATTCCGCTCCAAAGCCGGATCGGCCCAGACCTCCATCCGCGTGCGGTCCGGCCCGAACCCGGCAAGGCTCACCGCCGCCGCCACGTTCACATTCGCCGGGAACACCTTGGCAACCTCGCTGACGGTACCGCCAAGAACCAGAACCGGCTCGGACAGATGGCCAAGATCGATCCCGTTTTCCACGACATACGGCGCCTTGGCCAAGCCAGCCACGGGCTTTCGCGTCTCGATCACCACGGAGTGCAATTCGCCCACGGCGGCGCCCTTGATCGCGTCCAGCCCCAGCATCGCGCCAGACGGCACAGAGATCCGCGCGCCCGTGGTCTCGGCCAGGTCGAACAGGGCTTGCCGGCCCAGCAATTGGCTTGCCGACAGGACAACCAGTTCCTTGCCAGCCTCGATGACGGGTCGAGCCAAATCCATGAAAAGCCCTGGCGGCAGGGTTTCGATCACAACATCTGCATGCGCCGCGATCTCGTCCAGTGCATAGACCGGCACCGCCCGCGACAACGCCGCGTTGGCCTCGGCCGCCCGCGTGTCACTGCGCGCGCAGATGCCGGTCAAAGAACAGCCCGGGATCTTGCCGCGATCCAATTCCCGCGCCACGCGCATGCCAATGGCACCCATGCCTGCAATCCCGACCCTCATGCGCGGTACCGCCGGGTCATCTCGACAATCCGGTGCGCTGCCGCCACCGACGCTGCGTGATCCTGCGAAAAATTGAGCCGCACGCTCGACGCGGTATGCGGCGCGAACTCCGATCCCGGCGTCACCGTCACTCCGGCCTGTATCCGCAAGAGCCGCACGAATTCCTCGGGCGACACGACCAGCTGCGGCAGTTCCGGAAACAAGTAGCTTCCCGCCTGCGGACAGGCGATCGGGAACCCGGCGTCGCGAAAGATGGCCAGAAGATCGTCCCGGATCGCCTCATGCTGCGCGATGCGCGCCTGCATCCAGCCTTTCGGTTCATGGAACCACGTCCGCAGCGCCGCTTGCGAATAACCGGCCGCGCGCAGCGACACGATGGCCTGCAGCTTTTCCATCCTGTCGATCAAGGCCGCCGCCCCGAAGGCGACGCCAAGACGAAAGCCGCTGAGCGATTCCGTCTTCGACGGCCCCATGATCGTGATCACGTTCTCGGGCCGGTCTGCACAGGCGCGCAGATGGGTAAAGCTTTCACCGCTGTAAAGAAGCCGGGAGTAAAGCTGATCCACGATCACCGTCACACCATGCCGCGCCGCCAGCCGTGCGATTTCGTGGATCGACGCCTCGGGCGTCACGACACCGGTCGGGTTGTTCGGGGTGGAGAACACAAGCACCTCGGCCCCTGCCGCGAACGCGTCTTCCAACTGGTCGAGATCGGGACCGTTCTTTGCCACGCTGTCCTGATAGTGCAACGTCACAGGCAGGATTTCCCCACCGAAAAACGCCACCAGCTTGCGGTTGGCGAAATAGTCCGGCTCCAGCACCACAACCTTGGTGCCTTGGTCCACCACCGCCCCAAGCGCGAGAAACAGCGCGCCTTGCGTGCCCGGCGTGATGATCAGCTCGTCCACCGGATCGACAGGTGCGTTGGTAAACGCGGCAAGGCTGGCCGCCACGTCCTCGCGCAGACCAGCCGCGCCACGATACTCGGTATAGGCCTGCGCGCCACCTGTCGCGAACCCGGCCTCCCACGCGTCGCGGGCACCGGGTGTCGGCGTAAAGGCATCCACGTCACCATGCGAAAAATCCACCGGCACACCGGACAGGATATCCCCCCGCATCACCGACTGCAGATCGTCGCCAGTCTGGCGCGCTTCCTGACCCGGTGCATTCTCGGCCCCCAGCCGCGCAAATTTTGCGTCCAGCCTGCTCATGAGTCGCTCTCCCTATTGTGATCCTGCATTGCATAACCCGCCCAGACGATCTCTGCCAGTTCTCACACCACGCGAGTCTTGCGCCGCCGGGACAGACCCTCTCTCATCCTGCGACAAGACGTGGCAGTGGCCTCAGGATCCGGCGCCAAAAGGAACCGCGTCTTGGTGACAGGTGCCCAAATTCCGCCACTTGCCGCTGCTAGGACAATTCGCAAAACTCAGCGAAACGGGTAAAGCCAGACCCTGTAGTCATCCACGAGCGTTTGCGCATGTTCGATCTGCTCCGGCGTCATTTTCTTGACCACCTCCTCGACCGAGATCGCCGCGTCGGGATCGCCGCCGATGGTGCTCAGCTGGTACCAAAGGAAGGCGCGCACGAGGTCGGGGGCGGGCAGGCCCAACCCGGTCTCGTAATACCAACCGACACCCGATTGCGCGCCCGGATGGCCCTTCATCGCGGATCGCAGATACCAGTCAAAGGCGCGGACATAATCCTGCTCGACCCCCAGACCCAGCGCGTACATGACACCGATCAGTTCCTCGGCCTCGGCATTGCCCGAACGCGCGGCGGGCCAGAGCGCCTCGCGCGCTTCGGCGAACTCTCCCTCTTCCATCAGGTCGCGCGCGTCCTCGATATCGGCAAGGGCCGGTCCCGCAAGCGTGCACAGGGCAAAAAACCATCCCATCGACTTCATCTTGGTTTGCTCTTCCCTTTGTGCCTCGGTGCCCAGACGGCCCTGGCCGAGCCGATCACTGCCGAGGATTTCATCGATTTCGACGCGGGTCAGGCCAGGCTGGGCCAGCTGCTATTCTACGACAAGATCCTGAGCGGCAACAGGAATATTTCCTGCAGCACCTGCCATCATCACGATCTCGGGGGCAGTGACGGTCTGTCGCTTGGCATCGGCGAGGGCGGCGCCGGCCTTGGCCCGGAGCGCACGCCCGGCCATGGCGCGGACCGCATTGCCAAGCGCATACCGCGCAACGCGCCGGCGCTATGGAACCTTGGACACAAGGACGTGCACACCCTGTTCCACGACGGGCGGCTGGAGGTGTCGGATATCTACGGCAACGGCTTTGACAGCCCGGCGGAAGAATGGCTGCCGCAGGGGCTCGAAACGGTGCTGGCAGCGCAAGCACTTTTCCCGATGGCATCGCAGTTCGAAATGGCTGGCAATGTGGGCGAAAACGCCGTGATCGGAGCGGTGACGGACCGGATCGATCTGGGTTGGCCGATCCTCGCGAAGCGGGTGCGCACGATACCCGAATACGGCACCATGTTCGTCGCGGCATTCGACCATATCAACCGGCCCGAGGATGTCACCATTGTCGAGATCGGCAATGCGCTGGCTGCCTTTATCGGAACGGAATGGGCGAATTTCGATAGCCCCTATGACGCTTTTCTGACCGATGGAACCCCGCTGCCCGCCGATGCTGAACGGGGGCGGCACTTGTTCTTTGGCAAGGCACGCTGCGCGCAGTGTCACAATGGGCCGCTGCTGAGCGATCAGGATTTTCACGCGATGGCGCTGCCCGCCTTTGGTCCCGGCCGCACCCGCCGCTGGGATCCGGTCCCGCGCGATGTGGGGCGCATGGGCGCGACCGACGATCTGGAGGACGCCTACCGCTTTCGCACACCGCAGCTGCGCAATGTCGCCCTGACCGCGCCTTACGGGCATAACGGAGCCTACACCGCGTTGCGCGACATGGTGCGACACATGGCCGATCCGATCAAGGCACGGGCCGATTGGACCCCGGCACAAACGAAACTGCCCGAAATTTCATGGCTGCACGAGATTGATTTCGTGATCCGGTCCGACCGTTTCGAAATGGCGCGGCAGGCTGCAACGCTCGATACCCGCCCCGTGGCGCTCTCCGAGGCAGAGGTCGACGATATCGTGGCGTTCCTCGAAAGCCTGACCGGGAAAACGGCACTGGATCGCCCTCTGGGACGGCCCGACACGGTGCCAAGCGGATTGCCGGTGGATTGAGGCACGGAAAAACGCGGGCAGACGTTTTTCGCGGGGTTTTCGTGGATTTGACCGCGCTCAAGACGCCTTGAGGAAGTCTCGGATGACCGGCTGTTTGGCTGGTTTTTTCGACAGGCTCTTGAGCAGTTTTGCCAGCTTCGGCTCACTCACACGCTTGGCCGCAGCCTTGGCGGTGAACCAACGGCGCTTGCGTTGGCCGCGCTCTTTCCAATTGCGCTTCAGTTTTTCGACAACCATCGGATAGACATCGACCTCGCATTTCAGCGTGGAGCCATCGTCCAGCTTTTTCTTGTACGTGTAGGAGCCAATCACATCCTTGCCGATATATCCAACCGCGCCCGCCTCCTCCAGCGCCTCAATCTCGGCGGCGGTCCACGGCTTTTTGCCATCCATGGTCCATCCCTTCGGCATGATCCAGCGCCCGGTGTCCCGCGAGGTGACCATCAGCACCCGGAAATCGCCGTTGTCATTCCAACGCATTGGCAATGCCGCGATCTGTTTGCCAATTTCGGCCATGCCCCACCGCTATTTGTTGTAAAAATTCGCTCTATTCCCACAAAATACATGTCTTGCACGGATTTGGCAAACATACCGCTTCCAAGTCACAAAAACTTAAAGCCCGGAAAGATCTTTCAAATGCGTCAGGACGGCATCAACGCCGTCTTCTTGCCGTATCGACGCAAAGACGAAGGGCCGATCGTTGCGCACCCGGGTCGCGTCGCGCTGCATCACGTCGAGGGACGCGCCGACATGCGGCGCAAGATCGGTCTTGTTGATGACAAGGATGTCCGAGCGGGTGATGGCCGGCCCGCCCTTGCGCGGGATTTCCTCGCCCGCCGCGACGTCGATCACGTAAAGCGTCACATCGGCGAGTTCCGGGCTGAAGGTGGCCGACAGGTTGTCGCCGCCGGATTCAATCAGCACCACTTCGACATCCGGGTGACGCCGCACCATTTCGGCCACCGCGGCCAGGTTGATCGACGCATCCTCGCGGATCGCGGTGTGCGGGCAGCCGCCGGTTTCCACGCCGATCACCCGGTCCTGCGGCAGGATCTGCATTCGCATCAGCGCCTCGGCGTCTTCCTGCGTGTAGATGTCGTTGGTGATCACCCCCACCGAATGGGTATCTTTCAGCCGTTTGGCGAGCGCCGCTGTGAGCGAGGTTTTCCCCGCCCCCACCGGGCCACCGATACCAACGCGTAAGGGTCCATTGCGGGAGGTCATGTGCGAAAAATCCTTGGGCTGAGGGTTTCATGCCGCATTGCCGCGATATCGGCGGCAAAGCTCTGGTTTGTCAGATCGTCAAGCGTCTTGCCCTCGCTTGCCTTTGCGACTTCGGAGCAAAGCGGCGCAAGGGCCGCGACGATGCGCTGCGCCTCGGTCTGGCCCAGCGCCATCAGGCGTTGGCAAGCAGCGATCACCGCACTGACCCAGGCGTGCAGGTACATCTGCACCGCAAGCAGCAGCGGCAGGTCAAGATGCCGGATACCGACACCAAGAGCGACAGGGTAAGTCAGGCCGGTCGCCTCGACGTGCCAGGTCGCGCGCAGTTGGTCACAAAAGGCCGTCCCCTGCGCCTCGATCTCCAGCAGGCGTTCGCGGCTGGGGCAGAAGGCCCGCGCAATCTGGTCCACCTCGCTTGGATTGGCCGCCTGTGCCGTCTCCCGGATCAGGATCGCGTCGACCATCCCGTTTCCGTGGCGCAGCATGTCCGTTAGCCAAGGCGCCACGGTATCGGGCGTCACATCGCCGTCCGCGATCGCCTGCTCCAGCCCGCTGGAATAGGCGAAGGCCCCGACGGGAAAGCCCGGCGACAACCATTGCGCCAGCGTCAGGATCGGGTCAGTGGGCGTGCGAATGGGTCCGTCCATGACCATACGCGCCTCCTTCGGGGGTGAACGGTTCGACACGTTCCGTCACCGCAGCACCCAGCTTGCCCAGCATGTCGCGGATCACGTGATCAGGCTGGATCAGAAGGCGGTCAGCCTCGACCTGGCACGGCGTGTGGCGATTGCCGATATGCCAAGCAAGCCGCACAAGGGTGTCGCCGGTGATTTCCAGCAGCGGTTCCGGGGCGGCGATCACCTCGATCTCGCGCCCATCTTCGAGTGTGAGCGCCCCGCCGTGATCGAGCGACGTGGTCTGTTCCAGATCGAGCAGAAAGGTCAGTCCGCCATCGGTGGTCAGAACGCGCCGGCGCAGGAAGCGGGACTCGTAGCTTAGGGAAATGGTATCGGCAGGGGTGCCGTGTGTGTGATTGTGGTAGGTGGAGGCTGTGAGCATTTTGGTGTTCCGTCCTTATGAGGTCCGCGCCCGGCACGGCGAAGCCGGGCAGCCCCCGACCGCCCCCACGGGCGGGGGCTTCACCCCCACCCGCGGTCGGTCGCTGCCCTCGGTTCTTGTGGCTTGTGTCTTCAAAACAGGAAATACCGCTGCGCCATCGGCAGGACCTCGGCCGGTTCGCAGACCAGCAGCTCGCCATCGGCGCGCACCTCGTAGGTTTCTGGATTCACATCGACCTTGGGGGTTGCGGTGTTGAGCTTGAGGTCGGACTTGCCGATCCCGCGGGTGTTCTGCACGGCGAGCGTTTTCTTGGCGATCCCCAGCTTTTCCCCGATGTCATCCGCCTGTGCCGCCTCGGACACGAAGACCACCGCCGAATGTTCGACGCTGCGCCCATAGGCCCCGAACATGGGCCGAGAATAGACCGGCTGCGGCGTCGGGATCGACGCGTTGGGATCGCCCATCTGCGCACAGGCGATGGTGCCGCCCAGCAGAACCATCTCGGGCTTCACGCCAAAGAACGCCGGGTTCCAGAGGCACAGGTCGGCGCGCTTGCCTTCCTCGATGCTGCCGATATGGCCGCTGATGCCATGCGCGATGGCCGGGTTGATCGTGTATTTCGCGATATAACGGCGCACGCGCATGTTGTCGTTGTCGCCGGTTTCCTCGGGCAGGCGCCCGCGCTGCTTGCGCATCTTGTCGGCGGTCTGCCAGGTGCGGATGATCACCTCGCCCACCCGGCCCATCGCCTGGCTGTCCGACGCAATGATCGAAAACGCCCCCATGTCGTGCAGGATGTCCTCTGCCGCGATGGTCTCGCGCCGGATGCGGCTCTCGGCAAAGGCGATATCCTCGGGAATGGATTTGTCGAGGTGGTGACAGACCATGAGCATGTCCAGATGCTCTTCCAGCGTGTTCACCGTGAAGGGTCGTGTCGGGTTGGTCGAGGACGGCAGGACGTGTTCCTCACCACAGATCTTGATGATGTCCGGCGCGTGCCCGCCCCCTGCCCCTTCGGTATGAAAGGCGTGGATCGTGCGGCCCTTCATGGCCTTGACGGTGTGTTCGACAAACCCCGATTCATTGAGCGTGTCCGTGTGGATCATCACCTGCACATCCATCGCGTCGGCAACAGACAGGCAGCAGTCGATGGCACCGGGGGTCGTGCCCCAATCCTCGTGCAGCTTGAGCGCGCAGGCGCCTGCCTTGACCTGCTCTTCCAATGCGGCGGGCAGCGACGCGTTGCCCTTGCCCGCAAAGGCAAGGTTCATCGGGAAGGCATCGGCGGATTGCAACATGCGCCCGATATGCCACGGACCCGGCGTGCAGGTGGTGGCCAAGGTGCCATGCGCGGGGCCGGTACCGCCGCCCAGCATCGTGGTCAGGCCAGAATGCAGCGCGTCCTCGATCTGTTGCGGGCAGATGAAATGGATATGGCTGTCGAACCCGCCAGCGGTCAGAATGCGCCCCTCGCCCGCGATCACCTCGGTGCCCGGCCCAACGATGATGTCGACGCCCGGTTGCATGTCGGGGTTGCCCGCCTTGCCGATCTTGTGGATGCGCCCGTCGCGCAGGCCCACATCAGCCTTGTAGATGCCGGTATAATCCACGATCAGCGCGTTGGTGATCACCGTGTCCATGGCCCCGTCGGCCCGCGTCACCTGGGACTGGCCCATCCCGTCGCGGATCACCTTGCCACCGCCGAACTTGACCTCTTCGCCATAGACGAGGGCGTTGCTGCCACTGCCAGCACCGGTCGCCGCCCCGACAGCCTCGGCGGTCAGGTCCCGTTCCACCTCGATCACCAGATCGGTATCGGCCAGCCGCAGCTTGTCGCCCACGGTGGGGCCGAACATGGCGGCATATTCCGCGCGTTTGATCTCTACTGGCATATCAGGCCCTCTTCGCTCCATGTTTCGCTGGGCGCATTTGGTTGGCGCGGATCATCACAGATCCCCCATAACCTGCTGGTTGAACCCGATTACACGGCCGGCACCGGTCAGCGGGATCAACTGCACCTCGCGGCGCTGACCCGGTTCGAACCGCACCGCGGTGCCCGGCGCGATATCGAGCCTGTGCCCGCGCGCCGCGTCGCGGTCAAACTCCAACGCCGGGTTGGTTTCGGCGAAATGGTAATGGCTGCCCACCTGCACCGGGCGATCACCGGTATTGGCGACCAACAGCGTGATCGCGGTGCGGTCGGGGTTCAGGGTCAGCGACCCGTCCGCCGGGAATAGCTCTCCGGGGATCATTTGCGCGACCGGAACCGCGCGGCGGCAAGCCCGCCGGCCACCGCGATGAGGCCAAGCGCAGAAACCAACGTCAGCCAATGCGCGCCATCATGCGGATGCACATGCGCGCCGGGATGCGCCATCGCCGCCGACGTAAAGCCCATCACACCCAGACCCAAAGCAATACAGTTCTTCATGATCACACCTTTCCGCTTCTTCTCTTTGACAAATATGCAAATTCACCGGATCGGATTGTGCACCGTCACCAGCTTGGTGCCGTCCGGGAACGTCGCTTCGACCTGCACTTCGTGGATCATTTCGGGCACACCCTCCATACAGTGATCGCGGGTGATGACCTGCGCCCCTGCCTGCATCATGTCGGCCACGGACCTGCCATCGCGCGCGCCTTCGACCACTGTATCGGTGATCAGCGCAATCGCCTCGGGATGGTTCAGCTTCACGCCACGGGCCAGCCGTTTGCGCGCCACCTCGGCGGCCATGGCAACCAGCAACTTGTCCTTTTCGCGGGGGGTCAGATTCATGCCTTACAGTCTCCAGGATCGCGGCAGGGTGTCATCGCTCAGCCTGTCCAGAACAGGCAGCAGGGTCCGGCGCAATGCAAGGCCGTCCGCGGCCAGCGCGCGCAGGACCAGCAGGCCGTCCTGCACAAGCGACACACCTGCCCCTTTGGGCAGCATTGCGCGCATCGGTTCCAGCTGCGCTTCGGCCTCCGGCGCGGCAAACACCACCAGCGCCATCGCACGCGCACCAGCGCCAAGCGCCGGACGATCGAGCGCCGCCGCAATATCGCCGTTCAGGACACTGGCGTCGCGGAACAAGGTCTCGCCGCCTCGGTCGATCGAAATGCGATCGACGAACCGCGCCTGGGTCACGATCTCGCCCATGGCAAGCCGGCCGAACAGCACGGGTTCGACGATCAACACACGCGCGTCATCCGCCATCTTCACATGAAGCGACCGGCACAGAGCGCCATTCTGGAACAGGATCGTTTCCTGCGGCAGCCAATCAATCCGCGCGCCCTGGTCCGCCACCAGACGGGTGCGCACCTGCGCCGTGCTGTCATCGGCGGTGCGATACACGCGTTCCGCCGCTTGGGTGGTCAGCCGCAGCCGCGCACCGCGCCGTGCCTCGGCCGACACCGAGAACGTATCACCGCCTGTCAACCCGCCGGAAGTGTTGAGGATCACCCCCTCCAATGCATCGCGGGCCGGCGTCACAAGCATCTTTGCCGATCCGGTCTGATGCAAATCCGCCAATACGGACCCAGCGTCATCGCGCACCTTGGCGGCAATGTGCATCTTGCCATGGGCGCGTGGCGGCAAGGTTGGCAGAGCGGTCAAATGGGTCATGTGCGTCAGATTGTGTCCGTCATGCGTGGCCGGGTGACCCCGGCTTACGCATGTGGGCGCGAAATGAGATGGGTCGGATGCGGATCGACCCGCGCGCCAGTCCAATCTGCACGCTTATTGGGCGCCATTCGACAGTTTGCTCATAATTTATGCGATCCACAAAGGCGTCATCGCTCCCGCTGCGCACAGTCCGGCAATTGGTTCAGAACCACGTCACGCGACGGCCGCATCCGGTCAGGCAGCTCACGCAACACCTCGTCCACGACCTCGGCGCTCAACTCCGCCACCTCGCAGGAATAATCGCCAAACGTGCCCTCGGGATTGGTGTCCTGCCACGCCCGGAAATCCTGCGTCTCGAAGGCCAGGACGGCCCCGCCGCCAACAAACGGCACGGCCACGACCAGGCGCCGCAACCGCGCCTTGGCCTTGGCGCGGGCCACGGCACGGGCCATTTCCTTGCGGTGGCGCATCGCCGCGGCCGATGCGCTGGCCGACACTGCCGCGACTTGGGCCGACAACGTCAGGGCATGCACGCCAAGCGTCACGGCGCTGACCGCCAAGGCTGCGCAAAGCCACAGCAGGACCACCGTCGACCGCACCCATCGAAACAGGCGCAACATGGCTCAACGCAAGCTTTGCAACAGCGCCTGCGACGGCGTCCCCGTCACCGGCAGGCCCCGACTGCCCTGATAGGCGCGGATGGCGGTTTCGGTATTCGATCCGATCACCCCGTCCACGCCTTGCGTATCAAAGCCCCGCTCGGTCAAACGCGTTTGCAACGTGATCCGGTCCTCCTTGGTCAAACCGTTGGCATCGGGCGGAAAGCCTGTCCTGAGCGGCCCGGCTCCCCCGATCCGGTCAGCCAGATGTCCAACGCCGATCGCGTAGGCATCGGAATTGTTGTAGCGCTTGATGACCCGGAAATTGCTGGTCACGGCAAAGCGCGGCCCGCCCGGTTGCGGCTGAAGCGATCCTTCGGGCGACTCGCCCCCCCACCCCAGACCACGCGTCCAGCCATTGCGCTGCAGATACGCGGCGGCGGAAGCCAGTGCATCGGTCGGATCATCTGACCAGATATCGCGTCGCCCGTCGCCGGTATGGTCGACGGCAAATTGCAGATAGGATGTCGGGATAAACTGCGTATGTCCCATGGCGCCAGCCCAGCTCCCGGTCATCTGCGCGGCGGGAATATCGCCATTCTGGAGAATTTTCAGCGCCGCGATCAATTGCTGTTCAAAGAACCGTCCGCGCCGCCCGTCAAACGCCAGCGTGGAGGTGGCCGAAATCACCGGCACCTGTCCGCGCCGTTCGCCGTAGAAACTCTCCAGTCCCCAGATCGCGCAAATGATCCGCGCATCGACGCCATACCGCTCCTCCAGCGCATTGAGCGTGCCACGGTGCCGGCCAAAGGCGGCGCGCCCCTTCCGGATACGCTCGTCCGAGGCCGCGATTGACAGATAATCCTCAAGGCTGCGCTTGAATTCGGTCTGGTTGCGGTCGCGCGTGACAACGCCGGGCAGATATCCGGTGTCCCGGAATGCCGCAACAAGCGTGGATCGGGAAATTCCCTGCGCCGCTGCGCGCCCCCGAAACGCGGCCACCCAGCTGTCATAGGCAGCGTTCGGCACAGGCCGAAGGTCGGCGGGCAAGCCGGTTGCCGTGCCGGCCCGGCCGGGCACGCTGCGCGAACAAGCCGATAGGCCAAGGCCCATCAGCCCCAACCCGAAAATGCGTCGGTTCATCTGCATCGGTCTGCCCACCTCTTGATGCGTTTTAACCAAGTGTGCAGCCAAGCCGGCCTCCGCGCAATGCGGCATCCTGCGACGCTCCCCGAGCATGCGGATCCCCGCCACGCAGGTTTGAGACCGGACCTGCCGGCAACCGGTTTGACACGACTGCCTTTCCTGCCAAACTGCTGGATGCCCACAGCCAAGGACCATAAAACACCATGACGACCCCCTGCATCATCTGCGTTGCCATCACCGGGTCGCTGCCGACCAAGGCCGACAATCCTGCCGTGCCCACCACGGTATCGGAACAGATCGAAAGCACCCATGCAGCGTTCGAGGCCGGGGCCACGATCATGCATGCGCATGTCCGCAACGATGATGAAACACCAAGCTCGGATCCGGAACGATTCGCGCTGCTAAAGGACGGGGTGGAAAAGCACTGTCCGGGCATGATCGTCCAATTGTCGACAGGCGGACGGTCGGGGGCCGGCAAGACGCGCGGCGGCATGCTGCCGCTCGGGCCGGACATGGCGTCGCTGTCGGTCGGGTCGAACAACTTTCCGACCCGCGTCTACGAAAACCCGCCAGACCTCGTGGCATGGCTGGCCTCGGAAATGCGCAGCTACGCGATCAAGCCCGAGATCGAAGCCTTCGATCTGTCGCATATCTTTCGCGCCGCCGCGATGTTCGACGCGGGCGAGATCACCAACACCCCTTATGTGCAGTTCGTCATGGGCGTGAAGAACGCGATGCCGGTCGATCGCGAGGTGTTCGATTTCTACATCCACACCGTGAAACGCCTGTTCGGCGACGACGCGCCGTGGTGTGCCGCCGGTATCGGAGCGAACCAGATCGTTCTCAACGAATGGGCGATCTCGTCTGGCGGCCATGCGCGCACCGGGCTCGAGGACAATATCCGCCTCGATCGCGATACGCTGGCGCCGTCCAACGCGGCGCTGGTCAAACGCGCGGTCGCGCTTTGCGACAAATACGAACGCCCGGTCGCCACGTGGCAACAGGCGCGCGAGATGCTCGGATTGCGCGGCATCGCCGCCTGACACCGGCCGCCGCTTCTCTGGCTTTCAAATATCCCGCGGCTTCGGGGGCTGACCTCTACCGTTTCCGTCACCGGAAACAGGCGATGCGGTCTCGCATCGTCCGCATAAAAAAACCCCCGCATCCTGCGATGCGGGGGTTTGATTTTCACATGCGACAGATGCAGATCAGTCGTCGTCGGTTTTCAGCGCTGCGCCAAGGATATCGCCCAGCGATGCGCCCGAATCGGAGGAGCCGTACTGCTGAACCGCTTCCTTCTCTTCGGCGATCTCGCGCGCCTTGATCGACAGGCCCAGACGGCGGGTCTTGCTGTCCACGTTGGTCACGCGCACATCGACCTTGTCGCCGACACTGAAACGCTCGGGGCGCTGTTCGGCCCGGTCGCGGCTCAGGTCGGAGCGGCGGATGAAGGATTTCATACCTTCGTATTCCACCTCGATGCCGCCATCCTCGATCGCGGTCACCTGAACGGTGATGATCGAGCCGCGCTTCGTACCGCCCACGGCTTCTGCGAACTTGTCACCGCCCAGCGCCTTGACCGACAGCGAAATACGCTCTTTCTCGACATCCACTTCGGTGACAACGGCCTGAACCACATCGCCTTTGCGGTAGTTCTGGATCGCGTCTTCGCCACGCTCGTCCCATGACAGGTCGGACAGGTGAACCATACCGTCGATGTCGCCTTCGAGGCCAACGAACAGACCGAATTCGGTGATGTTCTTGACCTCGCCTTCGACTTCTGTGCCCTCGGGATGGGTTTCGGCAAAGACTTCCCACGGGTTGCGCATGGTCTGCTTGAGACCCAGCGACACGCGGCGCTTGGCGCTGTCGATCTCGAGCACCATGACCTCGACCTCTTGCGAGGTGGACACGATCTTGCCGGGATGAACGTTCTTCTTGGTCCAGCTCATTTCGGAAACGTGGACAAGGCCCTCGACACCCGGCTCAAGCTCAACAAAGGCACCGTAATCGGTGATGTTGGTCACGCGGCCCGTATGCACGGATTCCAGCGGGTACTTGGCGGCAACCAGATCCCACGGATCTTCCTGAAGCTGCTTCATGCCGAGGCTGATGCGGTGGGTTTCCTTGTTGATCTTGATGACCTGAACCTTGACCGTCTCGCCGATGGCGAGGATTTCCGACGGGTGGTTCACACGGCGCCATGCCATGTCGGTCACGTGCAGCAGGCCGTCCACGCCACCAAGGTCCACGAAGGCCCCGTATTCGGTGATGTTCTTGACAACACCGTCGACAGCCTGACCTTCGGACAGGTTGCCGATAACCTCGGCACGCTGTTCGGCGCGGCTCTCTTCGAGGATCGCGCGGCGCGACACCACGATGTTGCCGCGGCGACGGTCCATCTTGAGGATCTGGAACGGCTGCTTGAGACCCATGAGCGGGCCTGCGTCGCGTACCGGGCGCACATCGACCTGGGAGCCGGGCAGGAAGGCCACGGCCCCGCCGAGATCGACGGTAAAGCCGCCCTTGACCCGACCGAAGATCGCGCCTTCGACGCGGGCGTCGTCTGCATAGGCCTTTTCAAGGCGATCCCATGCTTCTTCGCGGCGCGCCATCTCGCGGGAGATGACCGCTTCGCCGCGCGCGTTTTCCGCGGAGCGCAAAAACACCTCGACCTCGTCACCGACAGAGATGTCGGGCGCTTCGCCGGGGTTTGCAAATTCCTTGAGATCAACGCGGCCTTCCATCTTGTAGCCGACGTCGATGATGGCCTGGCCCGCCTCGACAGCGATGACCTTGCCTTTGACAACGGACCCTTCGTCCGGTGTGTCCATTTCGAAGCTTTCGTTCAACAGCGCTTCGAATTCTTCCATAGATGCGTTATGAGCCATGTGGCGTCTTTTTCCTTTACGTATCATTTTTCTGGCCGCGCGGTTGTCTCCGCCGGTCTGGGGTGATGTCCGCGCTTGTGGCGAACGGGATTGGTCAGGGCATTCACAAAACAAAGAAGGCCGGTGAGTGCCGACCCCTGCTCGATCATTGTCTTGCGGCAGTGTTTGCCCTCTGCGACGCGCGGGAGTTACCAGAGCGCGGGCAGCAAGGCAAGTGTTTACAGCAAGCGTGTCTTCTTCAGGGTTTGTCCCCGATCCGATATCGGGCGATTGTTTGCGTCATCCGGGTCTGCGCTGTCGGGCCGCTTCGATCACTTCAACGGCCTGCGCCACGGCTTGCGCGATGGTCAGGTCCGATGTGTCCACAACCACCCCGCCTTCGGCCGGGCGCAGCGGCGCATCGCTACGGTTCATGTCGCGGTCATCCCGCGCTTTCACCTCGGCAAGCACCGTCTCGAATTCCGTGTCGAACCCCCGGTCCCGAAGTTCCTGGTAGCGTCTTTGAGCCCGAACCTCGGCGCTTGCGGTCACGAAGAGTTTGACCTCGGCCTGCGGACAGATCACCGTGCCGATATCGCGCCCATCAAGAACCGCCCCGCCAGAGCGCCGCGCAAACGCGCGCTGAAAATCCAGCAGCGCCGCGCGCACTTCCGGTATCACCGCCACCTTGGAGGCCGCTTGGGCCGTTTCGTCGGTGCGCAGGGCCGGGGTGTCAAGGTCTTCGGCCACGAGCGCATGCGCGGCGGCGATCGGATCTTCCCCGGTCAGCATCCGCGCCCCGACCGCGCGGTACAGCAGCCCGGTGTCCAGATGTGCCAAGTCGAAATGCGCCGCCACCGCCTTGCTGATCGTGCCCTTGCCCGCCGCAGCCGGTCCGTCGATGGCAATCGTGAAGGGTTGCATCAGTCCGGCTTCCTAAAGGTCATGTAATGGGGCATCCGCTTGGCGCGCAGGGCCTTCATCTCGTAGCGGGTGGAATACCAGTCCTCCCAAGGGTGGCGCCAGTCGCCGGGCCGGTCTGCCAGCCATTCGAATCCGGCTTTCGGCACTTCGATCAGGGTTTGGCGGACGTAGTCTGGAATATCGGTGGCAACCCGGAATTCGGCTCCCGGTGCCAGCACAGTGTAAAGAGGGTCAAGATGTTCCCGCGTGACGAACCGCCTGCGATGATGCCGCTTTTTCGGCCATGGATCGGGATACAGCAGGAACGCCTTCGCGATCGACCCGTCGGGCAGAACGTCGAAAATGTTGCGCGCATCGCCGGGAAAGACCCGCAGGTTGGTGACCCCGGCATCGCGAATCTTGCGCAAAAGCATGGCAACACCGTTGATATACGGCTCGCAACCGATGATTCCGACATCGGGGTAAAGCTGCGCCTGGTGCACAAGATGCTCTCCGGCCCCGAAGCCGATTTCGAGCCACACAGGTTTGTCTCCGAACACCGCGTCCAGCTTGAGAAGGTCACGGTCCGGGTTGTCCTCCCATGACACCGCGCCGGGGCTGAGCCTGGCCAGATCCTCGTTCAGATAGGCCTCCTGCGACTTGCGCAGGCCCTTGCCCTTGAACCGGCCATAGAAATTTCGCCATGGTGCGCCAGAGGGGTGCTTTGTTTTTGTCTTGCTCATGCGGCCCCGTTTAGCGTCGGGATCGGCTGGTCGCAACGGCGGTCAGGCTCACGGATCGATCAGGATGGATCCGAGCACCTCAAGCCGATCGCCGGCATGGCGCACGACCAACACTTCGCCCGACCGTGTCGTGGTCCCGGTGAGCGCGCGGATATTGACTTGGTGGCTTACGACGAAGGGGCGCGTCTGCAGATTTTCCAACAGTTCCAAGGCCGCGTCCGTCCGACTGTCGCGCGCCGCGAAGTCGCGGAAAAAGGAATTGAACGCAGGGGCGTCTTCCACCGGAGCAAGCGACAACAGCGTTGCCGTATCACGGCACCGGCACCATTGGCTGGTCAGAACCACGTCAAAGGCGTGGCCACGGTCGCGAAACGCGGCGCCGAGCCGCTCTGCCTGTGCGCGGCCGGTGTCATTCAGATTGCGCTGGGTGCTGCAATCGCCCAGCGCGAAACGCGCCGGATCACCCGTACCGGGCGCCAGCGCGTGTCGCATGATGGCGAACGCGCCGGGAGTTTCCAGCGCGTCCCAATCATTGGCCCAGACCAGACCCGGCCAAAGCAGGGCGAGGAGCAGGACACCCCGATGGATCATGTTTGCTCGTCAAGGAAGTCCAGAAGCCCTTGCCAACTGCCCTGATCCGCGGCGAGGTCGTAATCATTCGAGCCGAAAACCGTGAAGCTATGGCGTGCGCCGCCGAACACCTCGGCCCCGTGGGTCACACCCGCGGCCTGCAATTCATCCAGCAGCGCCGCGAGGTCGGCCATCCCGGACACCGGATCCGCCGAGCCGTGGAACATCATGATCGGCGCGGTGGCAGCAGAGTAATCCTGCCCCTCGGGTGTGCCCAGACCGCCGTGAAAGCTCACGAACCCATCGAGGTCAGCCCCGGCGCGCGCCGCTTCGAGCACCGCCGCGCCGCCAAAGCAATAGCCCATCATGACATGGGTGTCGGTGGCACCGGTGATGTTCGCGGCCTCTTCGATCGCTCCCATCAGCCGCGCCTGGAATTCCTCGCGATCGCCATACATCGCGCCGGACAGGGCACGGTAGTCATCGACGCTTTGCGGGTCTTCGTCCGCGCCATAGACGTCGATGGCAAAGGCGGTGTAGCCTTGCGCCGCCAGCATTTCGGCACGCCGTTCCTCGTAGTCGGTCATGCCGTCCCAATCGTGCACGATGAGGACCGTGCCTTTTGGCTCGATCGCCGTGTTGGTGGCGACGTAGCCTTCATACTCCCGGTCACCGACGGTGTAGCTGTGATACTCGGCGGAAATCTCGGCCTGTGCGGCAGTCGCAGTCAGCGCCAGCGTGGCCAGAAACGGTTTGAACATGGGGACCTCCTTTTGTTCTTCTATAAACAATAAAGTTAGCGCTTGATGCAAAAAGACAAACTTCGGCAGCTAGCTCCCGCCGCCCGCCACTGTCAGCCCCAGGAGCCGCCAGACCTGCATCCCGCCGCGATAATACGAGATCTTGTCTGCTGGAAATCCCGCCTCGAGCATGTTGCGGATCGCGGTCGGGGACTGGCCACACCAGATGCCGTTGCAAAACAGCGCAACCCGTTTGGCCCCCGCGCAGTCCCACCCCTCGAAATCAGGTTCGCAGCCCAGCCGGCCCAATTCGTCCAGGACATAGGTATAGGGGATGTTGATCGCACCCGGAATCGTCCCACCTTCGAACCAGTCCGGGGTGCGGCTGTCCACGACCACCGCATCGGGGTCTTGCAACAGGTCGATCAATTCCAGCTCTCCGATGGTGCTGACGCCCTCGGCGAGCGCGATGGGCTGGATGCAAAACTCCGGACAGGGCCGGGATGTGCGGGCCCATTCCCCGGTCACTTCGTTTTCGCCGTCCTGAATCCGTCCGATCTCGACCGGGCCGCTTTGGGTTTCAACGGTGGTGGTGGGCATATCCTTGGTGATGCCCACCACGGTTTCCGCCCCGGCCCCGGTGGCCAAGGCAGCCATAGCAACGCTTAACGCGATCTGTCTCATCGGGTCTCCTCCTTCGACATGTCAGCTTGTGAGACAAGCCTAGCCGTCGGAGGCGTCCGAGTCACCGGGAGATCAGACCTCTTTCGCCAGCGCCTCGGCCAGATCGGTCCGTTCCCAGCTGAACCCGCCATCCGCCTCGGGCGCGCGGCCGAAATGGCCGTAAGCCGCCGTGCGCTCGTAGATCGGCTTGTTCAGTTGCAGATGGGTTCGGATGCCCCGCGGGGTAAGATCCATCACCTTGGGGATCGCCCGCTCGATCGCCTCGGCGTCAATCTCTCCGGTGCCATGCATGTCGGCATAGATTGACAGCGGCTTGGAGACGCCGATCGCATAGCTCAGCTGGATCGTGCAGCGCTCTGCCATGCCCGCCGCGACCACGTTCTTCGCCAGATAGCGCGCCGCATAGGCCGCCGAGCGGTCCACCTTGGTCGGGTCCTTGCCCGAGAACGCGCCGCCGCCATGCGGGGCCGCCCCGCCATAGGTATCGACGATGATCTTGCGGCCCGTCAGGCCCGCATCGCCATCCGGTCCGCCGATCACGAAGGTTCCGGTCGGGTTCACCCACCATTCGGTATCGTCCATCAGCCACCCTTCGGGCAACACCTCGCGGATGTAAGGCTCGACAATTTCCCGGATATCCGCGGAGCTTTGGCTTTCATCGGCGTGCTGCGTCGACAGCACGACGGACCGCACGCCCATCGGCTTGCCATTCTGATAGACCACGGAAATCTGCGACTTGGCATCCGGGCGCAAAAGCGGCTCGGCCCCCGACTTGCGCGCCTCCGCCAGTCGGCGCAGGATCGCGTGACTGAACTGGATCGGCGCCGGCATCAGCGCGTCCGTTTCGTTCGTGGCATAGCCGAACATGATCCCCTGATCGCCCGCGCCCTCCTCCTTGTCGCTGGACGCGTTCACGCCCTGGGCGATATGTGCGGACTGGGCGTGCAACAGGTTGGTGATCTCGCAGGTCGCGTGGTGAAACTTCTCCTGCTCATAGCCGATATCCTTGATACAGGCGCGCGCGATATCAGGAATACGCGCCATGTAGCCATCCAGACGGGATTGATCCGACAGACCGACCTCGCCGCCGATCACGACGCGGTTCGTGGTCGCAAAGGTTTCACAGGCGACACGCGCTTCGGGTTCTTCGGAAATCAGCGCATCAAGGATCGCGTCCGAGATTCGGTCACAGACCTTATCCGGGTGGCCCTCGGACACGGATTCCGAGGTGAAGATGTAATTTTGTCTGGACATGAATGCTCCATTGGGGTCTGCCGTCACGTCAGGAAGCCGTTGTGACGGGAATGAAGCTCTGCGTTACGCCCGGGGCGCGGATTGGTCAATGGGATTGCGCCGTTCGCGAACGACCAGCGCTCCAAATGCCACAAAAGCCGCGAGCAAAGCCAGCCAATCCCCGGTGCGCGCATAGAGCGTCGGGGCGCCCGCCACCGGCACGGGAACATCCAGAAATCCGGCCCGCCCCAATGGCAGCGCGTCGATGATCCGACCCGCCGGGTCGATCACGGCCGAAATGCCGGTATTGGCCACCCGGATCATCGGAACCCCTTGCTCAATGGCCCGCAACCGCGCCTGCGCCAAATGCTGTTGCGGGCCGGCATAGGTACCGAACCACGCATCGTTGGTGATCTGGAGAAGAAGATCCGGCCGCGATGGCGCGCCGTTCACATCCTGGGGAAACACCGCCTCGTAACAGATCAGCGGCAGCGCCTGTCCGAACTGGCCGAGATCAAGCAGCGCTGGCCCCGGCCCTGCCGAATATCCCGCATCAGCGCGCGCGGCGAGGCCAAGGATATCGAACCGCGCAAAAAGCGATGCTGCGGGCATGTATTCGCCGAAAGGCACCAGATGGTGCTTGTCATAAAGATCAGAGACCGCCCCCTGCGCGTCCAGCCGGACCAGCGAGTTGAAATAACGCCCCTCCTGTTCGCGCTGAATGCCCAGCACCACCGGCGTGCCGGCCGCGGCTTGCGCGATCACGTCAAAGGTAGCATCTGCGTCATCCAGCAAATTCGGCACCGCCGTTTCCGGCCAGACGATCAGATCGGGTTTGGGCAGCTGCGCGGTGAAATCCACCTGACGGTTGAAAAAGACCGGAATATAGGCGCGGTCCCATTTCTGATGCTGCGGCGCGTTGGGCTGGATCAGGCGTACCACCGGACGCGCCGCCAGGTCTTGCAGCCCCGGGGTCAGGACCGTGCCGCCGATCCACAGGGCACCTATCGCCCCGATCACCGCCACGCCGCTCGGGGCTGCGCGCCGCACGATCGCCTGCGCGGCCAGCGCCGCAAGCAGCAGTGTCACCAATGTCAGGCCATGCGGCCCGAAAACGGCGTGCCACTGCGCTGCCGGCGTGGGCGCCCAAAGATAGCCAACCAGCCCCCAAGGAAACCCCGTGAACAGGTAAGCGCGCACAAGCTCCATCACGGCCCAGCACAGCGCGATGCCGTAGCCCGAACCGCTGATCCTCCGGCCCAGCCAGAAGCCCAGAGCCCAGAGCAGGGCAAGACCGGCCGACAGGCCGACGACCGCGAATGGCGCCATCCAGCCGGTTGCCGCCGCATCCACTTGAAACGGCTGGTAAATCCAATGCAATGAGACCGCGAAATAGCCTGTGCCGAAGAGCCAGCCGGTCCAGCCCGCCGCGCCCGCTATGCGATCCGCGCGCAACAGCACAAAAAGCGCCGCGAGCGCCGCGATGGCGGCCCACCACAGGTCGAAGGGCGGCTGGCCCAGCGCAAAGCCCGCACCCAGCGCCAGTGCTCCGAAACGGCGGGCCAATGTCATGGGATCAGACGCTGGGGGCCGTCGCGGCGTCGGCAGTATCGTGCGCCCGGGCCATGTCCCCCTTGGCGGTGGAGTTCAAACGTACCCGCATCCGTTTTATGCGGCGGGGATCGGCGTCGATCACCTCGAACTCGGGGCCGTCCGGGTGAGGCACGACCTCGCCTCGCGCGGGGACATGGCCAGCCAGCATGAAGACCAGCCCACCCAGCGTATCGATTTCCTCGCCGTCGATATCGTCATGATGCGTCAGGTCCATGCCGATCTCGGCCTCGAATTCCTCAAGCGGGGTGCGGGCGAACGCAAGGTAGACACCCTGCTTTTCGCGGGTGAAATTGCGGCCCTCGTCAAGATCGTGTTCGTCCTCGATGTCGCCGATGACCTGTTCGATCAGGTCCTCGATCGTCACCAGCCCGTCAACCCCGCCATATTCATCGATCACCAACGCCATGTGCCGCCGTTCGGTCTGCATCTTGGCCAACAGGACACCGATCGGCATCGAGGGCGGCACGAACAAGAGCGGCCGCAGCATCTCTTTGAGGTCGAAATCACCGTTGTCGCCATTGAAGCCGTATTTGAGCGCGATATCCTTGAGATGTGCCATGCCCACCGGGGTGTCGAGCGTGCCAGTATAGATCGGCAAGCGGGTCATCCCGCTTTCGCGGAAGACGTCGACCAGCTCTTCCTTGGTGATTGCATCGGACACCGAAACGATATCGGCGCGCGGCACCGCCACGTCCTCGACGCGCATGCGGCGCAGGTTCATCATGCCATGTATGGGGGCCATTGCTCGGCTAACCTCGGGTGATGGCACGCTTGTTTCCTCGGAGTCGGCGCCGCCGAACATGCCGCGCACCCGCGTCAGAAATCCACGGTCCAAAGTGGTGTCATCCGTCTCTCGCGCGCCATGCGCCGCGTTAGACGAGTCGTCGTTGTCGTCCATCGTTACCTGTTCCAATGAAGCCCGTCCCGGGCCTGATGCTCAATATATGGGTCCGCGATCCCCATCTTGCCAAGTATGCGTGTCTCGATACCTTCCATCAACGTGGCATCGTGGTCACGAATATGATCGTACCCCAAGAGATGTAACACCCCGTGCACAACCAGATGGGTGACGTGATCGCGCAATGGTTTGCCCACAGCTTCGGCCTCGCGCAGGCAGGTATCATAGGCAATGGCGATATCGCCCAGCGCCTCGCCCATGAGCGGGTCAGGCGGCGGCGGTGCGCCGGGCGTATCGCCATTCCTGTCGGGCGCAAGATCATGCGCGGGCCAGCTCAGGACATTGGTGGGGGCGGGTTTGCCGCGAAACTCGGTGTTCAGCCCGGCGATGCGGGAATCGTCACAGGCCAGGATCGCGATTTCGTACCCGGCAATCGGCAACGCCATATATTCCAATACGTTGCACGCCGCCTGTTCGGCCAGGGACGCAAATCCGGTCGCCGTCCAGCGCGGGTCCTCGATGACGATGTCAGTCAGTGTGGTCACTGGCTATCCATTGGGGGCCAAGCCCGCCGTCCATTGTGCTTGCACCAATGGCGCCCAATGAACGACCCCCGGCATAATTGAAAAAAGATGAAGATCAGGGCGTCTCCGCGTCTTTCTCATAGGCGTCGATGATCGCGGCCACAAGCGGGTGGCGCACAACATCCTTTCCGGTGAAGTAATTGAAGCTGATTTTCGGGATCGTTTTCAGCAGGCGTTCCGCATCCGACAGGCCCGAGGCCACACCGCGCGGCAGATCGACCTGTGTCCGGTCGCCCGTGACCACCATGCGCGAATCTTCGCCAAGGCGGGTCAGGAACATCTTCATCTGCATCGAGGTGGCGTTCTGCGCTTCGTCCAGCACCACGAAGGCGTTGGACAGCGTCCGACCGCGCATGAAGGCCAGGGGCGCGATCTCGACGGTCTTTTCCTCGATCATCCGCGCCAATTGCTTGCCGGGCAGAAAATCGTTCAGCGCGTCGTAAAGCGGCTGCATGTAGGGATCGACCTTGTCCTTCATGTCGCCGGGCAGGTAGCCCAGCTTTTCGCCCGCCTCGACCGCCGGACGGCTGAGGATGATCTTGTCGACCTGCCCGGTGATGAACATGTTCACACCCACCGCGACCGCCAGATACGTCTTGCCGGTGCCCGCGGGCCCGATACCAAACGCCAGTTCGTTTTCGAACAGCGACCGGACATAGGCCTTTTGCGCATCGGTGCGCGGCTCCACCAGCTTCTTGCGGGTCTTGATTTCGACCTTGCCGCCCTCGAACATCTCGATCTGGCCCTCGGGCACCTCGTCCTCGGGCGCCATGCGAAACTCGCGGTCAATATCGGAAGGACTAACACTCTTGCCCTGTTCAAGACGCTGGTAGAGCGCCATGAGCACCTCGCGGGCGTCGGCCTGCGCGTCGCGGTCACCATGGATCGCCAACTGGTTCCCCCGGCGCAGAATCTGCACGCCCAACCGCGTTTCGATCTCTGTCAGGTTGCGGTCGTACTCGCCGCACAGGTCGATCAGCAAACGGTTATCAGGGAATTCTACAAGCGCATCTGACAATATGTCTGTGGTCACGCGGGTCTCCGGATCAAGGGTGGCGGGAACAGGGTGTCAAGTTCCATCACGCAGCGCAAGCATTCACCCCAGCGGTCACAGAGCATCCCCGATAAACGCGGTCGATCCTGCCTTGAAATTGCCGATCGCGGTGTTGCGTTCATCGGCATTGCCCGAACAGATCGGCCGGCCGCGCGCATCGAGCCGCGGCGTCAGGTAGCCTTCAACCCCGTCATCGATGATCCAGTGGTCACACCCGTTCGGATCAATCCAGATCCCCGCCTGCAATTCGCTCAGAGGTTTGGCATCCCAGCCCCGATCGACGCTTTTATCGGGGGTCGACCTTTCGCAGGCCGCCACGGACACGCAAACGAGGACGAAAATGGTGATCCGACGCATCGCGGGTCTCCTTAGCGCAGGCACAGGATTTCCACCCGGCGATTCTTGGCCATTCCGGCCGCACTTGCATTGCTGGCGGTAGGGCGGCTTTCGCCGAACCCTCGAACAGAGTAAACCCGCGCACCCGCCTGCTGCGCCACTCGGGCCACCGCCCGCGCGCGCCGTTTGCTCAGCGTCATGTTGAAGGCTTTGGAGGCGCGGCTGTCGGTATGGCCTTCGATCACGAATCCATTGGCCGACTGCGACGCGAAGAACTGCCGCAGACCCGCGACGCCGGCAGAGGAGATCCGCGCGCTGCCCGTCGCGAACATCGTGTCGGTGGGCACGACGCCGCAGCGGCTGATCTCGTGGCAGACCGGAGAGCCATCGCGGCGCAGATGCGGGCTCATGAACCCTTCGACCCCGTCATCCATCGCCCAGTGTTCGCAGCCATCCGGGTCGATCCAGATCCCGGGGATGTATTTTTCCGCTTGTTGCGCCGTGCCGAACTGGGGCACCGCCAGCACCACGCTGAAGACCAACACGGTCAAACGACTCATCATTCACACATCCCCCGAAAATGGTGCCCGTCATGCCCGGAGCCAAAACACCCGATTCCCATGCATACTACCAAACACAGCGGGTCTTGGAAGGGTAAACCTCAAGATGTCGTAGACGCGTCAGCCTTGCATCACTCGGCCAGCTCGCCCTTCAGCGAATTGCGTCCCGACTCGACGATGCGCACGCGGCGCAGATCACCTGCCTGCAATCCGTCCGCCTTGACGTGCACCGCGTGCAGGTGATCGGACTTGCCCACCATCTGACCCGGCAGCCGTCCCGGCTTTTCGAACAGCACGCCAACCTCTTTGCCCAGCATCGCATCCTGCGCCGCCTTCTGCTGCTCGGTGATCAGGGCTTGAAGCCGTTGCAGGCGGTCGTCCTTGACATCTTCGGGCAGTTGGTCGCGCTCGGCCGCGGGTGTGCCCGGGCGGGTGGAGTATTTGAAGCTGTAGGCATAGCCGTATTTCGAGGCGCGGATGAGATCGAGCGTGGCCTGGAAATCTTCTTCGGTCTCTTCCGGAAAACCGACGATGAAATCGCCGGAGAGCAGCAGATCGGGCCGCGCGGCGCGCATTTTCTCGATGATCGCCAGGTAGCTTTGTGCCGTGTGCTGGCGGTTCATGCGCTTGAGGATACGGTCTGATCCGGACTGCACCGGCAGGTGCAGATAGGGCATCAGTTTCGGACAGGCGCCATGCGCCTCGATCAGTTCATCTGTCATGTCGTTGGGGTGGCTCGTGGTGAAGCGGATACGCTCCAGCCCGTCGATATCGTTGAGCGCCCAGATCAGCCGGGCCAGCGACCAGTCGCCGCCCGTCCCGGCGCCGTGATAGGCGTTCACGTTCTGGCCCAGCAGCGTGATCTCGCGCACGCCGCGTTCCACCAGATCGCGTGCTTCGGTCAAGACACGATCCGCCGGGCGGCTGACTTCGGCGCCGCGCGTATAGGGCACCACGCAGAAGGCGCAGAACTTGTCGCAGCCTTCCTGCACGGTCAGGAACGCGGTCGGTCCGCGCTTGGCCTTGGGGCGGTTCTTGAGAACCTCGAACTTGTCCTCTTCGGGGAAATCGGTGTCCAGCGCCTTTTCGCCGCCTTGCGTCTTCGCCTCGAGCTCTGGCAGACGATGATAGCTTTGCGGACCGACGACCAGATCCACCATCGGCTGGCGGCGCATGATCTCTTCACCCTCGGCCTGCGCGACACAGCCCGCCACACCGATCTTCAGGTCTGGCTTGTCTGCCTTCAGCCCCTTGAAACGGCCCAGCTCGGAATAGACCTTCTCTGCCGCTTTCTCGCGGATATGGCAGGTGTTGAGCAGGATCATGTCCGCATCATCGGGCGTTTGCGTCTCGACATAGCCCTGCCCGCCCAGCGCCTCGGCCATGCGTTCGCTGTCATAGACGTTCATCTGACAGCCATAGGTCTTGATATACAGCTTTTTCGGCTCAGACATGATCGAGTCCTCCGGGCAGGTTCAGAGCGTGGCGATACCGCATGTCACCCCTGTCTTGCAATGCACGCTTTTTTCATCGAATCTACGAGAGAATTCCGAACAGGACCCCTCATGCGCTATGCAGGCTACCAGGACTTTCTTTCAAAGGACCCCAGCGCGATTGCCAAGGGGCCGGTGGCGCTTGTCTTTGTCGAAGACGCGGTCGAGATCGACACGACGCTCCGGCACAACCTGCAAATCGGCTTCGCATCGGTGGTCGCCTTCATGTCACCGAAGTTTTCAGTGGCAGACGACGTGGCCGAGCAGATCATTCGCGTCGACGCCGATCTTGCCCGCGACAACAACCGCGAAGAGATCGTGAATGCGATCATCGCCAAGGCGCCCGGCGTATGGTTCTATACATGCTACAATGCCGAGTACCTGTTCTTCCCATTCTGTGAAACGCGCACGATCACCGAGCTTTTGGCCTTCCACACCGAAGAACGCCGGGACGCGATGCTCTGTTACGCGGTCGATCTCTATGCCGGGGATCTGGACACCCATCCCGATGCCGTGTGCCTTGACGACGCGCATCTTGACCGGTCAGGGTATTATGCGCTTGGTCGTCTCGACCCGGTCACGCACCATCCCAGGGACCGGCAGCTCGATTTCTTCGGCGGCTTGCGCTGGCGCTACGAGGAACATGTTCCCGCCGAGCGCCGCAAGATCGACCGCATCGCCATCTTCCGCGCCAAGCCCGGGCTCGAACTGCGGCCGGACCACACGTTCAATGACGAAGAATACAACACCTATTCCTGCCCGTGGCATCACAACCTGACGGCGGCCGTGGTATCATTCCGCACGGCCAAGGCGCTCAAACGCAATCCCGGCTCCACGTTTTCAATCGACACCTTCTGCTGGCACAATTCGGTGCCCTTCGAATGGCACTCGCGGCAATTGCTGGATCTGGGGCTGATGGAGTCCGGCCAGTGGTTCTGACCTGATCTTGGTCAGTCCAGATCCTCTGTCACAACACGGCTCTCCTCGACCCCCAACGCGTGCAGCGCAGCCTGGATGTCGGCGATCATCGGCTCGGGCCCACACACATAGATCGGACCGTCCGAGCCTTCGATGATCCCTTCCAGGAATTCCGCATCAATCCGGTCGCGAGAATATTCACTGTCGGGATCATCCGTCACGACGAAATGACATATCAGCCCCGGCATCGACGTAAATGTCTCTCGCAGGATGATGTCAGCCTCGGTCTTGTTGGAGAACACGAGCTGACAATCTTCAAGGGTGCCATGGGTCTGCAAACGCCGTTTCAGGACCGCGATGAACGGCGTTACCCCCGCGCCACCGGCAATGAAGATGCCCGGCCCCTCGTCTTGGATCGCGCCCCATGGCGCACCGATCTCGACCTGATCGGTCATCTGCATCCCGGCGATCTGCTCGGTCACGCCGCCATGGTCGGGATAGGACTTGATCACGAATTCCAGCGTCGGATCGGTCGGCAGCCCGGTAAACGTGAAGGGACGCTGCTCGTCCCGCCACCCGTCTCGGGCGAGCGCAAGATCGCAGGCTTGCCCGGGCACGTAATCGTAATCATCGGGCTTGTTGAACACCAGGTGATAGGTATCGCGCGTCACGGGTTCGATGCTTTGCAACGTCAGGGTATGGGTCATGGCAGGACGCCTCCTTTTGAGACGTCAACGATCCGCCAAGGCCCCTGTTCCGATCCCGGTCAAAGATGCTCGAATTGCGGCATGCCCAAAACATGGAACCCGCCATCGACGCGCAGGACCTCGCCGGTGGTGCAAGCCCCGGCATCCGAGGCAAGGTAGACCGCGGTGCCGCCCACCGCCTCCAGCGTCGCATTCGACCGGAGCGGCGCGTTCTGATCGGTATGCTTGTAGGTCTTGCGTGCCCCGCCGATCGCGGCGCCCGCCAGCGTCTTCATGGGACCGGGCGAGATCGCGTTGACGCGAATCCCTTCCGGACCCAGATCATTGGCCAAATACCGGACCGACGCTTCGAGCGCGGCCTTTGCCACGCCCATGACATTGTAATTCGGCGTCACGCGGGTCGATCCCATATAGGTCAATGTCAGCAGTGTGCCGCCGTTTTCGACCATCAGGGGATGCGCCCGCCGCGCCACGTCAATGAAGCTGTACGCCGAGATATCGAGCGAGCTTTTGAAATTGTCCCGAGACGTGTTCAGGATCCGGCCCTGCAATTCGGATTTGTCGGAAAAGGCGATCGCGTGAACAACAAAATCGATCGTCGGCCACCGCTTGCCCAACGCCTCGAAGGCGGCATCCATCGACGCGTCGTCCGTCACGTCGACATCAACCATGAAATCGGACCCGACACTGGCCGCCAATGGCTCAAGCCGCTTGCCGAACGCCTCGCCCTGATACGTAAAGGCCAGCTCCGCCCCCGCCTCGGCCATCGCCTTGGCGATGCCCCATGCAAGGGACCGTTCGTTGGCAACCCCCATGATCAGGCCGCGACGGCCCTGCAATTGTCCACTCATGCTCAATCCACGTATTTCGACATCAACATCGACCCGTTGGTGCCGCCAAAGCCGAAGGAATTGGTCATCACCGTATCCAGCCCCGCGTTTTCCACAAGCGCTGTCGCGATTTCCTCGGGCTTGAGCGCGGGATCAAGCGTTTCCACGTTGATCGACGGGATAATGAAATCGTCCCGCAACGCCAGCAGGCAGTAGATCGCCTCTTGCGCGCCGGTCGCGCCCTGGCTGTGGCCCGTCATGGATTTGGTCGAACTGACCGGCGGTGTCGATCCGTCGCCGAAGACGCGCCGCACCGCTTCGATCTCGCCGACATCGCCTACCGGGGTCGAGGTGCCATGCGCATTGATATAGCTGACCATGCGTCCCTCCGGCAAAGTCCTGAGCGCCCCGCGCATGGCGCGCTCCCCGCCCTCGCCGGACGGCGCGACCATGTCGGCCCCGTCACTGGTCGCCGAGAACCCGGTCACTTCAGCATGGATCGTGGCACCACGCGCCAAGGCACGATCCAGCGATTCGAGGACAACCATCGCACCGCCGCCCGAAATGACGAACCCGTCGCGCCCTTCGTCAAAGGCGCGTGACGCGGTCTCTGGCCTGTCGTTATATTTCGACGACATCGCCCCCATCGCGTCGAACAGGCACGACAATGTCCAGTCCAGCTCTTCGCCACCGCCCGCGAACATCACGTCCTGCTCGCCCAGCGCGATCTGCTGCGCGGCCATTCCGATACAATGCAGGGAGGTCGAACAGGCGCTGGTGATCGAGAAATTCATCCCCTTGATCTGGTAGGCCGTGGCAAGGTTGGCGCTCACCGTGGAGGACATCGTCTTGGGAACGGCAAACGGACCGATCCGCTTGGTCCCGCCGGTCTTGAGCACTGTCTGGTGGGCCGCCAGCATGGCGCTGGTCGACGGCCCCCCCGATCCGGCAATCAGCCCGGTCATCGGGTCCACCACATCCGCCTGGGTCAGCCCGGCATCGGCAATCGCCTGCCCCATCGCGATATGCGCATAGGCGGCACCGGGCCCCATGAAGCGCAGCGTGCGCTTGTCCACATGATCTGCGAGATCCAGATCGATGGCCCCGGCCACCTGGCTGCGGAACCCATGTTCCGCCATTTCGGCATTCGCGGTGATCCCCGAACGGCCCGCCTTCAGGCTCGCGGTCACTTCCTCTGTATTGTTCCCGATGGATGAAACAATTCCCAATCCTGTCACGACGACACGGCGCATCACGGCTCCTTACAATTGTTGCAAGCGTGTGTAGGGAAGGTGGGGCGCATGGGCAAGCACTTCAAATGCGGACTGCGCAGTGTCCTGACCTGTCAGGTTTCGGACAGCGCGACTTTCATGTCCTTGACCTGGTATATGGTCTCTCCATCCGCCTCGACCCGGCCATCGGCGACACCCATGGTCAACCTGCGGGTCTGAACGGCCTTTGTGAAATCCACGTAATAGGTCAGCATCTTCCGATCCGGCCGCACCATGCCCGTCAGCTTGACCTCGCCGACCCCCAGCGCATAACCCCGCCCCTGCCAGCCGCGCCAGCCCAGGTTGAACCCGGTCAGCTGCCATAGCGCGTCAAGCCCCAGACATCCCGGCATGATCGGATTGCCGGGGAAATGACATTCGAAGAACCAAAGGTCTGGTTTGATGTCGAACTCGGCCACGACATGGCCTTTGCCGTGTTCCCCGCCATCCGCCGAAATATCGGTGATACGGTCCATCATCAGCATCGGCGGCTCCGGAAGCTGTGGATTGCCTGGCCCGAACAGCTCACCCCGCGCGCATTTCAAAAGCTCGTCACGGTCGAAACTGCGTGGATAATCAGTCATATTAGGCAAGGCTCCCGTACCATCTTGCAATATTCCGATCCTCTAGCACCCGGCCTGACGCGCGCGCAAGCCCGCTACGGCTGTGACCTGAGACAAGGTGCTGCAGGAAAATGGTTTGAAATTTCGGATCATCGCACCCTATATATTAGGGAAAGAAACACGGGTTAATCATGTCTTCAGCAGCAATCGAACGTGGAACAGACTGGCTGGCAGAAGGCGGCATTCGGCCGACGCGTCAACGCGTGGCGCTTGCATCCCTGCTCGTCGGCGACGGCAACAACCGGCACGTGACCGCAGAAAGCCTTTTTGCAGCCGTTCAGGACACAGGTGAACAGGTTTCGCTCGCCACCGTTTACAATACCCTGCGCGCATTCTGCGACGCCGGGTTGATGCAAGAAGTGACCGTCGACGGGGCCCGCAGCTATTTCGACACCAACACGCATGATCATCCCCATTTTTTCTGGGAAGAAGAAGGTCGCCTGACCGACGCGCCGGCCGAAGAACTCGAGATCGCCCGCATTCCGGGGCCACCCGACGGGGCCGAAATTTCAAGCGTGAATGTGGTCATCAAGCTGCGGCGCACGTGAAACGCGTCGAACGCATTGATCCGACAGGTGCAAACCTGCAGTAATTTTCCCTGTCAAGCAGACCCAGCAATGGTTCCGGGCCAGGTTTGGCTTCCAACATGGTCCCGTTGGCAGCATTAAATTTTTTAATGCGAACCTTCATGATTTTCGAACCGGATATCGGCGGCGCGCTCTGGAAGGCGCCGCGCATTTCCAAACCCCTGTCATTCCACATTATTTTCCCTGGCGACCCGCCGGTTTCACGGCTTCTGCCGAAGGCACGGTTTTAGTCAAAATCGACCTTTAAGGTCTCGTTCACACCCCACCCCTCATCACCCAACGCGGGGGCGATTTGGATGAGTGGAGTGGGCATGGAACCCTTGACCGACGTTTTCGGAACGCAAACCTCTGCGGCAGCGATGGCCATTGGACTTCGGGGGATCGTTGATTGGAGCGTGCAGCAGCCTTTCCTTGATGTCTTCAAAACCGCCCGTCCCTGGCAAGGAAATGCGGATGGACAGTGGGGCGCCTATCGCGAGGCGGATCTCGAGGCGATGGGACTACTGGATGAAAATGGCTGGCTCACGCAAATTCCCGACGAAATTGAACAGGTCCAGACCCTCATCCTCACCGAGATGCCGGCCGCGGCCAGTTCGACCGCCGGGCTTTACCGGCTGAGCTATGACGGTGCGGGCGATATCAGCGTCTCCGGTGCCGAAATCGTGTCCCGAACCGATGGCGAGATCTGGTTCGATCATCAGCCGACCGGAGACGGCATGGTGGTGATTGCGATCCGGTCGACCGATCCGCAGAACACGGGTGATTACCTGCGCAATATCGAGGTCGTCAAGCAAGAGCATATCCCGGCCTACGAGGCGGGACAGATGTTCAATCCGCTTTGGCTGGACGTCATCGCCGACTCCCATTCGCTGCGATTCATGGATTGGCAAGAAACCAACAATTCAACCATCTCAAACTGGTCGGAACAGCCGCAGGAGGGTGATTACACCTATAATTCCGGCGTGCCCCTGTCGGTGATGGTCGCGCTGGCCAACGCAACCGGGACCGAGCCTTGGTTCAATATGCCGTTCCACGCGGACGAGGCATATATTCGCGAGTTCGCAAGCTATGTGCGCGACACCCTCAATCCCGATTTGCGCGCGCATTACGAGTTTTCGAACGAGGTCTGGAACTGGATGTTCGATCAGGCAACGGATTCGGCCGATGCGGCGCGCGCCCGGTTCGGGCAGGACCTTGGGAATGGCTGGATGCAGGAATATGGGGCGCGCTCCGCGGAAATGGCGCGCGTTCTCGACGACGTCTACGCCGGTGCCGAAGATCACTTGGTCAAGGTTCTGGCAACACACACCTATTGGCCCGGGCTGGAGAACGCGATGTTGGACGCCCCGGCCTGGCAGGCCTTGAGCGACGCCAACGCAGCACCTTATCAATCCTTCGACACCTATGCGATCACAGGGTATTTCGGCAACAGCCTGGGCACAGATGCCAAGGCCAATATGGTCCTTGGATGGATCTCCGAAAGCGAAACGCAAGCCCGGCAAGACGCCTCGGCGCAGGGCTTGAACGGTGCGGCGGCGGACGCTTACGTGGCGGAACATCGCTATGATCTGGCGGTCGATATGGCCGTGCGCGAATTGCGGGACGGATCAATCTCGGGCAATTCCGACGATTCGCTGCAAGGCCTGTTCGAGCTGTTCCGCTATCACAAATCGGTGGCCGATTCACGTGGCCTCGACCTTGTCATGTACGAAGGCGGCACGCATGTGGCGGGTGTTGGCGCGTGGGTGGACAATGACCGCCTGACCGATTTCTTCATCCACCTGAACTTTTCAGATGGCATGGGAGCGCTTTATACCGAACTGCTCAACGGCTGGGAGGCTGCTGGCGGGACGCTCTTCAACGCCTTTGTCGATGTGTCGGAACCGACGAAATGGGGCAGCTGGGGATTGTTGCGCCATCTGGACGACTCCACGCCGCGGCACGATGCCGTGGTCGATTTCATGCGTGACCACCCTGCCCCGGATCACATGAAAGACGGCACATGGGCGTCGCAGCCGGTCGACTTCGGCGCCGCGCCCGCACCCGATGCGAATTTCGATCCCGAGCCCGATCAAACGCCGGTCGCCGACCCTGCCCCAGTTCGGCGGCCAGCTCCCGATCCCGATCCCGATCCTGTCCAAAATCCGCCCGCACGATCGGACGACGTGCGCGAATATGTGTTCGGCAACAGCCTTTATGTCTGGGCGGTGGGCAACCCGGAGCTTTCTGTAGCCCATTGGGTGACGAAGATGGCGGAGTCGGCAGGCCATTCATATGCCGCGGCATTGCAAACGGGCATGCTGACACTGCATGACGATCTTCCCGCCAATCCGCATATCAGCCTGCCCACGGTCCGAGAGGCCTGGGACCCCGATACCGGAGAGAGCTTTGCCGATGCCGGCTTCAACCAGATCACGATTTCCGCGGTGAACTTCGTTCAGGGTCAATCGCCCGACAGCCCCTACTGGATCGATCCAAGCACATCGCCAGTGGAGTCAGCGCTCCGGATCATCGAATGGGCCGAAACCCGCGCACCCGGCGCCGCGATCAATATCTACGAAACCTGGCCGCACTTGAAGAGTTTCATCTCATCCTTCCCGCCCAGCGCAGCAGAGTTCGCCGCGTGGGAATCCTACATGATGGGCGAGTGGCATGATTGGTGGGTGTCGCTGACCGACCAAATTCGAAGCGCCCGCCCTGATCTGGACGTCCGCCACATCAGCGTCGGCCCACAGGTTGCGGCCATGCTCGACGATCCGTCTCTTGGTCTGACAGAGCTCGGATTGACTGATTTGTATATCGACGATGCACCGCATGGCACGCCCACGCTCTACTTCCTGGCGTCGATGGTGCATTACGCAACCGTCTTTGGTGAAACGCCGCCCCGCGACTTGTCGCTTCCCGACAGCGTGCACCCTGCGGTTGCCGAAAACCTCGATGCGATCGTCGCATGGATTGAGGATCGCATCGACGGGTCCTTGCCGAACCCGATTGTCAATCCGTACCAGGATCAGGCCGACGCCAGCTCAGACAGTGGCGCCGACAATCAGCGGATCGCGACGCCCGGCAACGACGAGGATCGCATCACGGCCGATGCTGTACCTGGCAGACCCGAGGGTGCCGAAGGCACGGATATCGCGGTCTTTGACGGGAGCCAGAGCGGATACACTGTTCGTTTCGAGGACGGCATCATCCGGGTCGAACACCGGGCCACCGATGCCAACATCGATCTTCGCAATGTCGAAACATTGGATTTCGGGCAAGAGGTCGCCCCGTTCGACGACAGCGGAATGCCTATCGAACTGTTCGATGGCATGGCCGATCTGGACGCCGCGTCCATGGCGGCGCTGACCGAACTTTATATCGCGTATTTCAACAGGGCGCCCGATGCCATTGGCCTGTTCTACTGGGGCGACCAGATGGCCAGCGGACTGAGCTTGAATGAAATCGCCGGGCATTTCTTTGACCAGCCGGAAACCCGTGCTTTGTACGGCGGTCTGGAGGATTTGCCTGAATTCGTGGAAACGGTCTACCAGAACGTGCTGGGCCGCGCGCCGGATGCCGGCGGCATGGCCTATTGGCTCGACCAGTTGGAAAGTGCCGGTCCGGTCACGCCGCCAACCTTCATCCAGTCGATCATATCGGGCGCCAAGGCAGAGACCGGCGGCGCGGCGGATGCGGCATATCTTGCGAACAAGGTCTTGCTGGGCAGCCATTTTGCCATCACGCGAGGAATGTCCGACATAGAGGACGCGTCCCTGCTCATGCAGGGGTTCGATGGATCGGAAGCCAGCACGCAGGCCGGGTTTGATCAAACTGATGCAGTTTATTCCGATATCCTGTCCGGGGCAGATGACGGGTTCCTGATGCAGCTTGTCGGGATCCCGGACACGCCGCTGGTGTAACAGGTGATCACGTGGGGCGGCCCGGCCTGGTCGGGCGGCCCTGCGCAAGCCAATCAGGTAGCGAAAGAGCTGAAGTATTGACAGCAGTGCGGGCATCCGGACACCTATCCCTCGCATTGGTTTGAATGAGACGCTTTCGCCTCTCTCCTGCCCAGTTTTCGCGCCGAACCTTTAATAAGGTCTTTCGCGGGTCAGGGATGCGTCGAATTGTACACATCTGGATATTCGGTTTGCGTCGACTCGGCTGTTCTGGAACACTGTCGCCAATGGTGGCTGGCATCCTGTGTCGGCCCAAAAGGGAATACGGTGAAAATCCGTGACTGCCCCCGCAACTGTGAGCGGCAAGTGCATCGCGCGAAACCACTGGGCCAGGAGCCTGGGAAGGTGCGACAGGCATGACGACCCGCGAGTCAGGAGACCTGCCATCATGAAAGAACTGAACCCGGGCGGGGTGCACCGGAGGACGATCCGCGCGGCGCGTCGGGCGCCCGGGCTCCGTCTCTCTCATGTGTGATTCGCCGTTGTGCGGAGGGCGCTGCTATGTCTATCGAACGAACCTTGACCCAGTTGCAGGTCAATCCAACCACGCCGGAGCGGGCGCGCGAGATCGGCCAGCTTGGCTACATGCAATGGCTTGACGGGCTGCCTGCCGATGCCTGCTACCTGACCGAAGCGACCTGCGCCTATATGGCGGCAGCCCCGTTCGAGGCGACCGATCCTGCGATTGCAGAGTTTCGTGCGTTGTTGAAACAGTCGCTGGATGCACCGATGCAGCCGCTCGACCTTGCCTTGCCGAAACCGCGGCGGCGCGGCGGCGCGCGGGAACGGCGGTTGTCGCTATAGGGGCCGGACCCAAGAGGACCAAGGATCAATCCGCCTCTGACAGGGCGCGGTCCAGCTCGTCCAATGTCGGCGGGTTGCACCCGGCGCGGCTGCAATTGATCGCCGCGGCACGACCGGCACGGCCGACAAGTTCCTCGACCTGCGGCTGGGTCAATGTGCCCAACCCGTTTTGCGACAGCGCTCCGATCCGCGCGAGACCCGCCAAGAGCGTGGCCATGAACGTGTCGCCCGCGCCAACGGTATCGACAAGGCCGGGCACGCGTGGCGCGGGAGCCTTGATATGGATATCGCCGCACCAGGCTTCTGCGCCATCCGGTCCTTTTGTCATCACGACAAGGCGCGCTGCGGTTGTCTCCCGCACCAGATCGAGCGCATCCCGCTGCGCCATGTCCGGATACAAATCACCGAGATCTTCATCACTGAGTTTGAGAAGGTCGGTCTTTTCCAGCATCCGACCGATGCGGGCGCGGTAGCTTTCGGCATCGGCGATCACGGACATCCGCACATTCGGGTCCAAGGACACGAGCGTTCCACTCTCGAACGCGGCTGCGCAGGTTTTCTCCCACGCGTCGGCATCCGCCCCCACGGTCAGGGCAAGCGAGCCCGTGTGCAGCGCCGCCGTGCCCGCCGGAATCACCTCTTGCAAGAATGCGGGCGTGACAGCGCGTTCGGCGGTTCCATCCCGTTCGAATTGATAGTCCGGAATGCCATCGCGCACCGTCACCCGTGCGATTGTTGTCGGGGCATCGCTGCGCCCACCGCTGAGCGTAACATTTGAAGACGTCAGCGTGTCCGCCAAATGATCGCCCCACGCATCGGTCGAAATCGGGGTGACATAGCGTACATCCGCCTGCTGTCGGCCCAGCGCCATCGCCACATTGAAAGGTGAGCCACCGGCCAATGCCGATTGCGCGCCATCGCGGGTCACGTGGTCGATCAGGTTTTCGCCGCCAACGCAGATTACAGGATGTGCTGTCATGATGGTTCCTCCCACCGCCAAGGGTTAGTCACTGGTCATAGTCACGTCCGGCAACGTGTCGAGTGCTTGCTTGAGCGCATTGCCCCATTGGGTCGAGATTGCCTGGAATTCCGTGTTGTCCGGCTCGACACGGCCGATATGGTCGACCTTCAAACTGTCCGTCCGGTAGCAGAAATAGTCCAGCGGCGCTCCGACCGAAAGATTGGCCTTGAGGGTCGAATCGAAGCTGACGAGCAGCAGCTTGAGCGCATTGGCGAATGTCAGATCCGGATCATAGGCCCGGACCAGGATCGGGCGCCCATACTTGATCTCTCCGATCTGGAAGAAAGGCGTGTCCGCCCCCGCCTCGATGAAATTGCCGGCGGGGTAGATCAGGAAAAGCCGCGGCGGGCTGTCTCCGATCTGACCGCCCAGGATCAGGGTCGCATCAAAGTTGCTATCAGCGCGCTGGCCGCCTTTGGCAAGGTCCTGGATCACCTCGCGCAGCGTGTCGCCCACCATGCAGGCCGCCTGGAACATCGACGGAGCCTTCATCAGTGACGGCTCGCGATCCTCGGGCTGTTTGCTGCGCTCTTCCAGCAGGCTGACAACCGCTTGGGTGGTGGCCAGATTGCCCGCCGACATCAGCGTCAGAACGCGGTCGCCGGGGTCCTCCCAGATCGTCATCTTCTTGAAGGTCGAGATGTTGTCCAGACCGGCGTTGGTCCGTGTGTCGGACATGAAGACCAGGCCGCTGCGCAGCATCATTCCAACGCAATATGTCACGCGGTATTCCTATTGCTGAACCACATTGATGCGGACATCCAGCACCTCGCCGGTCCCGCCAATTCGGGTCCCAGATATCGGTGCCGCATCGGAATAGTCCAGCCCTGTCGCGACGCGAACGTAACGTGTATCCGGGGAGACCCCGTTCGATACGTCGAACCCGACCCAGCCAAGCCCGTCGACATATGCCTCGGCCCAGGCGTGCATCGCCTCTTGCACGGTGGAGTCGTTCAGCATCAGATAACCCGAGACATATCGGGCCGGGAGTCCCATGGCGCGTGCGCAGGCAATAAAGATATGCGTGTGGTCCTGACACACACCCTTGCCGGCCGAGATTGCGTCTTCGGCGGACCAGCTCGGCTCGGATGCGCCCAAGGTAAAGGTCACGGACTCGCAAATCCGTGCCGACAGCGCGTGCAGCTCGGGGATACCGGGCGCCGAGGCGACATCACGCACCAGCGCGCGGGTGCCCCCTCCGACCTGCGTGCGTGCGGTGGGCATTTGGTAAAGCCATAGCGGCGCATGGCCATGATGCGCCCCGAGGATGCCGACATTATCCTCGATCTCGACCTCGCCCTCGCTGGTCACGGACAGTTCGACCGTGTCCGGGTCAAAGCTGATCAGTTCGGTCGTGTTGTGGTGGTGATCCTCGAACACCACTTCCTTGCGGCCGCCGTCAATACGGGTTTCCCACTGCACAATGGATTGATTATGGGAGGATTTCGGCGTCTTGCGCAGCTGCTGCAAGCCGTAGACCACGGGCGTGGCGAACCTGTACCGCGTGGTATGATCGATCTTCAGACGCATGACGCGCTCGTGCCGGCAAAATCAGGCATAGAATCGGAAATCCTCTTCGATCTGGTGCGAAATGGCGGTCAGATCCTTGAGCGTCGTTTGCAGGAATTCGTGCAGACCCTCGCGAAAAATATCGTCAATCGACTTGGACAGCAGGCCGTTTTCCAAAGCACTCACCTTGTCTCGCGACGCCTGGCCGCCATCCGCGAGAAGGCAAAGATTGGTGCTCAGCTCGCCGGCGCAAAAGGCCAGTGACCGTGGCATGCGCTTGTCGAGGATCAGGAAATCCGCAATCTCGCGCGGGCCACCGCCCGCCCCGTATTCCATGCGAAAGCCGCCCCGTGCAGACACGGATCTGAGGATCGATTCCCATTGCACGTTGTCGATCGACGAGCCGACCGACCGGGCCGATGGCAGCAGGACGTAATATTTCACGTCCAGAATGCGTGCCGTGTTGTCCGCCCGTTCCAGGAATGTCCCCAATCGCGCGAAATCGTAAATCTCGTTGCGCAGCATTGTACCATGCGTGACCCCGCGCACCAGTGCCGCATGGTGCCGGATCAGGCGCAGCACGCTGGGCAGTTCCCGCTCTGACACCTTGCGCGCCAGCGCATTCTTCAACGTCATGTAGGCGGAATTGACGGCTTCCCAGACCTCACCCGTGATCGCTGTCCGCACCAGGCGCGCATTCATCCGCGCCGCGTTTATGCTGGATACCACCGAGGATGGGTTGTCCTTGCTCCGCAGCATCCAGTCGACGGCAAGATCGCGGGACATCTCGTCATGCGTGGCCTTGTAACCTTGCAGGCAATCACCCGACCGCAAGACCGACGCCCATTCCTTGTCCGTCTGGTTCAACCGTGTCAGGGCGATCCGCTGTCCCGTTTCGATGAGCCGCGCTGCGTTCTCGGCGCGCTCCATGTAACGGTACATCCAGTAAAGACCGTTCGCGGTTTTTCCCAGCATGGCCTTACTCCTCCAGCACCCAGGTGTCCTTGGTGCCGCCGCCTTGCGACGAGTTCACCACCAAGGACCCTTTCTTCAGCGCCACACGTGTCAGGCCGCCGGGGGTGATCTTGATCCCATCGGGGCTCACGAGCACGAAGGGGCGCAAATCGACATGCCGTGGGGCCAGCCCTTTCTGCGCAAAGATCGGCACCGTCGACAGGCTCAGCGTCGGCTGGGCGATGTAGTTCTTGGGCCGGGCCTTGAGCTTGCGGCGGAACGCGGCAAGGTCTTTCCTGGTCGCGGTCGGACCGATCAGCATGCCATAGCCGCCCGACCCGTGAACCTCCTTGACCACCAGATCTTCGAGGTTGTCCAGAACGTAGGCCAGCGAATCGGGTTCGGAACAGCGATGGGTTGGCACGTTTTCCAACAAGGGGCGCTCGCCGGTATAAAACTCGACGATTTCCGGCATATAGGAATAAATCGCCTTGTCGTCGGATATCCCTGTCCCCGGCGCGTTGGCGATCGTGATCCCGCCCGCGCGGTAGACATCCATGATGCCCGGCACGCCAAGCTGGCTTTCAGGATTGAAGTTCAGCGGGTCCAGGAAATCATCGTCGACCCGGCGGTAAAGCACGTCAATCGCCTTGTAGCCATGGGTCGTGCGCATCGCCACGCGACCATCCACAACCCGCAGATCATGCCCTTCGACCAGTTCGACGCCCATCTGGTCGGCCAGGAACGCATGTTCGAAATAAGCGGAATTGTAGATACCCGGCGTCAGCACCGCGACCGTGGGGTTGGAGCCTGCCGCCTTCGGCGCGCAGGCGGCCAATGACCGGCGCAGGTCGATCGGGTAATGCTGCACGGGCTGGACGCGGTTCTTGGAAAACAGCTCGGGAAACATCTGCAGCATGGTTTCGCGATTTTCGAGCATGTAGCTCACCCCGGAGGGTGTCCGCGCGTTGTCCTCCAGCACGAAAAACTCACCCGGCCCGGTGCGCACAAGGTCGATCCCGACGATATGCGTATACACGCCGCCCGGAACGTCGACCCCGATCATATGCGGCAGGAACGCCTCGTTCTGGGCGATCATCTCTTTCGGGATGCGCCCGGCCTTCACGATCTCTTGCGTATGGTAAATGTCATGCAGGAACGCGTTGATCGCGCGCACCCGCTGTTCGATGCCGCGCGACAGCTTGGCCCATTCAGACCCCGAAATGATCCTTGGAATGATATCGAAGGGGATCAGACGCTCTTCTGCCTCGGATCGACCGTAAACGTTGAAGGTGATCCCGGTCAGACGAAAAAGTTCCTCTGCCTCGCGATTCTTTGCCCGCAGGCGCCTTGGGTCTTCCTGGTCGAACCAAGCGTGGAAATTCCGGTAAGGCTCGCGCAGACCCGAGTCCCTGCCCCACATTTCATCAAAAACAGAGTGATCAGACATGCTTGAGCGTTGCGCAGGTCTGCAAGACACGCAAGCCGGTGGAGCGTGCCGCGCGGCCAAATGCAAAAATTATACGCCATTCGCGCAATTAATAGGCGAATTTTGAAGGCGCAGCCATGGCACGCCATATCCGTGTCGCGCATGGCGCTCGCATACGCCATTCAGCCCAGTTCGATTTACCTGCCGCATTTGGCCACACAGCCCTTGGCGCGCGCTGCACCGCGCCGTATCATGCCTGCGAACATGCGGTGCCGTATCGCGCCCGGCAAGAGAACCGTGCCGTCGAGGACATTCGGGACCGCAGCAGGACTTTCAGGTTTGGACGATCAGCGACATGGATCGAAAGACCCGCTTTCGGCACCCGGCACGGACGCCCCGGATCGACTGCCGCAGATGACCAAGAAAAGGAGCATGGACATGCTTGACGCATCAAACGCAGGCCACGGGCCGTCATTGGCAGAGTTCGACTGGGAAGACCCGTTGGGCCTGCGCGCGGCGCTGGAAGAGGACGAGCGCATGGTCGCCGACAGCGCTGCGGCCTATGCGGCAGACAAGCTGATGCCGCGCGTGTCGGACATGTACCTGAACGAAGGCGTCGCCCCCGAGATATTCGCCGAGATGGGCGAGATGGGATTGCTTGGCGTGACGATTCCCGAGGAATTTGGCGGCTTGGGTGCGAATTATGTCAGCTACGGCCTTGTCGCCCGCGAGGTCGAGCGCGTGGATAGCGGCTACCGGTCGATGATGAGCGTTCAAAGCTCGCTCGTGATGTACCCGATCCACGCCTACGGGTCCGACGAACAGCGCAAGAAATACCTGCCCGGTCTCGCGGCAGGCACGCTGATCGGATGTTTTGGCCTGACAGAACCCGATGCCGGATCGGACCCGGCGGGCATGAAGACCGTCGCCAAGAAAACCGAGGGTGGCTATGTCATCAACGGGGCCAAGATGTGGATCTCGAACAGCCCGATTGCCGATGTCTTTGTCATCTGGGCCAAGTCCGAGGCGCATGGCGGCAAGATCCGCGGCTTCGTGCTCGAAAAAGGCATGAAAGGCCTGTCGGCGCCCAAGATCAACGGCAAGCTGTCGCTGCGTGCGTCGATCACCGGCGAGATCGTGATGAAGGATGTCGAGGTGGGCGAGGACGCGCTGCTGCCCGGTGTCGAGGGCCTCAAGGGCCCGTTCGGCTGTCTCAACCGCGCGCGCTATGGCATCGCCTGGGGCGTCATGGGCGCCGCCGAGGACAGCTGGCACCGCGCGCGGAAATACGGGTTGGACCGCGTGCAGTTCGGCCGTCCGCTGGCGCAGACGCAGCTCTTCCAGAAGAAACTGGCCGACATGCAGACCGAAATCACGCTGGGCCTGCACGCAGCCCTTCAGGTCGGTCGAATGCTGGATGCAGGCACCGCAGCACCCGAGGCGATCAGCCTGATCAAGCGCAACAATTGCGGCAAGGCGCTCGACATCGCGCGCCACGCCCGCGACATGCATGGCGGCAACGGGATCATGGCGGAATACCACGTCATGCGGCACGCGCAGAACCTCGAGACGGTCAACACCTACGAAGGCACGCACGATGTGCACGCGCTCATCCTTGGCCGCGCGCAGACAGGATTGCAGGCGTTCTTCTGATGTCCGCACCGCTGGAAGGTCTCAAGGTTCTCGAATTGGCCCGCATCCTTGCCGGGCCGATCGTCGGCCAGACACTGGCCGACCTTGGCGCGACCGTGATCAAGGTGGAAAGCCCCAAGGGCGACGACACCCGCACATGGGGCCCGCCCTTCATCGACCGCGCGGGCGAGGACAGGCCGTCTGCCGCGTATTTCTACAGCTGCAACCGGGGCAAATACTCGGTTACGGCGGATCTCACGACCGAAGAAGGCCGCGCCTTTGTGCAAAGCCTCGCCGCAGAGGCCGATGTCCTGATCGAGAATTTCAAGGTCGGCGGCCTGGCGAAATACGGTCTGGATTATGCCAGCCTCTCCACCTCCAATCCCGGTCTTGTCTATTGTTCGATCACCGGTTTCGGCCAGACCGGGCCGTATTCCGACCGCGCCGGGTATGATTACCTCATCCAGGGCATGTCCGGCCTCATGTCGATCACCGGAGACCCGCGGGGCGAGCCACAGAAGGTGGGCGTGGCGGTGACCGATATCCATACTGGCCTCTACTCCGTCATCGCGATCCAGGCGGCGCTGGCCGCGCGCGACAAGACAGGACAGGGTCAGCATATCGACATGAGCCTTCTGGACGCGGGGACCGGAAGCCTTGCCAATCAGGCGATGAATTTCCTTGCCACCGGCCAACCCCCCGATCGCATGGGCAATCAGCACCCCAATATCGTGCCCTACGAGGTGTTTCCGGTCTCCGACGGCAACATCATCATCGCGGCGGGCAATGACGGGCAGTATCAACGCCTGTGCGACGTATTGCGCCGCGCCGATCTGGCGGCGCAGCCAGACTGCCAGAGCAATGCCGACCGCGTGCGAAACCGGGACAGGCTGGTGCCCGAACTCAAGTCGGAAACCGCGAAATGGTCAAAAACCGATCTGCTGGCAGCCCTGAAAGCGGTGCATGTCCCCGCATCCCCGATCAATAACGTGGCCGAGGTGTTTGCCGATCCGCAAATCGATCATCGCGAAATGAAGATCGCCCCGGAAGGCGTGCCCGGGGTCCGCACGCCAATCACCTTCAGCGCCTCCAGCCTCGCGCTGGACAAAACCGCCCCGTCGCTTGGCGCGCATACAGACGCCGTACGTCGCGCGGGATGGGCTATCAAGGGCTGACCCCTGCATGCGCTGTTTGGCAGTGCCGAAGACAGGTATTTTATCTAACTATCTGATATATAATAATATTAAAAATCAATCACCGGGACGGGGTCGCCAGCTCTGGCGCGTGCCGGCCTCGATCGTTTACTCGCTCCGCAAAGCCCCATTGTGTCGCGCGGGCGCTGTCACATCAAGAGACCGTCCGAATAGTCTGCTGTTGGATGTCATGCGGAAGGCGTCCAGACACAGCGGCTTTCGGTCCCGCAGGCACGCGTTTTCCATAACCAATACCCAAGTCCCGGGACACCTCCCGGGAGGTGCGGCACATTCGGGGTCAGTTCCGCCAGGGTCAGCCCACACGGGGCTTGCAACGGTGATATCAGGAAGAACTGGCTGGGGTGGCAGGATTCGAACCTGCGGTACGCGGTACCAAAAACCGTTGCCTTACCACTTGGCTACACCCCAACCGTGCGGCGCTACTTACGCCGCTCCGCAGATGGGATCAAGACCCCTAAAACCGAAAAATGCCTTCCCCGTCCGGGGCATGGTTCTTGGGCCGATCATCATGCGCTGTCACAGCAGGTTTGGTGGCCACACTCCGGTCCGGTTCCTGGTCCAAATCGGCTTGAAAATCGCCAAGGGCGGCCGCCGCCGCTGCATCTTGTGGGGCTGTTTCACGGTCCGGCAGACCGACATGGCCCGGTAGCTTTCCGGGCCACATGGCAGAACACGGCGCATGACCATCATGCCGGGAAACCGCCCCTGCCCATGCCAGCGGGATGCAAGGCGGTCATGCCTGCGCAGGCTCTTGCGGTGATGCAAGCTCGGTCAGGCTGTGTCCCATGTCCTCGGTCCAGAGCCGGTAGCGGCCACGCCCGGCGCGTTTCGCTGCATAAAGCGCGATATCGGCGCGCTCTATCACGCCTTCGGGCGTGACCTTCGGGCCGGCCGCGCTTTGGGCAATCCCGATGGACGCCCCGATCTGAACCTGCAACCCGTCATATTCGACCGGTTGCGACACGTCTTGGATCAGCGACCGGGACAGCTGGTTCAAACGCGCGTGATCTGTCAGTCTGGGACAGACAACCAGGAATTCATCGCCGCCGGTGCGCACAACCAGATCATCCTGCCGTGTCTGCGCGCGCAGACTCGATGCCACGCGCCTGAGCACGGC
>JAWLGI010000104.1:0-4624 GCA_041685125.1 Marivita sp. | reverse complement strand
ATCCTGGACCCGAACGACAACGTAGGGGCCGGCAGGCACCTTGGCGCGGCCATGTTGTATCGGTTTGTCCAGGACGCGTTCATCGGTTTCAATCAGGATCGTCCCTCCTTCGGGCATCGCGTCGCGTCCATTGACGACCAGGTTCATGATGACCTGTTCAAGCTGGCGTTTGTCGGCGCGGATCGCGGGCAGAACCGGGTCCTGGCGCAGGTTGAGCGTCACCTTTTCCCCCACCAGACGGTTCAGAAGATGGGTCAGATCCGACAGAATATCGCGCAGGTCCAGACGCTCGGGGCAGAGCGTCTGCTTGCGCGAAAATGCCAGGAGCTGGCCCACAAGCCCAGCTGCGCGATTGGCGTTCTGATGGATTTGGATCAGGTCGGCATATTCCGGATCCCCTTGATCATGGCGCAGCAACAACAGGTCGCAATGCCCTGAAATGGCGGTCAGAAGATTGTTGAAATCATGCGCGACACCGCCGGCAAGCTGACCGATCGCCTGCATCTTTTGACTTTGGACAAACTGCGCCTCGAGGCTTTTCAACTCTGTCGCATCGTTCAAAACGGCAACCAGCGATGTTTGTCCGTCCTCGATCACGCGGGTCAGCGTGACCTGTACAAACATCTCGGTATCACAACGGGTCAGGCGCAGGAATTCCGACCGGCCCAACCCTTTGCCCGCGGCGGCGTCCGACAGCCAGTCGGGAATCGATCGGCCCAGCCCTTCCATCAGATCCGACAGGGTGCGATGATCGTCGCGGCTTGCGTTCAAGAGGTCGCGGGCGCAACGGTTGGCGCGGGTGATGACCCCCAGTGACGTGAGCTTGAGCAGCGGAACGGGCAGTGCCTCGAAGCCGGCATCGTCCGAAGGGTCGGCGCGCGGCTGGGCTGCGGGGATCATCAGAACCTCTTCGCGGCCAAGCCCTGCGTCTTGCAGGTTGACCGTGTATTCCTGTTCCCCACTGGCCGCCTGAATCTGATGGACCTCTCCGGGGCGCAGCGGCGTGTCGGAGATGAGTTCATCCAGCGTCCGAACCCTCCCGCCAGCGAGCGTGCGCGCCGCGGCGTTCATCCATAGCACTGTGCCGCCGCGGCCGATCGTCATCGCCGGAAAGGTCGCGCGGCCCGATACGTCCTGACCATCGCGATTTTCAAACGCCTCCAACCGCCACAACAGGGCGTCAGGGCCAACCTGATGCGCAGACATCCGCATGTGCTTGTCCGGCAGGACAACTTTTTCCGACGCGATTCCGTCGCTGAGCGCCCCGCTCTGAACGCGGTGGATCAGGCCCGCGGCATCGGCCACGAATGTTTCGACAATCAGGCGCAACCCTTGCCCGTTGGACACCTTGTGCAGGGTTTTGGCCACGCGGTTCGCCGCAAGCACGACGCCGTCGTGATCGGTGAAAATGCATGCCGATATATCGTATTCCACCAGCAGCCCAAGCTGCCGCATCGCCCGCCTTCCGCGCATCTTGCGCCACATGTCAATCAGAAGGGCGCTCAGGTAGATTGCAGCAAAAGCGCCGCCCGCCGCCCAGAATCCGGATTGCATCGCGGGATGCGGGGCTGCCAGCGCCAGTGCCACGCTGGCAACCGCAAACGCCAACAAGAGCGTTTTGGGACCGGAGCGCCTTGGTTTGGCCGGCACGGAACGATCAAAAATGGTCATCAAGCAGCTCTTTGGACATCGGGTTTCCGGCACTTGACACCGATAGGATTAAACTCCGCTTAAAAGCGGAACCCCAAATAACTGTATTTCAAACTGTTTTTCTCGTCAAGGTTGCGTAGAAAAACCCGTCTCCACCTTGGGCCAGCCCAAATCGGCCCTGGTTTGTGCAGATCCAGTCAGGATGACGCTGCAAAAATTCATTGATCTGATCTTCGTTCTCGCACCGCAAAACGGAGCAGGTTGCATAAGCCAGCACACCATCAGCGGCGACGCATTCGATCACCTTGTCCAGAATATCGGCTTGTATCTGGGTCAGCTGATCCAGACCGTCCGGTGTCACGCGCCATTTGCCGTCCGGCGCGCGGCGCCACGATCCGCTGCCAGAACAGGGCACGTCGCACAAGACCAGATCATACAGGCCTTTTGGCGCAGGCACGACGCGCAGATCGGCCCCGGCGCGTGCGGCGCGTTGGGGCAGATCGGACATGCGGCGGGGATTGGCGTCATGAGCCTCGACAGGGCCGTTCAGATGCGCCGCCATGGCAAGCGTTTTCCCGCCCCCACCGGCACAATAGTCGAGCACGCGCATGCCTGGGCGAAGCGGCAACGCGTCAACAACTGCCTGGCTCGCGACATCCTGCAACTCCACAAATCCGCTCTGAAAGGCGGTGGACTGAGAAATGCGACGCGCATTGGCCGTGACTGCGAGCGCGGTGTCCGACAAGGGATGCGGGACCGTTTCGATCCCATCATCGGCCAAAACGGCCTGCGCCGTGCCGCGATTGGCCTTGATCGTGTTGACCCGCAAAAACACCTGCGCGCGATGACGCAATGCTTCAGCTGTCGCAAGAGCATCGTCTTTCAATTCATTGACAAACAGGGAAAACAGCCAATCAGGAAGATCGGCGGCGGCGGCCCCGGCGGGTGTCTGACCTGCCGCCTTTTCGGCATCGGTCAGGACGTTCAGCCCATACCCGGTTCCGGAAAAAACAGTCGACGGGTCTTCACCGGTCTGCCGCAATCGCCCAAGCACTCGGCCCCGTCCGGTCTCAGCCCCACCCAGTTCGGCCGTGCTGCGCCAGTTGCGCAGGATATCAAACACATGATCCCGGATCGCGGCGCGGTCCTTGGACCCGGCAAAGCGGGATTTGCGCGCCCATGTGGTCAGCGCCTTTTCTGCCGGCACATCTTGACCGATCTCGTCAACGATCCGGGCCGCGGCAGCCCATCTTGCGGCGGGTGTCATGGCGTCGTCGCGCCGTCAGGCAAGACGGTAATTCGGGGATTCGCGGGTAATTTGCACATCATGCACATGGCTTTCCTGCAAACCCGAGCCAGTGATGCGCACGAACTTGCAGTTGTTGCGCATCTCCTCCACGGTGGCACAGCCGGTATAGCCCATCGCTGCGCGCAGGCCGCCGACCAGTTGGTGAATCACGCCCCCGGCAGATCCCTTGTAAGGCACCTGCCCCTCGATACCTTCGGGCACCAGTTTATCGCTTGCGGCGTCTTTCTGGAAATAGCGGTCCGCTGATCCGCGCGCCATGGCGCCCATCGATCCCATTCCACGATATGTCTTGAAGCTGCGCCCCTGGTACAAGATCACTTCGCCCGGCGATTCGTCCGTGCCTGCGATCATGCTGCCCACCATGGCACAGGACGCGCCCGCGGCGATGGCCTTGGCGAAATCGCCGGAAAACTTGATCCCGCCATCGGCGATCACCGGCGTGTCGCCCGCGGCACTCGCGCAATCCATGACCGCTGTCAGCTGTGGCACGCCGACGCCCGCGACCATCCGTGTGGTGCAGATCGACCCCGGTCCGATCCCGACCTTCACCGCATCCGCGCCTGCGTCGATCAGGGCGCGGGTGGCATCGGCGGTCGCGACATTGCCTGCGATGACCTGCACCTCGTTGGACAGCGACTTGGCGCGGCGTACGGCGTCGATCACCCCGGCGCTGTGGCCATGCGCGGTATCGATCACGACAATATCCACGCCGGCGGCAACCAGCGCTTCGGTCCTTTCGTGCCCGGCATCGCCCACCGAGGTTGCAGCAGCGACACGAAGCCGACCCAGGCTGTCCTTGCAGGCTGTCGGGTTCAATACGGCCTGCTGGCTGTCCTTGAGCGTCAGAAGCCCGGTCAGCTTGTCGTCCTTGTCCACCACCAGCAGCTTTTCGATCCGCCGGGCGCGCATCAGGTCCAATGCTTCTTGACGGTCGGCCGGTTCGCGCAGAATGGCGAGATTGTCCGAGGTCATCATCACGCGCACCGGCGTATCGTCCGACGTGGCAAAGCGCATGTCGCGGTTGGTGACGATGCCAACCACACGACCCTTGTCGTCAACCACCGGGAAGCCGGTAAAATTGTAGCGCTCTATCAAGGCCTTGGCGTCCGCCAATGTCTGATCCGGACGCAGGGTCACCGGGCTGTAGACGATGCCGGATTCGAACCTTTTGACCCGCCGCACCTCCTGCGACTGTTGGTCAACCGACAGGTTCTTGTGGATCACCCCCATGCCACCGGCCTGCGCCATGGTGATCGCCATGCGCCCTTCGGTCACCGTGTCCATCGCCGAGCTGAGCAGCGGAATATTCAACGCGATGGTCTTGGTCACCCAAGTTCGCGTGTCGGCCGTCGCGGGCAAGACTTCGGATGCCCCCGGCACCAAGAGTACATCATCAAAGGTGAGAGCCTCGCGAATCTCCATCGGAATCCCTTTCCACGGACAGCGTCGTTAGGCACGTCCCTATCGCACGGGTTGCGACCGGGGAAAAGCCCCAATCCCCGTTGCCACGGTGCGGCGCTGACGCACTCGGGATCGGCGGGCACGCCGCGGACCGGGGCGATATCCGGCGCGGGCCGCAGGGCAATGGCGAGACCTGCGCCGTCCGGGCGTAGCAAATTGGTCCGCGACACCTCTGCGTCTTGGACCTGTCACCTGCCCGTGTGA
>JAWLGI010000103.1:0-4641 GCA_041685125.1 Marivita sp. | reverse complement strand
CATCCTCGGGGCGCTCGGCGGCGGCAACATGTTCCAGGCCAATCAGGCGCATCAGCAGATCACCGGCGTCGTCGGCGACTATCCCGGCTGGATCACCGGACTGGTCTTCGCGGGGCTTGTCTTTGCGGTGATCATCGGCGGCATAAAGTCGATCGCGCGCGTTACCGAAAAGGTGGTGCCGTTCATGGGCATCCTCTACGTGGGCACCGCATTGATCATCATCGCGATGAATTATCACCTCATCGGCTGGGCCTTCGGGCAGATCTTCGCCGGGGCCTTCACCGGGCTCGGGGTCGCGGGCGGCTTTGTCGGCGCGCTCATCCAGGGCTTCAAGCGGGCGGCGTTCTCCAACGAGGCCGGCGTCGGGTCCGCAGCGATCGCGCACTCGGCGGTCCGGACCAACGAGCCGATCACGGAAGGCTACGTGGCCCTGCTGGAGCCGTTCATCGACACCGTCATCGTCTGCACCATGACCGCGCTGGTGATCATCATCACCCAGCAACTGGTCACCGATCCCGAAACCGGGCTTTATCTTCTCAACGAGGCGGGCACTGCGGTGCGCACCATCGGCGATACCTCGGGCGTGGGGCTGACCTCGGCCGCGTTCGGCAGCTCGATCGGCTGGTTTCCCTATATCCTGGCCATCGCCGTGGTGCTCTTTGCCTTCTCGACAATGATCACCTGGTCCTATTACGGCCTCAAGGCCTGGACCTTTCTCTTTGGCGAAGGCCAGACGAAAGAGATTGTTTTCAAGGTGATCTTCTGCATCTTCGTGGTGATCGGCGCCGCCTCGCAGCTTGGTCCGGTGATCGATTTCTCGGATGCAGCGATCTTTGCCATGGCGGTGGTCAACATCATCGGGCTCTACTTCCTGATGCCGATCGTCAAGCGCGAGTTGACCAGCTATGCGAGCCGGCTGAAATCGGGCGAAATCAAGAAATACCAATGATCCCCGAAATGATGTAAAATCGGAGGGGCGGGCGAAGTATCGCCTGCCCCTTTTCATCGTGGTGGAGGGTTCATACCTTCATGGGACGAAGCGAAGGACGGATTTTAACCAGAAGGAGGACTGCGTCATGGACAAGAACAGCTATCAGGAAAAGATGAAGGCACAACTCGACCAGTGGCAGGCGGAGATGGACAAGCTGCAGGCGAAAGCCAAGGAAGCCTCTGCGGACATGCAGGTGAAATATGAAGAAGAGATAAAATCCCTTCGCCACAAGCGCGACGAGATGCAGAAGGAATACGAAAAGGTGCAATCCTCCAGCATGGAGGCGTGGGAAGAGTTCAAGAAGGGTGCCGATCAGGCCTGGGACAACATGGCCGAGGCGATGAAATCGGCGATGAACCGCTTCAAATGAGATGACTGCCGGGCGGGCCTTGGCCCGCCCCGTAACCGTCTGCTCCTTGGTTTCCGAGTGCTTTTCACCAGCCTCGGCGCCAATGTCATCCATCACCCACCATGCAATCTGACAGGGTAAGGCGTCCCGTGCGCTTGCTGCGGCGCGGCGTAAATCGGTCTTGCAATTTCCCGGCCGAAGGCCTGTAAATTCGGCATCGCAAGAAGCAGGAGCGCCCCCATGGATTTTGCCCTCACCGAGGAACAGACGGCCATTTTCGACATGGCCCACAGCTTTGGGCAGGACCGCATCGCCCCCTTCGCACGGGACTGGGAACGTGCCGGCACGATTCCGAAAGAGCTTTGGCCCGAGATCGCGTCACTCGGTTTCGGCGGGCTTTATGTCAGCGAGGAGTCGGGCGGCGCAGGCCTGACCCGCCTGGACGCGACACTTGTGTTCGAGGCGCTGTCGATGGCCTGCCCCTCGGTGGCTGCGTTTCTGTCGATCCACAACATGTGCGCCAGGATGATCGACAATTTCGCCGATGACGCCATGAAGACCCGCGTGCTGCCGAAGGCGCTGACGATGGAGACGGTGCTGTCCTACTGCCTGACCGAACCCGGCTCGGGCTCGGATGCCGCGGCCCTCAAGACCCGCGCCGAGCGCACCAACGAGGGCTATACGCTCAACGGGACCAAGGCGTTCATTTCGGGGGGCGGCTATTCGGATGCCTATCTGGTCATGGCCCGCACCGGCGAGGCCGGGCCGCGCGGCATTTCGGCCGTCTATGTCGAGGCGGGCACGCCGGGTCTCAGCTTTGGCGCGCTGGAGGACAAGATGGGCTGGCGCAGCCAGCCGACGCGACAAGTCCAGTTCGACGAGTGCAGAATAGACGCCGCCGACCTGATCGGCGAAGAGGGCAAGGGCTTTTCCTATGCCATGAATGGCCTCGATGGCGGACGGCTGAACATCGCCGCCTGCTCGCTCGGCGCGGCACAGCGCGCACTCGACATGACGCTCGATTACATGGGCGAGCGAAAGGCGTTCGGTCAACCCATCGACCAGTTCCAGGGCCTGCAGTTCCGCCTCGCCGATATGGAGATTGACCTTCAGGCGGCGCGCACCTTCCTGCGACAGGCGGCGTGGAAGCTCGACACCGGTGCCCCGGACGCGACCAAGTTCTGCGCCATGGCGAAAAAGCGCGTGACCGAGACCGGCAGCGAGGTCGTCAACCAGTGCCTGCAACTGCATGGCGGCTATGGCTACCTTGCCGATTACGGGATCGAGAAGCTGGTCCGCGATCTGCGCGTCCATGAGATCCTCGAAGGCACCAACGAGATCATGCGCCTGATCGTGGCGCGCCAGATGCTGGCCGAGAGATGAGCGACGATATCCATATCCGCAGGGAGGGGCGCGCAGGGCGCATCACCCTGACCCGGCCCAAATCGCTCAACGCGCTGTCCTGGGAAATGTGCCTCGAAATCGAGGCGGCGCTGGACGCATGGCGCGACGATGACGCGGTGGCGCTGGTGCTGATCGACGCGGAGGGCGACAAGGCGTTCTGCGCGGGCGGCGATGTGCAACGGCTGTACGAGACCGGGCGCGCCGACGATTTTGCCTTCGGCCGCCGCTTCTGGGCCGATGAATACCGCCTCAATGCCAAGATCGCCGACCACCCCAAGCCCTATGTCGCGCTGATGCAGGGCTTCGTGATGGGCGGCGGCGTGGGCATCGCCTGTCACGGGTCACACCGGATCGTCTGCGACAGCACGCGGATCGCCATGCCCGAATGCAGCATCGGTCTGGTGCCGGATGTGGGCGGCTCGCTGTTGCTGGCCCGCGCGCCGGGGCTGCTGGGGGAATATCTCGGGACCACCGGCACGCGTATGGGTACTGGCGACGCGATCCATTGCGGGTTCGCCGATGCTTATGTGCCGCAGAAGGCCTGGGGCAAGATGACCGCGGAGTTGATCGAGACGGGGGATGTGGATCTGATCGCGCAGTACGCGGCATCGGCGCCAGAGGCCGAACTTCGGTCGCACGCCCTGAGGATCGGTGCGCATTTCGGCAGCCCGGATTTGCGCGCCATCATAGCGTCGTTGCAAGGCGCGGATGACGGTTTTGCCCGCGACACGCGTGCCGCGATGCAACGAAATTCCCCCCTTTCAATGGCTTGCACGATAGAGATGATCCGCACCCTGCGCGACGAAGGGGCGGGCATCCGCCGCGCGCTCGAACTTGAATACCGGTTCACCTACCGGTCCATGCAACAGGGTGATTTTCTGGAAGGCATCCGCGCCGCGATCATCGACAAGGACCGCACACCGGCATGGCAGCACGATCCGGGCAGCCTGCCGGACGCGGCCGTATCGGCCATGCTGGCGCCACTGGGCGCACACGGGCTGACATTCGAGGAGGAGACGACGACATGAAAATCGGGTTCATCGGGCTGGGCAACATGGGCGGACCCATGGCGGCCAATCTCGCCAAGGCGGGGCATGACGTGACGGGCTACGACACCACCGACGTCACCGTGGACGGCGTCACCATGGCACCGAGCGCCGCCGAGGCTGCGAAAGGCGCACGGGTGGTGATCACCATGCTGCCCAATGGCAAGATCCTGCGCGCCGTGGCGGGCGAGGTGATCCCGGCCATGGACAAGGGCGCGGTGCTTCTGGATTGCTCGACCGTCGATGTCGACAGCGCCCGCGCCGTGGCGGCGCAAGCGCTCGAGGCCGGGCTTTCGGCGCTCGACGCGCCGGTCTCGGGCGGCGTGGGCGGGGCCTCCGCCGGCACGCTGACCTTCATGGTGGGCGGGGACGAGGCGGGCTTCAGCACCGCCTCGGAGCTGTTTGACATCATGGGACAAAAGGCCGTGCATTGCGGGCCTGCGGGCAACGGGCAATCGGCCAAGATCTGCAACAACATGATCCTCGGCGCGACGATGATCGTCACCTGCGAGGCCTTCGCACTGGCCGACAAGCTGGGTCTTGACCGGCAGGCGATGTTCGATGTCGTCTCGACCTCATCCGGTTCCAGTTGGTCGATGAACACCTACTGCCCGGCGCCGGGGATCGGCCCGAAATCGCCCGCCGACAACGACTACACGCCCGGCTTCGCCGCCGAGTTGATGCTCAAGGATCTCAACCTGGCGCAGCAGGCGGCAGAGACGGCGGATGCCGACACGCCGCTGGGGCGCGCAGCGCGGGATCTTTACGCGCAATTCGTGCAGAACGAGAACGCGACTGGGAAAGATTTCTCCGCGATGCTGCCGCGCTTTGCATCGCGCGGGCGCAGCTAA
>JAWLGI010000013.1:43719-59315 GCA_041685125.1 Marivita sp. | reverse complement strand
CTCAGTATTGTCACCGTTTGCGTCCAGTATTTGATAAATCAGGATCGTTTTCTGATGTCCTTCTGGACGGCTTTAACTCATCTCTGATGGAATTCATGCAGTTTCCTTTTCAAAATTGCATGCAATCAATCAAGCGGTATATCAGCGTTGCGACCGGCCAGAACGACACTGATCTCGTAGGCCTTTTCCGGTGTCATACCTGCCATGATGCGCGCTGCATTGTCCGCGGCCATCCGTGCAAGGAAACCCGCTGCAAAATTCGAATCCATCTGCTCGAATAGGGCAGCTGCCTGTTTTGGTTTCATCGTGGCGTACACATCGGTCAATTGGGAAATATCTTCTTCGGCTGCGGCAGATGCCCGTTCGATTGTCTGCCTCAGGTTCTCCTCTGCGGTTTTGAGTTTTGCCAATTCGGCTTTGATTGATGTCTCAGCTTTCGAAATGCTGGCCTCACGTTCGTCTATTTCGGCTTCACGGTCGATCAACTTGGCTTCGCGCTTCTTGATGGCTTCAAGCGCGGCATCCATTTGCTCCGGGCGGGACAAATCCATCGCCGAGGCTTGGGGATCATCTGCTGCGGCTGGGGCATCAATGCCTTCGCTTGCGACCACTTGTCCCGCTTCGGTGGCCAAGCGTAGTGCGGCGGACATCATAAGCAGTGCGCCGATCACGGCGAGCGTGCCTTTCGATGTTCTTTTCTTTCGTTTCGCGGAAGGTGGTTTGGGCTGTGTCATTGCGAATTTCCTCCATGGCGCGAGAAGATCGGCCCATTGTCTGCCTTCGAATTTTTGACCCCCGACGAAGAGGGCGGAAGATCATGCAAAGATGCCACCATCAACTCCAATCGCTTCGCTGCATCTTCGGCGCGGGTTGTCAGTTCTTCTAGGCTGTCGCTCGAATGGGTGGCGGTCTTTTGCGCAGAATCGAGCGCATTTTGAAGGTCCGTCACCTGTGCCGACAGCACCGCGACCGCTGCACCAACGCCGTTTTCAAGGTCAGTAAATCGCGACAGGCGCCGTGCCAGTACAAAACAGTACAGTCCGGCGCCAAGTGCGCCCGCGACAAGGAGGATATCCGCGACCAGATCCATTGCTTCCCTCATTTCAAGATAAATTCTGTCACAAGCAGGCTGTTGGCTTTGCCCAGACCCACCACCATGACGATCCGTCGAAACATGTGCAGCCTTATTTTGAACAATGCGCCTGGGCCTTCGATATCCTCGGCCGTCAATGCGCGCAGGTAACCGTTCATCATGTCCTGAATACGTGGCATCAGGTATTCGACGTCGCTTTTGAATTTCGAAGGCACTTCAATCTGTCCAGTAAAGCGTAGATGCTCGTTCTTCGCCCCTGGAGGCAACGTGATGACAAGCGTTGGGATGTCCACGAATGCAACATCAGGCCGCACCACCGGTTCTGATGCCGCTGGCCTGTCGCGTGTTTCGGATGTGCCGAAGGGAAAAACTCCGCTCGAGACGCCGAAATAACCCGCAGCGCCGCCGACAAAGCAGAAAAGCACGGACAGTATAAGCCAAATCTTCGATGGCTTCCCGTCCGATACGTCGGCGTCGGTTTTCGTTGCTTCAGCAGCCGCCATGTGTGCCCATTTCCAAATCTACGATCTCGTACTTAGCGATCAGGCACTAACCGATTGTTAACGCGATGCGGCAATAACGATCCTATCAACGAAACAGAATGTTTTGGCTTCGGAGGGTATCGGTGCAGCAAATACTTGCAGTCTGGCGAAATTTGACTGTCACGCGTAAAGTGATCGTTGTCGGTGCGACGCTCGCGATCTTTCTTGCGGTTCTCAGCATGTCGCGTCTTGTCACGCAGCCACGGATGACGCTTCTTTATTCCGGCCTTGAGTCGGCCGCGGCGGGCGAGGTGGTTCAGGCGTTGCAGCAGCGTGGAGCAGCATTCGAGGTGCGCGGCACATCGGTGTTCGTATCGGACGCGATGCGCGATGAACTTCGGTTGACGCTGGCAAGCGAAGGACTGCCTGCCAGTTCTGGGCAGGGCTACGAATTGCTCGATTCGCTCACTGGATTCGGAACGACATCGCAAATGTTCGATGCTGCCTATCTACGTGCGAAAGAAGGAGAATTGGCGCGAACCATTGTCGCGTCACCCGATATCGGAAATGCGCGGGTTCACATTGCCACCGGAAGTGAAAATCCGTTCAGACGCGATCTTGCGCCAAGCGCCTCGGTCCATGTGACGGCGCGGACAGGAATGATAGATCGCGCGAAAGTTCAGGCGATACGGCACCTTGTGGCATCGGCTGTGGCGGGGCTCGAGCCTACCGAGGTTTCGGTGATCGACGCCCAGTCAGGACTCTTGTCAGATGACGGCCCTAGCTTCGGCGCAGCCAGCGAACAGGACCGGACAGAAGCCCTGCGCGAACGTGTGCTGCGAATGATCGAAGCGCGGGTCGGGCCGGGAAACGCCGTTGTCGAAGTCAGCGTGGATGCAATCACCGATACCGAGTCCATAACAGAACGCAGGTTTGATCCTGACAGCAGATTCGTCATCAGCTCCGATAGCGAGGAACGATCCGAACAAGCGGAAAACACCGGACCGGGCGCAGTGACGGTTGCATCCAACCTTCCGGATGGAGATGCGAACGAGAGTGAAACCGAATCGCAGAAGAGCAGCGAAACCCGTGAGCGCTTGAATTACGAAGTGTCGCAAACAACGCGGGAAATCATAAAATCTCCCGGCGCAATAAAACGGCTCACCGTGGCTGTCATGGTGAACGGTAAGACCGAGGTCGACGATCAGGGTGTTCAGAGTTTTGTCCCCGTGCCGGATGAGGAACTGTCGGCCTTGCGCGATCTGGTCGCCTCTGCTGTGGGGTTCAACGAGGCGCGGGGCGACGTCATCACCCTGAGATCGTTGTCGTTTGAACCGGTGGAGCCTCTTGGCTCGTTGCCCGCGGAACCGGGCTGGTTCGTGGGTCAGTTCGACAGGATGTCACTTCTCCAGATCGCTGTTCTGGCGTTCGTTTCAATGGTTTTGGGGCTGTTCGTCGTGCGTCCTTTGGTGCTGGCGTCTTCGCGCCCTGACGGTTTGCCTGCGCCTGACAATGGAGACCTGTCGTCTGACTTGCCGGTTCTGAGCGGTACGATCGAACCTGACAATGGGGAGGTCAATCTGCCGGCTGTTGCCGATCAGGCGAACCAGCCCGGCATTGCCGCGCCGGAGGATGCTGTGGCGCGTCTCAAATCCCTGATCGAGGACCGGCGAAATGAAACTGTAGAGGTTTTGAGAAGCTGGCTGGACGAACCCAATCCCGAGGATCTGCGATGACCAATCTCACCACCTTTCTTGAGAACTTTGGCACACCAGCGCCCGCGTCCCGTCGAGCGGCCGTTTCAGATGAAGCGCTCGAGACAGAGCGACTGGAGGCGTTCGATACGGGGTATCGCGCTGGATGGGATGACGCGATCAAGGCAAAGGAGGAGGACGTCGCGCATGTTTCTGAGGGATTGGCGCAGAATTTGCAGGACCTGTCCTTCACCTATCACGAGGTCCACGCGCAGGTATTGGCGAATCTGACACCGCTGTTTGAAGAAATCCTGCAAAAGATGCTTCCCGCCTTGGCGCGGGATACACTGGGCGGACATGTGGTCGATCAGCTATCCCGGATTGCACGTGACATGGGCACGACCCAGATCGAAATTTCGGTCGCCGCCGGTGCGGGGGATCAAGTCTCGCACCTTGTGAATGCAGCTTCGAGCAGCCTTCCCGTGACAGTTACGGAGTCATCGGTGCTTTCGGAAGGGCAGGCCGAGCTTCGTTTGGGCGGCAAGGAAATGTCCATCGACCTTCCCGATGTGTCCAAACAGATCACTGATGCCGTTCATGCGGTCCTTTATGACCAGACGGAGCTTCGTGCACATGGATAACCTGAAAGACTCGTCAAACACAAAAACGGACGCCACCTTCACGACCGTTCCAATCGAAGTCACCGTCTCTGTTGGGCGCGCGCGCCCCTTGGTGCGCGATTTTCTGCAACTGGAAGAAGGGTCTGTTCTCTTGCTGGACAAGCGCGTCGAGGACCCAGTCGAACTTTATGTCGGTGATCGTCTGATCGGGACGGGTGTCCTGGAAATCAACGACTCCGCAGAACAGCACGGGCAATTGAGCGTGCGGTTGATCGATGTGAACGACTTTAGCGCATCAAGTGATTAGATGGTGAAACAGCTTCTGGTATTGGCGCTTATGATCGGCCTTCTAGCGGGAGGCTCCGCTTCGGCGCAGAGCTTTTCGCTCGACTTCGGTGAGGGTGGGTCGGTCACGGCGACCACTCTGCAACTCATTGCGCTGATCACCGTATTGAGCATCGCACCGGGAATCGTCATCACGGTGACGTGTTTTCCATTCATAATCACTGTTTTGTCCATCTTGAGGCAGGCCATTGGTCTTCAGCAATCACCGCCGAACATGCTTATCGTGAGCATCGCGCTTTTCCTGACCTTCTTTGTCATGGAACCCGTTCTGCTCGATGCCTGGGTCCTCGGTATTGATCCACTATTGAATGATGAGCTGGACACTGAAGAGGCGTTTGAACGGGGGTTCGAGCCGTTTCGCGTGTTCATGGCGGCGCAGGTCGATCCCGATACATTTGCAATACTCGGACAGATCAGGAGCGATCTGCTCCTGGAATCGCCGAGTGCTGACACGCCTCTTTCAATTCTGGTTTCCTCTTTCCTGCTATCCGAACTATCGCGCGCTTTTCAGGTCGGTTTCATGATCTTCCTGCCCTTCCTCATCATCGACTTGGTGGTGGCGGCGGTGCTCATGTCGATGGGGATGATGATGGTTCCACCGGCTATCGTGTCTTTGCCGTTCAAGCTGGCGTTTTTCGTGGTGGCGAATGGCTGGGCTTTGGTCGCGCAAAGCCTCGTGCGGTCCTACCAATAGATCAACGGCAGAACGATCCGCTGCGGTAGCCTGCGGTATCAAAGTGAAAATGGTCCTGGTGAAACCGGTTCGAATCCGGGCCGAGGACCGTGCCAAAAATTCCGCAGGCGCGGTGGTGCATCTTGCGCAGGATCGCGCCGGTTCCGCGCCGGTCCCAATCACGCAGCAAGGTAAGCCGTGTCCCATCCCGCAACAGGAAGCCCGTGATGTCGATCGCGCGGCCCTTGCCATGTTCGCTGATCTTCGCGCCCGGCTGGTTGTTCCGCGTGCGGCACGCATAGTGCGCCGCCACCTTGATCTGGTGCACGCCGCCACCTTTATTCGCCACAGCTGGCTTCAGGCCCTCGTCAACCCATGTCTTGAGTGCCTTGGCCGTGCGGCAATCCATCAAAGCCCGATTGCTCAAGCTGACACCGGAAACGGAGCTTACCTTGACGGCATTCTTGATGCCGCAGGCCGAAAGTTTGCCTGGCACAAATCCAACACTATCACCTTGAATGGCGATGTCCCCGCAAACAGCGCCGTTTGCGCGTTGGCGCTGTTTGGCCATCGCCTTTTGCACCATGGCCTTGGGACGCAACACGGGCCGCATCGACAAAGAGATCGCCTGAGGCGACAGAGAGGCAAAGCTGCGGTGCCGTGCCGGGACGCTGTTGGTCGGGTCGGCCTCGTGGTCTGGATCGCTTTCATGCCGAAATCGCTGCGCCAATTTGTTGGCAAGCGCTGCCTCGACCACCGCGGGACGCGCGACAGGGCGGGTGCGGTCCGTATCAATGCTTGGCCCGACAGCGATCGCATCGCGCGCATGCGGTCTCGGGGAGGTTTCAGGACCGGCCAGACACGCTTGCGACACGGCCATCAGTCCACAAACCAAAGCACTGATCAACCGCATGCCATTTTTCTACCTTGATCGCCCGAAGTCCGGGGCCGCCGTGTCCTGCCCCGCTTCGATGATACCACGTCGGATTGCCCGCGTGCGGGTAAAATACTCGTGCAGGAACGCACCATCGCCCTGTCGGATCGCCCGTTGAAGCGCGAACAGCTCTTCTGTGAAGCGGCCGAGGATCTCCAGAGTGGCGTCCTTGTTCGTCAGGAACACGTCCCGCCACATGGTCGGATCAGACGCGGCAATCCGCGTGAAGTCCCGGAAACCGGCGGCGGAATACTTGATCACCTCGCTATCGGTCACGCGGCGCAGATCATCGGCAACGCCGACCATGGTATAGGCGATGAGGTGCGGACAATGCGAGGTGACGGCAAGCACCAGATCGTGGTGGTCTGGCTCCATCACGTCGGTGAACGATCCCAATCCTTCCCAGAACTGGCCCAGCCGGTCGATCGCTGCAGTATCGGTGCCTTCGGGCGGAACAAGCAGACACCAGCGCTTGTCAAAAAGACTGGCGAACCCGGATTCGGGTCCGGAATGCTCGGTCCCGGCCAGCGGGTGTGCTGGAACGAAATGCACTGTTTCGGAAATATGTGGCGACACGTCCTCGATCACCTGCCGTTTGACCGATCCGACATCGGTCAGCGTGGCGCCAGGTTTGAGATGCGGCCCGATCTCCTTGGCAACCTGGCCCATGACACCGACCGGCACGGCGAGCACGACCAGGTCCGCGTCCTTTACAGCGTCAGCGGCCGTGTCGCAGATCGTGTCGCACAGGCCGATCCGACGCGCGGTGTCGCGTGTTTCGGGGCTGCGCGCATAGCCGGTCACGTGACCGGCAAGGCCCTCCCGCTTCATCGCCCAGAACATTGACGACGCGATCAGGCCCAGCCCGATCAGGGCCACGCGGTCATAAATCCGGCTCATCGGGCACCTGCCTTGAACTGGCCGATTGCATGCGCCACGCGGCGGCAACTCGCCTCGTCTCCGACAGTGATACGCAAGGCGTTGGGCAAATTGTAGGACCCGACCTGGCGTACGATCAGACCCTGTTTCTGAAGGTAAAGGTTACATGCGTCTGCTTCGGCTTCATCGGAGAGTCGGGCAAGGATGAAGTTCGCCATGGACGTATCGGACGGCACCCCGTGTTCGGCAAGCGCCTCGGCCAGCCAAGTGCGCATGCGCGTGTTCTCGAGTCGGCATTTTTCGACATAGGCGGCATCCCGCACCGCCGCTTCGGCCGCGGCGAGTGCGGTGCCGGACAGGTTGAATGGCCCGCGGACACGGTTGAGCACATCTATAATTTCTCGCGGGCCATAGCCCCACCCGATGCGGAGACCGCCCAGCCCATAGATCTTCGAAAATGTGCGCGTCATCATGACATTGTCCCGCGCATGAACGAGATTGGCCCCACCGTCATAGCCATCGACGAATTCGGCATAGGCCCCGTCCAGAACCAGCAAGGCCTGCGGTGGCAGGTTTTCGGCCAGACGTTCAACCTCGGCCAGACCGATCATGGTGCCGGTGGGGTTGTTCGGATTGGCGATAAACACCAGCCGCGTCTTGTCGGTGCAGGCAGACAGGATCGCGTCCACATCGGTGGTGCGCTCCTGTTCGGCCACCTCGACCGGGGTGGCCCCGGCCGCCAGGGCACAGATCTTGTAAAGCGCGAAGCCGTGTTCGGTGTGGATCACCTCGTCACCCTGCCCGGCATAGGCCTGACACAGGAAGGTGATGATCTCGTCCGAGCCAACGCCGCAGATGATCTGGTCGGGCTCCACTCCGTGAACCTCGGCAATGGCCGTGCGCAGACCGGCATGGTCGGTGGACGGATATCGATGCAGGTCCAGAACGGACCGGCGCACCGCCTCTTGTGCGGCCGGGCTTGGCCCGAACGGATTTTCGTTCGAGCTGAGTTTCACCACGTTGGACACGCCGTCGACATGGGATTTTCCGCCAACATACAGCGCGATATCCATGATGCCGGGTTGTGGGGTGATCTTGGTCATCTGTGCCTCCGATATGGCCAACGGTTTAGCGGTGCTGCCGGCCAAGGGAAAGCGACAAACCAACCCAGTCTTGCGTTAAAGCAACCCGGGAGCCCTCGTCGGACGGATTTGGACCGCACCCGACCGCGTCGGTCCAGTGGTCAAGGCGCTTACATGTCCAGCGTGATCAGCTTTGCCGATATGTCGGATGAAACCGCTGCGCAGGGGATAGGGTGAACACCTCGCACCCGTCAGCCGTGATCCCGATGGAATGCTCGAATTGTGCGGACAGGGATTTGTCGCGTGTCACAGCGGTCCAATCATCGGCAAGGACTTTGGTTTCGGGACGACCCAGGTTGACCATCGGTTCGATGGTAAAGAACATGCCTGCCTCGAGCCGCGGCCCGGTGCCTGCGCGCCCGTAATGCAGGACGTTGGGTGGTGCGTGGAACACCCGGCCAAGCCCATGACCGCAGAAGTCGCGGACCACGGACATACGGTTCGCCTCCACGAAGGTCTGGATCGCATGACCGATATCGCCGAAGGTGTTGCCCGGCCTTGCGGCCTCGATTCCTTGGAACAGGGCGTCGTGCGTGACCTGGATCAGCCGTTCTGCCTTGCGGCTCAGCTTGCCGGCAACATACATGCGGCTCGTGTCGCCAAACCAGCCATCGACGATCACCGTCACGTCGATGTTCAGGATATCGCCGTCCTTCAGCTTTTTCTCGCCGGGTATGCCGTGACAGACAACATGGTTCACGCTGATGCAGCTCGCGTGCTGATAGCCCTTGTAGCCAATCGTGGCCGAGGTGGCGCCGGCGTCTTCAACCCGCATGCGGATGAAATCATCGATGGCTTCTGTTGTTTGCCCGACATCTATCAAGTCCGCCACATCATCAAGGATGCGCGCGGCCAGCTCTCCGGCCTTGCGCATCCCGGCGAAATCGGACGGCTCGTGAATGCGGATGCCTTCGCGTGTCAGGCGACCGTCAGCATTGTTAAACAAGGTCGAACTCCGATAGTATTTTTAGCGAGTATTAGACACCCAATCCGGATTTTGCCAGAGGGCGGTTTTACGCAGGTGCCGGCGCGACCATCTGCATCGGGGCACCAAGCGTCACCGCCTCTGGCGTGATCTGGCAGCCCATCGCGATGGTTTCGACGCCCGACCGTGTCGCGCGCAACCAGGCAGCAGCATAGGCCGGGTCGATATCACGGGCCAGCGTCAGACGGTCACAATCGGTGCGTTGCACAAGATAAAGCATGACGGCACGATGGCCAAGGCGGGTCATTTCAGCCAGCTCGTGCAGATGTTTCGTGCCGCGCGCCGTTACGCTGTCGGGGAATTCGGCAAGCCCGGCCTGGCGCATCAGGGTGACGGATTTCACCTCGACATAGGTGTCCGGCAGGCCGCTTTGCGACAGGAGAAAATCGATCCGGCTCCTTTCGCCATAGGGCACCTCGGCCCGCAGAGTGTCATGACCGGTCAGACCCGGCACCTCTCGCGCCTCGAGCGCGCTGCGCAACATCCGGTTCGGGACCGCCGTATCGACCCCGGTGAAATGACCGTTGCCATGATCGACAAGCCGCCATCCGTATTTGAGCTTTTTCTTCGGATCGTCGTTCGGTTCCAGCCACACCCGGCTCCCGGGAACCGCCAATCCCATCATCGAGCCGGGATTGGCGCAATGCGCCGTGACCTGCTGTCCATCCTCAAGGGTCACATCGGCCAGGAACCGTTTGTACCGTCGGACGAGGTCGCCGGGAACAAGAGGGGTTTGAAAGCGCATGGCCGCCGCCTATACCTGACAAAAATGAAGGTTCAAGGAGGCAGACATGCCCAATCCAAGCGCGGCCATGTTGGTGATCGGTGACGAAATCCTGTCGGGCCGCACGCGTGACGCAAACATGCACCACCTGGCGCAGGAGCTGACGAAAGTGGGTATCGACCTGCGCGAAGTCCGGATTGTCAGCGATGACCGGGAGGCTATCGTGTCGGCCCTGACCGACCTGCGCGAGGGGTATGGCACGGTCATCACCTCGGGCGGTATCGGGCCGACGCATGATGACATTACCGCCGATTGCGTTGCGGAAGCCTTCGGTGTGCACATTGACGTGCGCGACGATGCCCACGACCTGCTTCAGGCCCATTACACCAGCAGCGGCAAAGAGTTCAACGATGCCCGCAAGCGTATGGCGCGCATCCCCGATGGGGCGACGCTGATCGAAAACCCGGTCTCCGTCGCGCCGGGGTTCTCCATCGGCAACGTGCATGTGATGGCCGGCGTGCCGACGGTTTTCCAGGCGATGGTCGCCAGTGTCATTCCAACGCTGACAGGCGGTGCGCCGATCCTGTCGCAAACCCTGCGCGTGGATCGCGGCGAAGGCGATATCGCAGGTCCATTGGCACAGATCGCGCAGGAATTTCCCAACCTGTCTTTCGGATCCTACCCGTTTCAGCAAAACGGCGCGTATGGCTCGAATGTTGTCGTGCGCGGCACCGATGGCGGTCAACTGGATCATGCGATGTCGCGGCTGGTCGACATGTTCGGCGTGTGAGGCCCGATATCCAGACCCTCTACGCCGTGACAGAGGCGACATGGCCCCCGGCCGACAGGATGCCTGCTGGTCCCTGGATACTGCGTAACGGGGCTGGAGGTGGAAAACGGGTCAGTGCCGCGACGGCTTCCGGCGATTGGCGCGAAGAGGATTTGGCAGCGGCGGAAACCGCGATGCAGATGCTGGGGCAGGACGCATTGTTCATGATCCGCGAGGGCGAAACGGTTTTGGACGCCGCATTGGACGCGCGCGGATACGAGATCATTGACCCGGTGAACCTTTGGCTCTGTCCGATCGATCGGTTGACGGACAAACCCGTACCCCGCGTCACCGCGTTCGCTGTCTGGGAACCCTTGGCGATCATGCGTGACATTTGGGCCGCCGGTGCCATCGGCCGCGACCGAATCGCCGTGATGGACCGGGCTGACGCGCCCAAAACGGGCCTGCTCGGACGGATCAACGACAAACCCGCCGGCGCCGGCTATTGCGCGATTTCGGACGGGATCGCGATGGTGCACGCGCTCGAAATCACGCCGCAACATCGGCGAAAGGGCCTCGCAGCCTGGATCATGCGGCAGGCGGCGCATTGGGCCAAGGCCAATGGGGCGGTTTGGATGAGCGTGCTTTGCACACAGGCAAACGACGGTGCCAATGGGCTCTACGCTTCCCTCGGCATGCATGTTGTGGGACAGTACCACTACCGCATGTTGCCCAACACGAGCGAAACCGCATGACCAAAGACACACGTCCGACGGCGCTTGACCTGCCGATCGCAGAACCGCTCCCGCCGGAGACGCAAACCTATTTCGATGTCTGTCAGGACAAGCTGGGCATGGTGCCGAACGTGCTTCGCGCCTATGCCTTCGATATCGACAAGCTCAACGCCTTCACCGCGATGTATAACGATCTGATGCTCGCTGGCAGCGGGCTGAGCAAGCTGGAGCGCGAGATGATCGCGGTGGTCGTCAGTTCGATCAACAAATGTTTCTATTGCCTCACCGCGCATGGTGCCGCCGTGCGTGCGTTGTCCGGTGACCCGAAACTGGGCGAAATGCTTGTGATGAATTGGCGCGTGGCGGATCTCGACCTCCGTCAGCGTGCGATGCTGGCCTTTGCCGAGAAGGTCACGAAAACCAGCGCCGAAGTTGCCGAGTTCGACCGCGAGGCGCTGCGCGAGGCGGGCTTTTCCGATCGCGACATCTGGGACATCGTGAACGTTGCCGCCTTCTTCAACATGACCAACCGCGTGGCCAGTGCCACAGATATGCGCCCCAATGACGAGTATCACGCACAGTCTCGCTGACCGGGCGGCACTGGGGCTTGCCGCTCTGCTGACCGTGTCCAGCCCGGTGTCGGCGCTTGACCTGGCCCTGCCCATCGGCGCCCGGGAGACCGTGTCGCGCGTCACCGCCGCGGGCAGTTATGATCTTCCCATCGCGGCCTGGACCAACAGCAAGGGCGTGCCCGTTGCAACGCTCGAAGGCGAAGTGCGGCGCACGGCGTGGCGTGTTTCCGGCGCGGGCATCACAACCGGACAGGTCATGCTTCCGATCCGCGCCCAGCTTGAGGAGGACGGCTTCGACATCATATTCGAGTGTACCGCGCGCAATTGTGGCGGCTTCGACTTCCGCTTTGGCATCGACGTCTTGCCCGCACCGAACATGTATGTCGATCTTGCAGACTATCGCTTCCTGTCGGCCAAGTCAGCGGACGCGACCCAGGCGCTTGGCCTTCTCGTCAGCCGTGACGGCGGAACCGTTTTCGTGCAACTGATCGAGGTTGGCCCACCGGGACGTCCCGCCATATCGGTCACGGAGGCGCCTGCCATCGCCATGCCAGAAGAGGTGGGTGATGTGGTGGCCCAACTGGAACGCGCGGGCCATGCCGTTCTGGCCGATCTCGATTTTGCCAGCGGCGCGGCCGCGCTTGGCGATGGCCCGGTACAATCACTCGACGCGGTGGTGTCCTATCTGCTGTCCAACCCTCAACGTCAGATCACGTTCGTCGGGCATACCGATGCCACGGGGTCGCTCGAGGCCAATGTCGCCTTGTCGCGCAAGCGCGCCCGGGTGGTCCGCGATTACGTCGTCTCGCGCGGCGTGACGTCGACGCAAGTATCATCGGACGGGGTCGGTTACCTATCGCCCCGCGCCACGAACCTTACGGTCGTCGGACGCGAGGCGAACCGCCGGGTCGAGGCGGTTCTGACCCCGGCCGAATAAGTCGGGCCAAATTCAACCCCGCCCGATATTGGCTTACGATGCCAGCTTGGCCTTGCGCAGGTAAGGCAGGACGGTATCGATCTTGCCATACTTGGCGATGGCGTCCTCATCGCTGACCGCAACAGGCACGATCACGTCTTCGCCCACGGTCCAGTTCGCCGGCGTCGCAACGTTTTCCCGCGCGGAGGTCTGCAGGGCATCCAGCGCCCGCAGGACTTCTGCGAAATTGCGGCCAACGGTCATCGGATAGGTCATCGACAGCTTGAGCTTCTTGTCCGGCCCGATGATGAACACCACGCGCACGGTGGCGCTGTCCGCCGGTGTGCGGCCATCAGGCAGCGCGTATTCTGCTGGCAGCATGTCGAACGCCTTGGCCACTGTCAGGTCCTCGTCGGCAATAATCGGAAAGCCGGCCTTGCAACCCGACGTGCTTTCGATATCCCCCTTCCACTTCTTGTGATCCTCGACGGCGTCGACAGAGATTCCCATCACCTTGGTGCCCCGCGTCTCCCACTCATCGGCCAGCTGCGCGACAGCGCCGAATTCGGTGGTGCAGACGGGGGTGAAATCCTTTGGATGCGAAAACAGGATCGCCCAATTGTCGCCGATCCACTCATGCAATTGCAGTGTCCCCTGGTCGGTTTCGACGGTCAGGTTCGGAATTTCGTCATTGATGCGCAGGCTCATGAAATTGCCTCCTTTTACGAGTTTGATTCGTCGTCCACATATGTGCAGGCCGTTTGATGTTTGCACCCCTTGCGACCCCATCTGGGGGGTGACACAGTGTCGTCTGCAATCCTCGATAGGGAGATAGACGGATGATCGAGAAACGCCAGTTCTACATCAACGGCGAATGGGTGGCCTGCATGGATGGTCGGGAGCACCACGTCATCGACCCGTCCACCGAAGAGCCCTGCGCGGTGATTTCTCTGGGTGGCACAGCCGATACGGATGCCGCCGTGGCCGCCGCAAAAGCCGCCTTGCCCGACTGGATGGCCACGCCGCCCGCCGAGCGCATCGCATGCCTGGAACGGCTGCTCGACATCTACAAATCGCGCAGCGCCGATATGGGGCAGGCCATCAGCCTGGAGATGGGCGCCCCCATCGACCTTGCCCGCACCAGCCAGGCCGGCGCAGGCGCGTTCCACTTGCAGAATTTCATCGACGCCGCCAAATCGTTCGACTTCGACCGCCCACTGAACGATCACAGCCCGCAAGACCGCATCATCTACGAAGCGGTGGGCGTTTGCGCGCTCATCACGCCGTGGAACTGGCCGATGAACCAGGTCACGCTCAAGGTCGGCGCGGCTGCCGTCGCGGGTTGCACGATGGTGCTGAAACCGTCCGAGGAAAGCCCCCTCAATGCCTTGCTGTTCGCCGAAATGGTGCATGAGGCCGGGTTTCCGCCAGGTGTGTTCAACCTCGTGAACGGGGATGGCCCGGGCGTTGGCAGCCAGCTTTCGGCGCATCCCGATATCGACATGGTCAGCTTCACCGGCTCGTCGCGCGCAGGCAAGCTGATCTCGAAATCCGCCGCTGACACGCTCAAACGGGTTCATCTCGAACTGGGCGGCAAGGGCGCCAATCTGATCTTCGCCGATGCCGATGAAACGGCCGTCAAACGCGGCGTGCTGCACATGATGCAGAACACCGGCCAGTCCTGCAACGCGCCCAGCCGCATGCTGGTCGACGCGTCAATCTATGATCGCGTCGTCGACGAAGCGGGTGAGATCGCCTCGAAGGTCAGCGTTGGCCCCGCGGCGCAGGAGGGCCGCCATATCGGCCCGGTTGTCAACGCGACGCAGTGGCAGAAGGTCCAGGACCTGATCCAGACCGGCATCGACGAAGGGGCCAGGCTGGTCACCGGCGGCACCGGGCGCCCCGAAGGTCTGAACAAGGGCTATTATGTCCGCCCCACGGTCTTTGCCGATGTCACCAATGACATGACGATCGCGCGCGAGGAGATCTTCGGCCCGGTCTTGTCGATCCTGAAATTCGACACCGAGGAAGACGCGGTCGAGATCGCCAACGACACGGATTATGGACTGACCAACTACGTTCAGTCCCAGGATGGTGCCCGGCGCAACCGTATGGCCCGCCAATTGCGCGCGGGCATGGTCGAAATGAACGGTCAAGGCCGGTCGGCCGGCGCGCCGTTTGGCGGTATGAAGCAATCGGGCAATGGCCGCGAAGGCGGCGTCTGGGGAATCGAGGACTTTCTTGAAGTCAAGGCGGTCTCCGGCTGGGCCGCCGAGTGATCGGGATGGTGGTGAAAAGGCGCAGGTCCCCAGCTTCTTCTCTTTCCAAATATGCAAACCGCGCAGCCACGGGCTGCGCGGGTCGGACGCGGCAGCGTCCAGAAGCCCTCAGAACGGCGGCGTTGCCCGGAATTTAACTCCGGCACCGCCATCCGGATGGCGAAATCGCAATTCCAGCGCATGCAACATCATCCGCGGATAGGCATCCGCTGTCTCGGGCGCATAAAGCGGATCGCCAAGGATCGGATGTCCAAGCGCCAACATGTGCACCCGCAACTGGTGGCTGCGCCCGGTTCGCGGGTAGAGCTGCACCCGGCTTTCTGTATCCGACGCCCGCATCACCCGCCACTCGGTGAGCGCCGGTTTTCCGGCTTGGTGATCGACTTTCTGCAGCGGCCGGTTCGGCCAATCCACGACAAGAGGCAGATCGATTGTACCGGTTTTCCGCGCCAATCGACCCGCCACCCGGGCCAGGTAAGTCTTTTTCGTGTGACGTTTTTCGAATTGCAGCCCCAGATGCCGCTGCGCATGGGGTGTGAGCGCAAAGACCATCACCCCAGACGTGTCCCGGTCCAGCCGATGCACCAGCAGAACCTGCGGATAGGCCACCTCCAGCCTCGCAATCAGGCAATCTGCCAGCCCGGCTCCCTTGCCAGGTACAGAGAGCAAGCCTGCCGGCTTGTTGACAACGAGAATCTCGTGATCCGCGTGCAGCAGGTCCAATGGCGTGTCGGGGGGCGCGTAATCGGTCATGG
>JAWLGI010000013.1:39594-43619 GCA_041685125.1 Marivita sp. | reverse complement strand
GCGCAAGCTGGTCGAGCGCGGCCGGCATGGCTTCGGGAGCGGAGCAGTTGGCGAGGAGCGCGTCCGCGCTTGCGCAGAGTTTTGCGGCTTGTGACAGCGGCTCGCCCGAGCGCAAGCGCGTGCCATCCTCGTCATCGACGGAAAAGGCGATCCAGACCGGGATGCCGCAGGTTGATGCGGCGTCGATCACGGCACGGGTCTGGGCCAGGGAGACCACGGTTTCGAACAGCAACAGATCGCAGGCCGGAGCGAGCAGACTGGCCACTTCCGCGTAAAGATCGACCGCCTGGGCATGTGGTGGGGTCAGGTTGGTCCGGTAGCTAGCCCCCAAAGGCCCGATGCTGCCCGCCACCTGTCCTCTCCCGTGCGCTTCGCGGGCCTTAAGCGCCATGTCGAGCGCCGTGCGAAGCAGGGTTTCGAAGAGGTCTTCGGCGCCTGCGCCGCGCAGACGGTCGCGGTGGATCGCGTAGGTATTGGTCGTGGCGATATCGGCGCCCGAGCGAAAGTAGTCGGCATGAACGTCGCGCAGCAGATCAGGTCTGTCGCGCATCACCTGCGTCGCCCAGAGCGGGGTCGGCGTGTCCCCGGAGCGGCGCAGCAATTCCTGCCCCAAGCCACCATCGAGCAAGGTGATCTTCGTCATGTGCGCCGCCTTTCTTTTCGCCGATCCCGTGACGGCATGCTGGTTGCACAGGTGACCGCGCGTCTCTTCATGGATCGCGACATGGGGCGCTGTGCCGGGATCGGCAAGGTCATTGCGCAGCATTATCTGCGCGATAGAGCGGATAATGCGGCTCAGCCGGATTTGGCGAAGTGGCAAAGGACGCAAGTGCCGACGCAACCACTGCCAATGATGACGGTGCGCGCGGTGTCGGGCAGGCTGGACGTGGCGCGCTCCGTCAATCGAGGGCAAGACGGAGGGCGAGCCCGCCGAATACGAGCGCGGCGACTTTGTTGAGCCAGCGGGACGCCCGGGTGAGCCGGCTGGCGAGGAACCCTGCGAAGGCCCCGAGCAGGCAGTAGGCGGCAAGCTCTCCCAGCGCCAGCAATGTGCCGAGCAGGAGGATTTGCTGCCAGACGGGGCCGATGGAGGGATCGGCGAATTGCGGCAGGAAAGCGAGGACGAAGAGCCCGACCTTCGGGTTGAGGATATTGGTCAGAAAGCCGCGGCGCAGAGCGCGCCATGTGTCGCCGCGGCCGTGTCGGCGGGCCGTGTCGGCGGTGTCGGTCCAGCTTTGCCAGGCCAGCCAGAGCAGGTAGGCGGCCCCGGCGTAGCGCAGCGTGTCATAGGCGATCGGATAGGCGACCAGAAGGACGGCGAGGCCGGCCGCGGCGATCAGGACATGTCCCATGACCCCGAGGCCGATGCCCGCCGCCGCGGCGATGCCGGAGCGTGCGCCCCCGCGCAGGCCGCTGGCCAGGGTGAACATCATGTCGGCCCCCGGCGTGATATAGAGCAGCAGGGCCGCACCCATGAAGGTGATATAGGTCAGGGGCGGGATGGCGGCGGCAAGCTCTAGCATGGATCAATCCCCATCGGAGCGCGCAGGAGAACCCGCATCGACTGTTGCCATGGGACGTCCAAAGGACCGCCTTGGCGCATCGCGTCCAAGGGGCCGAAGACGTGATCGAGGATGTTCCGTCGCCCTGCTCGGATGGCGGATCGAAGGCCGGTCTGCTGGTTTCATGCAGGCAGTCTTGCAGCGGCCAGCCGGGTAAGCAAGACATCGTCCCGCGATACACAGCGAACCGAACGCGGGTTTCGCTGTGCCGCGACACCGCGCCCGGCCCAAAGGTTTGCGCGTCGGGCCTCTCCGCCAGGTTTATGCAACGGGCGCAAAGACCGATTTCAGGATATCGGCCAGCGCATCGGCATCCGCGGGCGTGAACGCATCCGGTTGATCGCTGTCGATATCGAACACGCCCAGCAGTCGATTCCGTCCATTCCAGACTGGCAAAACAAGTTCCGACCGCGTGCTTGATGCGCAGGCGATGTGGCCGGGGAACGACTCGACATCGGGGACAAGCTGTGTCTCGCCCAAACGGGCCGCCGCTCCGCAAACACCGCGCGAGAAGGGAATGTGCAAGCAGCCGTGGCCTCCTTGATACGGGCCGATCTTGAGCATTTGCGGGTCCGTGACCCGGTAGAAGCCTGTCCAGTCGAAGCGATCATCTGAATGATGCACTTCGCAGGCGACCGTGGCCATGAGAGCGACCGCGTCGGTTTCACCGCTGGTGAGGGACGCGATTGTTTTTGCAAGCGTTGGATAATCCGTCATGTTGCCCTGCGTGGGGGCCAGCCGCCACGCTCCCAAGTTGTTTTCAGCCCAAAGAAGATCAAAGCCGTTCGATCGCGATCGCTGTGCCTTCGCCGCCCCCAATGCAAATCGCGGCAATTCCGCGCTTCAGGTCACGCGTTTCGAGCGCGTTGAGCAATGTGACGATGATCCGGGCCCCCGAGGCGCCGATCGGATGGCCCAACGCGCAGGCGCCGCCATTGACGTTCACGATATCGCGGTCGAGGCCCATTTCGTGCATGAAGGCCATCGGGACGACGGCGAAGGCCTCGTTCACTTCCCAGAGATCGACGTCATCCTTGCTCCAGCCGATCCGGGCCAGCAGTTTTTGTGCGGCGGCCACCGGGGCGGTTGTGAACAGGCCGGGTGCCTGCGCGTGGCTGGCATGGCCGAGGATGCGCGCGCGGGCCGAGGCGCCTGCCATCTTCGTCGTGGTCAGGACCAGCGCGGCTGCGCCATCGGAGATCGACGAGCTGTTGGCCGCGGTGACGGTGCCGTCCTTGCGAAAGGCGGGTTTGAGCATCGGGATCCTGTCGGGCCGGGCGTTGCCCGGCTGTTCGTCATGACTCACCGTGATGTCGCCCTTGCGGCTCGTGACGGTAACCGGGGTGATTTCGTTGGAAAAGGCCCCGGAATCCTGGGCCGCCCGTGCGCTGGAGAGCGAGCGCAGCGCGTAGTCGTCCTGCGCTTCGCGGGTCAGCTGATATGCTTCGGCACAATCTTCGGCGAAGGTGCCCATCAGGCGGCCTTTGTCATAGGCGTCCTCGAGCCCGTCGAGGAACATGTGATCGATCACCTGTCCGTGCCCGATCCGCGCGCCATTGCGCATCTTGGGCAGCAGGTAGGGCGCGTTTGTCATCGATTCCATGCCGCCTGCAACAATTGTGTCCGAGCGGCCCAGAGCGAGGGCATCGAACGCCATCATCGCCGCTTTCATTCCGGACCCGCACATCTTGTTGAGGGTGGTGGCCGGAACCCCGTCGTCCAGACCGGCGGAAAACCCGGCTTGACGGGCGGGCGCTTGTCCCTGGCCGGCGGGCAAAACGCACCCCATCAGCAGCTCATCCACCGCGGGCGAGCTGGCCTGGTCCAGCGCAGCGCGAATGGCCGCGCCGCCCAGATCGGCGGCAGAGGCTTCGGAGAAGGCGCCTTGAAAGCCCCCCATCGCGGTGCGAGCCGCACCGGTGATTACAACATCAGACACTTGGTCCCCCCCCCGTTTGGACGCTTTGGGCTTGCATACCGGATGGTAAGGATTGGCGTCTAGGGTGAAGGGCGCAACAAACCGCCGAGGCATTGAGGCATTATGGACTTGCACGTCGACACCTATCCCACCGCCACCATCATCCGGGTGGACGCCCCGCGTATCGATGCGCCCGTCGCGCTCCAGTTCAAGGAGGAGATGCGTCACCTGACCCTTCGAGAAGAGGGGCAGTTCATCCTCGACCTCCAACAGGTGGAGTTTATCGATTCGAGCGGTCTTGGCGCGGTTGTCGCGTCGATGAAGCAACTGCGCCCGGGACAAAGTCTTGATCTCGCGGCATTGCAGCCGATCGTGAAAAAGGTGTTTCGCCTGACACGGATGGACACGGTGTTTGCGATCCACGAGACGGCGGAACAGGCCATTGGCTCCAAGAAACGCTGACGCCGACGCCTTGCTGGAGCTGTGCCTGCCGGCACTCGATGCTGTCACGCCGGAGATTCTGTCGCGGATCGAGATGGCCTTGG
>JAWLGI010000013.1:0-39494 GCA_041685125.1 Marivita sp. | reverse complement strand
TAGCTTCACCTCGGCGTCGCGCCATCAACAGCCCCCACCCAGTGTGCGGCGTCGAGGTACTCATCCCTCTTGCATGATGATGCGATTGACCTGACCGGTTGCCTGCCTATTGTGTCGGCAACTTATAGGGGGTCTCCAATGCGTGATTTTCAGATGCCGGGCCGGTCTGCGGTGATGGCGACAGACGGCATGTGTGCCACATCGCACCCCGTGGCAGCGGCGGCGGCCATCGATATCCTCAAGCGTGGCGGGAATGCCGTGGATGCCGCGATTGCGGGTGCGGTCCTCCTCGGGTTGGCGGAACCGGCGATGACGGGGATCGGCGGGGATTGCTTTGCGCTGGTCTCGCCGGCGGGAGGCGACGATGTCATCGGGGTGAACGGATCGGGACGCGCTCCGGCGGCGGCGCAGGCTGAAGACCTGCGCGCGCGGGGATTGGACGCGGTGCCGCTGCATGGCCCGGAGGCGGTGACGATCCCCGGCGCGGTTGATGCGTTTTGCACCATGTCGGACCGCTGGGGACGGTTGGGGCTGGCTGACAGCCTGGCCCCTGCCATCCACCTCATGGAGGCTGGAGTGCCGGTGGCGGACCGCGTGGCGTGGGACTGGAACCGGAGCGCGGCGCTCTTGCAAGGTCATGCGCGGACACATTTCCTGAACAACGGCGCAACGCCGACACGGGGCGATCTGTTCCGCTTGCCGGGACAGGCCGACGTGTTGAAGCGGATCGCGAAACAGGGACGTGACGGGTTTTACACCGGCGAGGTTGCCGAGGACATGCTGGCCACGCTGAACGCGCTGGGCGGCGTGCACAAGGCGGCGGATTTCGCCGCGACCGAAGCCACGATCGGGGCGCCGATCAGCGGCACCTACAAGGAGCGCGAGCTGCTTGAGCATGCGCCGAACGGTCAGGGGGCTACGGCGATCCTGATGTTGAATATCCTGTCGCAGTTCGATCTTGCCGCGATGGACCCGTTCGGGGCGCAGCGCGCGCATATCGAGGCCGAGGCGACCAAGCTGGCCTATGACGCGCGCAACCGCTTCGTGGCCGACCCCGATCACATGACCCGGCTGGATCACATGCTGTCCATGGACACGGCGCAACGGCTGGCGGCGCTGATCGACCCAAAGCGTGCGATGCCTGGGCCGGCGGCGCTGAGCGAAGCGGTGCACAAGGACACGATTTATATCACCGTGGTGGACAGGGACCGGATGGCGGTTTCCTTGATCTATTCGATCTTCCACGGGTTCGGATCTGGTATCGCGTCCGAGAAATTCGGCATCCTGTTCCAGAACCGCGGTGCCGGCTTCACGCTGCAAGATGGGCATCCAAACGAGTATGGCGGCGGCAAGCGGCCGATGCACACGATCATTCCGGGGATGCTGCGGGATGCAGGCCGCGTGTCCATGCCCTTCGGCGTGATGGGCGGGCAATACCAATCGACGGGCCACGCGCGCGCGATCACCAACTTGACCGATTTCGGGCTTGATCCGCAGGCCGCATTGGATGCACCGCGCTGTTTTGCAGAGAACGGAAAGCTGATGATGGAGCGCGGCTATGGCGACGACGTCCGCGCAACGCTTGCACAGATGGGGCACGAGATCGAGACGCCGGAGGTTGCCATCGGCGGCGCGCAGGCCATCATGATCCATGCAAGCGGCGTGCTGGAAGGGGCATCCGACCCGCGCAAGGATGGGTGCGCGCTTGGGTACTGAGCGGGGGACGGCATTTCGAAATGCCGTCACAAGCGGTTTCGAAACCGCTTGGGCGCCCGGTCAGTAGCTGTATTCGCGATAGATGCGGCTGAGGTCGCCGTTCCAGTCGCCGGTGTACCGGTCGATCAGTTCGTCGGCCAGCGTCTGTCCGGTCTCCACGCTTTCCTTCAACGCGTTAAGGAAATGGGTCTCGTCCGGGACAAGCCCGCCTGCTCCGGGATAGGCGCGGTTTGCCAGGCCCGCCTCGGAAATCCTCAGCGTCTCGCGGGCCAGCTCGCGCATGTCGATGCCGTTCACCCTGGCCTGGAGCCCGTCGACGGAGGCCGCAACGCGCAAGCTTTCGCGGGTCTCGGCATCCCAGTCTTTCGCCAGGTCCCACGCCGCGTCGAGCGCGGTCTGGTCATAGGTGAGCCCGACCCAGAACGCGGGCAGCGCGCAGAGCCGCCGCCAAGGGCCGCCATCGGCGCCGCGCATCTCGATGAATTTCTTGACCCGTGCTTCGGGGAAGATCGTGGTCAGGTGATCCGCCCAATCCGAAAGCGTCGGCATCTCGCCGGGCAGGGCGGGTAGTTCGCCCTTTAGAAAATCGCGGAAGGACTGCCCCAGCGCGTCATGGTATACACCGTCGCGGTAGACGAAATACATTGGCACATCGAGCGCATATTGCACCCAGGCTTCGAATCCGAATCCGTCGTCAAAGACGAAGGGCAACATCCCGGTGCGCGAATCGTCCAGATGCCGCCACACCCGGCCCCGCCAGCTTTTGTGGCCGTTGAGCTTGCCCTCGAAGAACGGCGACGTCGCAAAGAGCGCGTTGGCCACCGGTTGCAACGCCAGCGCCACGCGCATCTTCTGCACCATGTCCGCCTCGGACGAAAAGTCCAGGTTCACCTGAACCGTACAGGTGCGGCGCATCATGGTGGTGCCGGCGGTGCCGACTTTCTCCATGTAGCTGTCCATCAGCTTGTAGCGGCCCTTGGGCATGAGCGGCATCTCGTCATGTGTCCAGATCGGGGCGGCGCCGAGGCCGATGAAGCCGACGCCGATCTTGTCGGAGATCGACTTCACGTCGCGCAGGTGGTCGTTCACCTCGTCGCAGGTCTGGTGGATGGTTTCCAGCGGCGCGCCCGACAGCTCGAGCTGTCCACCCGGTTCGAGGGAAATGTTCGCGCCGTCCTTTTCAAGGCCGATCAGGTGTTCGCCTTCCATCACCGGTGCCCAGCCGTGCGCATCGCGCAGGCCCTTGAGCACGGCGAGGATCGAGCGGTCACCCGAGAAAGGCAGGGGGCGCAACGTATCCTTGCAGTAGCCGAATTTCTCATGTTCTGTGCCGATGCGCCAGTCTTCCTTGGGCTTGCAGCCCTCTGCAAGATATTGCGCGAGCTGATCGGGATGTTCGATCGGCCCGCCGCCGGATTGGGGGATGGACATGGCGCGCCTCCGCTCGGCCTCGAGTATCAATCCGGCCAGCCTTGGGCCGAATTTTGCAGGGTGTCAATGCAGGCGCGAGATGCGTTTCTCAAGGTCTGGTCTGCGCCACAGCACAATTGGCGTGGCGCCGTCATCATTCAAGGTGGCGGTGATGCGACCGGGGCTGAGACCGGGAAGGCTTGCGAAGGTGTCAAACAGCATATCGGCGCCTTCGGCGTTCACCGGGATGTGAAGGGCCGGCCCGGTGTCCTGCGCGATGATCCAGTGGCGGGGATGCTGTGTCGGGTCGAGCCGGATCGAGGTGATGGCCTCCAGATCGACCATGCCGCCGTCGAGCGGGCCGAAATAGCCGATGCGCCGCTCAACGATCTGCACGACGCCGGGCCCGCCGCCGCCAATGCGGGCGCGGCCCCGTTGCAGCCCGGCAAAAAACAGCGCAGCCCCGAGAAAGAGCGCGAGATATCCGATATAGGTGAGCAAACCGGGGCTGACGCCGAACACCCAGTACAGACCCACGAGCATGACCGCCGCACCGATCAGCGCCTCGCGCCAGCGTTTCAGGGCGTCTTGGACATTGGGCCGGATAAAGCTCATCATGGGTCCCCCCGGGCGGCACATCCTTCGAAGGATGTGGGATTTTCGGTCGACCGAAAATGGCTCATCCCCAGTCTCCGAGCCTAGATTGCCAGAGGGTGAGGGCGGCCACCGCCGCGGTGTCGGCGCGCAGGATACGCGGGCCGAGGCTGATTCCAAAGGCGGCGTCCATATCGCGCAGGCGTCGGCGCTCCGCGTCGGAGAACCCGCCCTCGGGTCCGATCAGGATGGCCCACGGGCCGGGTGCGTCCAGCAGCGGGCCGGACGCACCCGCCAGTGTTTCATCGCAAAAGGCGATGCGGCGATGGCTGTCCCAGCCCGCAAGCAGCGCGTCCAGCTTGCTCAGGTCGGCGACCTCCGGCACGAAAGTGCCGCCGCATTGTTCCGCCGCCTCCTTGGCATGTGCGTGCAGGCGGTCCGGCCGGACACGTTCGGAATTGGTGAAGTCGGTCTGGACCGGGAGGATGCGGCGTGCACCCATCTCGGTGGCTTTCTCAACGATGAAATCCGTGCGCGCTTTCTTTATCGGCGCGAAGAGCAGCCAGAGGTCCGGCGGCCAGGATTGCGGTTGCGACTGGTGCCGGCACACAAGAACACCCTTGCGTTTGCCGGCCTCGACCACGTCGGTCTGCCATTCGCCGTCTTTGCCGTTGAACAGCGCGACCTGCGCGCCGGGGCCGAGCCGCATGACGCCGAAAAGATAGTGCGCCTGGTCCCGCGTCAGCGCGACGGGTTGTGCCGGACCGAGGGGCTGCTCTACAAAAAGTCTGACTTTCGCACTCATGGAGCAACACATATGCGCGGGCCGCAGACAACACCAGACCGGAACGGCGCTGTCGCCGATGCCGTGACGGGAAATTGGGTCGACAGGCGCGCTCCGGCGTGGACGCGGCCCTATCTTCGGCTGAGCCGGGCGGACCGACCGATTGGCACATGGTTGCTCTATCTTCCATGCGTCTGGGGCGTGTTGCTGGCGATGTTCCACACCGGTCACGCGCGGCCGTTTGACGCGTGGATCATTCTGGGATGCGGCATCGGCGCGTTTCTGATGCGGGGTGCGGGGTGCACGTGGAACGACATCACCGACCGCGACATCGACGGATCGGTGGCGCGCACCGCGTCGCGGCCGATCCCGTCGGGCCAGGTGACCGCGCGGCAGGCGCTGGTCTGGGCGGTGGTCCAGTCGCTGGTGGCGTTCTGTATCCTATTGACCTTTCCCGTGCAGGCGATCCTGCTGGGCATTGTCGCGCTGGTTCCGGTGGCGATCTATCCCTTTGCCAAGCGGTTCACCTGGTGGCCGCAGATCTTTCTTGGCATCGCGTTCAATTGGGGGGCTCTGCTGGCGTGGACGGCACATACCGGCGCGCTGGGTTGGCCGGCCGTGTTTCTCTATCTTGCCGGGATGGCATGGACGCTGTTCTACGACACGATCTACGCGCATCAGGACAAGGAGGATGACGCGCTGATCGGGGTGAAGTCCACAGCGCGGCTGTTCGCCGAGAACACGCCGAAATACTTGAACGGGTTTCTTGTGCTGGCGGTCGCCCTGATGGGTATCGCGATTCTTCTTGCCGCGCCGCGGGGCGAGATCCTGTCGCTGGTGCTGGCGCTGGGCGGTCCTTGGGCGATGGGCTGGCACATGATGTGGCAGCTGCGCCGGTTGAAACTGGATGACCATGACCGGCTTTTGTCGCTGTTCCGGTCCAACCGGGATGCCGGTTTGCTGCCCGCGCTGTTTTTCGCCGCAGCGGTCTTCGTGTGATTGCACTTGCAGGCGCTGGGGCGTATCGCTTTGGGCAACTCCGACTGACTTGGAACGCTGATGCGCCTGTCCTCTCTTTTCATTCTGGTCTCTGCGTTTGCCGCCGCCGCGGTTGTCAGCCTTGGCGTGGCATGGGTTGCCGCCGGGGCAATCGAGGAGATCTCGGCCAAGGACGTGCGCACCGAACTGGACCGCGATGCGCTGACCTGGGCGGATGTGGATACCGACGGGCTGCATGTCTTTCTGATCGGCAACGCCCCGAACGAGGCAGCCCGCTTTCAGGCCCTGAGTGCGGCGGGCCGCGTGGTGGACACGGCTCGGGTCATCGACCAGATCGACATTTATGACACCGACAAGATTGCGCCGCCGCGGTTTTCGATCGAGCTTTTGCGCAACGACATCGGGGTTTCCCTGATAGGACTGTTGCCAGCCGCGACCAATCGCGAGCAACTGTTGGAAGACATCACCCGCGCCGTGCCGGAGGCGCCACTGTCCGATTTCCTTGAAGTGGCGGATTACCCGGTGCCCGAAGGCTGGGACGACGCGCTGGATTACGCGGTGTCGATCCTGGAGGTTCTGGACCGCTCCAAGATCTCGATCGAGGCGGGGAGCGTGACCGTGAAAGGCGCGGTTGCGAACGAGGATATGCGCCGCAAGGTCGAGGCCGATCTGGCTCGCCGCGCCGGCGACGACGTGGCCCTTGCGCTGGAGCTCACTGCGCCGCGGCCGGTGATCTCGCCTTACACGCTGCGCTTTATCAGCGATGCGGAAGGCGCCCGGTTCGATGCCTGCACGGCCCCGACCAAGGAATCCCGGGCACAGATTTTTTCTGCCGCTGCCGAAGCGGGGCTGGAGGACAAGGTGCAGTGCCGTCTTGGTCTTGGTGCGCCCACCAGCCATTGGAGCGAGGCGGCAGCGTTGGGCATCAAGGCGATCTCTGAACTGGGCGGCGGGACCATCACCTTTGCGGATGCCGATGTGGCGCTTTTCGCGCTGCAGGGAACCGAACGGGCGGTGTTCGACCGCGTTGTGGGCGCGTTGGAAAACGACCTGCCAGAGGTGTTCGTGCTTGAGGCAAACCTGCCCGAGCCGCCATCGGATGCGCCCGAAGAGATCGCGGAGTTCACGGCCACGCGCAGCCCCGAAGGCAATGTCCAGCTGCGCGGGTGGATCAACAGCAAGATTGCACGGCAGACGGCAGACAGCTTTGCCCGCGCGGCTTTCGGATCGACCGCCGTGCGCACGACCGCGCGGGTTGACGACACCCTGCCCGCTGATTGGTCGAACCGGGTTCTCGCCGGGATCGAGGCGCTGTCGCAGCTGTCGAACGGGGCGGTCATTGTGACGCAAGACGCGCTGTCGGTCACCGGCAATACCGGCAATCAGGATGCCCGTTCCGAAATCTCGGGGCTGCTGGCCGACAAGCTGGGCGAGAGCGAGGAATTCGAAATCTCCGTGACCTACCAGGAGAAACTGGACCCGGCTCTTGGCATTCCCACGCCGGAAGAGTGCGAGGTCATGATCGGCGAGATCATCGGCGATCGCAAGATCACCTTCGAGCCGGGATCCGCGACGTTCGACCTTGCCACGCGGGACATCATGGACGAGCTCGCCGAGCTCTTGCAGCTTTGCGGAGATATCCCCCTGGTCATTGCCGGACACACCGACAGCCAGGGTCGCGAATCGATGAACCAGCAATTGAGCCAAGAGCGGGCGCAAGCGGTTGTGAACGCTTTGCAGCAGCGGCGAGTGCTGACTGCGAGCTATGAAGTGATCGGCTATGGCGAGGAACAGCCCATCGCCAGCAACGACACCGAAGCGGGTCGCGAAGCCAACCGGCGGATCGAATTCAAGCTGCGACGTCCCGAACCGGTCGAAGAGACGGAAACCACGCTGGAAAGCGTTGAACAATCCGCGTCAACAGATGAAACAGCGAACGACGAAGACGCAGAGGGTTCCAGCGATGAACAGGACTGAGTTTGTCATCACAACCGCGATCATTCTTTTTGTCGCGTTTTGCCTTGGGTGGTTCGCCAATTGGCTGGTGCACCGGTTCACGCGGGTCAGCCAGGCCGACATGGATCAGCTTGAGCGGATGAGCCAGGACCTGCACGAGGCCGAGGAAACCCGCGACCAGGCGATCACCTACCTGCAGCAGCGCGAGGCGGAGTTGACAAACCAGCTTGCCCAGACAGAAGCAGAGCTGTCCGCCGCGATGGAAGGTCTGCGCGACGCGCGCCACGATGCCGAACAGATGCGCGCCCAGATGGACAAGATGAATGTCGGTTAAGCGCGCCAGGTCTGTGCATTCCTGACCGAAACACGCGTATTGGTCGGGAAGTTGCGCGAGGCATTCCTGCCCCGTGACGGGTGGTGCGCGTGCGAGCCAATAGGATCAGGGCGGACCTATCTCTTGCGTTTGCGCCGACCTCCGGTGCTTCGGCTGTGGAAGTCTGGCGGGCGTTTGGACACCCAACGGAAAAACGCGGCCAGTCTGGGATGCGTGCGCAGTGCCTGGGGTGTGTTGTAGTCGCGGGCCAGTTCCGCCTCGGTCAGGGTGGCGTGGATCTCTTGATGGCAAATGTGATGCACGAGGATCGTCTCGCCGCCTTTGCCGCCCTTGAGCTTTGGTATCAGGTGGTGGTGGCTTTGCCGCACGCCCTGCGGGATCGGGCGCAAACATAGCGGACAGATCGGGTCAGGGTCGGTCACAGCGGCAGGTCTCCGATGCGAAAGGCTTGTGCAAAGGCATGGCTCAGGGCATTTAGCTGCGACAGTATGGTAATTATTCAAGGGCTCGGTCATGCAATGGGATTTTTCGGCACAACCACCGGTCGTGCAAAAAGCGGCTGGCTTCGCGCTGCAAGGCTATGAGATCGCGCTGACCTGGCTTCTGTCCCCCGCGGCCTGGTCGCAGTTCGCGATCCTTGTCGTGGCCTACCTGGCGGCGCTGACCATCGCGCGCAAGCTGCGCCCGGCCTTGGCGCGGCTTCTGACCCCGCTCGAGGACAGCACAAGTGTCGTCGCGGCGATCCGCCGGTTCCTCCTCATGTTCGTGCCGCTGTTGATGCCTTTGATCGCCTATGCGCTGGCTGCGATCGGGGAACAGGTCGTGCGGTCGGTATTCGAATCCGGCAGCGTGATCGCGTTTGGCAAACGGGTGTTCCTGTTTCTTGCCGCGCGGGTCCTCGTGCGCGATATCGTGACCGATCCGTTCCTCAAGCTGCTGGGCCGCTATGTGCTCTTGCCCGCGATGGCGCTGCACGCCGTGGGACTGCTGGATCTTTTGATCGAAAAGCTGAGCGCCACGATGGTGTCCTTGGGCAACATCTCGTTTTCGGTCATGGCGCTTTTGCGGGGTGTGATTGCGGGCGCGATCCTGTTCTGGGCCGGGCGGTGGTCGAACGACCAGTCGGTCTCCTACATCAACCGCCAGCAAGAGATGCGGCCCGCGACACGGCAGCTTGCCGCAAAAGCGGCCGAGCTCTTGATCTTCGGCGTCGCGTTCCTGCTCCTGATGAACATCATGGGTGTGCCGCTTACTTCGCTTGCGGTTCTTGGCGGTGCGATTGGTGTCGGTCTTGGCTTCGGGCTGCAGAAGATCGCGTCGAATTACATTTCGGGTGTCATCCTGCTTCTCGAAGGACAGGCGACCGTCGGGGATTTCGTGGAACTCGACAATGGCGAGGCTGGCACCATCGTCAAGACAACGGCCCGCGCGATGATCCTCGAAACCTTCGACGGCCGCTGGATCGTGGTCCCGAACGAGGACTTCATCACCACGCGGGTGATCAACTATTCCGATCAGGGCAGTGCGAATCGCTACGAGGTCGATTTTTCCGTGCATTACGACACTGACATCAACAAAATCCCGGCAATCATCGAGGCGGCGGTGGCCAAACATCCTGACGTTTTGCAAATACCCGAACCGCCTGATTGCGAACTGCGCGGTTTTGGCGACAGCGGCATCGATTTCGGGGTCGAGTTCTGGGTCAACGGGATCGATGATGGCAAGAACAAATACGCGTCGGATGTTCTGTTCCTCGTCTGGAATGCGCTCAAGGAACATGACATCGAGATCCCCTACCCACATCGCGTGATCGAAATGCGCAGCCCTTCCGTCGCCGCCGCCGCGGCGGAATGACGGATGCGCTGGTCATCGGGGGCGGGCCGGCCGGGTTGATGGCGGCCGACGCGCTGTTGACGGCGGGGCGCGCGGTGACGCTGGTCGAGGCCAAGCCGTCGATCGGGCGCAAGTTCCTGATGGCGGGCAAATCGGGTCTGAACCTGACCAGAATGCAGCCTTTCGGGCCGTTTCTTGCCTCCTACGGTGTCGGGCTGCACCCGACAATGCGGGCGTGCCTCAAGGCGTTCGGGCCGCAGGAGGTGCGCGCCTGGGCCGAAGGGCTTGGCCAGTCCACCTTTGCCGGATCGACCGGGCGGCTTTTCCCGCATGCGATGAAGGCCTCGCCCTTGTTGCGCGCCTGGCTGGAACGGTTGGACGGTTTAGGGCTGGAACGCCACACGCGCTGGCGCTGGGTGGATTGGGAGAAGAACGCGTATCTTTTCGACACGCCCGAAGGGTCCCGGGTTCTGACGCCCCGTGTCACTGTCTTTGCCCTTGGCGGCGCAAGCTGGGCGCGGTTGGGGGCGGACGGGCAGTGGGCGGACCGTTTCGCAGCGCACGGCATCAAGATGGTACCATTCCAGCCGTCGAATGTCGGGCTGCAGGTCGACTGGTCCGAACACATGACCGGGCAGTTCGGCCAGCCGATCAAATCTGTCGAATGGCACGCGGGTGACCTGACATCGCGCGGAGAGGCGATCCTGTCCAAACAGGGGCTTGAGGGTGGTGGCATTTACACGCTGGCCCCTGCGCTGCGCGGTGACGGGGCAACGCTCACTGTCGATCTGCTGCCCGATCTGTCCGTCGAAGAGGTGCAAAAGCGCCTGCCCGAAACCGCCAAGAAAGGCATGGCGAAACTCCTGCGCAACACGCTCAAGTTGCCCCCGGTCAAGATCGCGCTTTGGAATGAGTTTAGCCAAGGTGCGCCGGTTCCGTTCGATCAGCTTGCCCTGCGTCTGAAGGCGCTTCCCATCCGCCATTCCGGGTTGCGCCCGATGGACGAAGCGATCTCGACCGCCGGGGGTGTTTCGTTCGACGCGTTGGACGACACGCTGATGCTCAAGGACCGTCCCGGCACCTTTTGCGCCGGTGAGATGCTGGATTGGGACGCACCTACGGGTGGCTATCTGCTGACCGCGTGTTTCGCCACCGGGCTTTGGGCCGGGCGTCATGCGGCCGAGTATGACAGGCCGTGACGTGACGTTGGGGCGTGACACGTCAACTTCGTGCGTGTCAGATGTCGCCAACAGAGGAGTTCTGCCATGACCGACTATCCGCACATGCTGGCCCCGCTCGACCTTGGGTTCACGACGCTGAAGAACCGCGTGCTGATGGGGTCGATGCACACCAACCTCGAAGAGACCGGCGACTGGAACCGGGTGGCCGAGTTCTATGCGACCCGCGCGCGCGGCGGCGTCAGCCTGATGGTGACGGGTGGTATGGCACCCAACCGCGAAGGCGGCGTGTTTCCCGGCGCGTCGGGGCTGTTCACCGACAAGGACATCGCCAATCACCGGATGGTTACGGACCTTGTGCACGACGCGGATGGCAAGATCGCGATGCAGATCCTGCATGCCGGGCGCTATGCCTATGGGAAAGAATGCGTGGCCCCGTCTGCGATCAAATCCCCGATTTCTCCCTTCCCGCCGATCGAGCTGGACGAGGACGGGATCGAGAAACAGATCAGCGATATCGTGACCGCTGCGGAACGCGCGCAAGAGGCCGGGTATGACGGGGTCGAGGTGATGGGGTCCGAGGGGTATTTCCTCAACCAGTTTCTTGTCACGCATACCAACAAGCGTACGGATCGCTGGGGTGGATCGTACGAGAACCGGATGCGCCTGCCCATTGAGGTGGTGCGCCGCGTGCGTGCGGCGGTGGGGCCGGAGTTCATCTTGATCTACCGGTTGTCGATGATTGATCTGGTTCCCAACGGGTCGACCCACCAAGAGGTCGTGCAGCTGGCGCAGGAGATCGAAAAAGCGGGAGCCACGATCATCAATACCGGCATCGGCTGGCACGAGGCGCGGATTCCGACGATTGCGACCAGCGTGCCGCGTGCAGCCTTTGCGTGGGTGACGAAAAAGCTGATGGGCAAGGTGGGCATTCCCATCATCACGTCGAACCGGATCAACACGCCCGATGTGGCCGAGCAGGTGCTGGCGGAAGGCTGTGCCGAAATGGTCAGCATGGCGCGACCGTTTCTGGCCGATCCGGATTTTGTTGCAAAGGCGGCGGCGGGCAAGGCGGCGCAGATCGCGCCCTGCATCGCGTGCAATCAGGCCTGTCTGGATCACACGTTCCAGATGAAGATCTCGTCCTGCCTCGTGAACCCGAAAGCCTGCCACGAGACCGAGCTGTTGGTTGCGCCCGCGGACATCCCCAAGACCGTGGCCGTTGTCGGGGCGGGACCAGCGGGACTGTCGGCGGCGATCACGGCGGCGCAGCGCGGGCATCAGGTGACGCTGTTCGACAAGGCGGACGAGATTGGCGGGCAGCTCAATATGGCCAAGCAGATCCCCGGCAAGGAGGAATTCCGCGGCTTCGTGGAGTGGTACAAGACCATGCTGGCGGAAACCGGTGTGGCGGTGATGCTGGGCAAGGATGTGTCGCCCGAGGATCTTGCGGGCTTTGACGAGGTGATCATCGCCACCGGTGTTCTGCCGCGCGATCCGCAGATCCCCGGCCAGGATGGACCGAACGTGCTGGGCTATGTCGATGTGCTGCGGGGCAAGGCGCCGGTGGGCAAGCGGGTTGCCGTTGTCGGCGCCGGCGGAATCGGTTTCGACGTTTCCGAATTTCTTGTGCATGAGGGCGAAAGCCCGACCGAGAACCTGCCTGACTGGATGCGCGAATGGGGTGTCACCGATCCGGCGGATGCCCGGTCGGGGCTGGATCCAGAGGGTGCGCAGCCCGAGCCGCCTGTGCGGCAGGTGGCGCTGCTCCAGCGCAAGTCGGAAAAGCCCGGCAAGCGTCTGGGCAAGACGACCGGCTGGATTCACCGGATGAGCCTGAACATGAAAAACGTCAAGATGAAGGCGGGCGTGAATTATGAACGGATTGACGCGCAGGGGCTGCATATCACCCATGGCGAGACGCGCGAGCGCCCCGAGATCATGGAATGCGACACGGTCGTTCTATGTGCCGGCCAGGTGTCCGAGCGGTCATTGGCGGATGCGCTCGAGGCGAAGGGCATTGCTTGCCATGTGATCGGTGGTGCGGATGTGGCGGCGGAATTGGATGCGAAACGGGCCATTGACCAAGGCACACGGTTGGCGGCGATGCTGTAGGGAACGGCGTTTCCTTTGATGCGTTGACTGAACAGATGGCGGGGCAGAACGCCCGGCTTGGACATTCATCTCATCAGGAGGCCAATCATGCCCGCAATCAATGACGCGAAAATCCTACTCATTTCAACCCACGGCTTTGAACAGTCCGAGCTTGAATTCCCCCGCGACCAACTGCGGGCTCGAGGAGCGACGCTGCATGTGGCAACGCCGGACGGCAAGGCGATCAAAGGTTGGGACGGCAGCGATTGGGGCCAAGAGGCCGAGGCTGACACCAAGATTTCCCAGGTAAACGTGGACGATTATGATGCGCTTGTCATTCCCGGCGGTCAGATCAACCCTGATCTGCTGCGCGTCGATGAAGACGTTCTGGAACTGGTGAAGGCCTTTCACGATCAAGGCAAGACAATCGCCGCCGTGTGCCATGCGCCGTGGGTTCTGCTGGAAGCGGGCATCCTCAAGGGGCGCGATGCCACGTCCTATCATTCGATAAAGACCGACGTGACAAACGCCGGCGCGAACTGGAAAGACGTGGAGGTTGTGGCCGACCAGGGGATCGTGACGAGCCGCAAGCCGGACGACCTCAAGGCATTTGTCGGCAAGATCATCGAGGAAATCGAGGAAGGCACACACCGGCGCAAGGCTGCGTGACTCGAGTGCAAAACCTTGAAAGCCGGGCCACCGCGCCCGGCTTTTTCGCGCCGATGGTTGTTTCCGTCTTCGTGACACTGTCCAACAAAACCCAGATATTGTCGGCTCTTCGTCAAAGTCGCGCCAGATTTGGTCATCATACCCGTGTCAATGAAACACGAGGGATATGTATGGACCGTCTTACCGAAATGGAGGCCTTTGCCACGGTTGTGGACCAAGGTGGATTCACCGACGCGGCCAAAAAGATGGGCATATCAAAATCTGCTGTCTCCAAGCATGTTTCAAGCCTTGAGGCGCGTCTTGGCGCGCGGCTCTTGAACCGGACGACGCGGCGCGTCAGCCCGACGGAAATCGGGCTGGCCTATTACGATCGGGCGCGACGCGTGCTCAACGATGCGGGGGAAGCGGATGCGCTTGTCACGTCCATGCAATCCGCGCCCTCGGGATTGTTGCGGATCAGTGTTGCGACAGATTTCGGTGTGAACCACTTGTCGCCGGTGCTGGGCGAGTTCCTTGCGGATTTCTCGGACATCACGGTGAACATGGTTTTGAACAACCGATATGTAGAGTTGATCTCGGAAGGGTTCGACATGGCGGTGCGGATCGGTGAGTTGGAAGACAGTACCCTGCGCGCCCGCAAACTGACCGAGACAACGAAACGAATGATCGCCTCTCCCGCCTATTTCGAGAAATATGGCCGACCGCGACGGATCGACGATCTGAACGAACACAAGCTCCTGCATTATTCCAACCAGTCGAGCGGCAATGTCTGGAAAGTGACGGCCCCGTCCGGCGAAAAGCGGCAGGTGCGCACGGCAGGCTGGCTGTCGGTGAATGACGGTCAGTCGCTGCTCAACGCCTGTGTGGCGGGCCTGGGCATCGCATATCTGCCGTCCTTCCTTTATGCCGACGCGATGGAACAGGGGCTGGTCGAGGATGCCATCCCGGATTTGCCCATCGATACGCAGGGCATCTATGCGGTCTACCCGCCGGGCCGGTTCACGCAGCCGAAGGTTCGGGCGTTCATTGATTTTCTTGTGCATCAATTCGCCGAGAAAGGCCCGAAGGACTGGTAGGATCAACTTCCCTTGTCTGTATGCAGGCACAACTGACGCCTCGGGTGCCATGGCCCGGGGCGTTTTTTCGTCGTGGTTTCCGGGTTGCGACATATGGCTGGCACAGGCAATGTCGGGCGACGTCGAGATTGCCGGAGATGCCCAATGCCGTTCACCCTTGCCACCTGGAACATCAATTCGGTGCGATTGCGCGAAGGGCTTGTTGCGCGGCTCTTGACCGAAGAGGGGCCGGATGTGCTGTGCCTGCAGGAGTGCAAAAGCCCGGTTGACAAGATCCCGATGGACCAGTTCCGCGCGCTTGGCTATGGCCACATGATTGCGCGCGGGCAAAAAGGGTACAATGGAGTCGCGATCCTGTCCAAGCTGCCGATCGAGGATGTGGGGGATCAGGATTTTGCAAGCCTTGGCCATGCGCGCCACGTCGCTGGGCGGCTGGAAAATGGTTTGACGATCCACAATTTCTATGTCCCGGCGGGCGGCGATGTCCCTGACCGCACCGTGAACGAGAAGTTTGGCCAAAAGCTCGATTACCTGACCGATATGCGCGACTGGTTTCGGAACGCGCGGCCCGAAAAATCGATTCTCGTCGGAGATTTGAACATCGCACCGCGCGAGGACGACGTGTGGTCCCACAAGCAATTGCTCAAGGTGGTGAGCCACACGCCCGTCGAGGTGGCGCATCTGGCAGACACGCAGGAATCCGGTGCCTGGGTGGACATCACCCGCCAGGATATCCCCGAAGGACAGCTATATTCCTGGTGGAGCTACCGCGCCAAGGATTGGGATGCCGCTGACAAGGGACGGCGGCTCGACCATGTCTGGGCAACGCCGGATATCTCCAATGCGGCCCATTCCAGCCGTGTTTTGCGCGATGTGCGTGGCTGGGAAAAGCCAAGTGATCATGCGCCGGTCTTTGCCAGTTTTGACCTGTAATCTCGACACGCCTCTCACGCGGTTCGCTGCCGTTGGCGCGGTTATCGGCGATGGGGGCTTGCAGGACACTGGGTCTGTGTCGCTTACTATGGGTCTGTAAGGGATGAATCGCACAAGCGATATGCTGTGCGGGGCAAATGGAGGTTTTGTGCCAATGGGTGCGGGCCACGGCGCATATTACATACCCTGCGCTGTGACATCATGGGAGGATATTTTGTTTAATGATGAACTATTAGGATATGCGCCAGATGCATGGACGCTATGCCTGGGGACGCCTGCCTTAAGGAAACCCTGCATGGTAAATCGACGTTGAACACGAACAGACCAATTGTTCCATGAAATTGGTTCAGGTGTAAACTAAAGACCTGAATGGTCTGGCCAAGGGAAGAGGGCATATGAAAGACACCCCGAACGATATCGACTCGGTCGAGTCCCAGGAATGGAAAGACGCCATAGAGGACGTCATTCTGCGGGATGGCGCGGATCGCGCGCATTTCCTGTTGGACAAGGCGGTGCAGCAAGCCCGCGCGCATGGTGCGAGATTGCCGTTTTCGGCAACGACGCCTTACCAGAACACGATTGATCCCGACGACGAAGTGGACCTGCCGGGCGATACGGAGATGGAGTGGCGCATCCGAACGATCAATCGCTGGAACGCGATGGCGACAGTCGTCAAGCGGAACAAGGAAAGCAGCGAGTATGGCGGGCATATCGCGTCATTCGCGTCTTCTGCGGCGCTATACGATGTCGGCCTGAACCATTTCTGGCGGTCCAAATCGGCGATCCATGGGGGCGACCTCGTGTTCTTCCAGGGCCACGTGATCCCGGGAATTTATGCGCGGTCGTTCATGGAAGGCCGGATCAGCACCGAACAGCTCGAGGCGTTCCGCTCCGAAGTCGATGGTGGCGGTCTGTCGTCCTATCCGCACCCATGGCTCATGCCGGATTACTGGCAGTTTCCGACCGTTTCGATGGGTCTGGGGCCGCTCATGGCGATCTACCAGGCGCGGTTCATGAAGTACATGCACAACCGGGGCCTCATCGACGCGGGTGACCGCAAGATCTGGTGCTTTCTTGGTGATGGCGAGATGGATGAGCCGGAAAGCCTTGGCGCGATCAGCCTTGCGGCGCGCGAGGGGCTGGATAACCTGATCTTTGTCGTGAACTGCAATCTGCAACGACTGGACGGGCCGGTGCGCGGCAACTCCAAGATTGTCCAGGAACTCGAAGGCGGGTTCCGCGGCGCAGGGTGGGACGTGATCAAACTGCTTTGGGGCCGTGGCTGGGACGAATTGCTGGAAAAGGATGCCAGCGGCAAACTGCGCCAGTTGATGGATGAGACCATCGACGGCGATTACCAGACCTTCAAATCAAAGGATGGCGCCTATATCCGCGAACATTTCTTCGGAAAGTACCCGGAAACGGCGGCGCTGGTCGAGGATTGGACCGACGATCAGATCTGGGCGCTGCGGCGCGGCGGCCATGATCCCAAGAAGGTCTACAATGCGTTTTTACGCGCAACACAGGCGGAGGGCCAGCCGACCTGCTTGCTGGTCAAGACCGTCAAAGGCTACGGCATGGGCACGGCTGGCGAAGGCCAGAACACGACGCACCAGCAAAAGAAGATGCAGCTTGACCAGCTCAAGGCGATGCGGGATCGCTTCCGGATCCCGGTGACCGACAAAGAGCTGGAAAAGGACATTCCCTTTGTCAGCCTGAACAATGCGCAGAAGGCTTACATGGCCGATCGGCGCAAGGAGTTGGGCGGTTCGTTCCCCAAGCGCGACTGGCGCGATACGCCGAAGCTGGAGATCCCGTCGCTTGACAAATTCAAGGGCCAGCTCGAAAGCACCGGGGATCGCGAGATTTCGACCACCATGGCCTTCGTGCGCATTCTGACGACGCTCTTGCGGGACAAGCAGATCGGTCAGAACGTGGTTCCGATCGTGCCGGATGAAAGCCGGACTTTCGGGATGGAAGGGCTTTTCCGGTCAGTGGGGATCTACAACCCGCTCGGGCAGAGCTATACACCCGAAGACCGCGACCAGATGATGTATTACAAGGAATCGAAAAGCGGCCAGGTGCTTCAGGAAGGCATCAACGAAGCGGGCGCAATGGCGGATTGGATCGCGGCGGCGACGTCCTATTCCAATCACGGCGTGCCGATGATCCCGTTCTACATCTACTATTCGATGTTCGGCTTCCAGCGGATCGGCGATCTGGCCTGGGCCGCTGGCGACAGCCGTGCGCGCGGTTTCATGCTGGGCGGGACTGCTGGTCGAACCACGCTGAACGGCGAAGGATTGCAGCACGAGGATGGGCACAGCCATGTGCTTGCCAGCACCATTCCGAACTGCATCACCTACGATCCGACCTTCAGTTACGAGGTCGCCGTGATCGTGCGACATGGCCTGCAGCGCATGTTCGTCGATCAGGAGGATGTGTATTTCTACCTGACCCTGATGAACGAGAATTATCAGCATCCCGAGATGCCGATGGGCTCCGAAGAGGGCATCATCAAGGGTCTTTACCGCATGCGTAAAACCGCGAGGCCCGGCAAGAAGCATGTGAACCTGATGGGGTCGGGCACGATCCTGGTTCAGGCGATCAAGGCGGCCGAGATGCTCAAGGAGGATTTCGGCGTCACCTCGGATATCTGGTCTGCCACCTCGCTGAACGAACTGGCACGCGAGGGTCAGGACTGCCTGCGCCACAACCGTCTGAACCCGCTGGGCGAAGAAAAGGTGCCTTATGTCACGCAACTGCTTGACGGGGCCAAGGGGCCGGTGATCGCGGCGACCGATTACATCAAGAATTACGCCGAACAGATCCGGGGCTTTGTGCCCAGGCGGTTCACGGTGCTGGGGACCGATGGCTTTGGCCGCTCCGACAGCCGCGTGAACCTGCGGCGTTTCTTCGAGGTCGACGCGAACCACATTGCCGCCGCCGCGATGGCCGATCTCTACCGCGAGGGTGCGGTGACAGAGAAAGACCTCAAGGCCGCTTTGAAGAAATACGACATCGACGGCGAAAAGCCGAACCCGCGTCTGGTGTGAGCGGGAGGAGAAAAAGAACATGACTATTGACGTTAAAGTGCCGGATATCGGCGATTTCACCGATGTGCCGATTGTCAGCATTCTGGTGAGCGTGGGCGACACGATTGCCGAGGAGGATCCGATCGTGGAATTGGAGTCCGACAAGGCGACAATGGAAGTGCCGAGCTCGGCCTCAGGTGTCGTGAAAGAGATCAAGGTCTCCGAAGGCGACTCCGTGTCCGAAGGGTCGTTGATTCTCGTTCTGGAAGGGAAAGGCTCCGGTGACGCACCAAAGGACGAGCCGAAGTCCGAACCCAAGTCCGAGCCGGCGAAACCCCAAGACAGCGCGCCGTCAAAACAGGCTGACACGCCCTCTGAACCGCCCAAGCCTGCCAAAACGGATGCCGGGTTTGGCAAGGTTCACGCCTCGCCCTCTGTCCGCGCCTATGCGCGCCGGGTCGAGGTGGACCTGACAAAGGTCAACGGGTCGGGCCGCAAGGGCCGTATCCTGCGCGAAGACGTGGAAAAGGCTCTCAAGGCGCAGACCGTTCCGGCGGCGGCCTCTGGTGGTGCTGCGCAAGGCGCCATGGGCATCCCGCCGATTCCGGCGGTGGACTTCTCAAAGTTCGGCCCGACCGAAGACGTGGAGATGAGCCGGATCAAGAAACTGTCCGGTCCTGCGCTTCACCGCTCCTGGCTCAACATTCCGCATGTCACGCATAATGACGAGGCGGACATCACCGATCTGGACAAGTACCGCAAGGAAATGGACACGATGGCCAAGGAAGACGGCTATCGCGTGACGCTTCTTTCGTTTGTCATCAAGGCCTCGGTGTCGGCGCTGAAACAGCATTGGGAGTTCAATTCCTCGATCCATCCCGATGGCGACAAGCTGATCAAGAAGGATTTCTACAACATCGGCTTCGCGGCGGACACGCCGAACGGTCTGATGGTGCCCGTGATCAAGGACGCGGATCGCAAAGGTCTGGTCGACATCTCGAAAGAGCTGATGAGCCTGTCCAAGGCGGCCCGTGACGGCGAGTTGAAATCCAAGGACATGCAGGGCGCGACTTTCACGATCTCGTCGCTGGGCGGCATCGGGGGCACCAGCTTTACCCCCATCGTCAACGCGCCCGAGGTGGCGATCCTGGGCCTCACCCGGTCCAAGATGGCGCCAGTCTGGAATGGCGAAGAATTCGCGCCGCGCCTGATGCAGCCCTTGTCGCTGTCCTATGATCACCGTGCCGTCGATGGCGCCTTGGCCGCGCGCTTCTGCGTGACGCTCAAGACGCTCTTGGGCGATATGCGCAAGTTGATGTGGTAAGGGAGCGAACCGATGGATGTTAAACTACCCGATATCGGGGATTTCACCGACGTTCCCGTCGTGACTGTCCTGGTCAGCGTCGGCGACACGGTCAGCGAAGAAGACCCCTTGATCGAGCTGGAATCGGACAAGGCGACGATGGAAGTGCCATCGCCCTCGGCCGGCAAGATCACCGAGATCAAGGTCAAGGAAGGCGATACCGTTTCCGAAGGCGACGTGATAATGGTCTTTGAAGGCGCTGACGCCGACGACGCACCGGCGAAGGATGCAACGGGCCAGGGCGGCGAGGTCAAGGGCGGATATGGCGGCCGCGGGTCGCCACCGCAGGATGACGCGCCGCAGGCGGTTCAGGCGACCGGAAGCGCATCGGGCAAAGGCGATGTCCACGCCGAGGTCGTCGTCCTGGGCTCTGGCCCCGGCGGCTATTCCGCCGCGTTCCGGGCTGCCGATCTGGGCAAGAGCGTTGTCCTGATCGAGAAATATCCCGATCTGGGCGGTGTCTGCCTGAATGTTGGCTGTATCCCGTCCAAGGCACTGCTGCATGTCGCCAAGGTGATCACCGAGGCCGAAGACATGAACGCGCATGGCGTGAGCTTCGGCAAGCCTAAAATCGATCTCGATGAGCTGCGCAAGTTCAAGGATGACGTGATCGGCCAGCTGACAGGCGGTCTGGGTGGTCTGGCAAAGGGCCGCAAGGTCAAGGTTGTGCAGGGCTATGGCGCCTTCACCGGGCCGAACATGGTTGAAGTTGTCGGCGACGATGGCACAACCAATGTGAGCTTTGACCAGTGCATCATCGCTGCAGGCTCCGAGCCGGTGAACCTGCCCTTTATCCCGCATGATGATGAGCGGGTGATCGACAGCACCGGTGCTTTGGAATTGAAGGACATACCAAAGCGTATGCTCGTTCTTGGCGGTGGGATCATCGGGCTGGAAATGGCCTGCGTTTATGACGCTCTGGGCTCCAGGATCACGGTCGTGGAATTCATGGATCAGCTGATGCCGGGGGCAGACAAGGATATCGTCAAACCCCTGCACAAACGCATAGAAGGGCGATACGAGAACATCTTTCTCAAGACCAAGGTGACGCATGTCGAGGCGCAGAAGAAGGGTCTCAAGGTGACGTTCGAGGACGAGAAAGGCGAGAGCTTCAGCGACACGTTCGACAAGGTTCTGGTCGCTGTCGGACGCAAGCCGAACGGCAAGTTGATCGACGCCGAAAACGCCGGTGTCGCGGTGGACGAGCGCGGCTTTATCGCGGTGGACAATCAGCAGCGCACCGGGGTGGAACATATTTTCGCCATCGGTGACGTGGTGGGCCAGCCGATGCTGGCGCACAAGGCGGTGCATGAAGGCAAGGTCGCGGCCGAGGTCTGTGCCGGTGAGAAACGGTTCTTCGATGCCTCGCTGATCCCGTCGGTCGCCTATACCGATCCGGAAGTTGCCTGGTGCGGCGTGACCGAGACCGAGGCCAAGGCCAAGGGCATTACCTACGAAAAGGGCGTGTTCCCCTGGGCAGCCTCTGGGCGATCCTTGTCCAACGGGCGGAACGAGGGGATCACCAAGCTCCTGTTCGATCCAGAGGATGACCGTGTGATTGGTGGTTGCATCGTTGGCACCAATGCGGGCGATTTGATTTCCGAAGTGGCGTTGGCCATCGAGATGGGCGCAGATGCGGTCGATCTTGGCCACACGATTCACCCGCACCCGACCTTGTCGGAAACCGTGAATTTCGCTGCCGAGATGTTCGAGGGAACCATCACGGACCTGATGCCGCCAAAGAAGAAAAAGGCATCATGATCGGATAAAACGCATGGCGATGGGGGCTCTGCCCCCGTCGCCTTCGGCCCCCCTAGGGATTTCGGATCCAAAGAAGCCTGTCTGGAACTCTACTTCAGAAAGACGCGCAGGATCGCGAAAACGAAAGCCGTGATCGCCATCGCTGCGAAGATGAAGGCCAGAGGCAGCAACAGGCTTTGCTCAACGACGCCAGCCTCATTGACCGACCCGCCGAAGAAGACAGCTTCGGCAAGGCCGCAAATACCTGCCATACCCGATAGAAGCAGGCCGAGGATCAGGATGGACTTCGCCTGCATACAGGGTTCGGCCGCTCAAATACCGAGGAACGGCTGAGCCATCCGGGGCATCCAGCCCTTGAACTTCAGCGGTGCGTCGGTCACGGCAAGGCAGATGCAATCTTCCGAGATATCCGCCACGGGCGTGTGGTGCAGGTTTTCGCTTGCCACCTCGATATCACCACGCCCAAAATAGCCATCATCATCCTGAAACGCGCCCTGAAGAACCAGTGTCAGCTCCAGCCCGCTATGGCTGTGATCCGGGATCGCGGTGCCCGCGGGGATGTAAAGCAATCGCGCGGTCGCCTCCGAGGATGTGGGCAGAATCGCTTGTTTCACGCCCATGCCGACCGGGCGCCAGCGCACGCTGTCCAAGTCGCCCCCGACATAACCGGCAAGCGGTTCCGGCAGTGTCCTGTCGCTGGCAGAGACGCGGAATTCCTTTTTATGCTCGATCCTGTCCTGCGCGTGGATCAATTCGAGAACCGAGTTCAAGCTGCTCGCCGACATTTGCACGGTGTCGCACGTGTCCAGAACCGCCCCGCCAACGGCATCATACCCTGCGAGCGCGGCACGACAGTCATCACACAGCGAAATATGCGTCGCCAAGATGAGATTGACGGCTTCGGACAGTTCGCCTGCCGAATAGGCCATAAGCAGCTCGTCGGGCAGATGGTGTTTAATGGTCATGGCAATCATCACTTCATTTGGTGGCGCAGTCGTTCCAGCGCCAATCTGATGCGGGATTTGATCGTGCCAAGTGGCAAACCTGTCTGCTCGGCGATCTCGCTGTGCGACAGTTCCCCGAAATAGGCCTTTTCAATCAGGTCCCGTTGTTTGGATGGCAGGTCGCGCAAGGCGCGGCCCAGGTGCTCGCTCTCCTGTTGCAACCCGATGATGTCTTCCTGCTCGGGCTCCGCTTCGGGGCCCCAGACCAAATCTTCGGGTTCCGGCCGCTTTTGTTTGCGCAGCACGTCGATTTTCTTGTTCCGGGCGATCGTGAAAATCCAAGTCGATGGACTTGCCCTTGACGCATCGTAGAGATGCGATTTGTTCCATACGGTCACGAGCGCTTCTTGCGCGCATTCCTCGGCCAAGGCCGCATCCATGCCTGCCTTCATCAAAAACGCCTTTACGCGCGGTCCGAAATGTTCAAACACGCGAACAAACGCGGTTTCGTCACGCAGGTCCCGTATGGCCACGAGTTCTTCCACCCAAGGTCCGATGCTGTTCGGCGTTCCGTTGGTCAAAGTCTTCTTTCCGTCACCAGCTTCGTGCGACAGGTCCCTTATTTTGCTCCCGCTGACAACGGGCGCAGGGTCGCAGTCGGACGAAAGCACGGCAATAGACATCATAAAAAGTGTACGCGAGGGCCTTTGGTATGGATCAAAAGAAGTTTTCTTTTTCTTTTGTCATCCGGTCGGGGCGGTCCGGCGTAAACAAAACTAGACACAAAAGACAGAGAGACGCCCATGCCATTTGAAGCACGCGCCAGCGACCCCAAGAAAATTGCCGTCATTGGCGCAGGTATTTCGGGGATGGGAGCAGCGTATATGCTGTCCGAAGATCACAAGGTCACCTTGTTCGAAGCGGAACCGCGATTGGGCGGGCATGCCCGGACGATCATGGCCGGCAAGACCGGAAATCAGCCCGTCGATACCGGGTTCATCGTTTTCAACTATGCGAATTACCCGCATCTTGCCCGGCTGTTCAAGGCGTTGGATGTACCCGTCACCAAGAGCAACATGAGCTTTGGGGCCAGCCTTGACGGCGGTCGGATCGAATACGCGCTGGCCAGCGTGGCGTCGATCTTTGCGCAAAAAAGGAACGCAGTGAACCCGAAGTTCTTGCGGATGCTGCGTGACATCAAGCGATTCAACAGCCGCGCGCTGGATGCGACGCGCGACCGAAATCTTGGTCTTGGGGACTTCCTTGATCAACTGGGCACCGGTACCTGGTTTCGGGAATATTACCTGCTTCCGCTGACGGGCGCGATCTGGTCGACCCCGACGGAAAAAGTGATGGATTTTCCGGCGCATGCGCTTGTGCAGTTCATGGAGAACCACGCGCTTTTGTCCTATACCGGCCAGCACCAGTGGTACACGGTTCAGGGCGGCTCTGTCGAATATGTGCGCCGGCTGGAGGCGGCGTTGCGGACGCGTGGCGCGACACTCAGACCCGGTACGCCGATTGACGCCGTGCGCCGCACCGTTGAGGGTGCCGAGATCAAGGCGCAGGGTGCCGAGTGGGAACACTTCGACGAGGTGGTCTTTGCCACCCATTCGGACGACACGTTGCGCCTTTTGTCTGATGCGACAGCGCTGGAAAAACGCGCTTTGGGGGCGATCCAGTACCAGCCGAACCGCGTCGTGTTGCATGCAGATGCAGCGGTCATGCCGAAAAAGCGGGTTTGCTGGTCGTCCTGGAACTACACCGAAAGTGCCAAGAAAGAGATGAACGCCATTGACCTGACCTACTGGATGAACAGCCTGCAGCCGATTCCCGAGGCCGATCCGCATTTCGTCACGCTCAACAGCACGCGCCCGATCCGCGAGGCGTTGATCTATGATGAATGCACCCTTCGCCACCCGGTCTATGATCTTGATGCGCTGGCCGCGCAGGAGGTCGTGCGCGACATGAACGGGACGCACCGGACATGGTTCTGTGGGGCATGGATGAAGAACGGCTTTCACGAGGACGGTCTTGGCAGCGCGGTGGACGTGGTCGAGGCGATCCGCGCACGCAGCGCCGTGGCTGTGGCCGCAGAATGACAGCCGTCGATCATATCGTTGGCCATACCTATCACGGCCGCAAGGGCGGGACCGAAAATGGGTTCCGTTATTCCATCGACTACGTGATGCTGGACGCCGAGGCTGAGGCGAAAACGCCGTGGCTCTTTTCCCGCAACACGGGCAATGTCGCCAGCCTTCAGGACAGCGATCATGGCGGCAGGCCGGGTGACGGGCGCGGTGCCGCATGGGCGCGCGAGGTGCTGGATGCACATCAGGTGCATGCCCCGGGGCGGTTGGCGCTGCTCGCGCAGCCGCGGTTTCTGGGCCACGTCTTCAATCCGGTATCCTTCTGGTTGGCTCACGACACCAAAGAGAACCTTGTTGCCGTGATTGCCGAGGTGTCGAACACCTTTGGCGACAGGCATTCCTATCTCTGCAGAAAGCAGGACAATGCGCCGATCATGCCGACTGACAGGTTGCAGGCGACCAAGATTTTCTACGTCTCGCCGTTTCAGCCGGTTGAAGGCGGGTACGAGTTCCGGTTCGATATCCGGGACGACCGGATCGGGATCTGGATCGATTATTCCCGGACATCCGGTGGTCTGATCGCGACCCTCACCGGACCACGCAGGCCGATCACCAACCGATCCATCCTGCGGTCGCTCTTGCGCCGTCCCTTTGGATCCCGCCGGGTTTTGGCGTTGATCCATTGGCAAGCGCTGAAGCTGTGGTGGAAGGGGTCGCGCTATCGCAAACGGCCCGAACCGCCGATGGAAGAAGTCAGCCAATAATGGTGGCGGCTCAGCAGAACGTTGCGGAGGCGCGCCAGAATCTGGGTGGCTATGCCGTGTTCGCGGCGGTTCTCGCTGCGGCGGGATTGCCGATCTATATTCACGCGCCCAAATTCTATGTCGATGAATACGGCGTGAGCTTGGCCGCGCTTGGCTCCGTCCTGTTCGGTCTGCGCCTTCTCGATGTCGTGCAAGATCCCCTGCTTGGCAAACTTGCCGTGGCCCTGCGCCGATTCCAGGGGCTGGCGGTCGCGATCACCCTGGGAATCATGGCCGCGGCGATGCTTGGGCTTTTCGCCGTTACGCCGCCGACAGATCCGATCCTGTGGTTCGCGGTCATGCTGACACTGGTGTTTTCCGCGTTCAGTTTCCTGACCATCAATTTCTACGCCCGCGGTGTTCAGAAAGCGCAGACAATGCCCGGAACGTCGGGCCATCTGCGCGTGGCGCGCTGGCGCGAGACCGGGGCGCTACTGGGTGTTTGCGTCGCGTCTGTCATGCCGTCGGTGTTCCTTGCCGTGGCGATTCCGGAGTTCCACGCATACGCCGCTTTGTTTGCGCTTGCCTGCCTGATCGCGGGTATCGCCATGCACAACGAATGGCGGGGTACAACGACCGAACCGTCTGCCGGGTTCGGCATCATATTGCGGGACAAGATCTCGCGCCGCCTGTTGATGATTGCCTTGGTGAACGCCGCCCCCGTCGCTGTCAGTTCGACATTGTTCCTGTTCTTTGTCGAAAGCCGGCTGGACGCCCCGGGGTGGGAGGGGCCGCTGCTTCTCTTGTTCTTTGTCGCAGCCGCGGCCGCTGCCCCGGTCTGGGGCGCTTTGGCCGAACGAACCGGCTCCAAACCGGCGCTGCTGGCTGCGATGGTACTGGCGATTGTGGCTTTCAGTTTCGCGATGATGCTGGGGCGCGGCGACACGATCTGGTTCGCGTTGATCTGTCTTGCCTCGGGTGCCGCAGTCGGGGCCGACCTGACGCTGCTTCCGGCGGTCTTTGCCCGGCGTATGGCAGCGGTGGCGCCCAACGCTTCGGAGGGTTTTGCGCTCTGGGGGTTCGTGTCCAAGTTCACCCTGGCCTTCGCCGCGATCGCTCTCTTGCCGATCCTTGAGGCCAGCGGTTTTGTTTCCGGGCAGGACAACAGCGACGTGGCGCTGACCACACTGACATTGCTCTACGCAGGAGTGCCCTGCGCGTTGAAACTGGTGGCGATCGGCCTTTTGGTCGCAACACCGATTGGAAAGGAATGACATCATGGAGACTGTCCTTCTCGTACTCCTCGGAGCAGGCCTGATGCTCATTCTCGGATACCTCAGAACACGGTATTTCGGATTTCACGGCCAATCCCCTGCCGATTATGCCAATGCGCCGGGCGAGCCCTTCGATCTGCGCACCCATCTGAACGGGCCGATTGTATGTGAAGGGGTGGTATATGGGCCGACCGGGCGGGTAACCTCGCGGTTTGTCGGTGATTTCATGGCCGAATGGGATGGCAATCAGGGTGTCATGACGGAACGGTTCAGCTATGATAACGGTGACGAAGTCTTGCGTGAATGGAAGCTGACGTTGGGCAATGATGGAAACATCCGTGCGCTGGCAGAGGATGTTGTTGGTGAAGGCCAGGGAGTTCAGAGCGGTCCGACCGTGCAGCTGAAATACAGATACAAGTTGCCACAGGAACAGGGCGGTCATGTTTTGGATACCACGGACTGGATGTACCTTGCCCCGAACGGAACTATCGTGAACCGCAGCCAGTTCCGCAAATACGGAATCAAGGTGGCCGAATTGGTGGCCACGATGCGAAGAAAGGAAGCAGTGTGAGTGAATGGGCGGGCAAACGATATTGGTTGGTCGGGGCTAGCGAGGGCCTTGGCGAGGCGTTGGCGCACAAGATGAGCGCGGCGGGCGTCGAGCTCGTGTTGTCGGCCCGAAGCGAAGACAAGCTTCACGATCTTGCCGAGGCGCTTCCAGGTCGAGCCAAGGTGGTGACGGTGGATGTGTCGGACGCGAAGTCGATCAAGGCCGCGTTCGCCGCCTCGGGCCAGATCGACGGTGTCGTTCAGCTTGCCGGAGTGTATTGGCCCTTCGGCGCGAAGAACTGGGACGCGGCACAGGCCACCATGATGGCCGATGTGAACTTCACCGGCGCGATGCGCCTTATGGGGGTCGTGGTTCCTGAATTCGTGGAACAGGACAAGGGGCATATCGTCCTGACAGGATCGCTTTCGGGCTTTCGAGGGCTGCCGGGTGCCGCAGCCTATACCGCGTCGAAGGCCGCTGTGATGACGCTTGCGGAATCGCTCTACGCCGACCTGCACAAGACCAACGTGAAGGTGCAGTTGGTCAATCCCGGTTTTGTCCGGACCCGCCTGACAGACAAGAACGATTTTAACATGCCCTTCATCATGGAGCCGGAACAGGCCGCGCAGCAAGTGTTCGAACACATGAACACGGAGTCCTTCAAGCGCAGCTTTCCCACCCTGTTTTCATGGGTGTTCCGGGGCAGCCAGTTCTTGCCCGATTGGCTCTATTACCGGCTGTTTGCGTGAGATCAATGTCGCGCCTGCGTTTCGGATCCATTGTGAACCCATTGGACCCGGAGGAACGGCATGGAACATATCAGTGCAAACAAGGTGGCTGCAGTTATCGTGATGGCCCGCGAGCTGGATCGTGCCGAAGGTGAAATGCGCGGCTTTGTCGACAGGATGGACGAAGAGGAGCAGGCAGCGCTTGTCGCCGTCATGTGGATCGGGCGCGGCGCGTTCGAGGTTGATGAATGGGACGAGGCGTTCCGAACCGCGATCAATGAGGCGACCACCCCGACCGCTGACTACCTGATCGGTACGCCGCATCTGGCCGACAACCTGGAAGCGGGTCTGGATGCGCTGGGCATTTCAGCCATCGACGAGGAAAACAAGCTGATGTAGTTGAACTCAATGGGTCTGACCCCGGTGGCGAGCTCCTCTGGCTTTCTCATAAGCCACGTCCGAGGCCCGCAAAATCGCGTCTCAAATGCGCGCGACACGCTTCAGCGCAGGGCGCGGCCCTTGAGGATCGCGCCAGGCCCGTATCTTTCGCGGATCGCGTCGGTGGCGCGTTCAGCCTTGGCGCGTTGCCTGCCGTCCGGGTCCAGCAGGTCCCCAGAGACATCCGCCCCGTCTGCCGCGCTCAGATCGCTGATCCCGGCCCCGAGCAGCCGGTAGGGGCCCTGCTCTCCCACTTGATCGAACAGGGCACGCGCCGTGCGGTAGATTCGGTCGGCGATCTGGGTCGGATCGGCAAGCGAGGTGCGTTTCGTCACCAGTGTAAAATTCGATTTCTTGAGCTTGAGCGTGACCACGCGCCCGGCCAAACCCTTTGCCTTGGCCCGGTCCGCCACCTTTTCGCACATGCGCCACAAGTGGCCATCCAGCAGGTCCGGATCCTTTGTATCCTCGTGGAACGTGGTCTCATTCGAGATCGACTTCATCGGCGCATGTGCAGACACGCGCCGCCCGTCCTGCCCGCGGGCAAGGTGCCACAGCCGGTGCCCCATACTGCCGAAGCGGCGCGTCAGGTCGTCAAGCTCCCAGCGCAGCAGGTCGTCGAAGGTCCGGATCCCGGCGCGGTCCAGCGCCTCTTGCGTCGCCGTGCCGACGCCCCAGATCATCCGCACGGATTTGGGCCGCAGGAAGGCCTCGGTCTCGGCTTTGCCGATCACGGAAAACCCACGCGGTTTGTCGAGATCCGACGCGATCTTGGCCAGGAACTTGTTGTGGCTCAGCCCGATGGAGCCGGAGAGGTTCAACTCCTCGCGCATGCGTTTGACCAGCCGTGCCAGCATCACCGCAGGGGGATGGCCGTGCAGCCGCGCGGTGCCCGTCAGGTCGATGAACGCCTCGTCCAGCGACAGCGGCTCGATCGACGGCGTCAGTTCTTCCATCAATTGCCGAATGGCGCGCGAGGCCTCGACATAGGTCTCCATCCTCGGCTTCACGATCACCGCGTCGGGGCATAGCTTGAGCGCCTGGAACATCGGCATCGCCGACCGGACCCCCCGGATCCGCGCGACATAGCAGGCCGTCGACACCACGCCACGCCGACCGCCGCCGATGATCACAGGTTTGTCCGCGAGCTCGGGATTGTCGCGTTTTTCCACCGAGGCATAGAACGCGTCGCAATCCATATGTGCGATGCTCAGGTCATAAAGCTCGGCATGGGCGATCACGCGCGGCGAGCGGCACGCCGGGCACCGCCGTCCGGCGTCGAATTCGGTCAGGCAATCGCGGCACAGGGCAGGCATGGCTTGGGTATCCGAACGAACAGCTGCAGGGTACACCCGGCACGCGGCAGACAAAAGGCTGGATCATCCGGATGCAATTCCTCAGGTCGCAATGATGGTGCGTTGCCATACGGATCAGCGCGCCGGCGACACTGCTGGATGTCAGGCGATCTCGTTCACGATGCCCTGCGCCGCCGCGCGCGGATTTCCGGATTTCCAGACGGGACGTCCAACCACGATGTGATCCGCGCCGTTTGCAATCGCATTGGCCGGGGTCGCGACGCGCTTCTGGTCCTCCAGATCGGTTCCGGCGGGTCGCACGCCTGGTGTTACGATCAACCGGCCCGCCGCTTCCGAAAGCGCCCGGATCGTCGCCGCCTCGTTGGGGGAGGCGATCACGCCGTCCGCCCCGGCATCAAATGCGCGGCTCGCGCGCTCTGTCACCAGATCAGGGACCGACCCATCGCGGATCATCGCGTCATCCAGATCGCTGCGCTCCAGCGATGTCAGGACAGTCACCGCGAGGATCTTCAGGTTCGACCCCGAGGCCCCTTCCATCGCCGCCCGCACGACATGCGGATCGCCATGCACGGTCAGGAAGTCCAGATCGAACTGGGCCAAACCGCGCACGGCCGCTTCGACCGTTGCGCCGATGTCGAAAAGCTTCATGTCCAGGAATATGCGTTTGCCGTGATCCTGCTTGAGCTCATTGGCAAGCGCCAAGCCGCCCCCGGTGAGCATCCCCAGGCCGATCTTGTAGAATGACACCGTGTCACCAAGCGTGCCGGCCAATTCCAACCCGGCCAGCGCGTTTGGCACATCGAGCGCAACAATCAGGCGGTCATCGGACATTTTGGCGGTCCCTCCGGCAAAGCTGCCCCGTCTTACAAGGGTGCGACTTCAGGTCAAGGAACAACCTTCAGGCGCAGGTGTTGTACCTCTATAAAAGGAGGTAGACATGTCCGACTTCCCCAAAAATAGCCATGGCAAAAACCTCGCGGTCGCGGCAGTCGTCAAAGATGCCTTTCCCGTCGAACGCGACGCTGATCCGGTTATCGACTGCACGACCGATGCGACTGGCCTCACGGGGATCATACGTACTGCGCAGAAAAACACGGTGGTTGACGAAGGCCACGGCGTTTCGAAGCCGTCAGACGTGATGTTACCCGAGGATTGTCCGATCAGCAATGAGACCGGCACCGCGCAGGCACAAGGGGACTCCCGATGAAGCGGTATCTATTTGTTCTGATTCCCTTGGGCTTTGTCGCCATTGTGGGCGTAATGCTGTGGATCGGGCGGCCAACGGGTGGCCCCGTCGCGCCTGAGCGGCAGCAAATCGACACGGACCCGCTGGACACCGGCGAGGCCCCCGAGATGCAGCAGGACGAGGTTGGGGACCCCGACACGGACAGCGCCGTGGTGCCGACACCGTCCGGCCCGGAATACAGGGACAACGAAACCATTCTCGAATAGCGTCTCGAGCGTGGACGCAGATCGCGCATCTTGAACCTCGGCTGCCCTGTCCCCATTTCTTTGACCGAAGGCCCTGTCAGGGGACGTGCCAACCTTGGGCGTTTCAGACAAAAGGGTGCTTAACAAAAGGAGAAAGCCATGAACTTGGAGAAGTTCACGGAGCGGTCGCGCGGATTTATTCAGGCGGCCCAGACGATTGCGATGCGGGAAAGCCACCAGAAGCTTGCCCCGGAACATATCCTCAAGGCGCTGATGGACGACGAACAAGGCTTGGCGTCCAACCTCATCCAGCGTGCAGGCGGCTCGCCGGAGAGAGTTGTTCAGGCGCTTGATGGGAAACTGGCCAAACTGCCCAAAGTGTCGGGCGATACTGGGCAAGTGTATCTTGATTCCGCGTCCGGCAAAGTTTTGGATGAAGCCGAAAAGATTGCCAAGAAAGCCGGGGACAGCTTTGTTCCCGTCGAGCGGATTCTCATGGCGCTCGTCATGGTGAAAAGCCCGGCGAAAGAGGCCTTGGAGGCGGGGGCAGTCACCGCACAGGAGCTCAACTCCGCGATCAACGACATTCGCAAAGGGCGCACGGCAGACAGTGCCAGCGCAGAGGATCAGTACGAGGCGCTGAAGAAATTCACGCTCGACCTGACGGAGCGTGCGCGCGAAGGCAAGATCGACCCGATCATCGGTCGCGACGACGAGATTCGCCGCGCCATGCAGGTTTTGTCGCGCCGGACCAAGAACAACCCTGTCCTGATCGGTGAACCGGGTGTCGGTAAAACCGCGATTGCCGAGGGGCTGGCCCTTCGGATCATCGACGGTGACGTGCCTGAATCGTTGCGCAACAAGCGGCTTCTCGCGCTCGACATGGGCGCGCTCATCGCCGGTGCGAAATATCGCGGTGAATTCGAGGAACGCCTGAAGGGCATCTTGTCGGAAGTGACCGCTGCGGCCGGAGAGATCATTCTCTTCATCGATGAAATGCACACGCTGGTCGGCGCCGGGAAAGCCGATGGCGCGATGGATGCCTCCAACCTGCTCAAACCCGCGCTCGCACGCGGGGAGCTGCACTGTGTCGGCGCCACCACGCTGGACGAGTATCGCAAACACGTGGAAAAGGATGCGGCCCTGGCCCGCCGGTTCCAGCCTGTTGTGGTGCAGGAACCAACGGTCGAGGATACGATCAGCATCCTGCGGGGCATCAAGGAAAAGTACGAGCTGCACCACGGTGTTCGGATTTCGGACAGTGCCTTGGTTGCGGCGGCAACCCTGTCGCATCGCTATATCACGGACCGCTTTTTGCCGGACAAGGCAATCGACCTGATGGACGAAGCTGCCTCGCGTCTGAGGATGGAGGTGGATTCGAAGCCAGAGGAACTGGACGCGCTGGACCGCGATATTCTGCAAAAGCAGATCGAGGTCGAGGCATTGCGGCTTGAGGATGATCAAGCCTCCAAGGATCGATTGGAAAAGCTGGAAAAGGATTTGGCGGACCTGCAAGAGCAATCCTCCGAGATGACCGCGAAATGGCAGGCCGAACGGGACAAGCTCGCCTCTGCCCGTGATGTCAAGGAACAGCTGGATCGTGCCCGGGCCGAGCTTGAAATCGCCAAGCGCGAGGGCAACCTCGGCAAGGCCGGCGAGCTGTCTTACGGCGTGATACCGCAGCTTGAAAAGCAGCTGTCGGAGGCGGAGGATCAGGATGACGACGTGATGGTCGAAGAGGCTGTCCGCCCCGAACAGATCGCTGGCGTCGTGGAGCGCTGGACCGGAGTCCCGACATCGAAGATGCTGGAAGGTGAGCGCGAGAAGCTACTCCGCATGGAGGAGGGTCTGCACAAGCGTGTCATCGGTCAGGATCAGGCTGTCAAAGCCATCGCCAACGCCGTGCGCCGCGCGCGTGCCGGGCTCAATGATGAGAACCGGCCGCTTGGATCGTTCCTGTTTCTTGGACCGACCGGTGTGGGCAAGACCGAGCTGACCAAGGCGGTGGCGGAGTTTCTCTTTGACGATGACAACGCGATGGTGCGCATCGACATGTCGGAGTTCATGGAGAAGCATTCCGTGGCGCGTCTGATCGGCGCGCCGCCGGGCTATGTCGGCTATGATGAGGGCGGTGTCCTGACCGAAGCCGTGCGGCGGCGTCCCTACCAGGTGGTGCTGTTCGACGAGGTCGAAAAGGCGCACCCGGATGTGTTCAACGTTCTGCTCCAGGTTCTGGATGACGGGGTTCTGACCGATGGACAGGGCCGCACGGTGGATTTCAAGCAGACGCTGATCGTGCTGACCTCCAACCTCGGATCGCAGGCGCTGTCGCAATTGCCCGACGGGGCGGATCCGGTGCAGGCGAAACAGGACGTGATGGAGGCGGTTCGGGCGCATTTCCGGCCTGAGTTCCTCAACCGTCTGGACGAGACCGTGATCTTCGACCGGCTCAAGCGGGAGGATATGCACGGCATCGTGGACATCCAGATGGCGCGGCTGCTGAAACGGCTGGCGGCACGGAAGATCGAGTTGCAGCTGGACGATGATGCGCGGAAATGGCTGGCCGATGAAGGCTATGATCCGGTCTTTGGCGCCCGACCCCTGAAACGGGTGATCCAGCGGGCGCTCCAGGATCCGATGGCCGAGATGCTGCTGGCCGGGGATATTTCGGACGGGGATCTCGTTCCGGTGTCGGTCGGGCCTGACGGGCTCATCATCGGAGATCGGGTCGCCGCCTCGAACAGGCCGCGGCCGGATGATGCGGTCGTCCACTAGGATCGTTGATCTTGCAGCGAGACAAGGCGGGGTTTTGCCCCGCCTTTTTTACGTCCCATGCGTGGGACAATGCGTCAGGCAAGAAAAATCAATGGGTTATGGAGGCTGATTCAGAAAGTGTTAAGGATTTCCGTCGTGCCGGGCGATGGCGTTTTGCAAAGCCTCTGGCATGAGTCCTGCCGCGTTAGCGCAATGTTAGGACCTTTCCGGCTTTACTGGCCTTCAGGAGGACGCATCTTTGTTTGCCCGATACAAAATATTGATCTAGACAGGAACGAACCCACAACGAGAGGTGAGTCATGACTGCTGTGGACGATCTGCGCGATTTTCTTGGCGACGACCGTTTTGCCACCGTCATGGCCGACCCGCCCTGGCGGTTCCAGAACCGGACCGGCAAGGTGGCACCCGAACATAAACGGCTGGCGCGCTATCCGACAATGACACTGGAGGAGATTTGCGCGCTGCCGGTGGCCGCGCATCTGGAGGATCGGGCACATTGCTATCTCTGGGTGCCGAATGCGCTGTTGCCGGAAGGGTTGCAGGTGCTGAACGCCTGGGGCTTCGAATACAAGTCGAATATCGTCTGGGAAAAGGTGCGCAAGGATGGCGGCCCGGATGGGCGCGGCGTCGGCTTCTATTTCCGCAACGTGACCGAGATCCTGCTGTTCGGTGTCCGTGGCAAGGATGTGCGCACCCTGGGACCGGGGCGCAGCCAGGTGAACTACATCGAGGCCGACGAGCCTGATGGAGATGTGCTCAAGACGCGCAAGCGCGAGCATAGCCGCAAACCGGATGAGCAATACACGATCATCGAGAATTGCTCCTGGGGGCCGTATCTGGAGCTTTTCGGGCGTGGTGTGCGCCCGGGCTGGACCGTTTGGGGCAACCAGGCGAGCGACGATTACAAGCCCACATGGAAAACCTACAAGCACAATTCCGGGGTCGCCGCGGAATAAGCGCAGCTGGTCGGTGTGGCGGCGCGGACCCGAATTTTAGAAAATTCGGACGCAATCCCTGGACGGATTGCGCGTGTCGACGGTGACACCCGGATGAGATGCGGTGCGTTTTCGTCTCTGGTGGCGCCGGCATATTTGAAAAAGAGAAGAAGCAGGGGCGGGTGTCCGGTGACCCGCCGCGCTATTCGGCAACGATCGTGGCGGGCAGGCCGATGAGCAGCAGCGGGCAGGGGTTGCCGACGCCGCGGTCGATCCGGTCTTCGAGTTTTTGCCAATGGGTGGTCGCCGCGCCGAACTTGTCGCTGACGAACTGTTTCGAGAACGCTTCGGCAAAGGGTGTTTGCTGGTCGGTCAGCCGTTGCACCTTGTCGCGTTGGCGCGTCGTGCGATCCTTCATGCCGAACCGTGACACCATGTCGGGCTCATCCTGGACACCGTGTTTTTCGATGCAGCGGCGAATGATGCCGCGCATATCGTCCTGCAGGCTGGCGCCGCGCGTGATAAGGATGCCTACGGAAATCGCCGACTGGGCGTGCAGCCTTTGGAAATTCTCGAGATCGCGGTCGAAGAACGGGTCCTTGTTGTTCCATTCGATTTCGAGGGCGATTGTCCCGGCCTCGGTGCGGCGGACATGGTCGATCTCGTGGCTGTTGGACACGGTTTCGTGCCCGTCGACGATCAGGCGGAAATCGAAATTATGCTTGGGCCAGTGTTCGGCATAAAGCCGTTTGCGCAGGCGCTGGGTCGAGGCCGCTTCGCCGCCGCCCGATCCGATCAGTTCTTCCGCCGGAATCGACAGGTCGTGCAGCGCGGTTTCCAGCTCTCCGGCGATACGCGGGAAATCGACGGAAAGGATCGCCGCCGCGTGATTGCGGGCGGCGATGTCAAATCCCTTTTGGCGCAGGCTATCGAACATGGCCAGACCCTAGACGACGCGGGCGGGACTGCAAGCCGAGGGTGGGCGATGCCGCCCACCCGGCCCGGTTTATTGCGGGGCAAACATCTGTTCGACGTAATCCATGACGTCGTCGATCAGGCCCGGTGATCGGGCATCGGGACCGGTGAAGCGCAGCACCCATCCCGAGCGGGTGAGTTCGCGGCGGATGGTCAGCCCGCGGCGCAATTCGACCATGCGGCGCGGAGCGCGCCGGGTGCCGGGGGCCGCGGAGCCGTGCTCCGGTGACAGTGCCTCGATCAGCACGGGTTCCAACGCGGCCCATTGCGAGGCCAGGGCGTTCATCTGTGCGGGTGGCAGGGCGTGCAGCAGCAGATCCTCCCATCCGGCGCGCAGGGCCGAGGCGAGCTGTTCGATCCGGGCTGTCGACAGGGCTTCGGGCGTGGTGAAAAGACCATCGAAGCTGTCGACCACCAGCATGATGCTGCGCAGCCTGCCACGTTTCTGGCGCGAGAGCGCCGGGAAGAGCGCGTCTATGGCGGCGTCCGGCGTGTCGAAGAGCCGATCGTGAAGGCAGGTCTGGAGCAGCTTTCCCTTTTCCCAGGGCGAGATCTGTGTGCGGATTTCGTTTTCCGTAACCATGACCGCGAGCGCATCGGCGACGCTTTCCGGGTTGCGCACGAAGGCCGGGACGGTTTCGAATTCGAGCGCGCGCAGCGCAGAGAGGCGGCGATGGCCCGAGATCAGCCCGTAGCGGCCCGGGCTGTCGGGGCGTGGCCAAAGCTCGATCGGTTGTCTGAGGCCGTGGCGGAGGATCGACATTTGCAGTTCGGCATCGGCCTGCGGGTCCTGTGCGACGCGGTCCCTTGGCAGGGCGTCGGCGTCGATATCGGTGAGCGTGATGGTCTGTATGTCATGTTGCATGGTCTGCCCTTTCATCGTGAGGCGGGCAGTATAGACGCAGTCCGGGGGGTGTTGCGCGGACCGGTGCATTTGGATTTTGGAAAGGATTGCGGCCGGCAAAAAGGGCGACCCATGGGCCGCCCTGATCTGTTTGTGATCCGCGGGATTACATGTCCGGCATGATCACGGCGTCGATCACGTGGATGACGCCGTTCGAGGTTTCGATATCGGCTGTGGTCACGTTGGCCCCGTCCACCATCACGCCGTCATCGAGGTCGATCGTCACGGTATCGCCCTGCACGGTTTCGGCTTCCATGTCGTCGGAGAGGTCGGTGGACATCACCTTGCCCGGCACGACGTGGTAGGTCAGGATCGACGTGAGCTGATCCTTGTTCTCGGGCATCAGCAGTTCCTCGACCGTGCCCTCGGGCAGGGCGGCAAAGGCGTCGTCGGTCGGTGCGAAGACGGTGAACGGTCCTTCGCTCTTGAGCGTCTCGACAAGGTCGGCCGCTTCGACAGCGGCGACAAGTGTCGTGAAGTTTCCGGCCTCGACGGCGGTGTCGACGATATCCTTTGTGTGGCCGCCGGCGAACGCGGTGCTGGCGATCATGGAGGCTGCGGTTGTCAGGGCGAGTGTTGTCTTACGAAACATGTTGGTCGTCCTTTCGAAAAGTTACGATGTGTTTTGCACATCCACAGCTTTAACGCCCCCGGGACCGGTTTGGATCTGCGGGGGTTTCCGCCGATGCCGCTTGACCATGCCGGCGCGCGGGCTAAGCCGGAGGCTCTCGCGGTTTCAAGTTAACTTGTTGTGATAACCTGTCAGTCTTGCGTTATCGTCTGGCGCCTTTTTGGGGCGAATTCGCCCTGTGGGCGTTTCGCGGGATGTGCTTTTGTGGCAGACGGTGCGGACAGCATTCGGGGTCTGTCTGGCGGTCTTGGCAAAGGTGAGGTGTTATGGGCGTCGTGATGTATGCGTTGCAGTTGCTGGCGGTTCTTCTGGTTGGGGTGATCGGGGTCGCCCTTTTGGTGGCGGTGGTTCTGGGCGTGATCGACCGGACCCAGACCAGCGACGCGATCCGGCGCAATTATCCGGTCCTGGGGCGGTTCCGGGGGCTGTTTTCCACGCTTGGCGAGTTCTTCCGCCAGTATTTCTTTGCGATGGACCGAGAGGAGTTGCCGTTCAACCGCGCCCAGAGGGAGTGGGTGAAGCGATCTTCCCATGGGCATGGCAGCATGGTTGCCTTCGGATCGACCCGGAATACCGGGATCGCGGGGACGCCGCTTTTCGTGAACGCGGCGTTTCCACCGGTGGATGACCAGTTCGCCAGTTCCGGACCCATGGTGATCGGGCCGGGCGCGCGTGTGCCCTATACCGCGACATCGTTCTTCAATATTTCGGGGATGAGCTATGGCGCGATTTCCAGGCCGGCGGTGCGGGCGCTGAGCCGCGGGGCCAGGCGGGCGGGTCTGTGGATGAACACCGGCGAAGGCGGGTTGTCCGAATATCACCTCGAGGGCGGCTGCGACATCGTCTTCCAGATCGGCACGGCGAAATACGGTGTGCGCGATGCGGACGGGACCCTGGACGAAGACAAGCTGCGCGCCGTGGCGGCGCATACCACCGTGCGCATGTTCGAGATCAAGCTGAGCCAGGGCGCGAAGCCCGGAAAAGGCGGCATTCTGCCGGGGGACAAGGTCACGCCAGAGATCGCCCGGGTGCGCGGCATTCCGGTGGGACAAGACAGCATCTCGCCCAACCGGCATGTCGAAGTGGACGAATGGAGCGACCTTCTGGACATGATCGACCGGGTGCGCGAGGTCACGGGCAAGCCGACCGGGATCAAGATGTGTGTCGGTTCCGAGCAGGGCGTGGCCGGGCTGTTCGACGCGATCCGCGATCGGGGAGAGGACTCGGCCCCGGATTTCATCACGCTGGACGGGGGCGAGGGTGGCACGGGCGCCGCGCCGATGCCGCTGATCGACCTTGTGGGCATGAGCATCCGCGAAGCGCTTCCGATGGTGGCCAATCTGCGCAATGCCAGCGGTCTGCGCGCGCGCGTGCCGCTGGTGGCGAGCGGCAAGCTCGTCAATCCCGGTGACGTGGCCTGGGCGCTGGCGACCGGGGCGGATTTCGTGACCAATGCGAGGGGCTTCATGTTTTCGCTGGGCTGCATCCAGGCGCTCAAATGCAACCGAAACACCTGCCCCACCGGGGTCACGACGCACAACCCGCGTTTCCAGGCGGGTCTGGTGGTCGAGGACAAGGAGATCCGGGTCGCGGCCTATGCAAAGGAGATCATCAAGGAGGTCGAAACCATTGCCCATTCGGTGGGCGTGGCTGAACCGCGCCTGATGCGGCGCGATCACGTGCGGGTGGTCCAGCCGGATGGGCGCACGATCCTGATGTCGGACCTTTGGCCAGCCTCGGAGGCAGAATCGGGGCCCGGCTGATTTCGCCCCGTCGCGCGGGGCAAAAAAATCGCATGCGCCGATCAGCCAAAAAACCGGGACGGGTTATATTTGGCTTTTGAAATACATAATTAACAAGAGTAGCGGTGCGTATCGAAGCATCGAAAAACAGAGAGGCCCGAAATGACATTGTCCGAAGCATTTCTATGGCCGGGAACCAAGGTGTGTGAACGTCTTGGCGTCGACCCGGAAGGCGAAGCGGCCCTGATCAGATGGATGGTCAATACGCTTGTCTATCTCGTCG